>DATHRD010000044.1:0-216980 GCA_035482045.1 Thermoanaerobaculia bacterium
GAGAGACTGCAAGCGCTCACGGCACGCGGCTTCGGCCGGAGCACAGACAAGAGTGTCTGTGCCATGCCACATCGGTCCATGGCTTGCGGCGGAAGGCAGGGAGGCTCAATCAGGTCGTGAGAAATGCAGGTTAACGCCGGCCTGCGGTTCCGTGCCACGGTTCTCCCACTCCCACCCCCCACTCCCCACCCCCCGTGTGCTAGCGTACGCCCCCGCCATGGCAGATCAACATCTGAAGAAGACCCCTCTGAACCAGCTCGAGCACGAGCTGGGCGGGAAGATGGTCGATTTCGGTGGTTGGGAACTGCCGGTGCAGTTTAGCGGCATCCTCGAAGAGCATGCCGCGGTCCGCGAGCACGTCGGGCTGTTTGACGTCTCCCACATGGGAGAGCTGACGGTCAAGGGTCCGGAGGCGCTGGCGCTGCTGCAGCGTGCCACCTGCAACGACGTCTCGAAGCTCGAGAACGGACGTGCGCAGTACAACGGACTCCTCTACCCGACCGCGGGATTCGTGGACGACATCCTCATCTATCAAAACGCCGGCGACGACTTCTTCATCGTCGTCAACGCCTCGAACAGCGACAAGGACTACGAGTGGATCGCCGACGCGGCGAAGGGGTTGGATGTCGACGTGCGCAACGTGAGCGCCGACTATGCGCAACTCGCGTTGCAGGGCCCCGAGGCCGAGCGCTTACTACAGCCGATGACCGACGTCGACCTGGCGCCGATGAAGTACTACCGCTTCGGCACAGGCGTCGTCGACGGTGTTCCGGCTATCATTTCGCGCACCGGCTACACCGGCGAAGACGGATTCGAGGTCTACGTCGCTCCTTCCGAGGGGCCGCGCATCATGCGCAAACTGATCGACGCCGGTGCCAGACCGTGCGGCCTCGGCGCGCGCGACACCCTCCGGCTCGAAGCGAAGATGGCCCTCTACGGCAACGACATCGACGAGACGACGACGCCCCTGGAGGCCGACCTCGGCTGGATCGTCAAAGTCGAGAAGGGCGACTTCTTCGGACGGGATGTACTGCAGCGGGAAAAGGCCGAGGGACCGCGTCGAAAGCTGGCCGGCTTCGAGATGGTCGACCGCGGCATCGCCCGGCACGGCTACCCGGTTGTCGACGGCGGTGAGGAGGTTGGGGTCGTGACCAGCGGCACCCACTCGCCAACATTGAAAAAAGCGATCGGACTCGCGTATCTTCCGCCCGACAAATCGGCGCCCGGGACGGAATTCGCAGTCCTCATCCGTGGAAAAGAGACCAGAGCGCGCGTCGTTCCCACGCCGTTCTACAAGCGCGCGAAATGACCGAAGGAGCGAACCATGACACCTGACGACAGCAGGTACGCCAAGAGCCACGAATACGTTCATCCCGAGGCAGGCGACGTGGCCGTCATCGGCATCACCGACTACGCGCAGAAGGAACTGGGCGACGTCGTCTTCGTCGAGCTGCCCCGGGTTGGAACCGAGCTGGAGCTGGGCGACGAATTCGGCAGCATCGAATCGGTCAAGGCCGTCTCCGAGCTTTTCTCGCCGGTCTCGGGCGAAGTCATCGAAGTCAACGAAGCGCTGAACGACAAGCCGGAGCTCGTCAACACCGACCCGTACGGCGACGGCTGGATGATGAAGATGCGTCTGAGCATTCCCGAAGAGGTCGATGAAATGATGACCGCCGAGGAGTACGAGGAGTACGTCGAAAAGGAGTCAGGGCACTGACGCGCGGCGGAGCCGTCGATGCTGAATGTTCAATGTTGAATGTTGAGTGTTGAATGACCTCCGCACACCCGCCGGACATTCAACATTCAACACTCAACATTGAACATTCAACATTGACGATGCCTCTCCCCGATCCCCTTACCGATCAACACCGCTACATTTCGAACGCCTCGCAGGATGTCCAGGAAATGCTGGAGGTGATCGGTGTCGATTCGATCGACCGCCTCTTCGAGACGATTCCCGACGACGTCAAGCTGAAAGAGCTCCTCGACATCCCCGGCCCGTGGTCGGAGATCGAGTCACGACGCTGGTTTCGCGCGCTGGCCGCGAAGAACAAGACTGCCGTCGATCACATCTCGTTCCTGGGCGGCGGTGCCTATCTGCACTACCAGCCGGCCTGTATCGATCAGCTCCTTCTGCGCGCGGAGTTCCTGACGTCGTACACGCCGTACCAGCCGGAGGTCTCGCAGGGGACGCTGCAATCGATCTTCGAATACCAGACGCACCAATGCCTGCTGACCGGCCTCGACGTCGCCAACGCATCGCTGTATGACGGCTCGACGGCACTTTGCGAGGCTGTGTTGCTGGCCGAACGCGTGGTCCACAATCGCCCGAAGGTCGTGATCGCGAAGTCGGTCCATCCGCAATACACGGAAACCGTCCGCACGTACGTTCAGAACCTCGGCTACGAGATCGTGGAAGTCGGCTGGACGAAGGATGGCCGGATCGATGCCGCCGCGCTGCGCGAAGCTTGTTCGAGCGACGTCTTCGCGGTGGCCGTGCAGTCGCCGAACTTCCTCGGCGTGATCGAGGATTACGACGCCGTCGCCGCGATCGCCGACGCCGCCGGCGCGGTGAAGATCGCTGTCATCGCCGAGGCGACGTCGCTCGGGATCCTCACGCCGCCCGGCGCGCACGGCTTTGACATCTCCGTCGGCGAAGGGCAAGCCTGGGGGATTCCGACGCAGTACGGCGGGCCTTTCGTCGGATTCATGGTCGTGAAGGACGGGCTGAAACGGCACATGCCGGGACGCCTGGTCGGCGAAACCGTCGATGTCGACGGCCGCCGCGCCTACGTGCTGACGCTTGCCACACGTGAGCAACATATCCGCAGGGGGAAAGCGACGTCCAACATCTGTACGAACGAGGCCCTGATCGCTCTCGGCGCGAACATGTACCTCTCGCTCATGGGGAAAGAGGGCCTGCGCGAGGTCGGCCAGCAATGTCTGCACAAGGCCGCCTATCTGCGCAGTAAATTGCACAACATCGCCTCCGTGGTGCTGCCATTCAGCGGCCCTGTCTACAACGAATTCGTGGTGCGCACGCCATATCCGGCCGCGCAGATCCTGGCCGACCTGGAGCACGAAAAGATTCTCGGTGGCATTCCGCTGGGGCAGTTCTACGAGGGTCACGAGAACGACTTCCTCGTCGCCGTGACGGAGCTGCACACGCGCGAGCACCTCGATCACTTCGTTGCCGTGGTGACCGCGGCAATCTCGAGGGAGCGGCGATGAGGGGCAGTCGCGCGGTCGCGGAGTCTCGCGGTAACGGGGTCTCGGAGTGGTGTGCCGCAAGACAACACAACGATTACGACTCTAGCGGGGGCCGTCTCCGCGGCCGCACATTCATTACCCCCTCAAGACCCCGCGCCGAGCGCGGGTCTAAATTGTCCATTCGCGCCTTCGCGCACGTCCCGCACGGCTTCCAGGCGCAAACGAAACGTCCGATCTCAAATCGTCGGCGAAGCCGGCGTGAGAACCGTAGCCACCGGCTTCAGCCGGTGGTTTTCGAGTTCTTTCCCAGTCCGAGCCCGCTTAAGCGGGCGACAGACTCGCGGTTCATGCGTTCTCTTCCCTCTCGCCCGCTACGCGGGCTTGCAACATGGGCGGGTCTTCACACCCCGGGCTTGAAGCCGGGGGCTACGGATCTCACGCAGGCTACGCCGGCGATCCGCAAACATGAATCCTGCAATGCGTACCCTGAACGTCGAAATGCCGCCGCGAGACCGCGCAACCGCGCAACCGCGCTACCACATCCATCATGACAACCACGATCGACAAGAACGGCGTAGGCCTCATCTTCGAGCATTCGAAGCGTGGACGGCGCGGGTACCGGCTTCCCGCGCTCGATGTACCGGAGACGAGCGACGTGCTGCCGGCATCGCTGATGCGGAGCGAGATCGAGGATGAAGTCGAGGTCTCCGAGGTTGACGTCATCCGCCACTTCACGCGTCTCTCGAAGCTCAACGTCTCCATCGACGCGGGGCTCTACCCGCTCGGCTCGTGCACGATGAAGCACAACCCGCGGCTCAACGAGGAGATCGCCCGCACGCCGGGCTTCGCGTTGTCGCATCCGCTGCAGCCCGACCACCAGGTGCAGGGGAATCTCGCGCTGCTATGGCACATCGAGCAGACGTTGATCGAGATCTTCGGGATGCCGCGCGTGACGCTGCAGCCGGTGGCGGGCGCGCACGGTGAGCTGACCGGCATCCTCATGGTTCACAAGGCGCTGTCGACGAGCGGCAACGCGCGCAAGTACATCCTGATCCCCGATTCCGCGCACGGGACGAACCCCGCCTCCGCGGCATTCGCCGGCTATCAGATCAAAGAGCTGAAGTCGAACAGCCGAGGGACCGTGGACATCGACACGCTCGCGGCGGCAGTCACCGAAGACGTGGCCGCGCTGATGATCACGGTGCCCAACACCCTCGGCGTGTTCGAGAGCGACATCAAACGATTCGCCGAAATCCTCCACGAGAAGGGGGCCTATCTCTACTGTGACGGCGCCAACCTCAACTCGTTCGTCGGCATCGCCCGGCCCGGCGACATGGGCATCGACGTCATCCACTCCAATCTGCACAAGACCTTCTCGACGCCGCACGGCGGTGGTGGGCCCGGGGCCGGGCCGGTCGGTGTCTCGACGCGGCTCGTTCCGTTCCTGCCTACGCCGACGATCGAACGCCGTGATGACGGGACGTTTTACCTCGACCACGGTCATCCCGAATCGATCGGACGCGTCCGCGCCTTCAACGGCAATTTCAACGTGCTCGTCCGCGCGCTGACCTACATGCGCTCGATGGGCCCGGACGGTCTGCGCCGGATCGCCCAGATCGCCGTGCTGAATGCGAACTACATCCGGGCGCGTCTTCGCGGCTCGTATCACCTGCCGTACGACGCTCCCTCGCTCCACGAGGTCGTCTTCAGCGACAAGCTGCAGACACCCAAGGACGTCCATACCCTCGACATCGCCAAGCGACTGATGGACTACGGCTTCCATCCGCCGACGATCTACTTCCCGTTGATCGTGGCTGGCGCCCTGATGATCGAACCGACCGAGAGCGAGCCAAAGGAAGAGCTGGACGCGTTCTGCGACGCCATGATCGCCATCGCCAAAGAGTGCGAGGAGCGTCCCGAACTCGTGCGCAGCGCGCCGCACACGACGCCGGTGCGGAGGCTGGACGAGGCGCGCGCGGCGAGACAGCCCGTGCTGCGTTGGCGTCGCTGACTGCGCTTCGCGGGTTGTCTGCGGCTTCGCCGCGTTGTCGGTTGTCTGCGCGCGGCGGCCCGCGTGGACGGTGTCGAGGATTGCTGCGCTTCGGTGGTCGGTTAATTGCTTGGGCATTGGTCGAGAACGACTACGCGCTGCAGCGCGGACAATCGAGAACTGACAACTGACAACCAACCGAGAACCGACAACCGACAACGCGGCGAAGCCGCAGACAAAGTAAACTCATCCAAGTGCGTCCCTACGACGACGACGATACCGACGACTTCGACAAGACGCTTTCCGTGCGCCGTGTGCCGGATTCCGCAATCACGTTCTCCGAAAAGCGCACCACGGACCGTCGGGGACAGTCGAACCCGCGCACCCTTTTCGTCACGGTTATCGTCATCGCCATCCTCTACCTGGCCAAGCCGGTCTGCGTTCCGATCGCGCTGGCGATCCTCTTCGCGTTCCTCCTGACGCCGATCGTTTCGCTTCTCGAGCGGACCCCGCTTCGCCGCACCGGCGCGATCGTCCTTTCCCTCGGCCTCATCGTGACCGGCCTCGGGCTCGGTGGATGGTGGCTGTACCAGCAGTTCAACGACGTGGCCAAGGAGTTCGCCGACGCGGCCACGAGCGGAAAGATCGAACAGCAGCTCGGTTTCCTGAAAAAGACGAGGGGCGGCACGTTTGCCCTGGTCGAGAAGACGCTTCAGCGCGTCACGGAGGCGACCGCCGACAAGCAGGAACGCGCTGATCTCAAGGTGCGCGTCATCCCCGACCGCCAGAACTTCACGGACCGCTACAAGACGTTTGCGCCGACGATCGAATTTGTTGCGGCCGCCTTCCTGGTCGTCGTCCTGGTTTTCTTTCTGCTGCAGGACCGCGAGCAGATGCGCGACAAGATGTTGCGGCTGGCCGGGCGGGCCCACCTCACGGTTACCACGCAGGCCATCGGAGAGACTTCGGATCGCATCAGCCGATACCTGCTGACCATCGCCTTGCTCAACGTCTGCTTCGGCGTTCTCGTAGGCTTCGGCCTTTTTCTTCTGAAGGTGCCGCACGCGCCTCTGTGGGGCGTGATGGCCGGTCTGTTCCGGTTCATCCCCTACGTCGGCGCAGTGCTGAGCGCGGCGTTGCCGACATTCCTCTCGATTGCCGTCTTCCCGAACTGGTACGTGCCGTTGGCGGTCATGGGTCTCTTCGTCCTGACCGATCAGCTCATCGGGGGGTTCGTCGAACCCATCGTGGTCGGACATCGCGTCGGAGTTTCGCCGGTGGCCCTTCTCGTCTCGGCCATTTTCTGGAGCTGGCTTTGGGGGCCGGTAGGTCTTCTTCTGGCCGTTCCCATCTCGGTCTGCCTCACGGTCGGCGGCGAGTTCATCCCTGCATTGCGCATCTTCTCCATCATGTTCGGCGCCGAGGATCCGCTCGAGGGGTATCTCAGCTTCTACAACCGCCTCTTGCTGCGCGACCGCACGGGCGCCATCGCCATCGCCGACCGCCACGCGGAAAGCGACACGATGGAGGAGATGTTCTCCGACCTCTTCATCCCGACGCTGACGTTCGCGCAGGAGGAGCTTGACCGGAAACGCATCACACCGGCCAATGACCACTTCATCAAAGACGTCATCCGCGAGCTCATCATCCGCTTCGGCGACCGCAATGCCGGCGTCCCCGATGCGGAGCGTCACATCGTGGCGGTTTCCGTGAAGAGCGAGCGCCTCTCCCTGGGAACGCTGATGCTGACGCAACTGCTCCGCGAGGAAGGCTTCTCGATCGACTACTTCACCGACCTTCCCGACCAGGAGCTTCTCTCCTTCATCGGAGAGGTGATGCCTGAGGCCGTTTTCGTCTCCTGCACGAATGCCGACCACGTGCAGGCAGGACACGGATTGCTGCAGCTCCTGGCAGCGACGTTCCACGATCTGACGATCGTCGCCGGAGGCTCAGCCTTCGCCAGCGATCGCGCCAAGACGCTCTCCGCCGGAGCGACCTACGTCCCGACCACCCTCACCGAGGCGAAGGAAGACTTCCTGTCGCGACGTAAAGCGGCGCGGCGGAAATCGGCGCGATCGATCACATTCAGCGGGACGCGCTTCCGGGTACCGCCGACGGCGTAACCGCGCGTGCTTCGCCGCCCGTTGTCTGCGCGCAGACAACCGACAACGCGGCGAAGCCGCAGACAACGCGTCGCATTAGCTGCGCTGCGCGCGCTTTTGACTGTTCTGGCTATGACACCACTCCGCGCGGAAAGTATGGTCGTATCAACCCAACCGGCGAGTCGGCGCAGTTGTCGAATGGCTTCCACTACCGCTGGCCCGATCCCGGCTTCGGCGTGACCAGGCACCGCGCCGCGAGCGGCGCACCATCATCAATGCGCCGTGGCCCGATGGCGCCCGCCGCCGTTGCCGCAGCCCGGGTCGGCGGAAGACTGGTAGCTGAACGCATTCGTCAACGTTGCCGCTCCGCCGTCCGGGTTGAAGACCGTGATCTGAGGCTGGGCAATGCCGTACGATGGAGGAAGTCTTGCGATGATGGTGAAGGGGTCTTTCACGACAACGTCGATAGAGTAGGTGGTACCAAACTGTACTGCCGCGCCCTCCTCGAAGCCGCTGCCGGAGATCGTGATGAGCGAGCCTCCGTCGAAGGCTGCGCATGGAGGGGTGATGGCACTCGCGCCGAGGCCGGACGTCGTCAGCTCGACGGATTTCGTCACGACGACAGTGCCGTGATCGGCGATCGTGAATGAAACCGTGCCGGGTCCGACACTGACCGGTGCTCGAAAAACCCTTGCCGAAACACAGCTATCGCAGAGGGAACGGTCGGTGAAGGCGTTGCTCACCGGATTCGGGATTACCTGCACCGGCGCCGGCCCGAGCATGTACGTCAAGCCGCGGCGAAGTCCGGTACCGGAAACCGAGAACTCGGCGCCGAGCGTGATGCGATCGGGTAGCTGCGTCACGACCGGCATGTCGGGTGGAGCAATTGTGACCGTGCTGGTAAGTGTTCGGCCGATATAGTCGCGCAAGGTCAACTGTGCCTGACCGGCGATCTCGGGAAGCGTGACCAAGTGCAGGTCCGGTTCCGGAGTCGTCATGTCCTGCAACACGACGCCGTTGACGAGCACTTCGTCATCGCGACGAAGCAGGAAACCAGATATCTCAGTGAGTGTCCCTTGTTTCAATCCGTAAGTCGAAAGCGACGAGGCTGGCGGGTCGTCCGTGGAGACGTAGCTGAATGCGCCCGGCAGCGTTACCGTCTCGCTTCCGCAGACGAGCGACACGTCTACGCTGCCCACAGCGTGCGGCGGGCTCATAACCGAGATGTTGGACGTGTTGCCGTTAGTCGAAACAGGCGATGCTTGCGTTTGCCCGAAGCGAGCGCTGCAGGAATCGAACCAAAGATCGGTGCCAATAATGCCGACGAGCGTTCCGCCGCGCGTGGTCCCGGACTTCGGCGAAATATCAGTCACTTTCAACGGCGCTGGCTGGTATGTAAACCCGCCCGCGAGCACAAACGATCTTGTACCGCATCGGACGGAGATATCCACGATTCCCGCGTCATGTGGTGGCGTCACCAAGAAGATCGTGTTTCCGCCAGGCTGCGGGCTACCATCCGGCACCGGGGCTCCTCCGAATGAAAACGCGCAATGATCTGAGAAGTTGTAGCCGTCGAGCCGTACCGACTGGCCACCGGAGACGCGGCCGAGCTCCGGCACGACGTTTGTGACAAAGGGTCCGAGGCCCAGCGTGACGTTGACGCCGAGAATCGCGGATGCTCCGCCTTCAATATCGAGAAGCGCAATGTTCACCGTGGTCGATCCAAGCCCGGTTGAGCGCACGGGAATGACCACGCTGCCGTCCGCGCCGGTGGGGATAACGTCCGGAATGTCGACGATTCCACTCTTCACCGCTTGGACCAGCAGTCTGACCGGCGCTGCCGGCACAGGATTGACGCGCGCTGTCACGTCTGCCGACATGCCAAGGGAGATATCGAGCTGTATGGGATCGATCGTCAGGGTCGTGGAGTCGTGCACCGTTACGGAGAGCTCGTACGTGCGGCCACCGCGCGAGGGTGGCAGTGTCGCCAGAATCGATCCGGCGCCAACACGAAGGCCGGTGAACTCGGCCTGGGCTTCCGATGAGCCGGCCGGGATCGTGACGAAGCTCGGGACCGACAGCAAAGTCGCATCGGAAGTGCCGAGAATCACCTTTTCGTCCGATGCGGCGGGATCGGTGAGCTGGACGTTGATCACGCCGTTGTCGCCTACGGCGATCCGTTGAGATTGAGGCGAAACAGCGCCGTCATCGTCGAGGATTGTGCAGACGCCGATGGTCTTTCCGGCAAGTATCGGATATGGCGGAAACAGCTCGACGGTAAAGGTCTCGTCTCCCTCGGGCAGTTTGTCGCCAACGATGGGGATCGACAGGGTTGTGGACTGCTGTCCGGCGTCGAAGACGACCCCTCCGCCATTGGTCCATAGGAAGTCGAGGCCGTTTTTCGCGGTCTGATCATGCACGACCGCGGGAATGAATGTCGGGGTGGCTAACGCGCTGCTGAGACTGACGGTGAACCGCGCAATATTTGTCGGAATGCCTGGCCCTGCGGTTCCCTCGTCGATGGTTACGTCGCTGATCGAGAGCACCGGCTGTTTTTCATCGTCGACGATGTTCAAAGTCATGGACGCCGGCGTACCGATTGCCCCGCCGTTGCTCACGGACGTGATCGTGAAAACAACCGATCTTCCCGGGTCGTAGTAGTTGTCCGCGAAATTGAACGTGAGAACGTGCTCTGGCGCGCCGGGCGCCCCCCAGAGGAAGCTGTAACCGTATCCGCTTCCAGACGGGAAGTTGAAGTATGTGGAGCTCACCCCTACCTGCAAGTTGGCTGGCGCCGTACCGGTGCACTTCAGGACGACCTGGACGGTGCTGCTCTCCGGTGCTGTGAGCTGTGCGGAGGCGAAGCTGATGGTGAATGGCGGCGGTGGCGGTTGTGCGAATGCCGAGCCAGCTACCGTGACCAGGAGCAGAACGAAGACACGAGCAGCAAGGATTGGACAACGCATTTTAGTTTGGGACCTGCAGACGGATTGTAGTCCGTCAGGATGTAGTTTGTTATTCGCGATCAAATGTAACGATACCGAACGTTTGCCATAATCGAGTGACGCGCGCCACACATCAGTGTTTGCCACGAGCGCGACAAGCCTGGATCCCGACCACGCGCGCCGCTACCCGCAGCCAACCGATCACACACGGCGAGGCCGCAGACAACGCGCGAAGAGCGGCTAATGCGATGCACCTCGATGCCTTGTCACGCCACAGCCGGGATCGGGCCAGCGGTAGTGGAAGGCATTCGACAACTGCCCCGATTCACCGGTTGGATTTGTAACGTTGATCGTCTCATCGGCGAGACCGGAGGACGGCGGCACCCTGGCGACGATCGTGTGCGTGTCGCGCACCGTCACATCGGCGGAGTCGGCAGCGCCAAAGGAGACGACCGCACCAGCGGCAAAGCCGGCGCCAGTAATCGTCACCAAGGGGCCGCCCTCGGTGGATGAGCATGGAATCGACACCGACGTCACGGCGATACCGTCCGTTACATCGATCGTGCCCGCGATCGTCGCGTTGCCGGCGATGGTCAGCGGATAGGAGCCAGGAGTGATGGAAGCTGGCAGGCGCAACAGCGCGTAGGTCGAGTTGACGGCGACCTGCTGAAGCACGGTGCCACCGAGCAGGAAGCTCAGACTGCGGCGGAATCCGGCACCGGTGATCAGGAACTCGGATAACGTCAGAAGGTGCGCGGGGGCGCTCGCGATCTGTGGCGCGACGGGCGCCAACACGCGGAAGATCGGCCCGGTCGCGATGTGTCCGGCCGCGTCGCGAAGCGTGATCGTGGCATTGCCCTGCGGGAGATCGGGAACTGTAACGATGTGCTGATCGCTGGCCGACGTCACGTCAAGTCCGGCGACGCCGTCAAAGAAAATAGCATCGTCTTCGCGGAGAGCGGAGCCACCGACGATGACCCGATCACCTGGAGCGCCTGAAATCGGGTTGACTCCCGATAGCTGGGGAAGCAACTCGCTGTCCGAGTAGAGAAATGCTCCCGTAAGCGTCGAGACGTCGCTGCCGCAACGCATTGTGACGTCGACGCTTCCGGATTCGTGGGGCGGAGCGGCGATAAGCATGTCCGTCGTCGAATCGTTTCGCATGGTGGTGGCGGTGGTGCCGCCGAACCAGAGCGAGCAGCGGCCGCGGCGGAGGTTTTCCCCAATTGCCGCCACCAGCACTCCGCCGCCGGCTGAGCCGATGGTGGGCGTTACGCGCGTAAGGCGCGATGGCACCGACGTGTACGCGTACGCCTTTGGTAGCGTCCCCGTCTCGCCGTCGCAGCGCACCGAGATATCAACGATTGCAGGGTCGTGCGGCGGCGTGTCTGTCGTGAGGAGCCCTGATGCGGACGTCGAAGTGTTCAGCCCGGACACGCCGTCGAACATTACGGAGCATCGCGTACTCATTCCGTCGCCGTAAATAGCGACACGCTGACCGCCGCTCGATGGTCCGGAGGTTGTATCGAGGCGAGTGATTGCAAGCCCGGCAGGCGGAGAGACAACGATCGCAAACCCGCTCGTCTCTCCCCCGTACTCTGCCGGCAGTGTCATGCTGACAGCGGTGGCACCGACGGCCGTTCCGCGGATTGCTATCGAACCGGTTCCATTCGTACCGACGGTGAAGAACTGCGGAATGCTGGCGATGGATGGATTTGTCTGCGAAAGAAATAGCACGACGGGTTCGCTGGGAGGCGGATCGAAATGCGCGGAGATCGTTGTTGTCCCGCCAAGGGCAACGCCGGCGGATAGTTTGTCGAACGTCAGCTGCGTCGGGGTGAAGACATCGACACGTACGGTGCTTGTCACGCTGCCGCGCGATGGCGGCATCGTTGCCGTGATGATTGCCGATCCATTGCCGACCGCGGTGACGTCGAACGACGCCCCGAGCGAGCCGGCCGGGATGTCAACGAAAGGAGGAACCGTGGCGATGCTGGTATCGGAGGATGAGAGCTGCACGCGATCGGTTGTAGGTGTCGGCAGACTCGTCGTCACAGCGAGGGAGCCAATATTGCCGCGCACTACTTTTTGCGACGCCGGTCCGAGGAGGTAGTCGTCGTTCAGGATGGTCAGCGTTCCGGTACAGACAGACCCTTCTACGTACACGTAGATGAGAATCGTCTCGTCGGGCTCCGGGAGGTAATCTCCGTCGATGCGGACGACGAACTGGGCCGACAGTTGACCACGCGGAATGTTCTTGGTCAAAAACTGACGGGAGTCCGGATACTACGGATAGCCGCCTTGGTAGTCAGATCCGAACGTCGCGGTGCCGCCCGATACGGAGGCGTAGAACTCCGCGTTCTCTGAGAATGGCCCGGATAACGTCACCGTCATGACGACGTCGGTTGTTCCACGATTGCCCTCGGCCACGGCAGTGCTAGCAAGAGTAACCTGCGGTCGCGGCTCGGCTTCGATGATATTGATGGTCGCGGACGGAACCGCACCCAGTGTCACGCCAGTCGTCGGGTTTAAAACGATAAAGCCCTGTAGTTCAGAGGCCCAACTCTGATAGGCGTGATCGTTATGAATCGGCAGCGCGAGCACTTTGCTCAACTCGCTCGGCCCGAAGGTTACGGTGCCGGTTGTATCTACTCCATTGATCCTCGTGGAATAGTTGACGCTGAAGGATGCCGATGGATTTCCGCTGCGGTTGATCGTCACCGCGCCGGTGCCGTCAGTCTCGTGAAACGTGTAGGTGGTAGCAGCCATCGAGACAACCGGTTGCTGGGCGTGCAGAGTCGTCCCGGCAAGCACCAACGAGATTGCGAGGAGGAGCGAGCGCCGGATCATCGTCAATGCCCCGCCGCGCGATGGCGCCCGCTTCCGCAACCACCATCGGCCGCGGACTTGTAGCTGAATGCGTTCGTCAGCGTTGCCGCGCTGCCGTCCGGATTGAAGACCGTGATCTGCGGCTGCAGGGCACTGAGCGATGGCGGCACTCTGGCAATGATCGTGAAGGGGTCTTTGACTACGACATCCATCGACTGCACGGTACCGAATTGGACGGAGGCGCCTTCATCGAAGCCGCTTCCGAAAATCGTCACCAGCGAGCCTCCGTCAAAGGCCGCGCACGGCGGCTCGATGGCGCTCACCGCGGGGCCTGAAACCGTCACCGTGACGGATTTCGTCACGAGCACGGTGCCATGATCCGCGATCGTGAACAAGGCCGGGCCGGGTCCTACACTGATCGGTGCTCGAAACAGAGGCGCTTGGTCGTTGGAGTTGAACAACTGATTCGATATCAACGGCATCGGCGCCTGCCCCAGCATGTACGTCAGGCCCCTGCGCAGTCCCGTGCCTGTGACCAAGAACTCCGCGCCGAGCGTGATGTGATCCGGCAGGCTCGTTACGGCCGGCACCGTCGGTGGGGCGATCGTGACCGTACGGACGATCTCTCTACCGGCGTAATCGCGCAGGGTAATCTCAGCCTGTCCGGTAATTTCTGGAAGTATGAAGGAATGCTCGAACGACACGCTCGTCGTAACGTCAGGCGAAACGACGCCGTTGATGAGGATTTCGTCGTCGCGGCGAAACGAAGAACCCTCCATCAGGGCGAGTGCCCCCTGGCTCAATCCGGATATCGAAGACAACGATGCCGGCGGATCGTCTGTTGCGACGTAGGTGAATGCGCCGGGCAGCGTTGACGTCTCGCTTCCGCAGACCAGCGACACGGAAACGCTGCCCGCCTCGTGCGGCGGGCTGGCGACCCCGATGGAGATTGTCGAGCCCCGAACCGGCATCGGAGAAGCCTCCGTTTGCCCGAAGCGGGCGCTGCACAAATCAAAACGAAAGTCGACGCCTTTCAGAGTCAGGATCGTCCCGCCGTGGGTGGTCCCAGTCTTTTGCGACACAAAATTCAACGTGACCGGTGCTGCCTGGTATACGAACGCCTGGGGGAACACAGACGATCTCGTGCCACAGCGGATCGCAATATCGACGATGCCCGCGTCATGCGGCGGCGTCAACAGGACAATCGCGTCTCCGACAGGTTGCGTAGTGCCGGCCGGCGCCGGTACGCCGCCGAAGGAAACCGCGCAATGGTCTGAGAAGTTGTAGCCGTTGATTCGCACTGGCTGGTCACCGGACGCGCGGCCGGCCGCCGGAACGACGCTTGTTGCGGCAGGTCCGGGGCCCAGCGTGACATTGATCCCGAGGATGGCAGACGCACCGCCGTTAATATCGAGAAGTGCGACGGTTACACTTGTGGAGCCAAGGCCGGTTGAGCGCACCGGGATGATCACTTGGCCATCCACGCCGGTGAGAAGCATGTCCGGAACCCTCACGATGCCGCTCTTCGCCGCCTGAACCAGGACGTAGACAGGCTCTGCCGGCACAGGATCGACGCGTGCAGTCACGTTGGCCGAGGTGCCGAGCGAGAGATCGAGCTGCATGGGATCGATGACCAGCGTCGTTGCGTCGTGTACTGTGACCGACAACTGATCCGTTCGGCCGCCGCGAGACGCTGGCAGGGTTACTCCAATCGATCCGGCTCCATTTTTGAGGCCCGTAAACTCGACGTAGGCTTCCGATGCGCCGGCCGCAATCGTGACGGAGCTCTGAACCGCCAGCAGCGTCGGGTCTGAGGCCTGAAACAGGACTTGTGCGGGAATGGCGGCGGGACTGCTCAGCCGGATGTTGATGATCCCTTTCTCGCCTACGCCGATCCTTTAATACGGAGGAGAGATCGCGTCATCGTCGTCAATGATCGTGCAAATACCGATCGTCTTTCCGGGCTGAACCGGTGACTGGGGAACCAACTCGACCGTGAAGTACTCGGTTCCCTCGGGTATGTCGTCGCCAATGATGGGAATCGATATCGTCGCGTTCTGCTGCCCGGCGTAAAAGTAAACGCCGCCCTGACCGGACCACCGGTGGTCGAGGCCATTCTTTGCGCTCTGGTCGTGAACGATCAAACCGACGTCCGTGAATTCAGTAAGGGGAGACGAGAGGCTGATGGTGAATACCGCGTAGCTCGTCGGACCGGGACTGGTCCCCTCAACGACTGTCACGTCGTTGATCGAAGCCTTCGGCGGCAACTCATTGTCGATGACAGTCAGTGTCGCCGTGATGGGTTCGGCGGAGACGCCGCCATTGCCGACAGACCAGATCGTGACGGCAAAGGAGCGGCCGGGGTTGTAGTACGGATCATCCTGGACGACGCTGACGACTTGCGTATCCGACGTACCCCACGAAAATGTGATCCATGACGTGCCACCGCCTGGAGACTCTACGGCCCTCAATTGGATGATCGTATTGCTCGGCACGGCTCCAGCGTGAGTCAGGGCCACGGACGGATGCTCGTTTTCCACGCCACTGAATTGCGTCTGCGTGAAGCTGATGGTGAACGGCGGAGGCGCCGCGAATGCCGAGCCAGCCAATGCCAGCAGCAGGAAAACGAAGACACGAGCAGTTACGTGAGCACAACGCATGAAAGGATCGGGACCAGAAAACTTCCGGACTTAACACCGAACGTCGATTCGTACACGATGATTCTCGTCACACCTCATTGTTCGGTCGATTGCTCTTCAGCTTGGTTGGTTGAGCGTCCTCTGGAGGGCGCTCGCGCGCCCTAGCGCAGACAACCGACAACGCGGCGAGCCGCAAGACGAGCGAAGCGCGTCAATCGCCGTGCGCCGCGGTGCCTTAGTCGCGCCGCAGCCGGAATTCGCAGTTATCCCGGTGGCCAGCCGAAATTGCGCCCGCCGAGGAGGTGGACGTGAATGTGAAACACCGTCTGTCCCGCCGCTTCGCCATGATTCACGACCAGCCGGTAGCCCTCGGAGTTCAGTTGAAGGGTGCGGGCTATCTCCGAGGCCCGCACCATCGTCATGCCGATGATCGCGGCGTCCTCTTCCGTCAGATCATCGAGCGAGGCGATGTGCTTGCGCGGGACAACGAGCACGTGTGTCGGTGCCTGCGGGTTGATGTCGTTGAAGGCAACGACGACGTCATCTTCGAACACCTTCTTCGCGGTGATCTCGCCGCAGGCGATGCGGCAGAAAAGGCAACGTTCATTTGCGGCCATGGCGCGATAGTACGACAACCCGCTCGATGCCGGCGAGGTCGTTGATGACGCCGGTGATTTCGTAGCCGCTCGTAACCTGGCGGACATCATCGATCTGACCGAACCCGATCTCCAACAGGACGACGGGCGCGCGCTGCCCTGCGAGAATCCGTTCGATCAGTTCCGTTCCGCGCGGACCGGGCGTCAGCGCGCCGCGCGGTTCGTAGTCGCGCACCTCCGTTGCGAGCCGCTCGTAGCCGGCGGCAGGAATGTAGGGTGGATTCGAGACGATGAGGTCGAACCCGCCCCCGACGGCCGAGAACACGTCGGACGCCGCAAACAGGACCGGAGAAGTGTGCGCACGCGCGTTGCGGCGGGCGACCGCGAGAGCGGCGAGCGAGACGTCGATCGATGTAACTTCGAGATCGGGGCGTTCCCGTTCCAGCGAGATGGCAATGCAGCCGCTGCCGGATCCGATGTCGAGCACGCGCGCGCCGGCCGGCGCCCGCGCGATGGCCGCCTCCACCAGCAACTCCGTCTCGGGACGTGGAATCAGCACGCGGTCGTCGACAAGAAACTCGCGGCCGAAAAACTCCGCGCGCCCGCGGATGTATTGCAGCGGTTCGCCGCGCAACCGGCGCGCCATGAGTGCGTCGACCGCCGCCGGATCGATCCGCTCCTCACCATGTGCGAAGAGCCATGCCTGCGTCCGCCCGGTGACGTCGGCGAGGAGCACGTCGATGTCGCGCGGATTGACTCCGTCTGCCCGGGCCACGTCCCGGAATCGCGCTCGAACCGTTGCGATGGATTCGGTCTTCATACGGATGACAGCCGTGACCGTGGGGCAATTCGATGTGACCGCCGCGCAGTCCGGACGCCCGTGCCTACTGCGCCTCGCGTACCAGCAGTTTGCCTGTCTCGCCCGTCATCTCCACTGTCCCCTTGCGCTCGAGCTTCCCCCATCCGGTGCGCATGCCGGAAACAGCGGTCTTGATCGACTTGAGGACGACGGCGTACATGAGCTGGCGGTAGAGAAAACGCTGCCAGAAGAGCCAGACCAGCGGGCGCGGATCCTCGCGATCGAGCTTGTACGCGACAAGCGATCCCACCAGCTCGATGACGAAGAAGAAGGCATACATGAATCCGATGAGGTACAACGAGGAGAGAGCGTTTGGCAGCGGCTGCCAATCGCCGACGAGGCGACCGCGCATCCAGGCCCGGACGACGTTCCCAAGCGACCAGAGGATCTGCAGGTCGACAAGCGGCGACAGCACTTGAAACGCCACCTGGAAGAGCCAGAGCGTCGGCAGCATAACGCGGCCAAAACAGCCGTGACGGAACATGGCCCGGCGGTGTTTCCAGAGTGCCTGCAGGGTGCCGAAGGCCCAACGGAATCGCTGCTTGAAAAGCGAGCTGAGGCTGTCGGGTGCCTCGGTGTATCCCAGGGCGTTGGACTCCGTCTCGATCCGCCATCCAATCCGGCGGATCCGCCAGGTGAGATCCATGTCCTCGGCCATCGTGTCGGTCGTGTAGCCGCCCGCGTGCAGAATGGCCTCGCGCCGCCATGCGCCGACCGCCCCTGGAACGACGGTAACCGCGTTGATCATGGCATAGGCACGGCGATCGAGGTTCTGGCTGGTGACGTACTCGATCGATTGCCAGTGCGTCAGCGGGTTCACCCGATTGCCCACCTTCACGTTTCCAGCTACCGCGCCAACGAGTGGCTTGGCGAAGTGACGAACGAGCTTCTCGATCGTGTCTCGTTCGAAGACGGTGTCGGCGTCGAGGGCGATGATGATTTCCCGCGTGGCCATGGCGATACCCAGGTTGAGAGCCGATGCCTTGCCGCCGTTCGGTTGCACGAGAAGCGTCACGGTGTCGCCGAAGTTTGCGCGAACCTGACCCGACGTGTCGTCGGTCGACCCGTCATCGACGACGATGACCTCCAGGGGCTCATAGCCGGTCGCCAGCACAGCCCGGATCGTATTCACGATCACGGTTTCCTCGTTGTACGCGGCGATGACCACGCTTACCGCCGGCCGGTAGGATTCGTCGAATGAGTCGTGGGTCTCGCGCCATTTGGCGATCAGAGCGAGGATGGTTACGAATACGATCCGCGCGGTGCCGAGGATAATCGCGGTGACGAAGGCGATGCCGAGAAACAGCTCGAAGAGATAGATCGCCTCGAAGACGATCCGGTCGCTGGCGAGCATCAGAGTGTCGGACGATTTGACCGGCGGATTGACCACATCGCGAGTCGTGTCGATGAGCGTCGAAACCGGGACGAACGTATACCCTCGCTTGTGCAGCTCTCTGACGAGGATCGGAATCAGTCGCACTGTCTGGAACCGGTCGCCGCCGGCGTCGTGCAGGAGGATGCAGCTTCCTTTCTCTCCTCCCTCGAGTTGCTGGCGAACCGTCTCCCACATGTCTTCAGCCTTGCGGTGGTGGATCGAACCGTCGGGCATCCGCTCGTCCGTGTTCCAGTCCTGCGAGTCGATGTACTCCAGCACGGTGATGTAGTTGAGGCTCGACGCCAACACGATCGGTTTCACTTCAAAGTCCGCAGTCGGCTCCGCGTCGGCGTTGTACGGCGGGCGGAAAAGCAGCGTCGAGCGATGCAGGAGGCTCTCGAAAACGCGCCGCGTCGCGTTCAACTGCAGGCGTGCCTCCGGTTCCGGGATCACGGCGATGTTCGGATGCGTGTACGTGTGATTCCCGATCTCATGTCCCTCGGCCCAGATGCGCCGGACAAGGCCGGGATAGCGTTCCGCATTCTGACCGATGAGAAAGAAGGTGGCCGGCACGTGCAAGGCCTTCAGCTCGTCGAGAATGTCAGCCGTGTAGAGATCGGAAGGCCCATCGTCGATCGTCAGCGCGATCATCTTCGGCTTGTAGCCCGTGCGGCTGATGACGTACGAGGTTGGGAACTTGTGGTAGTCCTCGTCGAGCGCGAGCCCCGTTTGAGGGTCGATCTCCAGCGTTCGCGCTCCTTTGGTCGGCAACTGGTCGACGTGGGCGATCTCGCCTTCGCCGACGAACTCGACGTCGAAAGGAAAGGACGGCTCCTGCAGCGCCGCCATGTTCGGCCTCTGGTTGAGGTTGCCTCGATGAATGAATGACCAGATCGATGGATCGGTCGAGCCCAGGACCCAGATGGCCATCCCGCGGACGCTGTAGTTCTGTGCGATCAGCCACTGATTCGCGGCCGTGACGGCATCGAGCATCCAGACCTCGTGCCATTTCTGATCGTCGTCCTGGTAACGAAACGTTGGATTGAGCGACTCATCATCGAAGTCGATGATGTCTTCCGGCTTCTCTCCCTGCCGGTAGTCGTGAGCGGCGACCAGAGCGCCCTGGTACGTCAGCGGATCGGCCCAGTCGCGTCCTTCCATCCAGTCGTATGCGTAGTTGGCGATGCCGATGACGAGCTTTTCGCGCGGGACGCCGTGCACGGGATCGACCGCACGCTGCACGATGTCGCGATACCAGGAAATCGACGCGATGGGGCCGGGAAGGCTGCTCTCCGAGTGCTCGTCATAGGCCATGACCACGACGAAGTCGCAGAAGGAGGAAACAGCTCGCCAGTCGACCTTGCTCTTTGCCTCCAGATCAATGCTGACAAGCAGTTTTCTTTCGGCGAATGTGGCCTTCATCCGGGCTAGAAATGGAACGAGAAGGGGATAGTCGGCCGGATCGAGGTTCTCGAAGTCGACGTTGATCCCCTGGAACCCGCGGTCCAGGCACCAGGACCGCAGCTTGAGGATTGTGCTTTGCTGCAACGCGGGGTCGTTCAGGAAGACGTGAACACGCTTCGGATCAAAGGCTCCTGACCCATTCGCCGAGATCTCGGCGTTGCTGAAAACGGGTACGACGTTGAGGTTGTTCGCCCGCGCGATTCTCAGCACATCGATGTTATGAGGCGTTAGAAGCGGGTCCCAATCGTGAAAGTCGAGTCCTTTCGCATCGGCGCTGAGGTGAACCCAGACCGGCAGCAGGTGCGTCATGCGATTGGCATTCGCCTCAAGCGAGTGGAGGCCGGTCTCCTGCCAGGGCGCGTAGAACGCCGCCACGATGCTGTTGCCAGTCTCGATCGTGCGAACGGGGCCTTTAGCTTCGCGCGCGCGGCGACTCTTGTTGTCTTTGCTGATGCTCGCAAGGAGGCGCTCCCGGTCGCGTTTGAGAAGGAATTGCGCGCGCGCCTGCCTGTGCGCCGGGACACGCAACCCTCGTTTGATAACTTCTGTGACCCCTTTGAAGCCCGGCAGAAGCGGAACAGTAAAGAGGCTGACGAGCCAGGCGCTGACGATGAGCACAGCCACCAGCCCCAGCAGGGTGCCGATGCGCTTGACCCACCACCATCGGCGGAGGCTCGGATCAAAAAAAACTGCTCGGTCGGTCATTGGTCGCGAAGGACGATCATACAGAACCGGAACCTCTCTGAAGGCATTCTGCGCAACCCGGGAGGCGTTTAGCCCGTAAGACGTAACCATGAGTCAGACCGTCATCGAGGTCTCGGGCCTCAAAAAGCAGTATCGGTCATCGGTCGGGCGCTTGCGCATCACGGCCCTCGACGGCATCGACTTTGCCGTTCGCGAAGGCGAGCTGTTCGGCCTTCTCGGCCCGAACGGCGCCGGCAAGACGACGGCGGTCAAGATCCTTCTCGACCTGACCCGCCCCACCGCGGGTCAGGCGCGCATCAGCGGCCTTCCCGCCGGAAACCCCGAGAGCAGGCGCCGAGTGGGCTACCTGCCCGAGGGCCACAAGATCCCCGGCTACCTCACGGCGCGTCAAGCGCTGGCGATCTTCGGCAAGATGTCGGGGCTCGACGATGTCACGATCAAACGCCGTTCGCTGGAGCTGCTGGAGAAGTTGCGCATCGCCCAATGGATCGACGTCCGGGTCAAGAAGTATTCGAAGGGTATGACGCAGCGCCTCGGTCTGGCCATCGCACTGCTGCATTCGCCGCATGTACTTTTGCTCGATGAGCCGACGGACGGCGTCGACCCGGTTGGCCGCCGCGAGATCCGCGACATTCTGCGTGCCGAGGCTTCCGCCAACGGCACGGCGGTACTGCTCAACTCTCATCTGTTGTCGGAGATCGAGCTGACATGCGATCACGTGGCTGTTCTCCGCAGCGGCAAAGTGGCCGCGGCCGGCAGTATCGAAGAGCTGACGCGCCGCGCGGCGAAGTACAAACTCGTCCCTTCCGCTCCGGTCGATGACGCGCTCGTCGCCGCATTTCGAGAAACCGGCGCCGGTGTGGAGTGCGTCAACGGTCACTTGCTTCTGACGGTCGATGACGTACCGCACCTCAATGCTCTCGTCGACCGGCTCCGGGCCGGCGGTGGCATGCTCGCCGAGCTTTCGCCGGTCCGCTCCACTCTCGAAGACGTGTTCGTCGACCTCGTCCGCGCCGTCGACCCGGGCGCACAACCATCGGTCGAAGGAGCAGCGTTATGAAAGTCCTGATGGCGAATATCGAAGACGTCATGCGCGAAGCTGCGGCGCGGTGGACGCTCGTCGCCTACTTTTTTCTCTCGACGATCTTCATTCTCATCTTTGCCTCGGCCATCAACCTCGACATCGTCGATGGCGCTCTGGCCGGCGCCAAACTGTTTGGAAAACAGGTCGAAGTCAGCGGCACGATGTCGATCGAAAAGCTGGTCATGGGCTTCGAATCGGGCTTCTCTGGCGTCCTCTATGTCCTCTGCACATTCCTGGCGATCTTCGCCACAGCTCACCTCGTGCCGCGCATGCAGGAGAAGGGGACGATCGATCTCTACCTTTCACGGCCCGTGTCGCGGGTAAAGCTGATTCTGTCGCGTTATACGGCGGGGTTGATCCTCGCCGGCAGCAACGTTCTCTACCTGATCGGGTCGATCTGGGTGATCGTTGCCTGGAAGACCCACGTCTTCCATCCAAGGTTCTTTCTTGCCGGCGGTGTGATCCTCTTCCTGATCGCAACGCTGCTGGCGTTTGCGTTCCTGATCGGCGTCATCACCTCGTCGACAGCGGTCTCGATCATGGCCACGTACGGCGTCTTCTTCTTCGGGGTGATGCTGGCCGGTCATGCTCGCATCGAAGCGGCGCTCTCAAGAGAGTGGCAGGCCGCGGGGATCAAGCTCCTCTACTGGATCATGCCCAAGACCGCGGAGCTGGCCACGGCCGTGGTTGCCTACGTCGCCGGACCTCAAATGCACAACGAATTCCTACAGATCACGGCCGCGCCTTTCATCAGCACCGCGATCTTTGGGCTTGTCTGTCTCGTTCTCGCTTCCTGGTTGTTCCAACGAAAGGAGTTCTAAATGAAAAGGCAGTTTGTTGCACTGGCGATTTTCGCGTTGGCGCTTGCGCCCGCCGCGTTCGCAAAAAATGACGCCATATCGCTCATCCCGAACGATGCGGTGTCTGTTGGCGTCGTCCGCCTCGTGGACATGCGCAGCAGTCCGCTTTCCGCGGCGCTGTTCGCGCAGACAGCTCATATCAGCAATGCGGGTGACGCTGAAAAGTTCCTCAGCGAGGCCGGTCTGCAGCCGACGAAGGATGTCGACATCGTGGTCTTTGCCACGTCGCCGCGTACGAATCTCGGCAGCGACGCTGACTTCCTGATCGCCGCCGACGGCCGCTTCAATGTCGCCTTGCTCACCAACGCCCTCGTCGCGCGTGGTGCTGTGAAGAAAGTGTCCGCGAACGGCGTCTACTTCATGATCCCCGACAAGGGCGGCAATGCGAATCATCAGGGCGTGGTGGCCTTCCCGGACGCACACCTCGCGCTGGTGGGCAGCGAAACCGCCGTCATCAATGCGTTGGCCAGCCGAGCCGCGGGCGGGACATCGTTTGCAACCACCAGCGGCCTCGGTCGTGACATGGCCCGCGTTGACCCGCACGCGACGGCGTTCGTGGTCGTCGATGTTCCGCGCGCACAGCGCATCACCGGCGCCCCGAAGATGGCCGGCAACAGTTCCCAGTCTCAGGCGCTCGGGAGCGCGCTGAAGAACGTCTCCACCGTCGCCATCTGGGCCACCGACACCGGTGATTCCCTGAAGCTGAACGCCATCGGTCTGTCGGGCGATGCCGAGACCCTGGGATTGGTCGAAGACACGCTTCGAGGTGCGCTCTCCGCCATGCGTCTGGCCAGTCAGGATAAAGCGCCCGAGATGGTCTCCTTGCTGCGCAAGTTCAGCGTGACCCGGACAGACAACTCGGTCTCGATCTCCGGCAGCATCCCGGCGGAGACGTTCAAGACGTGGGCGGCCAAATCGCAGGCTCACGTCAGCGCGCGGTAGCGCCTGCACACAATGAGTCCACCGTTCTGCCCGACACTGGCGAAACGTCGCAGAGGGTCTCCCGGGGATCGCGACGTCAGGTGCGCCTTAGAGGAAGCGGCGGAGATTCTCGCGCCACCACGGCCAGTCATGGCCAAAGACGCCGCCCCAGATCTCCAGGTAGTTGCGAATGCCCTTCGACGACAGAAGCGCCGAAAACTCGCGATTCTTGTCGACGATCGTGTCGTACTCGCCCGTGGCAATGATCCAGTCGATCCGCG
Organism: Thermoanaerobaculia bacterium; assembly: GCA_035482045.1. Lineage (GTDB taxonomy): Bacteria > Acidobacteriota > Thermoanaerobaculia > Gp7-AA8 > Gp7-AA8 > JADGNZ01. The sequence continues at coordinate 23,861 of DATHRD010000044.1, forward strand.
AGAGCTTGCCGGCCCATTCGCTGTCCATGTTCGGAATGTAGGCCGTCGGGCAGTTGAAGTAGCAGTTGTCGTCCCAGTAGCCGTCGAGCTGTGCGTGGATGTCGTAAATACCGGAGAAGCAGATGGCACGGCTGACTACATCGGGGTAGCGTGCCGCGAAGTTCGCGGCGTGATAGGCACCGAAACTGGCGCCGTAGACAGCCAGATCGCCGCGCTGTGCACGATTGAAGATGTACGGCACGAGCTCGTGGCGCAGGTATGCGTCGTACAGAGCGTGACGGGCGGCCCGGACGGAGGGATGGACGTTTCGGTTGTACCAACTCTCGCCGTTCACGGTGTCCACGAGAACGAGCTGAATCTCGCCGCCCTCGACCTTGTCGGAAAGCGATTCCGGAATCCCGCGGTCGTCGTTCTCCGAGTACCGGCCCGCGGAGGTCGGAAAGAGCACCACCGGCCGGCCGAACTTGCCGTACCAGAGAAACTCCATCGTGCGATCGAGCGCGGAGCTGTGCCAGTGGACGTGTTCACGATACATGAAAGAGGTTGTCCTAAATGTTCAACGTTTATTATCCAGCGTTAAGTGCTACATGATTAAGCGTCGAAACTAAACACATTCGTTAAGCCGACAGTTAACATCTGACACTAAACATTCATCTTTCCGCCCCTGTTTGCCGTAGGGTCGCCGATTCTATACGATCCGCGGCCCGGAGATTCCGATGCGCAAAAAACGAATTGCTCTCGTGTTCGGCATGGAAGACACGTTCCCCTGGGCGTTGATCGACGCCATCAATGCGCGTGGTGGCGATGAAGTCGAAGCCATGCCCGCGGAGATCTCGTTTCTGAAGGACGACGGCGTCTTTCCCTACGACCTGATCCTCGACCGCATCAGCCACGAAATCCCGTTCTACCGCACCTACCTGAAGTGCGCGGCGGCTTCGGGCGTGAAGATCGTCAACAACCCCATCTGGTGGTCGGCTGACGATAAGTTCTTCGACAACCTCGTCGCCAAGTCAGTCAACGTCGCCGTCCCGAAGACCGTGCTCCTGCCGCACAAGGAATATCCCCCCAGCACGAGTGCCAAATCCTTCCGCAACATGAAGTGGGTGGACTGGGCCGAGGTCTTCGCCTACCTGGGCTTCCCGATCTTCATGAAGCCGGCCTACGGCGGCGGCTGGAAAGACGTCTACAAGTGCGATAACGAGCAGGAGCTCTTCGCCGCATACGACCAGACCCGCGACCTGACCATGATGGCGCAGGAGGCCATCGAATTCGACCGCTACTACCGCTGCTATGTCATCGGCCGCAGCCGCGTTCACATCATGCACTACGACCCGAAGCAGCCACACCACCTCCGCTACGTTAAGGACCCGCCGCCGATGGAACCGGTGTTCGAGGCGCGCATCCGCCGCGATGCGGTCGCGTTGTGCGAGGCGCTTGGCTACGACATGAACACGGTGGAGTTCGCGGTGCGCGACGGTATCCCATACGCCATCGACTTCATGAACTGCGCCCCCGACGCCGACCTGGCCTCGGTCGGAGAAGCGAACTTCGCGTGGGTCGTGACCAACATGGCTGAGGCGTTGATCGAGATCGTCACGAGCGGCAGGAAGCTGGAGCTGACCGGCACCTGGCCGACCACGCTGAATACGAGCAAAGCCGTGGAGGATGCGATTTGAGTGGATCAGTCGATTCGTGATTTGTGGATTGGAAGTTGCTCTGCGCCGGGTGGCGCGTGGACTCCGGCCACCAGTCTGCGAATCCCCTGATCGGCCAATCTACTCCTGATATCCTTCCCCCATGCCTCCACAGCCAACCTTCACCCTCGGCATCGAGGAGGAGTTTCAGGTCGTCGACCCCGAGACGCGCGAGTTGCGGTCCCATATCTCCGAGATGTTCGCGGAAGGGGAGAAGCGCCTCAAGGACGAGATCAAGCGCGAGATGCACGAGGCGGTCATCGAGGTCGGCACTCCGATCTGCAGCAATGTGGAGGAAGCGCGCCGCGAGGTGACCCGCCTTCGGCGCGAGATCATCAACCTCGTGCGCGAGAGCGGCCTGCGCATCGCCGCGTCCGGTACGCATCCCATCTCGCACTGGGCCAGCGTGCCGATCACCTCCAACGAGCGCTACGACCAGATTGTCTACGATCTGCAGATGATCGCCCGGGCCAACTTGATCTTCGGTCTGCATGTCCACGTGGCGATCGAAGACCCGGAGACGCGCATCCATGTCATGAACGCGGCGCGCTACTTCCTGCCGCACGTCTTTGCGCTGTCGGTCAACTCGCCGTTCTGGTGCGGGCAGAACACCGGCTGGAAGAGCTACCGCGCCAAAGTCTTCGAGCGCTTCCCTCGCACCGGCCTGCCTGATTCGTTTCGTTCGGCGAGCGAGTACGAAGAGTACGTGCAGATGCTCATCAAAACGAAGTGCATCGACAACGCCAAGAAGATCTGGTGGGACGTCCGGCCTCACCCGTTCTTCCCAACGCTCGAGTACCGCATCTGCGATGTTCCGATGCGCGTTGACGAGACGATCTGCATCGCCGCGCTCTTCCAGGCCATCACCTACAAACTGTGGACGCTCTACCGGCGTAACATGGGTTGGCGGCTCTATCGGCGCATGCTGCTGAACGAGAACAAGGCGCGCGCTGCCAGGTTTGGCATCGGCGGCAAACTGATCGACTTCAGCCGGATGGAAGAGGTGCCGTACACCGATCTGCTCGAGGAACTGCTCGCATTTGTCGACGACGTGGTCGACGACCTCGGTTCCCGCGAGGCCGTTTACTACGCCCGCACCATCATCGCGAACGGGCCAGGTGCGGACCGTCAGTTGAAAGTCCACGAAGAGACGAACGATCTTCATGCGGTCGTCGACTACATCATCAGTGAGACCGAGCACGGCGTTATCTGACGAGAGCTTGATGCCACAACGCGATCTCCACGAGCCGTACGACTTCTTCGAGTACGTCCGTGTGACCGACTCCGAACCAGCGGAGGACCACGATCGTATCGACGTAGCGATCCTCGATATGAACCATTCGTGGCCCAACGTCGGTCACGACTCGCTCGTCCATGCCGTGCTCGAGTCCGCGGAACCGCTACGCGAGGCGCTCTTCGCCGCCGGCGCAAAGGTGCGCGTTCTCTCCTACGACGTCCGCCGGACGCTGCGGATCCCGCGCTCTCCCAACGGCCGGTTCCGACTCTACATTGGCACGGGCGGTCCCGGCCACCTCGATCCTCGTCACAACGACGGAGTCAGAGAGGAAAGCCAGGGGATTATCGACAGTCAGGCATGGGAGACGCCCCTGTTCCGCCTATACGATGACATTGCATCGCATGATTCAGCAACGCTCCTCGGCGTCTGCCACAGCTTTGGTCTGATGTGCCGCTGGTCCGGTGCGGCACGCGTCGAGCTACGCGCCGAGAAGAGCAGCGGAATGCCGGAAAATGTCCTGACGCGGGGCGGCGCCTCACATCCGTGGTTCGCGCAATTTGCCAACCAGTTGAGCGACGGGCGCCACTTCCGCGTCGTCGATAATCGCCTCTTCGATCTCATCGCGGAGGATTCTTCATCGGCGAGTGTGATCGCCCGCGAGGACGAGAACAGCGACGGCGTGACCATGTTGGAATTCGCTCGGGGAGCCGATGGAATGCCGCGTATCTTCGGCGTCAATCATCATCCGGAGATCGTCGACCGGGAGCACATCATGTCCGTGCTCGAGGAGAAGAGGGTCCGCGGTGAGGTCTCGGAATTGTGGTATCGCGAGCGCTCCGTTACGCTCCGCGATCTCTTCGCCCGATTCGAGCGTGAGAGTCGTCTGACCTCGGAATACACCTTACTTGGTCCCCTCCGCCATCATCTGGCCCAGCTTGTGGCTGAGCGCTGCGAAGTCCACTCGGCGTAGACACCCATGGATCCGCGCTTCCGTCCCATTTTCAACGCCCAGATCACGCCCGAACGTTACGAGTGGTACGTCCACGAGCTTTCGAGGCGCCTGGGCTGCACGTTCGAATTCCGACTGGCCGAGTCGCCCGTTTTTCTGCCGGACGACTTCAAAACCAGGATCGTCGATGCCGCGCAGTCGATCGTCGCCCAGCTCTCTGACGCATCGCGCCTTGCCGCGATGAAACGCGCCATTCCCGAGCGCTGGGATACACCGGGGATGGACGCGCTTCCGACCTTTACGCAGGTCGACTTCGCCGTCGTGCGAGAGAACGGCGTTCTTGTTCCGAAGCTGATCGAGCTGCAGGGGTTCCCTTCGCTTACCTGTCTCCAGGTTGTTCAGCGTGATGTCTGGCGCGACGCAATGAGAGGAATGGACGGCCTCGATCGCGAATGGTCGTGCTGGTACTCCGGCCTTGACCGTGAATCGTTCATCAACCTTGTCCTCCGCACGATTACCGGCGGGCACGATCCGGCCGAGGTGATTCTGATGGACATCGATCCACCGCGGCAGAAGACGTATACCGACTTCGCGGCCACAAAACTGCTCACTGGGGTCAACGCTGTTGACCCACGCGCTCTCAGGACACGCGGCAGGCAACTCTTTCACGGCGACCGGCGTATTCGCCGCATCTACAACCGGGTGGTCTTCGACGAGCTGATCAGCAAGAAGATCGATCTGCCGTTCGACTTTCGCGAGGAGCTGGACGTCGAGTGGGCGCCGCACCCAAACTGGTACTGGGTCTGGTCGAAGTATTCTCTGCCGTTTCTCGATCACCCATCGGTGCCAACAGCAACGTTCGTCTCTGAGCTCGATGGCGTTCCGGACGACTTCGCGGCGCGCTACGTTCTGAAGCCACTCTTTTCGTTCGCCGGAGGAGGCGTGAACATCGAACCGACGGCGGCCGATCTTGCTGCCATCCCGGCCTCTCAACGTCATGCCTGGTGCGTGCAGGAAAAGATCGAGTACGAACCGGCGTTGCAGGCTGCCGATGGCGGCGGTGTGAAGATCGAAATCCGAATGATGTTCCTGCGTCCCGACGATGAAGCGAAGCCGATCCTCGCCCAGAACCTCGTCCGGCTCTCTCGCGGCAAGATGCTCGGTGTCGATTTCAACAAGGACTTCACGTGGGTAGGATCGTCGATCGCACTCTCGCCGGAGTCGTGAGGTGCGCGGCAAGACCCCAAAATCCCACACTGAGTAGAGTTTCTTGACGGCTCAAAAAAACGCGGCGTACACTCACTCCACCACACGAATGTCCTCCGATCCGACCATTCGTCACTATCTTTCTATCCACCATTCGAATCGAAGGAGTAGCTATGGCCACTGTACCCATGGACAAGTTGAAAGCAGCGGAAACGGCGCTGACGCAGATCGAGCGGCAATTTGGCAAAGGGTCGATCATGCGCCTTGGCGCGAAGGAGTTCGTGCCGATCAGCGCGATCTCAACCGGCTCGATCGGCGTCGACGCGGCCCTCGGTGTCGGCGGCGTGCCCCGCGGCCGGATCATCGAAATCTTTGGACCGGAGTCGTCCGGCAAGACGACTCTTTCCCTCCACGTCATCGCCGAGGCGCAGAAAGCCGGAGGGCTGGCAGCATTCATTGACGCCGAGCACGCCCTCGACGCCGAGTACGCCAAGAAACTCGGCGTCGACATCGACAACCTTCTGGTTTCGCAGCCGGACAGCGGCGAGCAGGCGCTGGAGATCGCCGAGGTTCTGGTTCGGTCGGGAGCGATCGACGTCATTGTCATCGACTCGGTAGCGGCGCTCGTACCGCGGGCGGAGCTCGACGGCGAGATGGGCGATTCTCATATGGGATTGCACGCACGTTTAATGTCACAGGCTCTCAGGAAATTAACAGCTATTGTTTCAAAGTCTAAAACGTCACTCATTTTCATCAACCAGATTCGTGAGAAAATTGGTGTGATGTTCGGCAACCCAGAGACCACCACCGGCGGCCGCGCCCTGAAGTTCTACTCGTCGATCCGGATCGATATCCGCCGCACGAATCAGATCAAGGAAGGCGAAGAGGTCGTCGGCTCGCGCGTGAAAGTGAAGGTCGTCAAGAACAAGTGTGCCGCCCCCTTCCGCCACGCCGAGTTCGACGTAGGTTACGGCGAGGGAATCTCGAAGACGGGCGAGCTGATCGACATCGGCATCGAAAACAAGATCATCGACAAGTCTGGCTCGTGGTTCTCCTATGGAGACATGCGCCTGGGCCAGGGCCGCGAAAACGCCAAGATGTTCATCAAGGAGAACCCCGATCTCTCCGGTGAGATCGAGGCGAAGGTCCGCCGCGCCCTCGGCATCGGCGTTCCCGAGCTGACCGTGATCGAAGGCGGCGAGCCGGCTGCGACGACGGCTCCCTCGAAACCGGCCCGTCTTGCCACGAAGTAACATTGCCGGAGGAGAGGCCACTCGCCTCTCCTCCGGCACGCATGCGACTCGATCAAGCCATCGCCGCTCGTCATCCCGACATCTCCCGGCGGCGAGCACGGGAGCTGATTGCCGCTCGGCGGGTCCTCGTCAACGAAAGGGTGGTTTCGATCGCATCGCGAGAGGTGGCGGCGAGTGATCGCATCGCCGTGGCAGACGACGTGCCAGACATCTCAGTCATCGGAGAGAGTGACGATTGGGTGGCCATCGACAAGCCGGTGGGAATGCCGACACAGCCGGCGCGCGATCGGCGGCAACTCTCCCTCGAAGAACTGCTGCGCCTGCGGTTTCGAGAGATCTGGCTCGTCCATCGGCTCGATACGCCAACCAGCGGGATCGTTCTTTTCGCGAAGAGTCCCGAAGCTGCAGCCAGGCTGTCGGCGTTGTTCGCCGTGGGTCAGATCCGAAAGACATATCTGGCCATTCTCGAGGGGGAGTTGCGCGAAGAGCGATTTCTTGAGACGCCCGTACAAGGCAAAATCGCGCGGACAATGTTTCGTCCTCAGCGTAGTGACGGCCTGACGACGACGGTCGAAGTCGTGATCGAGACCGGGCGGACACATCAGATTCGAATCCACGCGGAATCGATCGGTCATCCCGTTGTCGGCGATCGCCGATACGGCTCGGGAGCGAAGGCAAAAGGATTGATGCTTCACGCCTGGAAGCTGGAGCACGTGAGCTTCGGAGCGCTTGAAGCACCCCCGCCTACTTCCTTTTCTTTCGCGTTGCCCATCCCTCGATGATGCGCTGCGGCGTTCGGCTCAGAGCCAGCGCCTCGGCCGGGACATCCTTCGTGATCGTCGAGCCGGCTCCGACGTACGCCCCTCGACCGATGCGCACTGGAGCAACGAGTTGTGTATCAGAGCCGATGAAGACATCATCCTCGATCACTGTCTTGTGCTTCTTCACGCCGTCGTAGTTACAAGTAATCGTGCCTGCTCCGATGTTTGCGTCCGCGCCTACCTCGGCATCGCCGATATAGGAAAGATGCGATGCCTTTGCGCCTTCGCCGAACACAGCCTTCTTGGTCTCGACGAAATTGCCTATCCTCACTCGGCGTCCCAGCCGGGTCTCCGGCCGGAGGTGTGCGTACGGTCCCACGGAGGCCTCATCCCCGATATCGGCGTTCTCGGCCACCGTGCCGGTTTTGAGATGAACGTCGTCGCCAGCCGTGACGTTGATCAGATGCACACCAGGTTCAATCACGCAGCGCGACCCGATCGTCGTCGTTCCTTCGATCGTCACAAAAGGATAGACGACTGTGTCGTTGCCGATCGTGACTATCGAGTCGATCACAACCGTGGCCGGGTTGCGGAACGAAACGCCGTCCTTCATCAGCCTCGCGACCACGCGGCGCTGGATTTCAACTTCGACCGAAGCGAGATCGGCTCGTGAGTTCACGCCGAGTGCCTCGATCGGATTGCCAGCGATGACGGCGCCGACACGCTTGCCGGCGGAACGAAGCCCACCGAGAAGATCCGTCAGGTAGTACTCGCCCTGGGCGTTGTTCGTCGAAAGATTGCGGAGGTTGTCGAAAAGGTGCTCGCCGTCAAAAACGTAGATGCCGGCGTTGACCTCGTTAACGCGTTTCTCCTCCTCGGTCGCATCCTTGAATTCAACGATGCGGGATACTGCGCCCGTCGCATCGCGCAGGATGCGGCCATACAGACCCGGATCGTCCAGCTTCATCGTGAGCAAGGTAAGAGCGTTCCGCGACCGCTCGTGCTCGTCGAGCAGGCGCCGCACCGTCTCCGGACTGGTGAGTGGAACGTCGCCCGAAAGAACCAGAACGTGCCGCCCGCGCTCGACAAGCGCCGATGCCTGCAGGACCGCGTGTCCAGTGCCCTTCTGCTCATTCTGGACAGCGTAACGGGCGCGTTCGCCAACTACCTCCTGCACCGCCTCCCGCTGGTGGCCGATCACCAAGATCGGTTGTCGAGTGCTGATATCCCGGGCGAGATCAAGGACATAGTCGATGATTGGCCGTCCGGCGGCGCGGTGAAGGATCTTGATCGTCGCGGACTTCATCCGAGTGCCCTGCCCGGCGGCGAGAATGATGACCTCGAGGTTGTCGTTCAAAGCAGTCATGCTTCCGTCCGTCTCATCCTTTCAAGCGTCCGGCCATACCGATCGTACAAACGAAAGATCGTGTGGGCGAGCGCCACGGAATCGTGGCGAACGTAGTTCTCTTCTTCGATGATGTCGCCGAAAAACGGCGTCACACCCAGCTCGCGAATGGCGTTTACGTCAAACTGCACTGGATGCTGCTCCTGTGCGGCATAGGCGCTGAGAATTGCCTCCGATGGGCGGCCGCCGTTGAGGACCATCACGTCGACGACGAGGCCAGCGTGCTCGATGATCGCCGCGAGGTGCTCCTGGGCGGAGTACCCGTCGCTCTCGCCCGGCTGCGTCATGACGTTGCAGATGTAGACGCGCAGCGCCCGAGCCTCGCGCAGAGCGTCGGCGATCGGCTTAATCAACAGGTTCGGCAGCACCGAGGTGTAGAGGGAGCCGGGCCCGATCAGCACGAGGTCAGCGCCCTTGAGCGCTTCAAGCGCGCGATTGGTCGGTTGCGCATCCGTGGGATCGATGCTGAGGTGAACGATGCGCGCATGCCGGGGCGTGGGAGCGCTTTTCTGGCCGAGGTACGAACCGCTGATCGCAACCTCGCCAAGCAGAGCGGAGCCGTCGGCCAGAATCGCGCGAAGACGGACGTCCTCCAGTGTCGATGGATAGATATCTCCGGCGATGTTGAGGACTTCCGAGGCCGTGAGGATCGCCTCGTCGAAGCTGCCGGTAATGTCTGTCAGCGCGGCAAGGAGCAGATTGCCGAGCGAGTGCCCACCCAACGACGACTCGGCGTTTTCAAAGCGGTAGCTGAAGAGTCGCGAGAGCAGGTGTTCTTCCTCGGCGAGAGCGACGATACAATTTCGGATATCGCCCGGCGGAAGCATACCGAACTCTTTCCGCAGCGCGCCGGAGCTGCCGCCTTCGTCCGTCACTGTCACGATCGCGCCGAGTCGGGCAATCGACCACGGGCCATCCGCATTGACGTAGCGCTTCAAACCGCGAAGCAGCGTCGAAAGGCCGGTGCCCCCGCCGATGGCAACGATGTTGAGGCCGTGATGGCGCATCCCGGGCGATTGTATGCTCGCCCGCTCCATGCGTGGCGATGCGCGGAAGCGCGCAGGCAAACGAGAACCGACAACACGCCGCGTAAGCAGCCCGTTACTCGTGCGCGCGCAGGAACGTCTCGGGCTTGCTGAACGTCTTCGCCATCCCCAACCCGCGGCGCACGTTGTTCAGGGAAACCTTGCCGGTGGCTACCGCTGCGCCGAGTTGCATATACGTCTTCCACTTTCCGCGGTAGCGATAACGCACATCGAGCGCATGCCGCCAGAGGCGCGAGTACTCCTGGTAGAAGTCGTCGAGCGAAAGCGTGGTGGGAAGAACGGCATGAACGATGTCGTACATCTCCCAGTCCTGCGTCGTGACCCGCTCTTTGGCCGAGTCCCACAAATCGGTACCGGGAAGGGGTGTGAGCACGGAGAAGCCGCTGTTGTACGCGCCGGTGTGATCGATCCAATCCCGCAGGCGCTTGAAGTCGTCGCGGTTCCATGCCGGATCGACGATGAAGTTCGGTGTGAAACCGACCCCGAGATCCTGGAGGATCTTGATGGCTTTGACGTTGTTATCGGCGGTGTTCTTCTTGTTGACCGCTTTCAGCCCCTCGTCGGTAACGGACTCGAGTCCGAGGAAGATGGCCAGCTTGCCGCAGTCCTTCCACATCTCGATGAGATGCGGAAACTTACAGATGATGTCGGTCCTGGTCTGAACCGTGAAGAACTTCTTGATGCCGGCCGCCTTGATCTGTTTCGCCATCGCTTCGCCACGCTTCACGTTCATCCAGAAGATGTCGTCGGTGATGAAGATCGCTTCGGCTTTGATCTCTCTCAGTTCTCGAACCACACGCTCGGGCGATTTCTCGCGAAAGGTCGACTCATGAAACTTCCAGACCGAACAGAAGTTGCATTTGAACGGGCAACCGCGTGCGGTCTCCATCAGCGCCAGTGGCCTGTGAAAGTTGATGTAGTAATGATCGGCGTAGTGCTCGATGAGATGGCGCGCGGGAAGCGGATAGTCGTCGAGGTTTCCCCGCGTTGGGGCATGACCGGTGCTGACCCATCGGCCGTCGCGATGGAGCATGAGGCCGGGAATCGTGGCCAGGTCGTGGCCGCGCTGGATCGCGTCGACCAGCGGCGGCATCACTTCTTCACCATCGCCGACCGCAACGGCATCGATGACGTCGTGGTGAAACCAGTTGGGATCGCGTGACGCGTCGTGGCCGCCGACCACGACGAACACGCCGGGGTTCTCGCGTTTGATGCGTTGGGCGAGACGCACTGTGCGGTTGCGCTCCGTCGTGAAGTTGCACTGCAGGCCGACGACGTCTGGCCCAAAACGCTTGCAGAGATCGAGGCCGTGTTCTTCGCCATCGATGCGGAGGTCAAAGACCTTGCACTCGTGTCCTTCGGCCTCAAGGCACGCCGCGACGCAAATCGGGCCGAGAGGCTCGACGAAGGTGAGCATCTCCAGACCGAGAATTCCGCCGACGGGCGGTTTGACGAATGCGATTCTCATCGTGTGTCAAGCGGTAAAGCGAAGCGGTCCTCGCTTATTTCTTCTTCAACTCCGTGAGCACAAGTTTGGCGACTGCTTTCAGCGTGTCGAAGACGCCGGTGCCGTTCATGGCCACCGCCTCGAATGTCGGTTCGCCTTTGAAGTTCAACTGGCGGTACATCTCATCGGCTGAGAGAGCCGTCGGAAGATCGCGCTTGTTGAATTGCAGCACGTACGGCACGGTTTTCAGCTCGTAGCCCTGCTCCTTCAGATTCTTGTCGAGGTTCTGAAGCGACTCGTTGTTCGCCTCCATCCGCGCCTCCTGCGAGTCGGCGACGAAAACGACGCCGTCCACCCCTTTCAGAATCAGCTTCCGGGAGGCATCGTAAAAAACCTGGCCGGGCACGGTGTAGAGGTGGAATCGGGTTTTGAAGCCGCGCACCGTGCCGAGGTCGAGCGGCAGGAAATCGAAGAACAGCGTGCGGTCCGTCTCGGTGGCGAGAGAGATCAGTTTCCCCTTCGCCTGGGGGTTCGTCTTGTCGTAGATCCACTGCAGGTTTGTCGTCTTTCCGCACAGGCCCGGCCCGTAGTAGACGATTTTGCAGTTGATCTCGCGCGCTGCGTAGTTGATGAACGTCATGCAGGAGCTATTCGCTGAAGAGACTGTCGATGTCCTCGTCGGTGATCTCGGCGAAGGGAGAGTCGAAGCGGTTGGCCAGATTGCCGCGCTCGGCCTCGGACTTCCGCAGCAGCACCTCGAAAGTCTTCTCGAGCTCTGCCGATGCTTTCTTCACACGCAGGCGTACCAGGCCCAGGGACGAGCGGTCATCGAAGATCACGACGAGAATTACGCGCTGGGCGACGAGAGAAATGTGGATGTTATCTCTCTCCCCCTCATGAAAGAGAATCGAGAACTCCTTCTCTCCGATGAGCTTCGCAAGACCGTCGGTTGCAGCGACGTTGCCGGCCGTCAACGAGGCAAGCGACGTCGCATCGACGCCGCGCATATCGCCGTGAACGGCAATCTGCTGGCCGTTTTTATCGACCAGAAAGACGATTTTGGAGTTGGAGTCGACCTGCAGTCGTTGGAGCGTGTCCTTGATCTGCTGGTACTCCTCCTCGTACATCACGAGATCAGGGGTCGCCATCTTCTGTTTTCACCAATTGTTTTCGCGAGAGACTCGGACGGAGAAATGTAGCACAGGTGGACACTTAGCCGCCTGCGCGGCGAGTACGAGCGCCAGGAACATTCGTGCCGACCTGCTGGCCGAGCCTTGGGCAACCCAGCGCCGCAGGCCCTGTCGGCTAGATCTCGCGCCTCCCCTCCAGCGCCTTCGCCATCGTCACCTGATCGGCGTACTCCAGATCGCCGCCGACCGGCAACCCGAACGCGAGCCGCGTCGTCTTCACATTGAGGGGCCGGAGCTGTTGGGCGAGGTAGAGCGCCGTTGCCTCTCCCTCGACATTCGGGTTCGTGGCAACGATGACTTCACGGATCTCGCCGCCTTGAACGCGCTTGATCAGACCGCTGACGTCGATGTCGTGCGGGCCGACCCCTTTAAGGGGAGAGAGCGCGCCGAGCAAGACGTGAAACATGCCGCGGAAATCGCGGGTTTGCTCGATCGTCGGGATGTTGAAAGCCTCTTCCACGACGCAGATCACGCTCGTGTCCCGTCGGGGATCGGAGCAGATCGCACACGGCTCGACATCGGTCATGTTGTTGCAGACCGAGCATCGGAAAATCTTCGCTTTCACTTCCAGGATGGCGTTCGCCAGCGCATCCGCCTCACCCTCGGTCCTTTTGAGGATGTAGTACGCAATCCGCGAGGCGGACTTGCTACCGACGCCAGGAAGCTTGGTGAGCTCGTTGATCAGGTTTGCGAGAGGCGGAGCGGTCATACCCGCATCAAAACATTCCCGGAATCTTCATTCCACCGGTCATCGCGCCGACCGTGCTCGACATCTCTTCATCGACCTTTCGCGATGCTTCGTTTACCGCTGCGACGACAAGATCCTGCAGCATCTCGACATCGTTGGGGTCGACAGCCTCTTTGTCGATGGTGATTGCCAGCAACTCCTTAGAGCCGTTCATCGCCGCTTTGACCATACCGCCGCCGGCGCTCCCCTCGACGCGCAGCGCGGTCATGCGCTGCTGCATCTGCTCCTGCATCTGCTGGACCTGTTTCATCAACTGCTTAGGATTCATGAGCTCTCCCTTACCGCTTTCGTGACTCGACGAGGTCAGCGCCGAGGTGCTTTTGGAACGCCTGAATGACAGGATCGTCGCGCAGAGGCGACGACTTTGCCGCTGGTGCCGCGGCTGGAGAATCGAGCCGGACGTCAATCAACATCGCCTCGCCGAAGACCTCGGAAGCGAGCTGTTCGAGCGCCGTGCGCGCGCCGTTGACCTGATCGGCCGTGAACGAATCGTTGAACGTGAGCAGAAGCCGGTTGCCATCGCGCTGACGCGACTTTGCGGCTCCCAGATACCCACCAATGAGCGGGCGCGCTTTCTGGACGCGCTCGATGAAGGAGTCAACGCTGACGGTGTCGGCAGGTGCGGTTTCGCGGTTTCGCGGTTTCGCGGTCTCGCGAGGGGCGGATACGGGCGCGGTCCGTGGCTCAGCCACCGCGCGACCACGCGATTGCGATGCCGCGGGACCGCCCGCAAGCGCTTCTTCAACCGCCCGCAGCCGTGGGAACGTCGCCGCCTTGAGCAGCGCGATCTCGACAGCCAGTCGTTGATGTTCCGCGCGATTGACCGTCTCGTCGTCGCGTAGCAGCAGGTTGGCGATGCGCAGCAGCTCAGAATAGGAGAACTTCTCCGCCGCTGCGCGAATGGCGGGCAGATCTTCGGGAGCGACAGCGAGCATCGACTCGTTCGCCCGTCCGGCGACGAGCAGCAGGTTACGGATGAAACTGAGCAGGTCGCGATACAGCATTTTGAAATCGCGGCCGCTTTCGGCTGCCTCATCGAGCGCCTCGAGAATGCCGCCGTGATCGCCGTCGGCGATGAGACCGGCGATGCGCGCGAAGAAGGTCGAGTCGGAAAGTCCCAGCACCGTGGCGACATCAGCGGAGGAGATCGAACGCCCGCTGAAGGCGATCACCTGATCGAGGAGCGAGAGGGCGTCACGGACACTGCCCTCGCCGCGGCGGGCGATAATCTCGATGGCGCCGCGATCGGCATCGATCCCCTCGGCAGCACAGATCTTCGCCACCCGCTCGATCAGCTCGTCGAGCGTGATCTTGCGCATCATCTCTTTCTGAACGCGAGAGATGATCGTCTGCGGGACCTTGTTGATTTCGGTCGTCGCGAACATAAAAATCACTTGCGGCGGCGGCTCCTCGAGGATCTTCAGCAGGGCGTTCCATGCACCAGTCGAAAGCATGTGCGCTTCGTCGATGATGAAGATACGGTTGCGGTCGCGCGCCGGCTGGAATTGCGTGATGTCGCGCAGCTCGCGGATGTTGTCGACCCCCGTGTAGGTAGCGGCATCGATTTCACGCACGTCGAGGTCGATGCCTTCCGTGATCTCGCGGCAGATCGTGCACTCGTTGCACGGCTCCGTCGTCGGACCTTTGATGCAGTTCAGGGCCTTGGCCAGGATGCGAGCAGCGGTGGTCTTGCCTACGCCGCGGACGCCCGCGAACAGGTAGGCGTGATGGATCCGCTTCCCCTCGATCGCATTCTGCAGCGTGCGGACAACGGTGTCCTGACCGATGACGTCGCTAAAGGTTTGAGGACGGTATTTGCGCGCGAGTGCCTGGTAGGACATGGTTGGCGTGGAGTCTAGGTTGGGGCGTTTCCGAAAGCCAGCCTTGCGCGCAAATGGCGACCGAAGCTTGGCCACCCCGCGCCAGCCGCCGTGCCCGCCCGCTCGGAAGAGCCCAGGCCGTACTGTGTCACACAGGGGAACACCTTATCGCTGCTTCCTTCCGGACCTGACGAGGTTCAGTGTGCCTGCTGCACAGGACCCGGGCTCATCCCAACGGGCCGCAAAACGGAGCGGGATTGTAACCCGCACGGTGCCGCAACCGAGGCGATCCGGAAGAACTTCCATGTTGGCTATACTCGACGAGCCTTGCCAAGCCGGATCCTGACCGTTTACCTCTTCGCGGTCATACTCGTGTCGGGAGTCTGGATCGGGACGCCGGCGCTCTTTCCGCTGACGTGGATAGCCGCCCTTGCTGTTGGCGCGGCAACGCAGGCGTTCACCTTCAAGCTGCCGCTGCCAGCGGGCGCTCCCGTCCGCGCGAACGCACGCGATGCACTACTCGCGATCGCGGCCGCCGCTCCAGCCTTCTTCTACCTCATCGTGACCTGGCGCCAGGAGTTTCCCTATCTCGGCGATCAATGGCTGCACAACGCCGGCGCAATCGATGCGTACGCATTCTGGTGGCCATGGGGATGGATCGCCGCGGTGATGGCGATGGCATTCAGTGCACGGCCCATCCGGCAAGACGAAGACTCGCCCGCCGCGCTGATCGGCCTCGCCATCGTCGCCGGGATCGGGCTGACGATGCCGCAACCGCTCTCGTTTGCTGGACGTTATCCCGGCACGCTGCACTTCCTGTCGGTTCCCTTGCGCGCCGTGATGCAAGCGACATCACCGTTGAATGTCGAGCGATTGCTGAACACCCTGGCGATTCCCGCGTGGTTGCTCGTGCTGCGGCCACTCCTCGTACGAAGGCATGTCGACATCACGGCCATGACGATCGCGGCGCTGCTCTTCTGGCAGAAGGACAATGTCTACTACTTCACGAGCGGCTACCTCGAGCCGTGGGCAATCGTTCTGCTGCTCGTAGCCGCCGAGCATCTCATTCGTTTCGGCGCGGATGCCGTCTGGCGGCCGCTGCTCATCCTGGGCCTTGCGGCCATGGTGAAGGAACAGTTGATCCTCTCCCTGCCGATCGTCGCCGCGATTTATTTCCCTCTTCGGGGGAGCCGGCGCGCGCAACTGGAGCATCTGCTCGTCGCGGCCGTTGCCGCGATGCCGTTCGTCCTCTTCTGGCGAGCGCGTGAGCTTTTCAAGACATGGGGTGTCGCGTCGCCGGTCCCGGTTCAGGCGCTCGGAGCGGCGCATTTTGCACTTTTCCAGGAGCGGATCAGTCTCCAGTTTGGAGCCGCTTTGCCGCTGGTAATCGCCGCGCTGGTGTTGTTGTTCGCTCTCGCGGCGAAACGGCGCGCGTTTCTGGTACTGCTGTTCGTCGGAATCGCTGACTTTGGTGTCATTTACTTCGCGAAGATGCAGCAACCGTGGGCCGGTTATCCGCGGCTGAACCTCGTTCCGCTCGCAATGGCGGCCCTGGCTCTTGGTTGTTTCGCGGAGCTCCTCGCGGAGCGCAATCGAGTGGCTGGCGCGGCGATCGCTGCCATCGCCGCCGCACTCAACGGCATCGGTCTCGCGCCGGCGATCCACGATGCTTCTCGGCCCAGTTCGGCGCGCAGCTTCATCGAGCACTCCGACGCACCACTTTTCTTCGCAATCCGCGAGTCGTTGGCAGCGGCCGAACAGAAGGGTCTCATCGCGCCCCGGAGCCGCGTCGACGTGTTCACGAACGGGAAGCGCATCTTCGGGTTTTTCTGGGCCGGTCCGCTCGAAGATCAGTACCCCGATCTCGCCGCCCGCTACCGCCTCCGCTCGGCGTCGTTCACGGAATCGCCCGCGCGTTGCCGCTGCACTGACCCCTCCATCGCACACTTAGCTGTCTTCATCCGCTTCACAAACCTCGGTGAGCACATCCCTCAGCGGACCGCAACCGAGGCGGAAGCGAACGCGTGTACTGCCGAGATTCTCCGTACGTGCGGGCGGACCATGCAGATCACAAACGAGGGCGTCACGGTCAGCGTGTTTGGCGAGAAGTAGGTTTGCCTCGACGAACGTCGATGATCTGAAGACCATCGCCGAGTTGGCGTGAGCTGCCATGCCCGCGAGTCTGCGTTAGCATTCGTGCCAGGCAATGAAAGGAGCGCGACATGCCGACCGCGAGCACTCCCTCCGCGCGAGACGACATTGGAAAGTTGATCCTCAGGCTGACCGTCGCCGTATTGTTGGCGTTTCACGGATTCTCGAAGCTCAAAAACGGTATCGGCTGGATGGCAGGGCCGCTGCACGCGCATCACCTTCCCACATTCCTCGGCTATGGGGTGTACGTGGCCGAAGTCGTCGCTCCGGTCCTGCTCATTCTCGGGATCCTCACGCGGCCGGCGGCCTTGGTGATCGCCTTTGACCTTTTCATGGCGCTCGTCCTGGTCGTGCAAGGCAAAGCGTTCCAGCTCACCCCGCAAGGCGGCGGCCTTGGTGCGGAGCTGCAGTTTCTCTATTTGTTTTCTGCGCTTGCGCTTGCGTTTTTCGGCGGCGGTCGTTTCTCTATCTCGAAGGGACGAGGACGCTGGAACTAAAGCGTGACGGAGCATCGTGAACGACGATCGAATCGCAGTGCTCGCCGCTGCAGGGTGAGAAGAAGGAATGGGGAGGCCTCATGAACCCGAGGAGAGAACGTGATTTCCAGCGCTGGCTGGTCGTGGTGAGCCTGCTCGCCGCGGGTGTGGCTGCCGCAGCGGAGGCTCCGTCACTGCCGGCACTTAAGGTCGAGACCGTGCCGACGCCCGAGGACACTGGTCAGTACCACGGGGTCGTGGAGTTGCGGTTGAGCTCGGACCACGGCGCGCCCCTCGTCCTGCGCGAGCGCGACCCCGACGATGATGAGCCCGTGCCGGTCCCAATTCCCGGACGCCAGTTTCCCATCGGCCGGGAGCACGTCCTCCTCCTCGGGTGGTCCTCGGTCGGCAGCGGCACCTCCAATCTACATGCCCTACTCCTCCATATCACCCCGAAGGCCGTCGTGCTCGAGCACAACCTGAAGCTGAGGATCGTTCGCGGGCGTGCGGTGCTGGTGGTGCGTCGTATCTCGCCCGACGAAGTGCTCCTGGGCATTCCGGACTGGGGGATTGAGAAAGAGGTCAACTCGTTTGAAACGTCGCTGGCCGTGGGAAAGGGATGGATGGAGAGCATGCGCGAGATACGGGCGCAAACGGTGCGGTTCGTCGCGACGGAAGAGCAACCCACCGACACCTACTACGACCCGCCGTTCTTCATGGCCGACCGGCTCGCGCCCGCTAGACGAGCCGCCGGCGGCCCGATCAGGGAGATTCCGGAACTGCCGGAACGGGTCGCCTGGCTTAGCGTCACTAGCGCCGGTTTGGCGTGGAAGGCGGGAACGCGTTGACGGTCGCGGTCAATCTCTTTTGATGTGGCGGGCATTGTGGACGATTTTCGAACCGCCGTGCTCGCTGAGGTTGCGTGAGACGAAGAATGGTCGCATTCGACCTCGTTTGCCCATCGCACGACAGGAATTGGGTTACGGTTTCTGCACCACGCGCACGGTGACCGTGTCCGATCCCGTCACGCCGAGGGAGTTCGTCACCGCAAGCTTGATGACGTGATCGCCGGCGGCCATGTGTGAAAGCTTGATCGGCGAGCCTTTGCCGAGGGAACGGCCATTCGAGCTCCATCGAAGCTGCGATTCCTTGATGTGTTCATCCTGCAGATCGAAGGCATCGCCATCGAGGATGACGTCGTCACCCAACGTGTAGACGCCGTGGTTGGGGAGCTCTTCGATCATCACCTGGGGCGCTTTGGCGGGAACGCGAAACTCCGCACTCTCTGCGGATGCGGCGAGGATGCCGTCGCTCGCCCATACGCGAAGTTTCGCATGCGGACCGCCGGCCATCGTGACGAAGTCGATCGTGAATTGTTTCTTCGTGAGGTCGCGGCGCAGCACTTCCCATTCGGAGCTCTTGTTCGTGACGTCCGGGTTGTAATCGACTTCATAGACCAACGCAGCGTCGTCCGCATCGTTTGCGTCCCACGTAATGGTGAGCTTTTCCTTCACGCGCCCTTTCGCTTCGGGCGCGACCTTCTTCACCACTGGCGCATGCGCCCTGACGGGCAGCTCGCGGAGAACAGTGTTGCCGTGAATGACCCGAAGCTCAGCGATTCCCTTCGGGAACGCGACCACGCCTTCGAACGCGCCCCAGGCGAAATGCTTCGGATGACGGCCTTTCGGCGCGACCGGATCGAACTCCGGCTGGATTGCGCTTGAGGCGACGAACTTCCCATCAACGTCGACGGCAACGAGCTGGTACTCGCCGGTGGTACTCGCGATGTCATCGCTGTCGTAGAACGTCCAGCACGGGTCGATCCTCACGTCGTTCCCGGACGTTGCGTTGCGATGGATCGTGCCGAAGCACTGCACGTAGCGCTGCGGCTTCTTCGCGTGGGTGATTTTCGGTTTGGGCGCGAGTTGATCGAAGAGATGGTCGTATGCGTCCTGCGACGTCCAGAACTGCACCTGCTTTCCACCCGAGCCCATGTACTCTGCGGAGTCGCCGAGAGCACCGCGCCCTCCGACCTCGTAGGGATGATGTTCGGCAGGAATCCTCGTCGCGCTGACGCCATCGAGCGGCAAGCGTCCGGAGGCGCAGGCAACCTCCGGCTCGATCTCATCGCCTTCGTCGCCGTTGTCGTTGACCGACAACCTTGTTCCGCGAAACTCGTCGGGCGCCGGGTTGACGTCGCATGCGAAGCTGCCGCCGTCGTACGTGTCGCCGAGACCATATGTGTGGCCGATCTCGTGCGCGACCGTGCCCGGCGCATCGTCGTCGCTCAGGACGCCGATGTTGGCGGGCTTTCCATACGTGAAACCCTGCAGCGTTCCGTTCGGATAGACCTCCGGCCGCGCCTGAATGAACCCGAAGACCTGCGTGTAGCAGCCTTCTTCATCCGGATTGCCGGCGCACGATTCAGGGACCAGCTTCGAGAGCGCACTCCAGAGTTGTTCCTGGCCGTCTTCGGTTTCGATGTCGAAGCGCGGATCGCTTGCATCGAAAGGCTCGCGCGTGACCCAGATGACTTTGTCGGCAGCGAGGGGATAGGTCGAACGGATGTAGTCGGCGAACGTTTTCCAGCGCGAGTCGCTGACCGGCACGATCGTCCCGCCGTAGTTCGCAGTTACCGGCACCGCGAGAATGCGCATCGTGGCGCGCTCGACGAACGCGTAGGTCGTTCCGCGCGTGCTCCTGGTAGCTCCATTGACCCGCACCTCGAACTCGTAGTTGCCGGCCGCCCAGTTCCCGCACGTATCGCGAGTCGGACAAAGAAAATCGACGACGCGCGTCGGTGCCTGCTGTGCGATCGGTGAAATGGTCGCGACGAGATGTCCATCGCGTCGGATCGTGACACTCGTTTTCGACTCGTCGATGGTCACCGCCTCCGCGAGAAATGCGCGGACCACGGCATCCTTCCCTGCGACGAATTTCAAGTTGCCGTTCTTCTGAATGCCGATGGCCTGGTTGATCTCGATCGTATCGATCACGACGTTCGCGAGGAGCGACGGCGACGCCAGCAGCAACGCACAGACGAGGCGCAACCGAACTGAAGGCACGGATTTACGGTAGCACGGTCGTAATCGGAGACGGAGCGTGATGAGAGGGAAACAACTCCGAGACCTGGCCACTAACGCGCCGGGCCTTTCGAACTGCGGCCCTCGCGATGATGTCCCGGATTCAGAGGAACATGATGCGGCGACAACGGAAACGTGAGGAAGCCTCGCGGAACCGCATCGCGCTGACAACTCCTGAAGAAGGCTTGGCCAACAAACGCACCGGCACGTTGCCGGTGGCGGAGAGAGTGGGATTCGAACCCACGGTACGCGTTAACGTACACACGCTTTCCAAGCGTGCGCCTTAAGCCACTCGGCCATCTCTCCGTTCAACTGCCGCGGTATACGCCGCCGTGCGGCCTGGCGGAGAGGGGGGGATTCGAACCCCCGATACCCGTGAAGGTATAACGGTTTTCGAGACCGCCGCGTTCAACCGCTCTGCCACCTCTCCGTGTCCTGCGACCGCTTTCGCAACCCTTGAAAGAACTCCTGAAGAAGACGCTTTGACTCCTCGGCCTCAACGCCGCTGACGACTTCCAGCCGATGATTGAGCCGTCCATCCTGGACGAGATTGCCGAGCGTACCGCAGAAGCCCGCCTTCGGATCAAACGCTCCGAAGATCAACTTGGCGACGCGCGCGTTGACGAGTGCTCCGGCGCACATCGCGCACGGCTCCAGCGTCACCACCATCGTCGTCCCGTCCAACCGCCAGTCTCCCACCGCATCGGCAGCCTGCCGGATGGCGATCAGTTCCGCGTGACCGAGCGGGTCGCCGGCCTCGCGGCGGTTTCGACCGCGACCGATGATCCTGCCCTCGGCGTCAACAACGACCGCGCCGACCGGAGTCTCACCGTCCGCCGCGGCTTCCTCCGCGAGCGCAAGGGCTTCTTTCATCCACCGCGCCTGATCCATCGTTCAAAGATTACAACGGCGGGCTCACTGCCCGCCGTCGGTTTTGTTCTGGTTGGTGCACCCACGAGGACTCGAACCTCGAACCTTCTGATCCGTAGTCAGATGCTCTATCCAATTAAGCTATGGGTGCGAGCAAGCGACGTAAACCGCCCGTGCCGGAATCGCATTCCGAGGCGGGCGCGGCGCGGGGGCGCATTCTAAGTCCTCGCGCGGCATCGGGGCAACAGAAAGACCTTTACTCGCGCTACTCCACTTGCGGTAGACTTTCGGATCTCGATAGCACGTTTCGCGCTTCCACGGTTGGCCACTGCCTACCCACCCTTCCCCAGTCAACCGTGGAGGCGCGATGTTTCGAGGCCATGCCGCTCGACAAAAACTCCTTCTACGCGCGGACCATGCACACGCCGGACTCGCCGGAGAGAGCGGAACTTCGCGGAGCGCTCCGCGAAGTCTCGAAACTTCTCCTGCCGCTCCATCGGGCGCTCATCAACCTCGCCAGGGAGGACTACGCATTCGCTGTCGCGCCCGTCAAGCCTGCGCAGCTCCTGCAGCTTTTGACTGACGATCCATTCTTCGCCTGGCTGAAGCCCGTGACTTCGCTCATCGTCGATATTGATGAGATGGCGCGCACCGACTTCGAAGCTGCGGATGTCGCCGCCATCGCCGGCCGCGTCGACCGCCTCTTCGGCGCGAAGGCGGACGAGGCCTTTTCGGCTCAGTACATCCCGATGCTCCAGCGCAGCGTCGACATCGCCATCGGCCACGTCGAGCTTCGAAAAGCCGCCGCCCGCCTTCGCGGCTGAGCCAATTCGTACGGCCGGAAGTGTGCCTTAGCTGCTAAAGTAACGTTTCAGTCACTCCCTTATTCATGGAACTCTTCACGTTCGACGACGACTATGTACGACGTCTGCGGGAGTGCGATCGCTGGACCGAGGAGCATTTCAACTCGTATTTCCAGCAATTTCTGCAAATCAAGCTCAGCAGGCGATTGCCGTCACAGGATGCCATCGATGACGTCCGGCAGACGGTTTTCGTCCGCGTTTACCAGGCGTTGCGTGGGCCCGACGGTGGCATTCGTGACGGCCGGAAGCTTGGAGCCTATGTCAACTCGTTCTGCACGAACGTCCTGCGAGAGTACTACCGAACGGGGAATCGCACCGAGCCGCTGACGGAGAAGCACCCCGAAGTCGTCGACTTGGAGGATGTCGTGAAAGCGCTTCTCAGCGCCGAGGAGGAGGAACAGGTCCGTCTGGTGCTGGCGGATCTACCGAAGCGCGATGCCTACATCCTGTGCGCTCATTTCTACGACCAACGCCATCCGGATGATGTCTGCCGTGAATTGGGTATCGACCGAGGCTATCTGCGCGTACTGCTCCATCGGGCCAAGGAGAAATTCCGAAAGCGGTGGCACCGGAACGTGACGCGGATGCGCTCCGATGAAACGGATGACGACCATCCGTCACTACCAAACTGAGTAAGAGGCTAAGAGACGGGCACATGGAACATCACGACGAAGTGGAATCGAAGTTCGCCGAGGAGCATCAGGCCGCCGTGAAATCCATGTCTGCCGAGCGCTACGTCCTCGGCGAGATGGAACCAGCCGAGCGCGATGCATTCGAAGAGCATTTCTTCGACTGCGCCGAGTGCTCGAGCGATGTGCGCGACGAGACCAAGATCGGCGCCGGGGTCCGGCGCGTTGAACCGGCGAATAACCTAACGCGCTGGGCCATTGCCGCCGCGGTCGTCATCGCGGTCGGCGGTGCGTATCTTTGGCCGCCGCATCAGCCGCCTACCTCGATCGGGAAGGCTATCCGTGTCGTCGCGGCCGAGCAGCCGATCGAGCTCGATTCGTCGCGCGGCCCCAATGACGTCCGAAAAGTACGAGCCGATCAGCCGGTTGGCCTGTACTTCGTGATCCCTCCCCCGGACCACCCGCTGCCTCTATACACCTGCGAATTGCAGGATGCGGCAGGCGGGAACGTCCAGACGATCACCGTGACTCGGAAGGATGCGGAGAACACGGTCCGGATGCCGCTGAAGGCGCAAACGCTACGTGGCGGTAAATACAAAGTTGTGATCCGAGGTGGCGACCGAGAGATAGCCGAATACCCATTCACCGTGGAGGTGAGGTAACCGCAGAGAGTAGAGAGGAGGCAGTCATGTCGTTCGTCTATCACGCCAACGCGTTGGCATTCGGTGGAGTTATTAACAAGCCCGGCTGTGACGTCATCCCCAGCCAGGCCTCGGTAGTCCTCGCGCCCAGCGGCGGGGAGGGATCGCAGACGGTACGCAATTTCGACTACAAAGGGATCATCACGTTCGACGAGGCGTCGGTCTACGTCGGCGGCAGCCAGAAGGGCCGTTACCGGAACACGGTCGCTACCGCGCTGATTCGCAATCTGAACCTGCTGAACATGGTTCACATCGAATTGCTCTGCGCGCGCGTGACGTCCGAACATGAGGCTGTCGACGAGAAACCGCAGTCTGACTGTGTCGGCGAACCGGAGTTCACATTCGAAGGCTCGATTCTCGAAAACGTCAGAATCGCTGGACGGCGGGTGAACGTGACGCTTGACCATGGCGTCTTCTCGCGCTATCCGACGCACTCCGGTTTCATCAAGGCCTTCGGCGGCCCAACCGCCGCCGAGGACAAACTGCTTGGCAGAAAGTCAAAGACCGCGGCGACGCAAGCGAACCCGCTGGCGATGCGGTATGCGAGGCGCTTCTGCTGGCCCGCTGCTAAATGCCGTAAGGGCGCCCCCTCGAGGAATGACGTGATCCGCTGCTCGCTCGTTCAGGACATGGACATCCCGCAAACGAACGAGGATTTCAGCGATGACGACGTTCGTCGCCGGAATGACAGGATCGCGCCGGTTCGCCGCAATGGATACGTCGTGCGCATCGCGGATTTCGGTACGCTGGCCATCGGCGAGGTGATCCTGAAGCAGGGCCAGCGGACCGTGAACATGCTTCGGTTCAACCTGGGATCGCCGAACGACGGGTCGGGGACAGCCGGCCTGGGGTCAACGAATGGAACGGACATGTATCCCTGACCGGCGGTGGGTGGTCATAATTTTTGCGCTGGCGCTGAGCAGCGCCAGCGCGGTTCCTCCGGAGCGAGAGGCATATCGCAAGGCAGCGACGCTATGCGATCACGGCGATTGGCGCGCCGCGGAGCCCTTTCTTCGCGACGCGCTTGCCCGATTCGGTACGATCGAGAGCGACGACGTCTGGGAGATCCGCCTGTTGCTCGGCGACACGCTGACTGCCCTGACGAAATATCGGGCGGCGTTTGATGTCCTCGCCGCTGAGCCGCCGTCGCGGCTTGCGCATAGCGGAATCGCTGTTCACCGCCTGCTGGAGCAGGCGGTTCTTCAGTATCGGGTGCAGAAGCTGCCTGACGCCGTTCGTCTGTTACGAAAAGCCGAGGCGCTGGCTAGGGAGCATCAGCCTGCCTTACTCGCGGACGTGTTTGGGCGTTGGGCGGTCATCGAGACGGCGCAACACAACTATGCGGCGGCTGAACGTTACGCCCGCGAATCGATTCGCCGATCCCGGGCCAGCCACGACCGCGTGCTCGAGATCAACGCTCTCGGCACATTGGCACGTCTGCGCACGCTTCAAGGCCACTATGACGAGGCCGTCGACCTCGATCGCCGAGCACTCTCGCTCGCGATCGCGGCAGGCACACGCTCGAAAATCGAAAAGGTGTCAGGCAATCTGGGTTGGACACTGGTTCAGCTAGGCGACTTCGACGCCGCATCCGATTACCTCACGAACGCGCTCGCCACCGCTGAGGCGATTGGCGCGGAATATGACCTCGTGCCGTGGCTCCACCTTCGTGGTGACATCGCGTTGCACAACCGCGACTATGCTGGCGCGCTCAGCTACTACCAACGCGGCGTAGTCGTTGCGCGGAGGATTGGTCACCGCGACCTCGGCGAGTTTGTCGCCAATACCTCCGTCGCGCTGCTCAATCTCGGCGACGTGATCGGCGCCCGAAAGGCCAACGACGAAGCTCGGGTGCTCCAGTGCGATGTAACCAATGCGGAACAGGAGCTTCGTTCCCGGATGATCGACGCGCGCATCGACGCGGCATCGGGGCAGTTCGAATCCGCAATCGCAAAAACGCGACGTGTCATTGAAGTGGCCATCACTCCGGCACAGCGCTGGGAAGCGGATGGGCGACTTGCACAGTTCTACGTCGCCGCAAACCAACCCCTCAACGCGGACGAACACTTCCGCCGTGCCATCGATACGGCGGCGGCCGCTCGCCAGGACGTGAAGAACGAAGAGCTCCGCTTGCCCTTTGGTGCGCTGGTACGAGAGGTCTACGACGATTACGTCGCTTTCCTCCTAACCGCCGGTCGCGTTGCTGAAGCGCTTCGCGCGGCGGAAGTGAGCCGGGCACAGACTCTGGCAGAAGCGCTCGACGCAGGGGTTAGGCCGCAACGCGTTGACCCGATGCTTCTGGCTCGTGACAGGCACGCTGTCCTTCTCACGTATTGGCTGACCCCGAAACGTTCGTACGTCTGGGCGATCACTTCGTCCTCGATCGAAGTCAAAAACCTCCCTCCTGCGAAGGAAATCGAGAGTGCAGTCGATGCCTACTCAAAAGAGATCCTCGACATGCGCACGAGCGAGGCAAGCCTGACTCATGGCGCCAGTCTGTACTCGATGCTTATTGAGCCGATCGCAGATCGCATCCCGAAAGGAGCGCGCGTCATCATCGTTCCGGACGGCCGGCTGTATGCATTCAACATGGAGACGCTCATCGATCCCGCCACTCACCACTACTGGATCGAGAACGTCACCATCGAAACGACCGGCTCGCTCGAATTGCTCGATCGTCCGCAGACCGGTGTGCCGCCAGCGTCGATGCTTCTTGTCGGCGATCCGCCGTCGCCGGCCCCCGAGTTCCCCCGCCTGAGCAAAGCCGCGGAAGAGATGGACCTTGTGAGGCAGCACTTCGTGAGGTCATGTACGACGCTGAAAGGAGTCGGGGCTACGCCGCGTGCCTATGAGAACGCCGATGCCGGCCGCTACGGTTTCATCCACTTCGTCGCCCACGGCTTCGCCACGCGCGAGCGCCCGCTTGACTCGGCCGTCGTCCTTGCTCGCGACGGCGACTCCTACAAGCTCTACGCACGCGACATCATCAAACATCCGTTGAGCGCACGACTCGTCACCATCTCAAGCTGTCACGGCGCCGGCACACGCGCTTACACCGGGGAAGGCCTCGTTGGTCTTGCCTGGGCGTTTCTTCACGCGGGAGCTCGGCAGGTGATCGCAGCGCTCTGGGACGTGAACGACAACGCCACTCCGAAAATGATGGACGACCTCTACGCCGGTATCGGCGCCGGTCACGATCCACCCACAGCGCTTCGCGACGCCAAGCTCAAGCTGATCCGTGGTGGCACGGTCTTCCGGCAGCCGAGGTACTGGGCTCCCTTCGTTCTTTACTCCGGCTCGTAGACGCGTAGTAGGATTCGCGCCCGAGACCACGAAGGAGGATCCTCTTGAAAAACATCATCTACGCGACTCTCGCCGTTGCCATCGTCGCCTGCACTCCCGCGAGCACCGCGAACACCGCGAACACCGAGACAACCGCCACCCCTGCCGCAACGAGTGCCACCAGTAGCACAACTGCCACCAGCGCAACGGCGACCGATGCCGGCGCAACGGCCTCGCCGGCGGCCGCTGCTGATCAGAACAAACCGATGAGCCACTACGAGAACAAAGTCGCCGAGCTGCACACAAGCGCCGGCGAGATCGATATCCGTTTCTTTCCGGACGTCGCGCCCAACCACGTGAAGAACTTCATCGACCTGGCCGAGAAGGGGTTCTACAACGGCACGAAGTTCCATCGCGTCATCCCCGGCTTCATGATTCAGGGGGGAGACCCGAACACGGTCTCCGGTGCGCCGTCGACATGGGGGACGGGTGGTTCCGGAAAGTATGTCGCCGCCGAGTTCAGTTCCGTCTTGCACAAGCGCGGAATCGTCTCGATGGCCCGGTCGAGCGATCCCAATAGCGCCTCATCGCAGTTCTTCATCATGGTTGCTGCCTATCCGTCACTCGACGGACAGTACAGTGTCTTCGGCCAGGTGACGAAGGGGATGGATATCGCTGACAAAATCGTCAACGCACCTACCGGACCACAGGACCGGCCCAACGACCCCACCACGATCCAGAAGATCGTCATCCGGGACGCGAAGGACGACGAAAAAGGACCGGCGCCGAAGTAGATTCTCCGACCGCTGCAATCGCAGAGGAGCCAACCGCAGATGAGCCAACACCCTGACAAAGTCGCAGAGTTGCACACCAGCGCCGGCGAGATCGACATCCGTTTCTCTCCCGATGTCGCTCCGAATCACGTCAAGAACTTCATCGACCTTGCCGAAAAGGGCTTCTACAACGGCACGAAGTTTCACCGCGTCATCCCCGGATTCATGATCCAGGGTGGGGACCCGAACACGATCTCCGGTCCTCCCTCGACGTGGGGAACGGGCGGTTCGGGCAAGAACATCGCGGCGGAGTTCAACGCCGTTTCGCACAAGCGTGGGACCGTCTCGATGGCGCGGTCGAATGACCCCAACAGCGCCTCCTCCCAGTTCTTCATCGTCACCAGCGACTCGACGTTTCTCGACCGTCAATACACCGTTTTCGGTAAGGTAACGAAGGGGATGGAGGTCGCTGACAAGATAGTGAACTCTCCGCGGGGAGCACAGGACCGGCCGAACAGCCCGACCACGATCGACAAGATCGTGGTCCGCGACGCGAACTCCGAAGAAAAGTGACCGGCGCGGAAGCAGGACCCTGCCGTGCCGTGGCGTGCGCAGCCCGCGTGGGATCGATCGATGTCACGCGGTCTGCAAGGAACGTCCGGAGTCATGACCGAAGCCTCTGATCTTCCCGTCGAGGTAACCGCGGCGCTACAGTCCTGGCTCGGCGACGGATGGTCGGCCACGCGCCTTCCCGGCGATGCCTCGGTGCGCGTTTATTACCGCGTCACCACGGGCGACGGGAGCACACACATGCTCAGTTGGTATCCGCCCGAGGTGCGGCAGGATCTGACTCGTGTTCTATCCGCCTACCGCGCGGCATCGAAGCATGCCTACCTGCCTAAACTCATGGAGTATGGCGAGGCGGCCATGCTGCAGCAGGATGTCGGCGATCAAACGCTCTTCGACCTCCTGCAGCGCGGCCGTGAGGAAGGAGTGCGCTGGTACAGGAAGGCCGTTACTCTCCTGGCCTACTTCCAGAAGGCTGGCGCGGTGGACATCAACCGGCCATTCACGGGCGATTTCTTCTTCAACGAGCTGGAGATGTCGCGTCAGTTCTACGTCGAGAAGCTCATGGGCGTGCGTGCCGCGGACGCGGAGGCCCTGACGCCATTGCTCCGAAGACTGGCCGATAGCATCGCGCGGCATCCATACGTACTATGTCACCGTGATTATCATGGTCAAAATATACATATTTTTAACGAGAAGCTTTATCTCATCGACTATCAGGATCTCAGAATGGGCCCTGATACCTACGATATCGCCTCTCTTCTGCGCGACCGCGGCGTGGCCCGCATCCTCGGTAGAGAGACGGAGCTGGAGTTGGTCGACTACTACGCCGAGTGGCGGGTCCACGGCCTGCCGGCCCGCAACGAGCTGACCCTGGGAGAGCGACGGTCGATGCGCCGCCGCTATTTCGAGACCTTGCTTCAGCGCTCCATCAAGATCCTCGGCACCTTCTCAAAACAGCCGCTCACGCGCGGCCGCATGTGGTATCTCGACTTCATCCCGCCCACGCTGGAAAGCGTTCGTAGATGCATCGACGAACTGCCGGAATATGGTTCGCTGGCCACGCTGCTGCCGATGGACTTTTCCCTGGCAACGGCGCGCGAGCGGGCGGAAAGGATTCATCATGGCGCAAATGACGAAACACAAGATCACGCTTCTGCCCGGTGACGGCATCGGCCCCGAGGTCACTGCCTCGGTTGTCTCGATCATCGAGTGCGCGGGCGTCCAAGTCGAATGGGAAAAGTACTTCGTTGGTGCCGAGGCAATCTCGCGGTACGGCGACCCCTTGCCGCCCGAGGTGCTCGAATCGATTCTGCGCAACAAAGTCGCCCTGAAGGGACCGGTGACGACGCCGATCGGGACCGGGTTCTCGTCGATCAACGTCCGGCTGCGAAAAACGCTCGATCTTTACGCCAACCTCCGGCCGGTCAAGTCGATGCCCAACATCATCACCCGCTTCGAGAACGTCGACCTCATCATCGTCCGCGAGAACACGGAAGACCTCTACAGCGGCCTCGAGCACGAGGTCGTCCCGGGAGTGGTCGAATCGATCAAGATCATCACCGAGCGCGCCTCGACGCGCATCGCCCGCTTCGCCTTCGAGTACGCCCGCACGCACGGGCGCAAACGGGTGACGGCGGTCCACAAAGCCAACATCATGAAGTTGTCCGACGGGCTTTTCCTGCAGTGTTTCCGCAACGTGGCCACGGGGTATCCGGACATCGAAGCGGACGACAAGATCATCGACAACCTCTGCATGCAGCTGGTCACGGATCCGAATCGGTTCGACGTCCTGCTACTCGAGAACCTGTACGGCGACATCGTCTCCGACCTGACGGCAGGTCTGGTCGGCGGTCTGGGTGTCGTCGCCGGCGCGAACTTCGGCGAAAGCGGGGCGGTATTCGAGGCGGTACACGGAAGTGCTCCGGACATCGCCGGTCAGAACAAAGCCAACCCGCTGGCCTTGTTGAAATCGGCGGTACTGATGCTCCAGCACCTCGGCGAGGTGGGGCCGGCGAAACGGGTCGAGGAGGCCATTGTAAAGGTGCTCGACTCCGGTCCCGAGCACCGGACGCGAGACATCGGAGGCAGCGGCACGACGGCCGACTTCACGACCGCGGTGTGCGAGACGCTCCGCGGATGAACGAGGGTGCGCGACTGAGCAAGCCCGACTTCGCCGCCCATTTCCGTGCCGGCCTCGATCACTTCAACGCCGCCGAGTTCTGGGATGCGCACGAGTCGTGGGAGACGATATGGCTCGAAGCCGAGTCGGATGTTCACCTTTTTCTGCAGGGACTCATCCAGCTCGCGGCCGCCTATCACCATGTCAAGCGGGGCACCTACCCGGGCGCGGTGCGGCTTTTCGACGCCGCTCTCCAGAAACTGGAGAGGTTTCCCAAGCGCTGGTGCGGCATCGATCGCACCTCCGTCGAGGAGGCTGCCCGGGGGCACCGTGCATGGGTGGCCGGCCTGCTGGCCCGCGGGGCAACCGCGGAGCGACTTGATGCCAGCGAGTTTCCACGGATTGTGGGGGACCAGTCGCCGATTCCGCCATTTGAATGCTGGTGAACCGGCCTCCGATCTCATACAATCGGCGTATCCCCATATATCCCAACGCCACAACGTAGCCGAGGATCCAAATGCAGGAAATCGATCAACGGGACCGTGAGCTGCTGGGTACCCTGCAAAGTGAGATTCCCCTGGTCTCCACGCCGTTCGCCCTGATCGGTCAGGCGATCGACATGTCGGAGAAGGAAGTCATCAAGCGCATCGAGCGCTTGAAACGCGAGGGCCATCTGCGGCAGCTCGCGGCGCAGTTCGACGCGCGCGCGCTCGGATACCGATCGTGTCTCGTGGCGGCCAAGGTCGACTCCGAACGGATCGACGAGGCGGCGGCGGTGATCAACGCGCATCCGGGTGTGACGCAGAATTACCGCCGCAACAATGATTTCAATCTCTGGTTCACGATCGCCGTCGCGCCGACGTCACATTTCGGTCTCGACAAGACGATCGAGATCCTCGGCGACGAGGCCGGCTGCGACACGGTCCGTGCCCTGCCCACCTTGCGGCAGTTCAAAGGGAGCAATGACGCGGACGATTCGCACGGCGACGCGCAGTTCGCGCCGCTCACACCGCTGGAAATCGAGTCCGTCCGTCTCCTGCAGCGGGACCTGCCCCTTCAGCCGCGCCCGTTCGAGGCGTTGGCCAGGACCAACGGGGTCGCCGCGGACGAGTTGCTCGCCTCGGCCAAGTCGTTGCTCAAGCGCGGATACATCCGCCGCTACAGCGCGGTGGTCCAGCCGCGCAAGACCGGTTTCGCCGCGAGCGCCATGGGCGTCTGGATCGTTTCCGCCGCCGAGGTCGAGAACATCGCCGCGAAGATGTCGCAGAACAAGGCCGTGTCGCACTGCTACCTTCGTCCTGTCTACGACGACTGGCCGTACAACCTATACACGATCGTACACGGCCGCTCGGTCGATGAGTGCGAGTCGGTCATCAATGACATCGCCATCGACACCGGCGTCGACGTCAAGCAGGCGCTCTACCCGACGCGCGAGTACAAGAAGGCGCGCATCAACCTCTTCTCACCCGAAGCCGAGGAGTGGGAGGCCGCTCACGGCGCTCGCGATGCCGCGAGCGCCGCGTCCTAGCCTGGCCGACACGGCCTGCAAGACTGCGTCAGCGGGCCATCCGATGGCAGCCACGAGGAAAGCTGCACCCGGTCGATATCACGACTAAGGTCGCTGTTGGATTCTCTAGCCTGGATTTCTCACCACCTGAGTGGAATCGCAGGCACAGTGTGAATCGAGCGTCCTTCTCCCCACCGCGTTTTTCAGCGGGGGGGAGAAGGTGCCCCTTCGTCGCTATCGCTCCTCAGGGCAGGCTCCGGCGGATGAGGGGGCTTTGGCTCTTGCAGAGCAGTGGACTATTTTCTTGAACCGGCGGGTGGAAACGATTGAAAACAGTCAACTTCGCCGCGAGAACCGCCCCCTCATCCGCCTGTCGGCACCTTCTCCCCCGCAAGAAACCGCGGGGGAGAAGGGCTCTCGACGGGGTACAGGGTGCCGACGATTCCAGTGAGAGTGTGAGAAATGCGGGCTAGTCCTGGGCTAGTCCGGGGCTAGTCCGACCGTTTTTGGTGGTTTTGCACTCGAAAGAACGCAAACGTGCAAAAATGGTGAATCAACAGATTCCCCGGGTCTGTTAACAGACTCCACGGGTCTGTTAACAGACTCCCCGAGTCCATTAACAGACTCCACGGGTCTGTTGACAGACTCCCAGAGTCCGTTAACAGACTCCACGGGTCTGTTGACAGACTCCCAGAGTCCGTTGACAGACTCCACGGGTCTGTTGACAGACTCCCAGAGTCCGTTAACAGACTCCACGGGTCCGTTGACAGACTCCCAGAGTCCGTTAACAGACTCCACGGGTCTGTTAACAGACTCCCAGAGTCCGTTAACAGACTCCACGAGTCTGTGAATCCACTCATTCCGCTCACGTTTGCGGCGCTCAGGAACGTCCGAACACTCCGTCCACCTGACGTTTGGTCTCTGAATGCACCGGTTTTGGAACTACCGTCGCGAGACCGGCCGGTCCGGAGAGTCCGACCATCTTGGCGAAGCCCGCGTGAGCCGCCAAAATGTTCTCCAAGCCCTGTGCGCCCAGTGGCCGCCGAAGGTTCTGCCGCGCAAACTCCAACGAGTCTGCGCGGCCGGGCTACTTGATGTTTTCGGGGAACGTGCTGATGCGGCTGGTCGCGCGCAGTTCGTTGGTCAGCCTCGTCACCGTGCCCATCACGTCCGGAGCCTTCTGCGCCAGCAGGTACTCGCGAATGCCCGACTTGACGGATTCGAACGGCTCCGTGCCCACGGGCTCGCGGCCTTCGACCAGGATGAGGTGATAGCCGAACTTCGTCTCGACGATGCCGCTCATCGTTCCGGCTTTCATGTTCCAGGCTGCCTTTTCGAAGACAACGTCGGTCTGACCCTTGACGATCCACCCGAGATCTCCACCGCTTTCGGCAGAGGCATCCTCGGAGTACTTCTTCGCGGCCTCGGAGAAGTGAACGAAGCGGAAGTGCTGCTGGGTCGCGGCGTCGCCCGTCCCCTGGGCGGTCAAGGCGTCGGCCGCGCGGATCTCGCCGGCGACCTTCTCGATGCGCTCCAGGGCTTCCGCTTTGGTCTTCTTTGCGGGGCCGCTGTCGAGCGGTGCGATGACGATATGACGCACGTGTACTTTTTCCGGCGTGGCGAAGTCATCGGGATGCTGTTCGTAGTACGCCCTTGTTTCGCCTTCCGTCACGATCGGAATGGCCACGACGTCGCGCACGTAGCGGTCGAACAGCGTCGACTCGCGCGCCGATTCGATCGCCGCAATCACATCGGGCCTCTTGTCGAAGCCGGACTTGATCGCTTCCTGGATGAGGAGGCGCTTGCGAATGTAGTTCTCGAGGAACGCACCCTTGCCGCCGTTGTCGTCGTACTGCTTGCGCATCTGCGCGTTGAGGTTGGCGTACATCCGGTTGAGTCTCTCGACGGTGATCGTCTCGCCGTTGACCACGGCCACGGCTTTCTGCGCGTCCGTGGCAGTGGCGGCCGAAGTCGCGGGCGCGGTCTGCGAGGCCGCGGGCGGCTGCACGGGTGGTGCTCCCTGCTGCGCGAACGCGGGAAGCGCCAGTGCCAGCATCGGGATGAGTATTCGCTTGATCAAATCAAAGTCCTCCATGCACGTATCAGACGGCGCGCTGACCAACAGGGTTACCGGAGGAGGGCATTCCGAAGGACCAGGCAGCATCGTCAGCGATTCCGATTCTACGAACCGTAGAACGGCCAAACGCGTGTCAAGTGAAATCTTCACTTTTCGACAGGTCACACCCCCGCGCTGCTAATCTGCGCTCGTCTCCCCAGTCGATGGCGTTCGCCGTCCTGCGGAAAAGGTGTGGAACGTTTGTGAAGCGATTGTGAGCATCAGGCCGACTGAAGAAACGGGCCCTAGACTCCGCGAGCTCAACCCAATGTCCGTAGCGCAACTTGACGTCGCACTCGATCGGCCTATGCCGCAGTCTCCGGACGCAGAGCGCGCGGTGCTCGGTTCGATTCTGATCAACAACCACGCGTTTTATCGCGTCGTCGGGACGATCACCACCGAAGATTTTTTCCGCGATGCGCACCGGACGATCTTCGCCACGATGCGCCGGTTGGCGGAGCAAAGCCGGGAGATCGATCCCTTGACGCTGCGCGAGGAACTGGCCAAGAACGCCCAGCTCGAACAGGTCGGCGGTTCCGCGTACGTGGCCTCACTCGTGGACGGAATCCCGGACATCGCCAACGTGGAGCGCTACGCCCACATCGTCAAAGAGAAGTCGACCCTGCGGCGACTGATCGTCATGGGCAACTCGGTGATGCGCGCCGCGCTCGATGCGCCGGGGGAGCCGTCCGACGTGCTCAGCATCGCGGAGAAGTCGATCTACGAGATCGCCGAGGGATCGATTGAGAAGGGTTTTGTCGCGCTCGACCGCATCACGCGGGCGAACATGACGGCCATCGAACAACTGCAGCACGCCGGAAAGCTCATCACGGGCATCCCCACTGGGTACGACCGCTTCAACGAATTCACCTCCGGGTTCCAGAACCAGGACCTCATCATCATTGCGGCGCGGCCTTCGATGGGGAAGACGTCGTTCATGATGAACATCGCGGAGTCGATCGCCATCCCCGATCGCTCGGGCGAGCCGCGGTCGCCGGCCCAGCGCCTCTACTCGGTCGGGGTCTTCTCGCTCGAGATGTCCAAGGAGCAGATCGGCCTGCGCATCCTGTCCTCGGAATCCGGCGTGTCGAATCACCTCATCCGCGCCGGAATGCTCAGCGAGCGGAACTGGCGCGACCTCGCCGATGCCTCCGCGCGGCTTGCCAAAGCCAGGATCTTCGTCGACGACACTCCAGGCATCGATATCATGGAGATGCGCGCCAAAGCGCGGCGTCTGAAGATGGAGGCGAGCCTGGACATGATCATGGTCGACTACCTCCAGCTCATGGCCGTCAAAGGAAAGACCGAGTCGCGCAACCAGGAAATCTCGCAGATCTCGCGCGGCCTGAAAGCGATCGCCAAGGAGTTGAACCTTCCCCTCGTTTCGCTCTCGCAGCTCTCCCGCCGGCCCGAGCAGCGCACCGGCGATCACCGGCCGCAGCTCTCCGACCTCCGCGAGTCCGGATCGATCGAACAGGACGCCGACGTCGTCTGCTTCATCTACCGCGACGAGGTGTACAACAAAGACACCGAGGAGAAGGGCATCGCCGAGATCATCATCGGCAAGCAGCGCAACGGGCCGATCGGAGACTTCAAGCTCGTCTTCCGAAACGACATCACCAAGTTCTTCAACTACGAGCCGACTCCGGACTACTCGCCGCAGTGAATGCGGCTTCGCCGCGTTGTCGGTTGTCGGTTGTCGGTTGTCGATTGACTACGCTTTTGTTGCGTTGTCACGAGAGTTCGGCCGAAATCAACTGACAACCGACAACCCGACAACCGACAACCCGACAACCGACAACTGATACCCGACAACCGACAACCGACAACGCGGCGAAGCCGCCGCACAGAGGTGTACGATCAGCGTCATGAGACGCGCCTTCGTCATCGCTGCGCTCCTGTCCACCGTCGCCCTCCACGCCCGCGCCAGCGTGCTGCGCCTCACCGTCAACGACATGATCCATCCGATCAGCGACGAGTTCATCGGGCGCGCGATCGATCAGGCCCAGAGCGAGAACGACGACGCGGTCGTCCTCGTGCTCAGCACGCCGGGCGGACTGCTCGACTCCACACGCTCCATCGTCGAGAAGATCATGACCTCGCGCGTGCCGGTCATCGTCTATGTGGCTCCGGCAGGGAGCCGCGCCGCTTCGGCCGGCTTCTTCATCCTGGAATCGGCCGACGTCGCCGCGATGGCCCCGGGAACGAATACCGGCGCGGCGCATCCCGTGATCCTCGGCGAAAAGATGGACGAGATCATGAAGATGAAGATGGAGAACGATGCCGCCGCCTTCATGCGCACGATCGCGGCCAAGCGCGGGCGCAACGTGGCCGTGGCCGAGAGCGCGGTGCGGGAGTCGAAGTCGTTCACCGAACAGGAAGCGCTGTCACAGAAACTGATCGACGTGATCGCCCCGAGCGAGCAGGCCCTTCTCAAGGCCATCGACGGCCGCACGTTCAAGCGCTACGACGGGACGAGCGTCACGCTGCATGTCGCCAACGCGCACATCAACACGTTGGAGATGTCGCTGCGCCAGCGGCTCATGTCGTCGCTGATGGACCCGAACATCGCTTTCCTGTTGCTGGCCCTGGGCGGGCTGGCGATCTTCGCGGAGTTCAATCACCCGGGAGCGGTCGTTCCTGGCGTCGTCGGTGTGATTGCCATCGTCCTTGCGCTCTTTGCGCTGAATTTCCTGCCGACCCGCTTCGCGTCGCTGGCGTTGTTGATCGTCGCCTTCGCGCTCTTCGCACTCGAAGCGAAGTTCGCTACGCACGGCGTGCTCGGTATCGGAGGGATCGTCTGCATGGTGATCGGCGCACTCTTTCTTGTCGACGGACCGATCCCACAGATGCGCGTGAACATCGTCACCGCCATCGCCGTCAGCGTCCCGATCGGCCTGATCGCGATCTTTCTGATGACGCTCGTCCTGCGGGCGAGGCACGGACGGGTGGCCACCGGGAGCGAGGGGATGATCGGCGAGATCGGCATCGCCCGGACGCCGGTCGGTCCCGAGGGCAAGGTCTTCGTTCACGGCGAATTGTGGAACGCCGTGTCAGCGATCGCCATCGCCGAAGGGGCGCGTGTGCGCGTGGCAAAAGTGAATGGCCTGCACCTCGAGGTGGAGCCGGAGTAGGCGGTCGCGAGGTTGCGTGGTTTCGAGGTCTCGCGGTGCTTCGCTACTTCGAACACTAGACCTGAGAAGTGCCGGCTAGCAACTCGTCTCCGCTCCGTATGGATTCAGCACGACGTCCTCCATGTGCTTCTCCGGACTGGCCAGCTCCCGAAATCCGAACTGGCGGTAGAGATCGTGAGCATCGCTGGTCACCAGCGACCAGCGGCGCAGGCACTGCAGTTGCGGATGGCTGCGAATTGCCTCCATGAGCTGCTTCGAGATCCCCCGGCCACGGTGCGACGGCACGACGAACACATCGGCCAGGTAGGCGAAGACGGCGTGGTCGGTGATCACGCGGGCAAAGGCCACGAAATGCCCATCGTCATACGCGGCAAAGGTGACCGAGTGCGCGATGGCGCGCTCCAGCACGTCCCGCGGGATGCCTTTCGCCCAGTACGAGTGGTTGCAGAGAAAGTCGTGAACCAAGGCGACATCGATACGCGACTTGTCGGTGCTGATCTCGATCATCCCGGAATCCTGCCATAACCAGCCGGCGGCCAGACCGTGCCGCGAGCGAGACCGCACGCCAAGTACTACAATTCAGGCCGTCTGCGCGGAGGTTCCATGAGTCTTGGTCTGCTTGTCGTCATCATCATTATCGGTCTCTACCTGCTCAGCTCCATCAAGATCCT
This sequence comes from Thermoanaerobaculia bacterium, assembly GCA_035482045.1. GTDB lineage: Bacteria > Acidobacteriota > Thermoanaerobaculia > Gp7-AA8 > Gp7-AA8 > JADGNZ01. The sequence continues at coordinate 61,562 of DATHRD010000044.1, forward strand.
TCCCGAGTACGAGCGGGGTGTGATCTTCCGTCTCGGGCGGTTGCTGCCGGAAGCAAAGGGGCCGGGCCTCTTCCTCGTCTTCGCGCCGATCGACCGCATCGTGCGGGTATCCCTCCGGCAGGAGGCGTTCGAAGTGCCGCCGCAGGACATCATCACGCGCGACAACGTCACGCTGAAGGTCAACGCGGTCGTCTTTCTGCGCGTGATTGAACCGCGGCGCGCCGTCGTCGAGGTGTTCGACTACCGTTACCAGACTTCCCAGTTCGCCCAGACGACGCTTCGATCGGTGCTCGGCGAGGTGGAGCTCGACGAGCTGCTCGCCCACCGTGACGCCCTCAACGCCCGCATCCAGACGATTCTCGATCAGCACACCGAGCCATGGGGCGTGAAGGTGACGAACGTCGAAGTGAAACAAGTCGATCTGCCGGAGTCGATGCTGCGCGCCATGGCCAAACAGGCCGAGGCCGAGCGTGAGAAACGGGCCAAGCTCATCCATGCCGAAGGCGAATTCGCGGCCTCGCAGAGACTCGCGGATGCCGCGCACGTGCTCGCTACGCAGCCGACCGCACTGCAGCTTCGTTACCTCCAGACGCTCACCGAGATCGGCGTCGAGAAGAACACGACGATCGTCTTTCCGCTGCCGATCGACATCATCTCGGGTCTGGCCAAGGCGCTTAATCGCGAATGACCGATGTGGTGATGCTCGAGGCCGCGCTTTTTCAGTTGCGCGCGGCCGCGAGCGACGTCGATCCAAGCTCGGCGCCGCAACTCGGCCTTTGCCTCAACGTTCTGGCGAGCGCGATCGCCGCCGGACAGGGCGGCGTGAACGCTGCCATCGTCAGCGACATCGAGTTCGCCTTGAACGACCTCAGCGCTGCTATCGACGAGCTGGGCCAGGCGGATGCGGACCGGCTGACGCCCCTCATGGAAGCACTTCGTGAGGATCTGGCCGGGCTGAAATCAGCGACGGCTCTCGATCCTGCCCTGATCGCGCAGATTCGCGGGTTCCAGGCGAAGCTGCGGGAGAGGATGAAGGCCATCGAGCGCCAGACGTACGTCGAAGGCGGCTCCGCGCCGCTTCCGCATCCGCCGGCGGAATTGCGGGAGGAGGCCCTTCCGCTCGCGCGTCAGCTCCTGGCGTCCGGCTTCCAAACTCCGGCGCTCGACAGCCTGATTGCCGACCCGGAGTCGCTCCGCTTCCACTCGATCCGCGAGCTGATCGACGAACTTGACGTGATCGCCGGCTAAGTACGGCTTTCCGCCTACCGACCCCAACGATGTCATTGCTCTCTGCCAGAGTCCGGTGTACCGTTTACGAAATCGTCACAAACCTAAAATCGGAGTAAGGAGAAAAAGAGATGAGCTCTCTGTTCGCACTCGCGTTGTTGCAGGACAACACCTCCACCGGGGTATCAGCAGGCGGCGCCGCCATGGGAACGGGCGTGGCGATCGTGTACTTCGCGATCCTGCTCCTCATCGTGATTTCCCTGTGGAAGATCTTCGTCAAGGCCGGCAAGCCCGGTTGGGCGGCGATCGTTCCGATCTACAACCTCATCGTGATGCTCGAAATCGCCGGCAAGCCGATGTGGTGGTTCATTCTGATGCTCATTCCCTTCGTGAACTTCATCGTCATCATCATCGTGGTCATCGCCATTGCCAAGAACTTCGGCAAGAGTACGGGATTCGCCATCGGCATGATCTTCCTGCCGTTCATCTTTTATCCGATGCTCGCGTTCAGCGACGCCAAGTACCAGCCGGTCGCGTAAGTTCACTGACCCGTGGGGCCGCCGGCAACGGCGGCCCTCCATTTCGCGGTCTCAGTCGCGAAACAGGGCCACGATTCTCTCGAGCCCGCGCTGGTCCTCTTCATCGAACGCGTCGAGCACATCCGCGTCGACATCCAGCACGGCGATCAGCTCGCCGTCGGGACCGAAAACCGGCACGACGATCTCGGACTTTGAATTCGGATCGCATGCGATGTGCCCGGGAAACTGGTTCACATCCGGCACGATGAGGGTCTGACGCTTCTCCGCCGCCGTGCCGCAGACCCCGCGCCCGAAGTCGATCTGCAGGCAGCCGACGGTACCGATGTAAGGACCGACGATGAGGCGCTCTCCACAGACGCGGTAGAAGCCGGTCCAGTAGAAGTGCGTGAAGCGATGGGCCAGAACGGAATTGATCGTCGCCATCAGGGCGATGTCGTCGAGCGTCGCCCCTCCTTCATCGCGCCAGACGGCGACGATGGACTGGAAACACTCCTCATAGGCTGCGGCCTTCATGAATGCAGGGCTCGATAGTAGACCGCCTCGTACTCACGTGCCGACCGTTCCCACGAAAAATCCGCATCCATGCCGTTGCTCTGCAGGCGCCGCCAGCTCTTCGACTCGCGATAGTTGAGCATGGCCAGCCATGCGGCAGTGTAAAAGTCGGCGGCGTTCGTGGAGAAGAAGCCGAACCCGTTCGCGGCCTCCAGGTTCGTGCCGTCGAACGGGATCACGGTGTCGGCCAGTCCGCCGGTCAGCCGCACCACCGGCACGGTGCCATAACGGAGCGCGTACATCTGATTGAGACCGCACGGTTCGTAGATCGACGGCATGAGGAGGATGTCGGCCGCCGCGTAGATGCGGTGGGCCAGGGCGGTGTCGAAGCCGATCATCACGCGGCAGGATTCGGGGTGCTGGGAGGCGATCTGCAGAAGGATGTTCTCGTAGCGCGGTTCGCCGGATCCCAGGATGACCGCGTCCATGCCGGCGGCGAGCATGTGCGGCAGCGCGGCGATGAGCAGATCGATCCCTTTCTGATCGACGAGGCGGGAAACGAATCCCAGCAACGGCGTTCTGGTCTTGTGCTTGAGACTTACCTCGCGCAGAAGTCCGCGCTTGGAAAGGCTCTTGCCGGATAGGTGGTGCGCGGAAAACTGCGATCGGATGTGCGAATCGGTGGCCGGATCCCACTCGTCGACGTCGATGCCGTTGAGGATGCCCTGCAACTTGAACGAGAGACTGCGCAGAATGCCGTCGAGGCCGGCGCCATGCTCGCCCGACTGAATCTCCCGCGCGTACGTCGGAGAGACGGTCGTCACCTGATCGGCCAGGATGATCGCTCCCTTCATCAGGTTGACGTCGCCGTAATGCTCGACCGCGTCCGGTGCCCAGTAGCGGCTGTGGAGACCGAGCGCGGCGAAGTGGCTGGCGCCGCCGATCCCCTGATAGTTGAGGTTGTGAATCGTGTAGACGGAGCGCGCCTTCCGGAACTCATCGCTGCCGCGGAGGCCGGAGTGAAGGTAGATCGGCAGAAGAGCGGTGTGCCAGTCGTGGGCATGGACGATGTCGGGAGCGATGCCCAGCAGCTCGCAGCCGCGGACGATGGCGCGGTTGAAGAACGCGAACCGCTCGATCCCGTCGTCGTAGCCGTCGAAGCGCGGTGAGTAGATGTGCGGGCGATGGAAGTAGTAGTCGTTTCCGACGAGGATGAGCGGAATGTCCGTCCCCGGAAGCGTCGTCCTCAGGTAGTTCGCCTCCGCGGCCCAATTCGCCCAACGGACATGCGTCGTCGGAAGCGCTTCGTCCGGCACGATGTCGTTGTTCGCAAACCACTCCCGCGCCTGCCGGTAGTACGGCATGAAGATCGTCACGTCATGTCCGAGCCTGGCCAGCGCTTTCGGCAGCGAGCCGCAGACATCTCCCAGGCCGCCTGTTTTGGCGATGGGCGAGACCTCGGCGGTTGCAAAAACGATCTTCATTACGAGATCACGATCGCCGCGTAGCCGACGACGTGCGCGTAGTCGCCGTTGATGTCGCCGCTCGTGGCGTGCTTGACCAGCCTTGCCTGTTTCGCGCCGAGCTCTTTTGCGGCGATCAGCATCGTCGTCGTCGGAATGAAGCCGCACATGGAGATGTCGAGCTCGTCGACGACACGCCACAGTTCCCGCGGATCGAGCTTCAGGACCTCGTCAATGGCGCGTTGATCCTTCCGTAGCGTCGTCTTCTGCTCTTCGTAGTGGTTGAGGTCGGAGCTGGCCAGGATGCCCACCGGCTCGCCGGCCGTCCTTACGACCGCGGCGATGGCGTGCCCGATCTCCTCGCAATAGTCATAGCGGTTCGCCCCGAGACAGATCGGGACGAAAGTGAAATCGCCGAGGAGTTGCTGCAGGAAAGGAAGCTGCACTTCCAGCGAGTGCTCGCGGGAATGAGCGCGTGCGTCCTCGGCCAGCAGCTTCGAGTGCTGCATGAGCGCGTCGGCGAGCGGCGTGTCGACGGCAACGCTTCCGAGCGGCGTGCGCCAGTCGCCCTCGCGATTGATCGCGGCGAAGTGGCCGAATCCGGTATGGTTCGGGCAGAGGATGATGAAGCGGCGCGGCAGATCGACGGCGGCGTAAAACGCCGCGGCCACGTGGCCGCTATACATCAGTCCGGCGTGCGGAACGACCGCGCCGATGAAGCGTTCCTTCGCCTCCGGTTCCGGATTCTCGGCCAGGCAGGAGGCCACTTGCGTGGCAAGATCCTCAGGCGCTGCCTCGTAGAACGTACCGGCGACCGCTGGTAAGCGCGTGGGCATGGCCATAACGGTATCGCATTCATGATCGCCTCAGGCCCGGTCCTTGCCTTTATAGTTGAGCCATGACCGACATCCCGCAGGCCGGCCCACGGCGCGCGAGCTTCAAGTCCAGCCTGACCCTGGCGCGGAAAACCGTCTGGTCGTGGCTGACCGATCCGGCGGTTCTTCTCTACCGGCGCGAAGCGAAGGGGCGGAAACGGGCGCGCGTGACGACCGTTGAATTCTTCCTCTTCATCCGCGAAGTGGTTCGCGAGTTCTACGACATCGAGGGATCGTCGCGCGCTTCGGCGCTGGCGTACACGACGCTGCTGTCGCTCATTCCTCTCCTGGTCGCGTTCACGCAGGCGCTGCAGCGCTATTTCAGTAACCTCTTCCCCAACTCCCAGTCTCAGATCGACGCCATCCTCAACAACATCATCCCGTACCAGTCGCCGGAGATCTCGTACCACATCACGCAATTCGCGGAGAACGCGCAGGCGGCATCCACGTTCGGCGTGATCATCTTCATCGTCATCGCCTTCCGTCTTTTCCTTGCGGTCGAGAGCACGGTGAATCAGATCTGGAAGGTTCGAAGCGTCCACGGATACCGGCAGAAGCTCATCGCCTTCACGATGCTCTTTTTCTGGGGTCCGGTTCTGATGGGCATCTCCTTCACCACGACCAACACGCTGGAAAAGAACCGCTATCTCCAGGTGCTGTTCAAGCAGGACATCATCTTCCGCATCGCCCCGATCATCGTGCTGTTCATCGCCTTCACGATGCTTTTCTGGCTAGTGCCGTCGACCCGCGTTCGTTTCCGTTCCGCGGCGGTCGGCGCGCTCGTGACCACGTCCCTCTTCTCACTGGTGCGTTTCGCGTTCGGGATCTACGCGGACTACCTCTTCCACGGCCGCTTCAACATGATCTACGGCACCCTCGGGCTGGCGGTCATCTTTCTGATCGCGATCCAGATCCTCTGGGTGGTGATCCTGCTGGGCGTGGAGATCTGCTACGTCTTCCAGAACCTCTACGGCATCCTGCGCGCCACCGAACAGCAGGTGCAGGACGAGCCGCGTTTCGACGCCTATTTCGCGATCCGTGCGCTGCTCGAGATCGCACGCCGTTTCGACCGCCGCGAAGAGGCGCCGGTGTTGTCCCGGCTGGCCGAGCAGTTTGGGACGACCGATGGCCACATGTTGCGTGTACTGCGAAAGCTCGAAGACGCTCAGCTCGTGAAGGAGACAGGCGGGGACTGGCCCGGCTTCGTTCCCGGCTGTGATCCCTTCCGGATCGGGGTCGAAGAGGTGGTGGCGCTGGCCGAAGGAGTGCGCCGCGACGTGCCGGAGATCCAGATCGACGACTACGAACGCCCCGTGATCAACGATCTCTTCACGCGCCTCAGCGAGTCCATGAACAACGCCCTCGATCACCTGACCATCGGCCAGCTAGTCCGCCAGCTCTATGGCGAAAGCCCAAGCGACGCGACGTAACTGCGGCTTCGCCGCGTTGTCGGTTCTCGGTTGTCAGTTGTCTGCGCTGTGGCGCGTGGGCGGCCCTAGATCGAATTGCTGCTCATTTTCGCGGGCCCGCGAAAAATCGACAACCGACAACCCGACAACCGACAACCCGGCGAAGCCGCAATCTATCGCCGAATTCTTCGCATCACCTCGTACGCCATGGTTGTCGTCGTCACCCACACCGTTCCGGCCGTGACGCCGCCGAGAACGTCCGAGACCCAGTGAACGCCGAGGTAGATACGGGAGAAGGCCACCGCGGCGATGAGCGCGTAGAGGAACGCGATCATGGCCGCCCTGGCCGGCCAGCTCCGGATGGTACGGAACGCCAGATACGCCAGCGCGCCGAAGGCGACGGCGGAGCCCATGGCGTGACCGCTCGGGAACGAATAGCCGGTGGCCTGACGAAGCATCTCCGTCACCGCCGGACGGGCGCGCGCGAAATAACGCTTCAGCTCGAGATCCAGCACCCCCCCGCCGGCCGCGGTGACCACCAGGTAGATGATCCACCGCCAGCGGCGCTGAAAAGCCAGGACGACGCAGACGACGAAAAGCACCGCGCCGACGCCGGCCGGCCCGCCGATGTCCGACATCGTCACGAAGAAGATCGTCGCTCCGGCCGTGCGTTCGCCGACGGCCCAGTCGTGGACCGCCGTGTCGACGCGTTCGAGCGCGCCGTTCTTCGCATGGACTCTCTCGGCCAGATCCATGAACCCGTCGCCTGCCCACGCGGTAAGCAGCCCGCCGCCGATCAGGATGGCCGCCACCGGGAGGTAGCGGCTGTACCGCTCACGCGTGGTCGAGACGAGGCTGGTCACATGCGCGCTGCGCGCGATGAGTCGCGCAAGCAGTTGTCCGGCGTACCGGACCACCGGCAGCGTGGCATAGACGACCGCCCAGAAGATCAGGAAGGTGGCTGCAAAGGCGAGAAACAACATGTTGCGCGGAGATCAGCACGGATGGTGCCGGGGGAGGGGGAAGGCAACTGTTGAATGTTGAGTGTTCAGTGTTGAATGTTGAATGAATGCTGACCTACGAGGGCTTGTTTTCTCATTCAACATTCAACACTGAACATTCAACACTCAACATTCGCCTCTCGACTAAAACCCTCCGCTCATGTACTTCCACTGCACGATCTTCTCGTTGATCTCGCGCAGGCGCCGGCTGATCATGCGGCAGAGAAGGTTGAGGAACTGCAGCGAGGCGTGGGGATCCATCGACAGGATCTCGTTCAGCGTGGCCCGATCGATCGACAGCACCGTGGCATCGCCGTCGTGGGCCTTGGCATCGGCGGAACGGGCCTTATCGTCGATCAGGGCCATCTCGCCGAAGAAATCGCCGCGGTCGAGGACGGCCAGCGCTTCCTCGCCCACGCCGGGGATGAACTTCGAGATGCGCACGCGGCCGTCCAGGACGATGTAGAGCTTGTCGCCCTTCTCCCCCTCGCGAAACACCATCGACCCTTCCCGGAAGCGCTCCTCGCTCGAGAACGTGGCCAGCAGCTTCATTTCACCCGCGGAGAGGCCGCGCTCCTTGAAGAGGTCGACCTTGTCCTCCGACTTGACGGTGACCTGCTGCACCTCGCGCGTCCCCTCCACGCGCTTGCGGCCCTGGCCCTTCTTCGCGTCCTCCTGAAAAAAGAGCTTGAGCTGATCGTTGGCGTCGCGCACCTTCTCGGTCAGGGAGCGCCAGAAGGCCCAGTGCAGGCCGACGGCGAGCTGCTTGTCCTCGTCCATGAGCTGATCGAGCGCGCTGAAGGAGAAGGTGTAGCAGTTCGACGGGACGACGGCCATGGCATCGCTGGAGCGGTGCGTCCGGTCGACGAAATTCATCTCGCCGAAAATCGTCCCCGAGGTCAGCGAGCCCAGGATCTGCGGGCCGAAGGGCGTCTCCTTCCGGATCTCGATGCGCCCGTCCCTGACCACGTAGAAGTCCATCGACCGGTCTTCTTCCCTGAACACGTGGCCGCCCTCGTCGAGCTGCTCGACGTGCGCGAATTTCGACAGGCGGATGATCTGCTCGTCCTTGATGTGCCGGAAGACCTCCAGGGCGCGGAGCTCCGCGGCCATGGTGATCAGGTTGTCGCGCGTCTCGGCGTCGCGCGTGATCTTCTCGATGATCTCGCGCAGCCCCTTCTTCGACTCGAGCCGGAAGAGGTTGTCCTTTCGCAGCTCGAGGCGTTCCGTGCAGAGCTGGAGCTGCTCGACGCGCTGTTTGATCCGGGTATTGAGGTCCTTGGCGTCGATGTTCTGGATGCGCTTGAGCGTATTGATCATCCGACGCACCGGCTCGGTGCTGTCGCCCTTCTGATCGACCGAGAGGAGAAAGGCGTCGATGAAGTCCTCCAGCGCCCGGTCGAAGTTGCGCAGCTCGAACTCGACGCGCCCGGAGATATCGGCCAGGCCGCGGTCGAAGGGATTCAGCTTCCGCGCCTTCAGGACCTCCTCGTGCGCCGCGTCCCACTCCCCCTGCGAGTAGTGCAGCCGGCCCAGGATCTCGTAGGGGCGGTAGTTGTTCGGCGTCTTCAGCTTGGCGATCTCGAGCAGCTCGATGGCCTTCGCGGTCTGGTCCTTGGCCATGTAGTACTGCGCCAGGCCGACGTACTGCGAGGCGTCGATCTCGTCGCGCGCCCGCTGCGCGTCCACATCCTGTCTGACCGTCTCATACCGTGCCGCCTCGGCACTCTCCTTGAGGTCGCGCGTGCGCGCCAGGTTGATCCGCACGGCTACCGAGCCCGGCTTCAGCTTCTCCGCCATCTCGTACAGATGGATGGCCTCGTCGTACATCCCCTGGTCCGCGTAGCGCCGCGCAAGCAGCACGAGATCGTCGGCATCGACAGGGATGCTCGACTCCGCGGCCACCGTGCGGAAGCGCGTGCGAGCAGGGGAAACGACCGGAGTCTCGGCCATGGCGGCGCATATTATGTCCTGCGGAATGTCGAATGTTGAATGTTCGCTGTTGCGTGGCCGATGGATGCGGTGCCTGATGGCTGCCCTGCTCTTTCATTCGACATTCGACATTCGGCATTCAACACTCGCCGCGCAGACGGCGTTCACCCCCGCCCTTCCCGGTTACGACTTCTCCTTCCCCCGCGATCACGGCACGCACGATGAGTACAAGACCGAGTGGTGGTACTACACCGGTCACCTGGAGACGGACAGCGGGAAGCGCTACGGCTTCGAGTTGACCTTCTTCCGCGTCGGCATCACCCCGCCCGGGGAGGCACCGAAGACGCGATGGGACCTGCGCAATCTCGCCCTGGCGCACTTCGCGGTCACCGACGTCGCCGCGAACGACTTCCGCTATTACGAGAAACTCAATCGTTCCTCCCCCTTCACCGCCGGCGCCGCCGTGGGAACGCTCGATGTCTTCAACGAAGGGTGGCGGGCCATGACTCTGGCCGACGGCTCCTGGCGTCTCATGGCCTACGGCGGCAAAGACTCCATCGATCTCAAGATGACCTCGCACAAGGCGCCGGCCATTCATGGGGAGAACGGCATCAGCGTCAAAGGCGAAGGGATCGGCAACGCCTCCCACTACTACTCGATGACGCGCCTGGAGGTACGGGGCCGAGTGAACGGTGCGAACTGCCACGGCCAGGCCTGGATGGATCACGAGTTCGGCAGCTCGGCCCTGCGCGAGAGCCAGCAGGGCTGGGACTGGTTCTCGATCCAGCTCGACAACGACGCCGAGCTGATGCTCTACCAGATCCGCCGCAACGACGGTACCCCCGACACGCCATCGTCCGGTTCCCTCATCACCGATGGAAACGTCATCCACCTCCGCCGCGAGCAGATGATAATCACCCCCCTCGGCAAGTGGCACTCGAACAAATCCGACGGCACCTATCCGATGGGCTGGCGCGTGGCCATCCCCTCCCTCGGTATCTCGCTGACCCTTCACCCCCTCATGAAGGACCAGGAGCTCGTAACCCGCAGCTCGACGCAGATCACCTACTGGGAAGGCGCCGTCGACATCGCCGGCTCCTTCAGCAACGTCGCCGTCAGCGGAAAGGGCTACGTCGAGATGACCGGCTACGCCAGACCCTTCCGCAGCCCGTGAGACTCGCCTCCCTGGGACCGCGGGCGTCCCTCCCGCAGAGCTCGCGCGACCTCCGAAACATGCAAATTCAACCCACCTCGCGACATATCATTAACTCATGCCCAATATCGCTGGAGTTGATGGATGCCCCTCCGGCTGGATCGCCCTTGTCGAGCAGACCGAGACACGGAGCATCACAGCCCACGTTTTCCTGACCTTCCACGACCTCTCTAATGCCCTCGACGCCGTCGTGATCGCCATTGACATCCCGATCGGGCTGACCGAACGCGATGCGCGCCAATGCGACCTCCTTGCCCGCCGGCATCTCGGGCCAAAGCGAGGAACGAGCGTTTTCCCCGCCCCCATCCGCCCCGCGCTCAGTGCCTCCACCTATCTCGACGCGAAGGCAGCCTCGATCGCCTCCCAGAAGAAAGGGATCTCCCAACAGGCGTGGGCGATCTATCCGAAGATCCGCGAGGTCGACAACGCGTTGCGCGGTGACGCCGAGCTCCGTGCCAGGGTCGTTGAGGTCCACCCCGAGCTGACCTTCAGCACCTGGGCGGGAGCCCCGATCATTCCCGGCAAGAAGAGCCCGGAAGGCCATGCCACCCGCTGCGACCTCATCGCCCGCCACTTCGGCCCGCTGACATTCGATTCTGCGCGCAATCAAGTCCAGCGGAACCACGCCTCAAACGACGATATCGCCGACGCATTCGCCGCCCTCTGGACCGCCCAACGCATCCTTAACGGCAAGTCGCAGTCGCTGCCGCTCGATCCGCCTCTCGACAGTCGCGGATTGCCGATGCGGATGGTGCATTGACCGTCATTCGATGTCATTTCCTTTGCTGCGTCGTTTCGGAACCCTCAACTCGCGACCCGTCACGCCGCGCGCGAGGAGATAGCCGTCAAAAGAAATCACATCCACGGGCAGCTTGGTCCCCAGCTTGTTGCTCAGTTGGTGACCGTTCTCGGTGAGGTGCCCGATGAGCGCCGTTTCCACGATGTTCAGGACGGTGCCGACAGGCTGACCGGGGCGACAGTTGAGCGTCCCGTAGATCAGCATCCGATGCCCGATTGCGGCGTCGTCGATCGTCTGCATCAGCCGTAGATTGTTCAATTGCTGTTTGATGCGGGAGCGCAGCGACGTAGCCTTCCCGACATAGAGCACTTCCATTCGACCACCAAAGCGTCGCGCGAAAAGGTAAATCGCCGGTTCGCGCGGCAGCGAATCGAGATCGAAAATCTTGTGCAGACGCGAAACCGGAGTCGCAAGGCGGATGGACGGATGCCAGGTGACGGAGAGTTTCATACGCTTATTGCGGTTGCTGCTTCATTTACGGAAGATCTCCGCAGAGTAGAGGCGGAATCGATCGTCGTCAACGGCAAGACCGCTATTTGTCCCGCCACGATCGTCACTCGTAGTGCGTCCACATCCGGAGGACATGCAATGCCTCGGCTTTGGGCTTGAGACTCGACCGGCGCAGCTTCTTTGCACTGCGGCCTGCGGCGTGAACACCGTCCGCCAGGCGCTCACCAGTCCAGCGACTCCAGACACTCTTTGACCGGCGTAGCCATCCCCTTGCGGATCGAAGCGCGCATCCCGGGAATCGACAGGAGGTGCAGTGTCTCCTGAATGGGCTGCCAGTCGTCCATGGAGACCAGGACGGCATCGGCGCTTTTGCCGGTGATCTGCACCGGCTCACTCGTGACCGCCGTCTCGTCCAGCAGCTTGTAGAGATTCGTACGCGCCTCGCTGGCCGTGATGGTCTTCATGATCTGTATCGTACGTGATGTCGTACGAAGAGGTCGAAGACGTCCATAAACCGCACACCCGTACATTTCCAAGACAGCGTCAAATCGTCAGACGCACCTAAGTTGCTGATTCCAATGAGAGTCTTGCCTGGTACCAGCCTTGGACTAAGGGTCAGCCATGAACATCCTGCACGCAATCACGCTGGCCGCCCTTCTCCACCGCTCACCCGCTCCGATTCCGGTGTGCCACACGGGAGCAGTGTCGTACCGATTCGTCGGGACACCCGGCGCCACGTTCGTGTATGAAGGCGCTCGCTACGTGGTCCCAAACAGCGGCTCGATCGAGCTGGTCGCGGATGGCGGCATCAGGGTGTATCTGGCCGCGAACGGACGGACATTGCCGCTCGACGTATGGCCGATCGACGCCTTCGGTACGCGGACCGTACCGCTGCAGGCTGTCTCCTCCTCGCCGGCCCAGGGCGACAGCGGACCGATCAGCACCATCAACAACTGATCGCAACGGGATTGGGTGGCAGACGAGTGGGAACGAACGCCCGGAAGCGCGATGCAGTGGACACGGTCCGGTACTGGCCTGTAGTTCGACGGCGCATCGAGAACCTGAAATGAGGATGCGCGCCATTTTAGGTTGGTGGCCCATCGTAAATTTACTGAGGTGCGAAACCGTCATCTTCCCAGACAACGCGGACCGAAGGTTTGGGCTGACCAGCGAGTGTAACCAGCGCCGCCGCCAGGATCTCGCCCGTTACTGTCGAGGCCGCACGCTCACCCCTGATATCGCTCCTCGTTATGCCAGAACAGCGCCTCCGCCGCCGGACGGTCCGCCGGCTTTCGCGGCAGCCGGATCTCGGAGCCGTGCAGCGCGTAGTAATCCCGCCCGTTCTCGAACTCCTCCTTGATCCGGCGGCTGACTTCGAAGTGATAGTCCGGCGTGACGGTGACGTAGCCGGCATCGAACAGCTTGTGTATATCGGCGCGGAAGAGGATGCCGTTGGTGAGCGAATGCTCCTGCACGTCGCGATAGTCGCGGATGTGCGCTGCTTCCAGAGCCGGAAGCGTCTTCTCATTCGTGACCGCGCAGCGGCGCTCGTACGAGTCGAGAACGGCGATACGGAAGCTGCGCTGCCCCAGGCGCGGACGGATCAACGCCGGCTCGCCATAACCGGAGCGGAGCGGCGCATCAGCGATCATGTCCCCGCCCAGCGGCTCCGTCACACTGGCATACGGACCGATCCACTCCGGCCGCCTCGCCGCGCGCGCCATGCACTCGTACCAGATCCTCTCCCCCTCGCCCGAGGTGAGGTCGTAGCGCTTCCCCTGTACGATCGGCCCGCTGAAATCGTCGGGGATGCGAACAAACTCATCGTCGTCGAAAAAAACAGGCTGATTCACGAGGATGCAGCCGATCCAGAAGTCCTGCTTCGGATCGGTGCTCATGTCGAACCGCTGCCGGATCCGCAGTAGCCTCTCGCGCATGTCGGCGTAGGACGGCGCGCCGTTCGCCTGCTGGTACTCCTGCCAAACCATCGAGACCGGCAGCGTCGAAAAGTGCGCAAAGTAGCCGAACCCTGCGATCACATTCCGGGGCGCCTTCAGCTTGAAGAACAGCGGCTCTCCCGGCTGCAGCGCTTTGAACGAAGTCTCCGACCCCGGCTTCCAGAAGTTCACATCATCGATTGGCGGCTCGATCGCGCGAAGGAACGTGAACCAGTCGTAGTCGGTGTTCGCGACGAAGCCGCGCATCACTCGCTTTCGTCAGTCTCGTCGGGCACGACGGTCCAGATTCGCTTCAGCGGCAGCTCTGCGCGGATCTCCTCATCGAGCCGTTCGTAGTGCTGAAAGAGCTGGTCGAGAAGTGTCTTCTGATCCCACAACCGAACCTTGAAGAAGTTCCGAGGTACCTCACGTTCGACGCTCGACTTGAAGCCGCCCCAGGCAACTAGCAGACCCTGATCGGCACCCGTCGACTGCATCGTGCTTAGGAGCTGGCTGAACGTGGGATTATCAACCGGCGTCTGCTCCGATTTCACCTGGACGCAGATCTTCGGCGAACCGAAACCGAGTTGTCCACTCCCCGCGAGGATGTCGACGCCACGGTCGCTGCCCGTGGGGCTGTGATAGGTGACGTAGCCCTGCGCTCGGAGAATCGCGCCGACAAGGCGCTCCAGTCCGTGACCCTTGAAGCGACGCATGATCAATGCAGCGATCTCATCACGAGCCAGCTGCTCGTGGTCAATCGAAGTAGCCGCATCTTCACTCGCGTCAGACGAATCCTGGGACAACGCCGCTGATACCGGGTTAACCAGGGGTTAACCATGGGTTAACCAGCTTGAGCAGCGCGCGAACGCGGGCTTCTGCGTCATTCCTGCGAATCGCGCAGATCGTCATGATGGCGCCCAGCGAATAGAGGATGTCCTTGTCCATCGCCGAGCGCGGAACATCCTGCAGCCACTTTACCTCGCGAAAGTGGCGATAGTCTCGCTCCGCGCTTTTGTCGTACTGTGCGTCCGTTCGAATGATGCCGAAATGCAGCTCCGGCTTCTTCTTGCTCGGAACTACGACGAGATCCTCGATCGCCATCGTGTGCAGAAACGCCCAGATCTGTGCAGCGTGGTTACGCACCTTTCCTTCCGCGGCATTCGGCCATCTCTCGCGGAGGTCTCGAATGAGGTCAGCGCGCGACGGGATCTTTCGGATATCGGAATCGAACGTGTCCCATGTGAGGTAGACACGCGAATCCGTCAGAAAACGCTCTTCATATTCACCGTGTCTGCCGGCCCGTACCATCCAAAGTGCCACTGTCAGTACTCCCTCTGCGATTCTCCACGAGTGCCATTTTTCTATGGATACCCTTGAGAGTAGACGTCGCAGAACGCCTGCGTCAATTTTTGGCAGTGCGAGTACGCTTGATGCGATGCACCTTGTCGGAGTCGACATTGGCTTTTCGCAGCACAGGCGAACCAACGGCATTGCTGTGTTTCGCGGCGGCAGTCTCGTGCGCGCGGAACGGCTCTCGGTCGCTGAACGTGATGAGGCGCTGAAGTCACTCGCTCACGTGGATATCGTCGCCATCGACGCGCCGCTTCTTCCTCTGGGCACCTCGGAGACCTTCCGGCGCCAATGCGAGCGTACCTTCAGCCGCGGTGCTTTTCAGAAGCGCTGCAAGCCAGGGATGTCCCATATTCGTGGCACAGGTCAGACTCTCCGTCAGCACGGCGGCCGAGCTGCCGCGCAACTGATCGATGCAAACGCAGTCAGCACACCCGAACAGGCACTTCCTCACCTGTTGTTTGGCTCAAACATCGTTGAGGCCTTCCCGAATGCCTTTCTCGGTGTCGTTGTACCGGACGAAGACTTTGTCAATGCGCAGAGACTCAAACGCGGTGGAAAGTTCGACTGGTTGTACAACTGCTGGATTTCCCGCCGGCTGTTTGAAGTCATTGTCGACGCTGCTCATCTCCCGGACAGCATCGCCAGACGTTGCCGTACCGAAACTGATCATGACATTCGTGCCGCCCTTGTTTGCCTCCTGACCGCGGGATTGTTCAGCACTGGTAACTTCGCGCAATCGGTGATGAGGCTGGCGGCTACTTTTTCCTTCCACCAGCCGATCTTTGGGCGACATGGGCGCGTAGCGAGATCAGTTGACCTTTACGCCGGCGCACGCTTGCGAATCTCCTCAAGGATCCAGAACAGCTCCGTCACATCGTCCGCGCCAAAGAGTCCTGCCACTCCGAGGGGGCTGAAAATCCGTGTACGGCGACTCGAGATTAGTCCAACTTCATCCGCCGAACACCTTCGACCGTGAAATCCCGCAGCAGATCGGCGATCGATATCCGAAACGCTCGGCTGATCCGCAGCGCGATCGTGAGGCTCGGTACCTTCGTACCCCGTTCGAGATCGCTGGTGTAGGTCGTGGTGATGCCGGCGGCTTCGGCGAACTGTTCCTGGGTCCAACCGGCGGCGAGACGGAGCTGGCGCAGGCGCTTTCCGAAGATTTCTGCCTCGACGGCCATTCCGGGTTGAGCTTCAACGATCGTTGATGTAGACTCCATCGTCGATAGTTGATATTCGCTTGTTTCGCTAAGACACGCAAAGGAGACGCCGATGATCCTGACCACCACCCCCATGCAGATCCGCAACATCTTCCTCCACCCCCGCCCAACCTACACTCCCGCCGAAGCGGCGGAGGCAATCGGGATGTCCGTCGATGACGTCCGCGGGTGGATGGAGGTGGGGGAGCTGGAAGGGGTGGATACGCGGGATGGGGTCGTGCTGCCGTGGGCGGAGGTGGTGTCGTTCGCCATGGGGTTCTGGGAGCAGGAGGAGATCGAGGAGGCCCTGGGGCCAAGGGTGGCGGAGGCGATTCCGGAGCTGCTCAGGCTCTGCGATCTGGAGGTGCGCATCCCGAGGATGGAGGTGGTGGTGGCGCTGGAGAGGCTGGCGGCACGGGACGGGAAGTCGGTCGATGCGGTGCTGTCGGCGGAGCTGCGCGATCTGGTGTCGGCGCAGTCGGAGTGGCTGGCGTCGGTCATCCCGGGGTTCGCTTCGGCGCTGTCCTGGCCGTATTGACGGCGGCCGCTTCGCGCGCGTTGTCGGTTGTCGGTGGTCGGTTGATTGCGCGGCTGCGCCGCGCGTCGCACGATCTTGAGATCACAAATTGTGATCTCAAGTTGGTGGCTTGGCGGTGGTATCCCTATGTTGCTCGGGTAGCGTCGCGAGCGGCTTCATCGTTGATCCTCTCCGCGGCTGAGCTCCGCCTCGATCTCCTCCACGGATGGCAGGCTGCCCTGGAGGTTCTCGGGGAGCTTTTCGACGATTCTCGTCTCCCATCCGGCAACACCGATCGGCTTTTTCAGATCGCGCAACGCGTACTCGACGACGATCCTGTCCTTCGAGCGGCATAGCAGGAGGCCGATGGTGGGCTTATCGCCGGGATGGCGCAGGAGATCGTCAACCGCGGAGAGATAGACGTTCATCTGCCCGACAAAGGCCGGATCGAAGGGGACGGCTTTCAACTCGATGACCACGTAGGAGCGCAGCTCGAGGTGATAGAAGAGGAGGTCGAGGAAGTAGTCGCGACTGGCAAATGCGAGATGGACCTGCCTGCCCACGAAGGCGAAGCCGCTCCCGAGCTCGAGCAGGAAGCGCTGGATGTGATCGACCAGTGCTTGCTCGACCTCGCGCTCCCGCCGCGGGTCGGCGGTACCGAGGAAGTCAAAGAGGTACGGGTCCTTGAACACTTGGGCAGCCATGTCCGAGTCCGCGGGCGGCAGCGTAGCCTTGAAGTTGGTGAGGGCTTTGCCGTGGCGCTGATGGGCGCGGCCGTCGATCTGGAGGCACAGAATTGGCTGCGACCAGCCGTTGCGCAGCGACTGCTCGGCGTACCATAGGTGAGTCATCTCGTCATCGACGCGCTCAAGCAGGGCGATGTTCTGGCGCCAAGGCAATTGTGCAATGACCCGTTGCACAATTGCGCGATCCGGCCATGCTGTCGCGAAAGCCCGCATGTACTTCAGGTTTCGCGGTGAAAGCCCTTGCATCTCCGGATTGGCATCACGCAAGTCCGCCGAGAGGCGATCGATGACCTTGGCGCCCCAGCCGGCGCGCTTCTGCCGATCCAGGATCATCTTCCAATGTCCCAGTACAGGAGAACCATCGCCGAGTTGGCGGTCAGGACGACGCGGAGCCGTTCCTGCTGGGTGCGCTGCTTGATCGCACCGAGGGTCTCGGCGTAGTCGCGAGGCAGGCCGGCGCGCGTTGGGGGAACCGGGAAAGAGACTCCGTCCCTCGTCTTCCCGCGCGCGTTCCTCGGGAGAACTGTTGCCGCGACAGCAGCCTTAGTCGTCTTCTTCCTGACAGCCATACCCGTTGCCAACTCTTTTCCCGCGAAGCGTAGCGGATGCACGTCAGGAACGGTTGGCAATCCGTCACAGCGAAGCAGGCGAACGTGTATGCAAGACGACGCTTTTCTATGCACGTCCCGGTTGAAATGCATAGGAAGTAGCCTTTTGAACTGCCTATTCAGCAGCCCTCTGTCCAGAAACCGCACAGCCGTGCAGTTCCCAAACAGCAGCAAATGCGTCTGACGCATCTAAGTTGCTGATTCTAATGAGAGTCTTGCGTGGTACCGGCCTTGGACTAAGGGGATGGCATGAACATCCTGCACGCAATCACCCTGGCCGCCCTTCTCCACCACGCTCCCGCTCCGATTCCGGTCTGCCATTCCGGCGCGGTTTCCTATCGATTCGTCGGGACACCCGGCGAGACGTTCGCCTATGAAGGGGCGAGCTACACGGTTCCGAAGAGCGGCTCGATCGAGCTGGTCGCGGACCACGGCGTGCGGGTGTATCTGGCGGCGAACGGACGGACGTTGCCGCTCGAGGTTTGGCCGATCGACGCCTTCGGCACGCGGACCGTGCCTCTGCAGGCCGCCTCATCAGCGCCGGTCCAGGGCGACAGCGCACCGATCAGCACGATCAACAACTGAAATCGCTGAAAACAGGCGAGCGAGGAGATTCTCATGACGCAGATCAGGCACTTCGTGGTCGAAACCACCTCAGACCTTCGCGGCGGACGCCAGTCGTGGCGTGTGCTCAGCATGCTCTGGTCTGCAGCACTGTGGGCCTACCCCGGTTTCGTGGACAGGTTAGTGTTTGGGTCAGGCGACAACCGCCTGACTACGTTCGAACTGCACGGGTGAATGGTAGCCGAGCGCTGTCGGTCAGCGGACCGATGGCGCTCAGGTTGAGTGAGCCATTCCCCTTGCTCGTGTTCGAGATGCGCAGGCGATAGGCCTCGGGCATGTCGAGATTGGCGGGCGAGGTTATGAGCGTCTTCTGCAGCGAGACCTGCAGCGCGGTGACGTTCACGGGAGGCGTCGTGAAGGTGCCGGGTGTGGTGTCGAGGTTGATGGCATCCGCCGTATTAATCGCCACGGTGCCGCTGGCGGTCGATCCGTTCGGGAACTTGACGTTGATCAGCGGATCGCCGCTATTGCCGGCTGGCAGCGGATTGATCATGACGAATTGCACGCGCGTTCTTCCGGAACCGCCGAAAGTTCGCTGTGACATTGATCGCTGCCACGTCGCCGGTCGGGCTGGCAGGGACGGTGGAGACGAACTGTACTTCAGCCGGAAGAAGATCGACCACCTGCGCGCCGAGGCAGGGACCGGATGTGTTGCTGCAGTTATAGGTCAGCCGATAGCCGAAGGTCTGGCCGGTCTGCTTCGTGTTGCCGGCGTCAATCTGGAGGGCCGCTTTGACAAGCGACGTTGCGGCATGGAGTGCGGGAGTGAGGCTTGCCAGCGCGAGAGCAAAGACAGTGCGCAGAATCTGGCGGTTCACGAATCCTCCGAGTGCGGGAACGAATCACATGCGAGTGAGTCTGGGTCACGTTTACCCACGGGCAGACGGGGCAGGCCGGCTGTCACGGGGGAGCAATCGAGCGTTGAGGGTAGATGGGCCCCGAAGCAATCGATTGTGCGGAGATGGTGTGAATTTTCTCCGCAGGCCTCTGGCAATTCTCCGTCAATTCGTTCGTTTGATGATCCAGTGCCGCTGACGCGGCACGACCCAAAAGACATACGAACCAGGGGTGCTCGCTAAAAACGCTCGCACCCCTGGCTACAGTCTTGGGCCACTATCGCGGCGCTCAACCGAGGGCCACGTTCCCGTTTCGAAGGTCGAGGGCGTTACTGGTTGCCCTGCTCGGGGGCGCTGCTCCCCCCGCCGCCGTCGGTCGTGCCTTCGCTATGGCCGCTCTCCGCGCCGGGCAGCACGCTGGAGACCGCGTGACTCACCGTCTCCGCAACCTTGCTGATCGCGCTGCGTGCGGCGGCGAGAGCGCCGCTCTTCTTCGCCGGAGCTTTCTTCTTCGCCGGAGCCTTTTTGGCGGGAGCCTTCTTCGCAGATGCCTTCTTCTTCGCAGGAGCCTTCTTTTTCGCGGGAGCTTTCTTGGCGGCCTTCTTTGGAGAGGCCTTCTTCACCTTCTTCGGCGAAACCTTCTTGCTCGCCTTCTTCGCCGGAGCCTTCTTCTTCGCGGGAGCCTTCTTCTTTGCAGAGGCCTTCTTTTTCGCAGGGGCCTTCTTCGCCTTCGCGGACTTCTTCGCAGCCGGCTTCTTCGCGGACTTCTTGGACTTCTTGGCAGCCATCGATTTCTCTCCTATTCAAAACTGTCGGGATGTGGAGCCGTACATTCGAAGGAAAATTTGTGCTGCGTGGCAACTCCGTTGCACGAATTTCAATGTAGACGAAGATGTCGCGATTGTCACGCATGCAACGGTATCCGCGATGGCTCGCGGCGATGGCGGTCATCGCCTTCGTCATCGGCGAATCGTTTGCCGTGTACATCTTCATCCTCAACCGTCGGCTCTCACGCGAGCTCGTGGACCACGCCTGGCGTGAGCCGACGGTCATCCTCTCCGCCGCGCGGCAGCCGCCGATGCGCGTGGCCACGCTGTACGGCGTGGACTGGCGCACCACACCGCCGGTGTCGCTTGGCACGCTGCCCGCCTATGTGCCGCGCGCGTTCCTGGCCGCGGAAGACGTCCGCTTCGACTATCACATCGGCATCGATCCGATCGGCATGGCCCGCGCGCTCCTGACGGACATTCGAGCTCATGGCATCGCCGCCGGCGGCTCCACGATCGATCAGCAAATCATCAAGACGCGCTTCCTCTCCCAGGAGCGGACATGGCGCCGCAAGATCACGGAGATCGTGCTGGCGATGCTGCTCGATGCCCGCATGCCGAAGAACGAGATCCTCGAGGTTTACCTCAACGAGGTCTACCTCGGGCACAGCGGCGGCAAGCCGATCATCGGGATCGACGAGGCGTCGCGCCTCTACTTCGACAAGCCTCCGTCGCAGCTTCGGGTTGAGGAGGCAGCCGTCCTGGCGGGCATGATCCGCGCCCCGAATCGCGACACGCCGGAGAAGCGGCCGGAGATCGCGCAGGCGCGCCGCGATGCCATTCTCGCCGTCATGCGCGATCACGGCTGGATCGATGGCGCACAATTCTCGGCGGCGAAAGCCAGCGAGGTTGCATTCAGCGGCGGCGATATCCCGCAGGCGCCGTATCCGTTCTACCTCCGTGCCCTGCGCGGGGACATCGTGAAGGAAATCGGAATCCGTCCCGTGATCGAGGGCGGACTGACGATCGTCTGCGAGATGGACCCGGACGCGCAGCGCAACGCCGAGAGCGTCGCCGCCCACGCGCCGGCGCAGCTCGAGGCCACGCATTCCTGGCTCCGGGCCCAGGCCAGGAATGAGCCGCTGCAGGTGGCCATGCTCTCCGTCGATCCGCGCAGCGGCGGCGTCCGCGCACTGGTGGGCGGGAGCGATTACAACGTCTCGCCGTTCGATCGAACCTCGGCCATGCGACGCCAACCGGGATCGGCATTCAAGACCTTCGCCTATCAGGCCGCAATCGCCTCGAAAAAAGTGACGGCCGCGTCGCTCCTGCTCGATGCGCCGATCAGCATCGCCGTCAACGGAAACGAGACCTGGCAGCCGCATAACTACGACGACCGCTATCGGGGACGAGTGACCGTGCGGGAGGCCTTCGAGCACTCGCTGAACGTTCCGACCGTGCGTCTCTCCGAGGATATCGGCGTAGCGCGCGTCGCTGACGAGGCGGAGAAGTTCGGGTTCGAAGAGAAGTTCGAGCGCATCCCGGCATTGCCGCTCGGCGTGACCGAGGTCTCGATGCGCGAATTGACGGCGGCGTACACACCGTTCCCGAACCTCGGCATTCGCGTCGAGCCTTTCCTTCTGCGCGAGGTTCGCGACCGTGCCGAAAAGTCGCTCTACGTACACGAGCTCGAACAGAAGCGCGTGGCTGATCCGAACGCGGCGTACATCGTCCACACGCTGTTGCGCGGAGTCGTGCAGCGCGGCACAGCCTCACGCCTCAACCGCTACGGCCTGGGTTATGTGGCCGGCAAGACCGGCACGACCAGCGATTACCGCGACACCTGGTTCGTTGGCTACACGGCCGACATGGTGACCAGCGTCTGGGTCGGCTTCGACCATGGCGCGCCGCTTCGTCTCTCGTCAGGCGAGGCAGCCATTCCGATCTGGGGCGCGTACATGAGATCCATCCCTCACCTGCGCGGCGAACCAAAGCCTCCGCCCGGCGTGACGTTCCGCGACATCGACCCCGAGACCGGCATGCTCTGGCAGGATGGTTGTCCCGGCCCCATCCATGAAGTCTTCCTGGCCGGCACCGCTCCGACTCTCAAGTGCCCGGCCGGCTTCTTCGGCGGCATCATTCGCAGCGTCTTCTTCAACCGCGACAACTTTGACGAGCCGCCCGCGATCACCTTCGAACAATTCCGCAAATGGGCCAGCGACGTCGACCGCAGTCGGAAGGAAGTGGAGGGGGCGTGGGGAAGGTTGAAGAAGATCTTCGGGAACTGATTACGCGGTAGCGCGGTCTCGCGGTTGCGGGGTCTCGCGGCCGGCTTAGTGCTACTCCGCGAGTATGCGACCAACTGCTGCGAGACCCCGAGACCACGAAACCGCGTGACCGCGTTTGACAAAAACGCCGCCCAGGCCTACATTCGCATCTCGCTGGATTGATTTGGGGTCGCTTGCAACCAGGGTAAAAAAAGCTAAATAGCCGGCAAGTTCGAATTCGTTCTTCGATTTGGCCCCACGTCGATTCCGGCGCGGGGCTTTTTGTTTGCGGTTACGAGGTTGCGGGTCTCGCGGTTGCGCGGTCCCGCCCACCCCGTAACCGCGCGACGCGAGAACGCACATGCAGGACTTCATACAGGCAATCGCAGACGAGCACATCTACCTCTTCGACGGCGCGATGGGGACGATGCTCTACGCCAAGGGCGTCTTCATCAACAAGTGCTATGACGAGCTGAACGTCCGCAATCCGGAGATCGTGCTCGAAGTACACAAGCAATACGTCCGCGCCGGCGCCGAGATCATCGAGACGAACACGTACGGCGCGAATCGCGTCAAGCTGCGCAGCTTCGGAATCGAGGACGACCTGCGCCACATCAACGAACGGGGGGCGGCGTTGGCGCGCGAAGCGGCCGGCCACTCCGTTTACGTCGCCGGCGCGATCGGGCCCCTCGGCATCCGCATCGAGCCGTACGGGCCGACCGCTCTCGACGAAGCGCGTGAGTATTTCCGCGAGCAGGCCGCCGCGTTGCGCGACGCCGGCGTCGATCTCTTCGTGCTCGAGACGATGTCGAACATCGCCGAGATCGAGCAGGGCATTCTGGCCATCCGCGACATCTGCTCGTTGCCGATCGTGGCCCAGATGACCATCGGCAACGACGTGCGCACGATTTACGGCGACACGCCGCGCACGATCGCCCAGCGCCTCGATCTCGCCGGCGCGGACGTCATCGGCCTCAACTGTTCGGTCGGTCCCGACGTCATGCTCGATGCCATCGAAGAGATCACCGCCGTCACGGCAAAGAAGATCTCGGCGCAGCCGAACGCCGGGTTGCCGCGCGAAGTGAACGGGCGCCAGATGTACATGGCCTCTCCCGACTACATGGCCAAGTACGCCAAGCGGCTCATCCACAAAGGGGTGAAGTTTCTCGGTGGCTGCTGCGGGACGACGCCCGAGCACATCAAGGTCATGGCCGACGCCGTGCGGCCGCTCTCACCGCGCCGCGCATTTGTCATCGTCGAACGCGATGCAAGCATCGGAGGCTCCCAGGCCAAGGAAGCCGTGCCGCTGGCGTCGCGCTCCCATTGGGGGAAAAAGATCGCCGCGGGCGAGTTCGTGACGACGATCGAGATCACGCCGCCGAAGGGCCCGAACCCGGACAAGATGATCGAGTCGGTACGGTCGATCAAGGAGGCCGGCGTCGACGCCGTCAACGTGCCGGACGGTCCGCGCGCGCAGAACAGGATGGGGGCCATCGCCGTCGCCGTCCTGCTGCAGCAGCGCGTCGGCATCGAGACGGTGCTCCACTACTGTTGCCGCGACCGCAATCTCCTCGGCATGCACTCCGACCTGCTCGGATGCGCGGCGCTCGGCCTGCGCAACCTTCTGCTCATCACCGGCGATCCTCCGAAGATGGGCCCATATCCCGACGCCACGGCCGTGTTCGACATCGATTCGATCGGTCTGACGAACATGGCCAACTTGATGAACCACGGTCTCGATCTGGGCGGCAATCCCTTCGGCGAGCCGACGACGTTTACGATCGGGGTCGGAGTCAATCCCGGTCACCTCGATCTCGATTACGAGCTCCGCCGCCTAGAGTGGAAAGTGAAGGCCGGTGCCGAGTACGCCATCACACAGCCGGTTTTCGACGTGGTCGTTCTGGAGCGCTTCCTCGATCAGATTCAAGACATGCACCTGCCGGTGGTGGCCGGCATCTGGCCGCTTCTGTCGTATCGCAACGCGCAATTCATGAACAACGAGGTGCCGGGTGTCTCCGTCACCGAGGAGGTCATGGAACGGATGCGCATCGCATGCGAGAAGAGCAAGGAGCACGGGCTGCGCGAAGGGATCGCCATCGCCCGCGAGACTCTCCAGCGCGTGCGCGGCCGCGTGGCGGGCGTGCAAGTGTCGGCGCCGCTGGGCCGAGTCGATCTTGCCCTGCAGGTGTTCGACGGTCTGGTCGAGCACCGCGCGGCGGGGTAGCCGGCAGGGGCCGCGCGAGAACCGGTCGGACTGAGAGTCCGACCTACGTTTGTGCCGTCCTACTCCCCGCTATCGAGCCGAAGCTGTTGCACGACGACCTTCTCCAGGCTTCCCTGAGGCGAGTCGAAGAGGGCAACCGCGCGAATCTGGACCGGGGCCATGCGGGTCGGACCACCCGGGTCGGCGATGCTCGCCGTCGTCAGGAAGTCGACCGACTGGACCGTGTGCGACTGGATGACGGTCGTATACGGCAGGTGTTTCGACTGGACTCTGATGCCGGGTCTGCCGAGAGCGACGAGGTCAATGCTGCGAAGCGTGATCGGTACTTCTGCGTCGTTGACGATGCGAAACTCGAAATGCGCCGGTACGGCGGTGGCGATCGTCGGGACGTTCGTCAGATCGGTATGACTGATGAGCGTGATCTCCGGCAGCGGGATATTTGCGGCCTTCTGCGAGACCTGGCTGCCCGACGCGCAGGCGACAGCGACCAGAAGGGCTGAGAGTGCAATGGCGTTACGCATGATGGTTTCTCCCGTGCGCACGGAATGCCGTGGCACTAGTTGCCTCCCTCGGGCTCAACGTTCTGAACCACGACTTTCTGAAACTTTTTCCCGGCGCTGTCGAAATCGAGCGTTCCCCGCAGCGTGACCGGCCCGTTCGCACCGGCTACGGTCGCCATGACGACCCTTGCCGGCGCCCAGAACGAGACGCGCTTCGTCTCTCCCGGGCCGATCGTCTCGTTGAAACCCTGCGAATACGGTCCCAGGGTGTAGGAGCCACCACCAATCGACTGCACGGATACGCGGCGGAGCTGCAGCGTTTCCGGCAATGTGTTCTTCACCTCGACCGCGAACTGCGTCGAAATGGGGCCCGTGTCGTACTGCGTCCCCTCGGCGACGCGCGAGAGTTGGATAAACGCTACGGCCGGCTCCGGACCGGGCGCCCCGCCATTCGTCGCGCAGCCGAAAACGACGAGCAACGTGGTCAGCATCAGAACCGTGCGCATGATGACGTTCTCCCAAACAGTACGGGGAGCGTTTCCGCCCCCCGTCAGCTTGCCACAACCGTTTCGTGAAGTTGTTTCACTTCACATAATTCAGCATGTCTTTGGCCGTAGCGGCATCCTTGCCGTTCGGCTCGAGCTCCAGGTACTTCTTCAGGTTCGTCCTGGCGTCGGCGTTCTTCTGCGTCCTTACATAGACCATGCCGAGCTCGTAGTAGGCAGGTGCGAATTTGTCGTTTGCGGCGATCGAGGCCTTCAGCAGCGGCTCGGCTTCGGCGTCTTTACCGCTGTTGATGAGACGGGCGGCTTCGTTGAACATCGCCGCGGCATCGGCTGGCAGCTTCTTCCGGTACTCGGCCGCCTTCGCTTTGTCGCCCTTGGCGGTGTACGCGTCCGAAAGGACGCCGAACATGTCCTGGTTGTCGCTGTCGATCTCCAGGGCTTTGTTCGCGCGGTCGATCGCTTTGTCGTAGTTCTTGTTCCGGATGTACAACTTGGCGAGAGCCTCATAACCCGCGGTCAGATCAGGTTTGGCGGTGACCGCTGCCTCAATCTTGGCGATCGCCTCCGTGTCCTTGCCGGCGTTGGCGAGCTCTGCACCCTCGTTGTAAGCGACCACGGCCGGATCCGCTTTCATGGCGACAGGGGCGGTGCTTGCTGCCGCTGCCGAGGCGGGCGCCATCGTCACGTCTTTCGTGTTGAGGTCGCCCATCGTGAGCTTCATCGTCTGTTCGACGTTCGCGTAACCAGGGGCTTTGTACGTGAACTTGTAGTTGAGAGTGCCATCGAGCACGAGGAAGCGATAAACGCCGTCTTTGTCCGCCTTGTATTCGCTATGGACCGTGTGTCCTGACGTGGCGTCGACAACGATCACGGCGAACGGTATCGGCTGGTGGGTGGCGGCGTCGGTGATTTTCCCCTGGACCCGGGCCTCGCCAATCGCGAACGCGTTACCGGCCACGACCACGAGCGCCAGCACGAACAGCGCGAATGTTCTACGCATCTGCATCTCCTATCGGTTGAATGTTCGTCGAAAGTTAACGCCCCATCAGAAGTACCCATTCCGAAAGCAGGGGCCGCCGCTGGTAGACGGGCTCATCGAGCGTTCTGGTAGACCACCTCACCGCCCACGACCGTATAGCGCACCTTCGTCGAAAAAAGCTGTGACGGCGGCATCACGTACAGGTCTCCTTCAACGATTGTCAGATCCGCCAGCTTTCCCGGTTCGATCGTGCCTCGGGACGACTCTTCGAACGCCGCATAGGCGGCATCCGAGGTGAAGCCGCGGATGGCCTCGGCCAGCGTGAGTTTCTGATCGGGATACCAGCCTCCGGCGGGATTGCCCTGCTGGTCCTGACGGGTCACCGCGCTGTAGAGCCCGAAGAACGGGTTCACGTCCTCGACCGGAAAGTCCGATCCGAGGGCGAGGCGGGCGCCGGAGTTGAGCACCGTCCGCCATGCGTAGGCGCCTTTGATCCTCTCGGGACCGACCCTGGCTTCGGCCCATGGCATATCGGACGTCGCGTGGGTCGGCTGCATGGAAGCGATGATGCCGTGCTGTGCCAGGCGGGCGAAATCGGATGGAGCGACCACCTGAAAGTGTTCGACGCGGAAACGGTCCGCCGGCTTCGCGCCGGCCTGCTCGTAGGCGTCGATCACGTTGCGCACGCCGCGGTCGCCGATGGCGTGGGTGTTCACCTGATAGCCGGCCGCGCGCGCGCGGCGCGCCACCGCCAGCATGTGCTCGGGCTTGCTGACGAGAAGGCCAGTGTTCGTCGGATCGTCGCTGTACGGTGCAAGCATCGCCGCACCGCGGCTGCCGAGCGCGCCATCGGCGTACATCTTCACCGAGCGTACGGTCAGCCGGCCTCCGTAACCGATGAGCGGTTTATGGGTCAGCCACGAATTGAGCAGTTCCGCCTCGTCCGTGAGCATCAGATAGACGCGGATCGGGAACTTGTGCTCGTCGATGAGCTCCCGGATCGCGGTAATCGTGGCCTGCTCCGCGCCGGCATCGTGCATCTCGGTCAAGCCGTTCTCCGCGACCTTCCGCGCGGCTTCCAGCAGGCGCGCCTTGCGCAGTTGCGCGGACGGTTGCGGCACTTTCGAATCGATCAATTGCTGCGCGCCGTCGATGAAGACACCGGTGGGCCGGCCTGACGGATCGCGCAGGATACGGCCTCCCTCAGGGTCGGGCGTGGCTGCCGTCACGCCGACGGCGCGCATTGCGGCGCTGTTCGCCACGCCGGCATGCCCGTCGACACGGCGGATCCAGACAGGGTGGTCGGTGATGGTGGCGTCGAGAGGCGCCGCCGTCGGGAACTGCTTGTCCGCCCAACGGTTCTGATCCCAGCCCCGACCGAGGATCCACTCACCGGGCGCCGCACGCTGGGCTCGTTCGCGTACGCGCGCGACCACATCCTGGAACGACGGTGCGCCGACGACGTTCACGGTGTCGAGCGAAAGGCCGAGTCCGTACAAGTGGCCGTGCGCGTCCGTCATCCCCGGCATCACCGTCGTGCCGTGAACGTCAATCACCCTGGCCTCGGGATGCGCGGTGCGGATCGCATCGGTGGGTCCGACATCGACGATGAGTCCGTTCGCGGTGACGACGGACCAGTTCACCTGTGGTGTCTGTTTCGGCCCGGCGAGCACCGTCCCGCCGGCGAAGATGACCTCAGGAGCGGGGACTTCTCGATTCGTATTCGTATTCGGCATCTGGCAGGCGGTGAAGACGAGGAAGAGTAGCGCGGCGGCGCGGCGCTCGATCGTCATGCGCGAATCGTATCGGAAGTTCAACCTCACCCCTCTCCCCACTTCAACTTCGCCCGCAGCACGTCGAAGTAGCTCTTCCTGGGAGTGCGGATCAACGTCACCGGAATCGGCGATTTGCTGATGCAGACGGTGTCGTGCTGAACGATTCCCAATCCTTCCTGGCCGTCGAGCGTGAGGAAGATCTCCTGGTGCGGGGTGACGATTCCGACCTCGATATCGAGCGTATCCGGCAGTACCACGGGCCGATTGGTCAGCATGTGCGGGCAGATCGGGGTCAGTACGACCGCACCCATCGTCGGATAGATGATCGGGCCGCCCGCGGAGAGGTTGTAAGCGGTCGATCCGGTCGGTGTGGCGATGATCAGACCGTCGGCCCGGAATGACGATACAAACTCGCCGCCGACCGTCACGCGCATCTCGATGATGCGCGCCAGCGCGCTCTTGTTGATCGTGGCGTCGTTGAGGACGCGGTAGGAACGGTGATCGCGTCCCGGTCCGCGCACGGCCACGTCGAACGTCACGCGCTCCTCGCTCTCGTAGTCGCCGGCTAGCACGCGCTCTATCACCGCCGGGAACTCCTCCACGCGCACCTCTGTGAGGAAGCCGAGCGTGCCCATGTTCACGCCGAGGATTGGAACGTTCCTGGGCGCGTGACGCGCCACGGAGAGCAACGTGCCGTCGCCGCCGAAGGTGATGAGCAGATCGGAATGCTTTCCCAGGTCGCCCTTGGCGACGCATTTACCGCGATCGTTCAGCTTGTCGGCTGTGCCGAAGTCGAGGCAGACGCCGAAATCGCGTGCGCGAAGATCGGCGGCCACCTTCGCGGCGAACTGCAGTGCCTCGTCCGAGGTGATCTTGGCCGAGATCCCGATCGTCTTCCCGATCGCTTTCACATGGAGGAGTTTACGCGATCGCTCTCCGCACATCCTCCGGTTCGATGACGATGCGCTCTCCGGCCCGCTCCGGTCCGACAAACAACACAGGATGGAGGACCTTCTCCAGGATCGCGCGCAGCGCCCGCGCGCCGAGCTTCTGCCGAAGCGCCGCCTCGGCCACCGCGAAGAGTGCCTCCGTGGAGAACTCGAGCTGGATCTGGTCGAGCGCGCAGAGGCGCTGGTACTCCGGAATCATGGCCTCGCGCGGCTCGGTCAGGATCGTGACCAGATCGCGCGCCGTCAACCTGTCGAGCGCGACGTGCACCGGAAGCCGCCCGAGCAACTCCGGGAGAAAGCCGTACTTCATCAGCTCTTCGGTCGTCACCTCTTTGGCGCGCTCATCGCCCTCGCCGAAAAACCCGATCGGCTTGATGTCGCTGTTCTCGTCGATGTCGCTGAAGGCACCGGCACAGATGAAGAGGATGTTGGCGATGTCGATCTCCACGTAGTCGTACTTGTTCCAGTGCGACGTCACGTTCAGCGGCACGAAGAGCTTTTCGCCCTCCAGGATCTTGAGCAACGACTGCTGCACCCCCTCGCCGCCGATGTCGCGCGAGCCGGCGCCCGTGCGCGTGCCGCTGGAGCGCCGCGCGATCTTGTCGATCTCGTCGATGAAGACGATGCCGTTCTCGGCGGCCTGGACGTCCTGGTTTGTCGCGAACAACAATCTGCCGATCGCTACCTCGACATCTTCGCCGTAGTATCCGGCCTCGGTGAACGCGGTGGCGTCGTTATACGCGAACGGTACATCGAGGACCTTGGCGAGCGTGCGGGCCAGGTAGGTCTTCCCGCATCCCGAAGGCCCGATCATCAGAATGTTCGACTTGCGGATGGATACGTCGCCGCCGAACTTCAGGTACTCGATCCGCTTGAGATGGTTGTAGGCGGCGATGGCCAGCACTTCTTTGGCCTGTTTCTGACCTACGACATACTGGTCGAGCTGTTCGTAGATGCGCCGCGGAGTGACGTGGAGGAAGCGGTAGATGTCACGCTTTTCCTTCATGGGATCATTGACGAGTATAGCCTCCGAGGCGGACTCTTCATGTCGCGTTCAGCACAATTGTGGGAGACTGCGGCCCCTTTTTATGTGCGGAATCAACGGGATCGTTTCGTTTCACGCCGGCGCACCTCCGGTCGATGTCGATGAACTGACGCGGACGCGTGAAGCGATGCGGATGCGTGGGCCCGACGCGGCCGGCAGGTGGCTCTCTGTCGATGGTCGCGTCGGCTTTGGTCACCGCCGGCTCTCGATCATCGACGTCAGCGATCGCGCGAACCAGCCGATGCTCAGCCGCGAGGGCGACTTGGTTCTGACCTTCAACGGTGAGATCTACAACTACACCGAGCTGCGAGGAGAACTGGAACGCGAGGGCGAAACCTTCGATACGACCTCCGACACGGAGGTCGTGCTCCGCATGTACCGGAAGTGGGGCCGGGAGATGCTGCCCCGTCTGCGCGGCATGTTCGCCTTCGCCATCTGGGATGCGCGGGCGAACGAGCTGTTTCTGGCGCGCGATCCCTACGGCATCAAGCCGCTCTACTACGCGAACGACGGGAGGACCTTTCGTTTCGCGTCGCAGGTGAAGGCAATTCTGGCCGGCGGCGCCGTCTCCACGGCGCGCGATCCGGCGGGCGTGGCCGGCTTTCTGCTTCGCGGCAGCGTGCCGGAGCCGTTCACGATGTATGAAGCCATCCGCGAGCTTCCCGCGGGAAGCTCGATGATGCTCACGCGCGACGGCGCTTCGCAAGCGCGCTCGTATTTCTCGATCGCCACGGTGCTGCGCGATGCCGTGAACGAGCATCGCCGCTATGGCGACGATGAGCGCGCGGCGCTGATCGCCGACGGTGTACGCGAGTCCGTCCGTTATCACCTCGTCTCGGACGTTCCGGTCGGCGCGTTTCTCTCTTCAGGACGCGACTCCAGCACCATCGTCGCTCTTGCAGCGGAGACCGGCATCCCGCTGCAGACGGTCACGCTTCGGTTCGAGGAGTACGTCGGTACCGCGAAAGATGAAGCGCCGCTGGCCCAAGTCGTTTCCAAAGAATACGGCACAACACATCACACCAGAACGCTTTCGCGTGCGGAGTTCCGGGCCGAGCTGCCGCGGGCGCTCGAGGCGATGGACCAGCCTTCATTCGATGGACTCAACTCCTACTTCGTCTGCAAAGCGGCCGCGGAGCTGGGTTGGAAAGTGGCACTCTCAGGCACCGGCGGAGACGAGCTGTTCGGAGGCTACTCCTCGTTTCGCATCATCCCGCGCTTCGTTCGGGCGTTCAGCGCGTTCAAGCACCTCCCGCGCGCCGCCTCCGCGTTCAAGGAACTCCACGGACGCCTCGTCAGGAATCCGGCGCGCTTCAGCCCGAAGACGGGATACACGCTGAAGTACTGCACATCGTACGAGGGGGCATACCTGATGAAGCGCGGCCTCTTTCTGCCGGAGGAAGTGGCCTCGGTGGTCGGCGATGAGTTGGCGCGCGAAGGGCTGCAGCGCCTCGGCATCCTCGATCACATTCGCGAAGTCATCACACCTGACCCGGGCACGCCGTTCGCGCGCGTGGCGGCGTTGGAGTCGAGCCTCCTCATGCGCAATCAACTCCTGCGCGACATCGACTGGGCATCGATGGCCTATTCGCTCGAAGTTCGCGTGCCGCTCGTCGATGCCTTTCTCCTCCGTCAGATCGCACCTGCCGTCTTCTCGACGAGCAAGCGCAACGGCAAGGAACTGATGTCTCGATCGCCGCACCGGCCGCTCCCCGATGCGATCATGACGCGGAAAAAGACCGGCTTCACCGTCCCGATCGTGGCCTGGCTCACCGAGCGCGGTCAGGTAACGAAGCACTTCGGCATGCGCCCCTGGGCGCTCCACCTCCTCGAAGCCGGCGGCCACGCGGCAATCGCGTAATCGCGGGCATTTCTCACAACAGAGACGCAGAGAGCATCCGAGTCTCCGCACCCGGTGTCTGCGTGGCGACTGACTGGGAGCGATTCGGTCCTGTCAAAAAGCATTGCCTCCGTCGACATTCTTGACGTCTCACCTCCGGGGCTTCGCGCCTAAGTAGCTGTAGGCACGCGAATTAGCTAATCCGGCACGGTGGCCGTTCGATCGCACTACGCCTCCTGCGAAAGGAGGTGGTGCTAACGGAGAGAGCAATTCCAAATGATGTGTAGAGGATCAAAGGGTCCTCGTGTGGATACAGCCAAAACAACGAAACGCGTCAACGGTCAACCAAGAAAAAACCACAAACATAGGAGACGAAGACCATGCGGAAGTCCCACCTCATCGTCCTCTCGGCAGTTCTCATCATCATCACCATCGCCAGCACTTCCATGGCTGCGACCGTGCAGCCGGTGACGGCACCAACCGCAACAGGCGTCGTCAACATCAACACCGCTGATGTGACGCAGCTGGCCATGCTGCCGCGCGTCGGCGCGAAAGCCGCCCAGCGGATCGCTGACTATCGCAAGGAGCACGGCAACTTCAAGAAGACGTCCGACCTGATGCAGGTCAAGGGCTTCGGCGAGAAGTCGTTCGAGCGCCTCTCTGCCTGGATCACCGTCGACGGCAAGACCACGCTCGCCACAAAGGCCCGCTCGACCGGTACCCGCAAGTCCTCCAAGAAGTCCTCATCGCCCTCCCCCGCGGCGCGATAACGCGCCCCCCTCCAAAGGCCGCCTCGCGCAAAGCGGGGCGGCCGTCTTCGGAAAGCAGTCCACCAACCCACTTGCGTCACCGAAAGGAGAACGTGTGTTCAAACGAGAGAACGGCATCACCCTCATCGAGATCATCGTCGTCATTGCCTTCATCGGCATCATCGCGCTGTGCGCCATGCCTGCCTTAGCGGCCTACCGGCGGCAGGCGTCGGTCATCGCGGCAGGAAATGAGATGCGCAGTCTTCTGCGCGCGGTCCGTTCGCGGGCCATCGCACGGGGGCGAAACGCCGGCGTGAAGTTCGTGAAGTCGGGGAACAACTGGACCTACACGCTGTACGACGACGGCAACGGAAACGGCATCTACAACGCCGACATCAACAAAGGCATCGACCGGCGCTACTTCGGCCCGGCCCTGGTGATGCCCCAGTTCCAGACCGCGGCCATCGCGCTACTGACGAAGACCATTCGCGATCCTGACGGCGCGAAGCTTCTGCCGACCGATCCTGCTCTGCAGTTCGGCACGTCGACCATCTGCTCTTTCTCGCCGGTCGGGAGCAGCACATCGGGAACCATCTACATCAGCGACGGCGTCGACAACCTCTACGCCGTTCGCGTCTACGGCGCGACCGGCAAGGTGCGAATGCTCCGTTACGACGCCGGCCTGCAGAAGTGGGAGGAGCGTTGACACCCAACCAACGCCGCAACACGCGCCGGTTAGAGCCCGCTTCGCCGGACGACCAGCCGCTGGGCCTCGTAGGTCTGCACGAGCGAGAGCGGATTCCGGCGCAGCAGCTCCTCGGAGAAGGCTTCGGAGAGCACGCTGCCGTCCATATCGCGTCCGACCGGCAGACCGGCCAGGTAGAGCACCGTCGGAACGATGTCGACGGCGAGCGCGGAACGCGGCTTGTCGCTGTGAGCGACGCCGGCGCCACGAATGAGCACAAACCCGTCATCCGCGCTCGGATCCGCCGGATCGACGAAATCGTGGAGCAGCGCGTAAGGAGTCGCCGCAAGCGGGGGCGGCACGGGACCGGATGGCGAAACGACGACGATCACGTAGTTCGGATAGTCGTGCGCCAGCGACGCCAGCATCCGATCGATCTGCTCGGCGTAAGCCCTCATCACGAGGCCCTTGACCGTCGAGCGGGCCGGAAGGTCGTTATTGAAAACGTGGATGGCGCGCTGCGTCTGCTCGAATCCTCCGAGAGTGCAGACCGTGAGCGGGAACGACGGCGCCGAGGTGCGCAGGATCGCCATCGAGGTGAGGTCGGCGGCAAGGGCGTCGATGATTCTCTGCTGCGCTTTGCCGGTCCCGTTGAAGCGCTGTCTGTCCGATTCCGGCGGCGCGGCAGCGAGCTTCGCGATCTCGGCGGCGAACTGCGGCGGAAATACATCGCTCGCTTTGTGCGAAGCGTTCTCGAAATACCGGTCCGAGATGACGCGGGCCGCTCCTGTCGGTTCCGACCATGGCCATCCGATTACGGCAGCGTGCAGGCCCAGGCGCTCGAAAATGGTCCAAAGTGGAAGAGAGAGACCAGCCGGCAGCGGCGTCGAAACGCGCGAGACCGGCGGGATGAGTCCCCAGACCTTGAAGCCGACGGCAGCCGGCAGGATCAGGAATCGCTCGCCGGGGCGGTTCAGCGGCGTCTGGTAGCCGAGCCTGCCGGTCACCGCGTGGCGGAACGGCAGCTTCCCGGTCGCCACGGAAGCCCACAACGACCTCGGGCTCGTGGTCGGAAAGGGCTCAAGCCGCGTGAAGTATCCGTGCGTCCGGGCCTGCTCGAAGAACGGCAGCGAGCCTTCGCCTGCCAGCGTCAGGATCCAGTCGTACGGAAGGTTACGAATGGCCACGACGATGACCGGGCGTTGTCCGGCCACCGTACCGATGTCCGCCACGACAACCGCGTGCTCCTCGGTACGATAACTGTCGCGGCGCTGGTAGAGAAAGATCGAGGAGATCGCGATCACCACGACTCCGACCCCAAGAAGGATGCGCGACAGCCTGCGGTCGGCATTGCGCTCCGCGAACCAGATCAGCAGCAAGACGAAGGCTGTCGCCGTGATGAGGTTCGTCGCCTTCGACAACACCCGCACCGCGCCGATGGGGAGATAGCCGATCCGAAACACCTCCAGGTGCATCCAGTAGATCGCGGCGGCAAGGAACGCGGCCAGGACGACGAAGCCGAAGCCGTGTGGCCGAAAGCCGCCGTTCGTTTCCGGTTTGCCGAGGAAGCGAACGCGGAGCGCCCGAAGACCCCAAAGCGTCGTCCCGAAAAGCAGGCCGCAGATCAGTCCGTAGATGATCGTGACCGTTGCGAGGCGACCGGGCGTGATGTCGATCTGCGGGTTGAGAAAGTAGAGAAGATTGGCGATGTAAAGGCCGAAGATCGCGCCCGCGAGCACGCGCTTGAGGTACGCCCAGCGTATCGGCATGTCGGCGTGCGCAGTGTATCGCGCGGAGGCGCGGCATGATCACTGCCGCGCGCCTTCAGCGTCCCGGCTCGGCCGGGGAGGTCTTCGCCCTTCTGCGAGACCTCGGCTACGAAGTCGCGCCGGTCGCGATCGCCGCCGCGGACTGGCGCCGCGCCGGGATCGACATCCCCTGGAACGATACCGCCGCGCTCCATCTGGCCGCGCGCACGCCGCAGCTCGACGTCTACGTCGTCAGCGGCGAGGAATTGCCGGGCTCGGACGCGATCACCACCTTCCTTCGCTCCTTGACTACGTACAACGCACTCGTCAAGCCGGTTGTCGTCGGAGTGACAGCCGGACGGCTGACCGTCCACGATCTCTCCACTCGCCGCGAGCCTCGACGCCTCGATGTCGACCTCAGCCATCCATCCGCGCACGCTCTCGACCGGCTGAACCTTCTCGGCAGTGGCAGCGACCCGGGTCGGATCTTCGACCGCGCTCTCGATCGCGAATCGCTGACGCGCCAGTTCTTCGAGCGCTTCCGACACGCCGTACGCGCGGTCTCGCAGGCGATCCGCACCACCCTGCCGGCTGAACCGCAGGACGCAACCGACGCTCAGGCACTGCTGCTTCTGTCGCGCCTTCTCTTTCTCTATTTCATTCAACAGAAAGGCTGGATGAATGGCGAGCGTCGCTTCCTCGTCGATCGCATCGAGGCGGCTGCGCGCGAACGGCGCGGCGTCTACGCAACGCTATTCGTTCCGCTCTTCTTCGGATGCCTGAATACCGCCTCGCGCGATCGAGATCGCATCGCCCGTGGGCTCGGCAAAATCCCCTATCTCAACGGCGGCCTCTTCGAGCCATCACCTTTCGAAGAGCGCAATTCGGCACTGGCGCTACCGGATGACCTGCTGCAACGCGTCGTCGAGGAAGTATTTGAACGGTTCGCCTTCTCGATCGACGAGTCGGACTGCGCGGGGGCGCATATCGATCCGGAAATGCTCGGCAAGGTCTTCGAATCGCTGATGAATACCGACGAGCGACTCTCGACCGGCAGCTTCTATACGCCGCGCGCCATCGTCGACGTCCTGGCCTCGCGTGCCATCGTCGGTTGGCTGAGCGACGGGGACGCGAACACACGTGAATTGCTGGAGCGGGTAGTCCGCGGAGAGCGGGTCCGGCGTCCTCGAAACGCACAAGCGCTTGCACGCCGGCTTGACGCGATTGCCGTCCTCGACCCGGCCTGTGGATCGGGTGCCTTCCTTCTCTCCGCGCTACGGGTCATCGAAAGAATCATGGCAGTGCTGCATTCCGAGCCGCAGCCCGATCGGCGCCGCCGCATCGTGGAACGCTCGCTGTACGGAGTCGACCTGAAACCCGAGGCGGTGCGCCTAT
The DNA here is from genome assembly GCA_035482045.1 of Thermoanaerobaculia bacterium. GTDB lineage: Bacteria > Acidobacteriota > Thermoanaerobaculia > Gp7-AA8 > Gp7-AA8 > JADGNZ01. The sequence continues at coordinate 98,218 of DATHRD010000044.1, forward strand.
GCGAGCTGCGCCTCTGGCTGGCCATCGTGTCGCAGACTGATGACGACGCGGATCGCGTACAGCCGCTGCCGAACCTCGATCGCAACATCCTGCAAGGCAACTCGCTGCTCAGCCCGACCGACTTCCTCGGCGACAACCGGGGCGACGTCTATCGTGAATGGGTCTACGCGCTGCGCGCGCAGTCCGATCTCATCGAGCGTTACCGCAACGCGCCGCATCGGGAGCGAGCGCCCGTCGCACGCCTCATCCGGTCGAACGATGGCAGGCTGGCCAGCGAGCTCCTGGCGAAGGCGATCGATCTCGACGAGCGAGAACAGGAGCAGCTCTGCGCACCACAGCGCGACCTCTTCGGCCGTTTGCGCGAGGTGAATCTCGATCGCTGCCGTGAACTGCACGAGCGCATCGGCGCGAACCGCCGCACGCTCGAGCGTATCGAGGAAGGCGAGATCGGCTTCTTCTCCTTCGACGTTCACTTCGCTCACGTGATGGCGCGCGGCGGATTTGACGTCGTGGTCGGCAATCCACCCTGGGTCCGCAACAGCCGCATCGAGCCTCGCGCCAAACGGATGTACAGCGAACGCTTCGCACTCTTCCGCGGTGACGGCGCACGCGGCGCGGCGTTCCATCAGCCCGATCTCTCGATCGCGTTCGTCGAGAGGGCTCTGGCGCTTGCCGCGCCAGGCGGCGTCGTGTCGCTGCTCGTGCCGGCCAAGCTCCTCAACGCCGGCTATGCCGCGCCGCTTCGTCGGCGCGCCGCGTCGTCCGTGCACATCCTCGCGCTCGATGATTGGTCGTCTGACGCGCAGCGCCATTTCGATGCCGACACGTTTCCGCTCGGCATCACCCTGGCGCATCGCGATGGTGGTTCGGGTCAGGCGTGCGTCTCCATTACCTCGGCCGGCGAGTCGTTCGCGCTTCCGCCCGCCGCGCTGACACTCGGCGGGTCGGAATGGTCGCTCCTTCCGCCGGATGTCCATGCGATCCTGGGCCGCATTCATGCGGCACAGTCGCCTCTGGCGGAGACGCTCGGCCGCACGCCGGTGATGGGGGTGAAGACCGGCAACAACGGCGCCTTCTTTCTCGATGTGAAGCGTGTTCGCGACAAGGCTGTCGAAACAACCGACGGCATCCACATTCCGCTCACCGCCGTGTGCCGTTGCGCGCGCGGACGCGACGTGCGCCGTTGGCAGGTCGGTGAGCCTGCCTGGATGCTCTGGCCACCGGCCGGCGGATGGCGCAGGCCGACGCGCTGGGTGGAGCGGCTCGCTGAGGCACGTGGGGTCGAGGTCGAGACGTTGCGGCTGTCGTACGTACGCCCGGAGCACGTCGGCATCAAAGTGGTCTGGAAGGATCTCTCGCGCGGTCTCTGCGCGGCTGTGCTCGAAGATGCTGTCCGGCTCGGCGATCGCAGCATTCCCCTTGTGCCGAACCAGACGCTCTACGCGCTCGACGTCTCGTCGATCGACGAGGCCAATGTCCTCGCGGCACTTTTGAACTCCACGATCGTCAACGTTCTGGTGGTCGCCATTGCCGAACGCGCAAAGGATTCTTACTTCCGCTACTTCGGCAGGACGATCGCGCGCCTTCCGCTTCCTTCCGTTGCACCGTCTCACGAGGCATGGACGCGTCTTCTGCGTGCCGCCCGTCGCGCCCGACGGAAACCGGAGACCGCCCGGGAGGGTGTCGACGATGAGATCGATGCCATCGTGGCCGCGCTTTACGGCGTTTCCGTCGATGAGCACGCGCGGCTTGCTTCGTTTCTCCGCAAGCGCCTCGGCATGGGCGGAGATGCCTGACCTGGCGCCGCACCAGCGCGCTGCCGTGGAGGGCGCGCTGGCTCTGATCGCCCGCTACGGCGGAGCAATCCTTGCGGACGACGTCGGCCTCGGCAAGTCCTACGTGGCCGCCAGCGTCGCTGCCTTATTGCAGACTCGGGGAAGCGTTGTGGAGATCGTCGTTCCCGCCTCGCTGCTGGCGCAGTGGCGAGAAACGCTGCACGACTTCAGCGTCGAGGCGCGCATCATCACGCACGACGCGCTGGCCGCCGATCCCTCGCTCGACGAGGGCGAGCGGCTCATCGTCGTCGACGAAGCGCACGCCTTCCGCAACCGCCGCACCCAGCGCTGGTGCGCTCTGGCACGCCGTTCCGTTGCCGCTCGTCTGCTCCTCGTGACCGCAACGCCGATCTGTAACTCCGCCGACGACCTGCTGGCGCTGGTTTCTCTGATTGCCGCGGACGACGCTCTGCGTGGTTCTGGCGTCGCATCGATCGACGACGCCTTTGCGGTCCGCAATGGCCCTTCGCTCGACGTCATCGTTCGCGAGCTCGTCATCCGCCGGGAGCGCGATGTTCTCCCGCCCGAGCTGCGTTTCGGCATGCTCGAGAGGCGCGTCATCCGCCACCCGATCGTAGATGCGCCGATCGATGCCTTGCGGTTTCCGCTCAGCACCAGCGCTCCACTGCTGCGACAGTTCCTCTGGCACCGACTCGAATCGAGCCCTGCCGCGCTGCTCGAATCGGCGCGGCGCCAGCTCCGCTTTTACGAACGGGTGAACGAGAGTGGCCGCGCTCTCTCTCGCAGCGAATACCGGCGGGCCTTCGCCAACGAAGAGGATGGGGATGCCGTTCAACAGATTCTCTTCTGGGATCTGCTCGCGCCCGCGGACCGCTTCGATACAAGAGCGATCCGCGATGAGATGGACCGGCTCGCGGGGGTACGTGCAGTCGTCGAGCGCGCGCAAGACACAAAGGCCGCCCTTCTCGATGCGGCGTTGAACGGCGAGCCGACGCTTATCTTCACCGGCGCGGCGGCGACCGCGCGATCGCTGGCGCGGCGGCTGCGATGCGGGCTTGCCACGGCGCGCGACGGCAGCGCGGCGATCGACGCCTTCCGCCGCGGCGCGATCGATCGCCTCGTCGCCACCGACCTCGCCTCGGAAGGACTGAACCTGCAGCGGGCCGGCGTCGTGGTGCACTACGACATTCCATGGAACCCCGTGAAGCTCGATCAACGCAATGGCCGGGCGCACCGTATCGGACAAACACGCGAATCGGTCCGCGCCATCTATTTTCTCCCTGAGAGCCGCAGCCGTATCGTCAAAACGGTCGCGTCGAAGAACCGGACGCGGCGCCGCATCCTCGGAATGCAGAAACGCGTTGAGGAAATGGCGGCGCCGTACGTGCTCGACCTCCCGCAACGCCTCCCCGGCGACTCACCTACTCTGAACCTGATCCGGGCCCTGCGCGCTCAAGGCCTCAACCCACCACCAGCTCTCTTTCGTCGCCACCGAGCAGGCGTGGAGCAGTTGTTCGCAGAGATGGCAGGCGAATACCTCGACGCGCGGAGGGTTCGGGAGCTGATATGCGTGCTGGAGCGGGAGAGCGCGGTAACGGGGATCGATGGGAGTTCAGCCCAGGGCAGCCGAGTCCTGCACGAGACACTTGTATAGCTCAAAGCGCTGGTCGAGCGCCGCCGTTTATGCGCGCGAAGGCGCGCTCCACAATCCAGCCCCGCGCTCGGCGCGGGGTTGGATTCGTTGAAGCAAGGTGCGGCCGCGGAGGCGGCCGCTACACGAGTTGGAGATCGCCGGTAAGCATTCTTACGTCCTTCGGCGGCGCGTTTGTCGCAGCCGCCTTCGCGGCCGCAAATCATCGAATCACGAGCGTCCCCGCGCCGAGCGCGGGGCTAGGTTGTCAGGCGCGCCTTCGCGCGCGTCACGCACCCCCTTCGCGCCGAAACTGAAACGTCAAACCTACGGGGTACGCGTCCTCCCGCCCCAACCGGTGAGTCAATTCGTCTCACGCGGCGCGTCATTCTGACCCGCGAAACGCCGCTTCTACCCTTCGAGGGCATGGCACCGCGCTTGTTCTAGTACCTCCACGCAAAGGAGACACACCCATGAAGAAAACAGGTATCGCAGTTCTTGCACTTTTGATGGTGGCGACATTTGCCATTGCTGACGACCACGGCGGGCCGATAGGGCCGGGTGGACCAGCACCGGACGGGCCGGGCGGCGGACTCAGCGTCGCGCCGGACGGCACGGTGATCATCACTCGCGCCGCGGCAAGCAGCACCCGCAGCACGCCGGTGGCCGAGATCGTCGCTGTCCGCAACGGCGCCATCGCCTGGACCTCGACGCTCCCCTCCCCACGCACGGACGTCGAGTTGTCTGACTCGCAGGTGATCGAGGTGTACGACGGCACGGCCAAAGGCGCCACGACACCGACTACGACGCTGACCGCCCTATCGGTCTCGAGCGGCACTCAGGCGTGGACGCTCAACATCACCGGACGGGTCAATGATTTGACGCCGTTCAACGGCGGCACCTACGCCGTCGTAATCGTACCGGCTGCGACCTCGGGTGGCACGGCCACACGCAGCATCGTCGCGATCAGCAGCAGCGGCACCGTTCTTTGGACCGTTGCGATCTGATCCTTTCCTCCTCGATCGGGCGGCGGCGCGTAGCCGCCGCCCACTTTGCTGTTGAGCCACGGATTGTTGCCACGGAGCACCCAATGCACATCCTTCATCTGCCGTCGTGGTACAGCACAGCCGACAAGCCCTGGCGAGGAATGTTCGTGCGCGACCAGGCGCTGGCGCTGAGCGCGGCCGGAGTGCAGGTCGGCGTTGCCTTCGTCGAACGCCGCAGCCTCTCCTGCTTCAACGGGCTCAACCTTACCGTCAGCCATTTTCAGACCGAGGCGTGCGACGAAGACGATGTTCCGACGATACGGATGAAGGGCTGGAGCACATTCGCCCAGACCGTGGCGGGATCGCTGCTTTGGTCGCGCCTGATGCGGCGTCTCGTCGAATCGTACGCGGTCGTCTACGGGATCCCCGATCTCATCCACGGACACGCAGCGCTATGGGGCGGTTACGCGGCCATGCTGGCCTCGCGGGCGCTCCAGCGGCCGTTCATCGTCACCGAGCACTCCAGCTCCGTCATGGCGGCAGAGCTCTCTCCAAGACAGCGGCAGCACGCAGCCGATGTCTATCGCAACGCCTCCGCGGTCATCGCCGTCAGCCGGAATCTCAAAACGAGCGTCGATGCCGTTGCCGGAGCGCCGGTTGCCGAAGTCGTTCCGAACACCGTCGATTGCGACTACTTCACCCTGCCACCGCCACGGCAGAAGGGAACGCCGTTCACCTTCCTCGCCGTCTGCGACCTGGTCAGCTACAAGCGGGTCGATCTGCTCATACGCGCCTTTGCGCGGCTGAACGTTCGCCATCCGAATACGCGCCTGGTCATCGCCGGCGCGGGCAAAGACGGGCGCCGTCTGCGTTCGCTTGCGAACGCGCTCGTGCCGCAGGCCAGGATCGAGTTCACCGGAGCCCTTCCCCGCTGGCAGGTGCGACAGTGGATGCGGCAGGCAGGGGCGCTCGTCCTCTGCAGCGACCACGAGACCTTCGGCGTCGTGCTGATCGAAGCGATGGCCACCGGCCTTCCGGTGATCGCGACGCGCTCCGGAGGTCCGGAGGACATTGTCACACCCGATATCGGTCTTCTCGTCGATCGCGATGATTCCGATGAGCTTCTCCGCGGCATGACCGAGATTCTTCGCCGGCGTTTTGACCCGGCTGCGATCCGCGAAAACGTGCGGCGCCGCTTCGGTTATCCCGTCATCGCCAACCGCCTCCGCGCCGTTTACGAACGGTTGCTGAGACACAGTCACCAGGAGGTTGCCTAATGGCTCGTCCAGCCAACTATCCACTACCTCTCGTTTCCGGCTCACGCCGGGCCTCGTCGCTCCGTTGCGAATCGTGCTTCCACATCGGGGCCGCCGTCCGAGTCAGCAGCAAGCTGCTTTGCGGTGAGTGCTTTCTCGATGTGTCAATGAACGAGGAGTCAAGGAGATCAGGGGCGGACGATCGGAGATCCCGAGCCGGGGAACAGAGGGTGGAAGCTGACGCGGCGTACGATCACGTTGCGTGATCACAGGATTTACCGATCGACCCATCCCATGGCCCGCTCGTTGTAGCGCGGTCCGGCAATCGCATCAGGACGCAGGGCATCTTCGAGTCGCGCCATCTCGGCGCTGCTCGGCGTGATTGACGCGGCCGCGACGTTCTCCTCCAGGTACTTGCGGCGTTTCGTTCCGGGGATCGGCACGATGTCGTCGCCTTTGTGCAGCAGCCAGGCCAGTGCGATCTGCGCTGGTGTGGCGTTGTGCGTGGCGGCGATCTCGCGGACGACCGACGCGGCACGCATGTTGGCGTCGAAGTTCTCGCCTTGAAAGCGGGGATCGTTACGGCGGAAGTCGCCCTCGGGGTACTCCTCGGCGCGCTTCACGCTGCCCGCCAGAAAACCGCGGCCGAGCGGACTAAAGGGGACAAGGCCGATCCCGAGCTCGCGAAGCAACGGAGTGATGCGCGGCTCGAGGTTGCGCTCCCACAGAGAGTATTCGCTCTGCAGCGCTGTGATCGGATGCACCGCATGCGCGCGGCGGATCGTCTGCTCACCAGCCTCCGAAAGCCCCAGGTAGCGAACCTTCCCTTCGCGCACGAGCTCCGCCATCGTACCGACTACGACTTCGATCGGCACTTCGGGATCGACGCGGTGCTGATAGAGGAGATCGATGTGATCAGTTTCCAGCCGCTTGAGCGATCCTTCGACCGCCTGGCGAATGTGTTTGCTATCCAGTCCGGTCATCTTTCCGCCTTCGATCTTCCAGCCAAACTTCGTCGCGATGATGACCTTGTCCCGTTTTCCGCGGAGCGCCCGGCCGAGCAGCTCTTCATTCTTGTACGGCCCGTACACCTCGGCCGTGTCGAAGAAGTCGATGCCCAGCTCCAGGGCCCGATCGATCGTGGCCAGCGATTCCTTCTCATCCGCCGGCCCATACGACTGGCTCATACCCATGCATCCGAGGCCTTCCGCGGAGACGACCAGACCCTGAGATCCGAGAGTTCGTTTGTTCATGGTGTAACGCTACTACGCGTCGCGGTTGCGCGGTAGCGCGGTTGCGGGGTCGCGGTGAGCGAGCCGCAGGAGACTGCGAAGTTACGAGATACGAACCTGCTGACCGCGCGACCGCGAACCCTCGAGACCGCGCACTACCGCGCCGCGTATTCCGGCGGAATCGGATGCGCTGAATCTTCCTCCTGCCAGAAAATCGTCAGCACCTTCCAGTCGTCACCGATGCGCACCAGTTGAAAACTGTTGATGCCGCGCGCGAAGGGTTTCTCATCCGACGAAGCGTGCCGCGACTCGTAGGTGCTGAACACGTGGGCGATGTCGGCGAATCGCTCCACGCGGTTCGCTGCCGGACGCTCGAAGAAACCGTGGTCGGCAAAGTACGCCCCCGCCTTCGTCGCGTACTCCTGCGGCGTCATCACGTTGGCCGTCACCACGCCGTCTTTGCGCCGCGTCGAAATCAGCCGTGCCCCGGGTGCGAACAATCCCTCGAACCGGACCCAATCCCTCTGCCCGGCCGGCCCGGAGATGACGGTGTAGACCGCCTGCACCGCCGACTCGATCGCCACTTGATCGCTCCCCGGCTGTGTGGGGCGTAGCGGTGACGAGGCGCAGGCGGACGCGAGGAGCACAAGGAGAAGCAAATTCTTCATGACGGCGAGTATACCGAGGGCATCGCGGGACGATTCGCGAGGGAGACGGGTGCTTCGAGGAGCACGAACGGTTGCGCGAAAGCCGTCCCGTTGTGTCCGGCGGATCGTTAACGGACTGTAGAAGGTCGTTAACTGCCTCCGGGGAATCAGCTAACTGCCTTCCGTGAACCAGTTAACTGCGTCCGCGAACCAGTTAACTGCCTCCCCGAACCGGTTAAACTGCCGCCCCGAACCAGCTAAACTGCCGCCCCAAACCAGTTAACTGCCGCCCCGAACCAGTTAAACTGCCTCCGCGAACCGGTTAAACTGCCTCCGCGAACCGGTTAGACGCTTCCGCGAACCAGTTAACCCGCCTCCGCGAACCAGTTAGACCGCCTCCGCGAACCGGTTAACTGCCTCCCCGAACCAGTTAACCCGCCTCCGCGAACCAATTAACCGGCCTCCGCGAACCGGTTAACTGCCTCCGTGAACCAGTTAACCCGCCTCCGCGAACCAGTTAGGCCGCCTCCGCGAACCGGTTAACTGCCTTTCGTGAACCAGTTAACTGCGTCCACGAACCAGTTAACTGCCTCCGCGACCCGGCTAACTGTCTCCGAACCGCTGATGGCCCACCGAAAATGGCAGATCGGCGACTTCCGCGGCACTCTCTTTAGGTTCCCGCAGACACCATCCGGCCACGCCAGACCCTCGTGCAGCCCCTTCTGTCAGCGCGCGGCTGCATTTCTTGCCGCTTCAGGGTCCGAATGCCCCGTTGGAGCCATCGTCGTACGTCAGCTCCAGAAACACATCCTCCAGCGCGCGGTCGCTCTTCAGCTCCGCGGTGGTGCCGCTGGCGACGATGCGGCCACGGTTGAGGATGGCGATGCGGTCGCAGACGGCTTCGGCCACGGACAGTGTGTGGGTCGTCAGAAAGACAGTCTTCTTCTCCGCGGCCAGCCGCCGGAAGAGCAGCTTCACCTGCTTCTGCGCCAGCGCGTCCAGTCCGACCATCGGCTCATCGATGATCAGCAGCTCCGGGTCGTGAACCAGGGCGGAGACGATGACCAGCTTTTGTTTCATCCCGTGCGAGAGGTTCTCGATGCGCGCGCCGGCCCAATCGGCGATGCCGAAGTAGGCCAGAAGCTCCATCGCCCGCGCTTCGCAATCGCGCCATTCGCGTCCGTAGAGGTTGGTCACGAACTGCAGCAACTCGCGACCGGTCAGCTTCTCGTAGAGGAAGGGCCGGTCGGGGATGTATCCCGTCGTGGCCTTCACGCGGACGCCTTCGGTAGTCACGTCGAGGCCGTTGACACGGACGGTCCCCGAGGTCGGCATCGAAAGGCCAGCCAGAATCCGGATCGTGGTCGTCTTACCGGCGCCGTTCGGGCCGAGAAACCCGTAGATCTCGCCGCGCGCCACATGGAGCGAAATGTCGTCAACGGCGGTGAAGTCGCCGTAGCGCTTGGTCAGATTGCGGATCTCGATCATCGGACAGCCCGGCCTCGCAGGGTATCATCCGAAAAACTTTCAACCGCGGAAACCGTAACCACGAATGGCTGAACGTGAGCAGCTCGATGACCGCACCCTGGTGGCGCGTATCCTCGAGGGCGACCGAGACCGGTTCACAGAGCTGGTGAAGCGCTACGAAAAGCGCATCATCAACTACGTGTATCGGATCACGCATCGCTACGAAGACGCTCACGACATGGCCCAGGAAATCTTCGTGAAGGTCTACGTCGCCCTTGATCGCTACGATCCGAAGTACCAGTTTTCGACGTGGCTCTTCCGGATCGCGCAGAACAGCGCCATCGACGCGCTGCGCAAGAAGACCGTCAACGAGGTGTCCATCGCCGCAAAACCGGGCGACGAGGACACGAAAGACCGCGAGTTCGCCGACACCGGAGTATCACCGTATCGCGCCCTGAACAACAAGCAGCTCGCCGACGCCATCGACTCGGCGGTGAGGAACCTGCCGGCCGATTATCGCGAACTGATTCAGCTCCGGCACTTCGCGGAGCTATCCTATGAGGAGATCGCTTCCATGAAGAAGCTTCCCCTCGGTACCGTGAAAAACAAACTGTTTCGGGCGCGCAACCTGCTGAAGGTCGAGCTCGAAGGATTCGTGGAACCCCTATGACCGATAGCGCGTGTCAGCGATACCTGGAAGATCCGGAGCCAAACGCCGCGCATCTGGAGACTTGCGCGACGTGCCGCGCCGAGGCCGCCGGACTCGCCGAGAAGGCCGGCGCCGAGCCCGCGCCGATCGATCTCGATGCTCTGCCGCTGGCGCCTTGGGAAGGTTCGTCGCATCGTCCATGGGGTCTGGTCCTCGGCGGAGCGGTCGTCGTCATCGCCATCGCCCTGGCGCTCTGCGACGCCACCGGCATGTCGCCGTTGCACGTGGCCGAGAGCTCGCTGGCATCGATGGAAGGGATTCGGAGCCTGTTGACCCGGGCCACGGCATCGCTGCGCGCGGCCTCGCTTGGGATGCAGATCGCGTTCGGGGTGTTGTTCCTCGTCGTCAACGCGCTGCTCATCGTTCTGCTGCGGCGTGCGCCGAGGGGGATCGATGCGTAGGATGCTGCGCCTGTTCCTGCCGCTGACAATCGCCGCCGCGTCGCTGGTGACCGCGATGGTCGCCGCGCCGCCGGGCGCGAATGTTCGCGGACCGCTGACGGTCGGCGACGCCACGGCCATGCTGCAGAAGACCGCGGTCATCGCCGCTCTTCTGGCCGTCTGGATGCTTGCCGCGGTGGCGCTGACGCTGCTGAGCGGACGCGAGATTCGCTACTCGTCGCTGGAGATGCGCGCCAGCGCTCTGCACTGCTTCGCCCTCGGTCTCGTCGCGGTGACGAGCTTCGCGCTGACGGCCATCGTCTTCAGCTATCTCATCCCCTACCACGTCGGCGTCCCGCTTCTCTTCGCTCTCGGCGTCTTCGCGATCCTGACGAAGATCTATGGCACCGTGGCCGTCTTCCACGCCGTCGGCACGCTCGTAGCCGGCTCCCGCACCCGCGAGCAACTGGCCCGCCGCCACTGGCTGCGCGGCGATCTGGCCATGGTCGTCGTCGGCGTGGCCGTCCTCGGCGCCCTGCGCCTGATCCCCATCGTCGGCCCGATCATTTGGGGCTTCGCCTCGGTCTTCGGCATCGGCACCGCGCTGGCGACGAAGTTCGGGCGGAGGGAGCCGTGGTTCCTGGCGTGGCGGACGGTGGAATCGTAAGATCAGGCCGCAGGCGCGACCATGAACTCCAGCCAGGCATCCTGCGCCGAGAGCTCTAAGATTGAGCTGCACCCTGATTTCGATCTTGACGCGACACTAGGGTTTGGCACCGAGCCCTGCCTTATACCAGATTCTTTCTGCCTTTTGAGGCAGGGTCTTCCTGCCTTTTGAGGTAGATACTATCTGTATACTTATCCGAACTGGTCCGGAACACCTGCCCAGTCCGCTACTCCGCCTTCATCGCACTCGCCAGATCGATCCTCCGCGCCAGCCTCGACGGCACCAGCCCCGCCACCAGGGACGACACGAACGTCACCGCCAGCGACGCCGCGATCAGGCGCACCGGTGTGTGGAACGCGATCGTCCAGCCGAAGGACTGTTTGTTGATGACGTAGATCAGGATCCAGGAGAGGACGTAGCCCATGGCCAGGCCGGCGGCGGTTGATGTGAGGCCCAAGACCCGATCTAGCTAGCTGCTAGGGGGCATGGTCGGCGTCGTTAGTCCTGGAGGGTGCGTTAAACTAACGCACCGATGAGCTACCACGACGTCATCACCGTTGAACCGGGCAAGCGCGGTGGTCAGCCCTGCATTCGTAGCATGCGAATCACGGTGTACGACGTCCTCTCGTATCTTGCGTCTGGCATGTCCGAAGAAGAGGTTTTGTCAGATTTCCCAGAGCTTACGCACGACGATATTCTCGCCTGTCTCAGTTTTGCCGCCGACCGTGAAGGTCAGCCGTCGGTGGCGCACGATTGAGTAGAATTCTCACATTCGGCAGAGACGACTCGCAGGTGGTTTTGTCGCTCTTTCGACTGACAGCCGTTCAGTAACTGCCTCCCCTACTCCGCCTTCATCGCGCTAGCCAGGTCAATCCTCCGCGCGAGCCGCGAAGGCACTAGCCCCGCCACCAGCGACGCCACAAACGTCACCGTTAGCGACGCCGCGATCAGGCGTACCGGTGTGTGAAACGCGATCGTCCAGCCGAAGGACTGTTTGTTGATAACGTAGATCAGGATCCAGGAGAGAACGTAGCCCATGGCCAGGCCGGCGGCGGTTGAGGTGAGGCCGAGGACGGACGATTCGAGGACCAGCATGCGGCGGACCTCGGCGATGGACATGCCGAGGACGCGGAGGAGGGCCAGCTCGCGCGTCCGCTCCAGGATCAGGGCGGCCAGGGTGTTGATCACGCCGAGGACCGCCACCACGATGGCCACGGCCAGGAGGGCGTAGGTGATGAGAAAGGTCTGGTCGAAGATTTTCATCACCTCGCCGCGAATCTCGGAGTTCATGACGGCGAAGGCGTGGTACTTCGGGCCGAAGATCGCTTCGAGCTGCCGTCGCGCGGTGTCGCGGCCGACGCCCGGTTTCAGGTAGATGACGATCGTGTTCATGGCGTCGTCGCCGAACAGACGGACATAGAGGGCGCGGGGCATCACCACGACGCCGCGGTCGCTCGAGTAATCGCGATAGACGCCAGTGATCGGAAACGTATGGGGGCCGCGGAGCGTCGTCAGCGTGACGTCGTCCCCTACGCTTTTGTCGTACTTCAGGGCGAAGCTCTCCGAGACGACGACACCGTCTCGGGCGATGGCGTTTCGCAGGGCCTCGGAGGGTGAACGCGGCAAGATCATCGGCAGGTCGCCGAAACGTGCGATCACGTCGAGGTCGCCGCTGGCGACCGTGATCGTGGCGTCGCCGTAGGCCGCACCGCGTCCGCGCGCGCGGTCGAAAGCGGCGATGAACGGGACCTTGGCCAGGTCCGCGGAGATGGCGTTCGGAAAGACGGCGGCATCGGCGTTCGAGAGCCCTTTCGACGGGCGCAGCCAGAGATCGGAGCTGACGGTCTGATCGACCCACACCCGTACCGTCTCGCGAAAGCTGCCCACCATCAGCGCCACCGCCACCATCATCCCGATGGCCAGTGACAGCGCTGCCGCGGCGATCGAAGTGCGGCGCAGCGAGGCGGGGATCGACGCCGAGGCCAGCTCGCCGACGATGCCGAACCCGGCGCGGTACGGCACACGCAGCAGGTTCGACGCGGCGGTGACGATCATCGGCGCCAGAGCCGAAAAGCCCGCCACGACGAAGAGGACGGCGACGTATCCGGCTACTGCGATGCCGTTCCACGCCGGCAGACGGGAGAGCAGGGCAGCGATGATAAAGCAAATGATGGCGATTGCCGGGGCGCTAGCTCGCGTCCTGGAGTCAGAGCGTTGCCATCGCCGCTGAACCCCGGAAAGAAGAAGGTTGGGGGGCACCTGGGACGCTTCGATCGACGGCTGAATCGCCGAGAGAAGCGAGAGGATCGTTCCCACGGCCACGCCAGCGGCGATGATCCCCGGCGTCAGAACGATCGCTTCGGGGGTGGAGCTTACGTAGAGCGCGTTGATGGTCCTCCCGATCATCCGCAGGATCAGCCAGGCCAGACCACGTCCCAGGGCCACGCCGACTGCCGAACCGACAAGACCGAAGACGAGACCTTCGAGCAGAAATGCGCCGAAGATCCGCGGCGCAGAGGCACCGAGAGTCTTGAGGATGCCAACGTCCCTGCGCCGCCGGAGGATCGAGATGAGGACGGTGTTGTAGACGAGGAACATCCCTACCAGCAGAGCCACGCCGGCGAGCGCGAAAAGGTTCACGCGAAAGGCGCGCAGCATCTTCTCGACCCGTTCGTTGCGCCGCGCCGGCCGCTCCAGGCGCGCGCTCGTCGGTAGAACACGCTCGATCGTGGGGATCAGCGAATCGTCCGGAACGATCAGATCGATGCGTGACAATCGTCCCGTCAGTCCGAAACTCGCCTGCGCCGCGGCGATGTCGGCGATGGCGATGGCGCCGTTGAACGCCGTGGCCGGGCCGTGCGCTTCGAGGAGGCCGCGGACGATCATCGTCCGACGCATGCCCCTGAAGTCGAGCGTCAGCGGAGAGCCGAGGTGGAGCGCGTGCTCGCGGGCAAAGCTGGCAGGGATGACGACCGAGTCGTCGCGGAAGAGGCTGAGGTACGTGGCCGCCGATTCGTGCCTGCTCGTGACGACGCTGGCGTATCGGTAATCGCGAAAGTGGAGATCTGAGAGAAGGTCGACACCGAGCAGGCGAATCGGCAGTTGTTCGGGCGCCCCCTTCGATGCCGGCGACGCAACCGTTACGACGTCCGCGATCCCTTCCAGATCGATGACCGGCGCAAAGCGGACACCGCGGCCCCAGAACGGCTGCAACGCAAGGAGGACGTCCTCGCTCAGGCCGACGTCGGAGACGATCTGGTAGTTGGCGCGGCCGGCCACGGCATCGACCGACTCCTGAAATGCCCGCAGCGCACTTTGATTCGACAGTGCAATCGCCACCACGACCGCCACGCCGACGGCGATCCCGAGGATCGTCAACGTCGTCCGCATCACTTCGCGGAGGATGGGGCGGAGAACGAGTGCGCGGAGGATCATTTCGACGCGGGGGTCGGGAGTCGGGGGTCGGGCGTCTGAGCGACTGCAACTCTCTGTCTCTCCGACTCCCGACCCCCGACCCCCGACCCCCGCACAACCTTTCCATCCGCCACTTCCACCACGTAATCCCCATACGCCGCGGCGCGCTCGGAGTGGGTCGCCATCACAATCGTCGGACGTCGTGACTCGTGAATGCCGCGGATGAGGTCGAGGATCATCTCGCCATTCTTCGAGTCGAGATTGCCGGTCGGCTCGTCGGCAAGGATCAGCGGGGGGCGATGGATGACGGCGCGGGCGATGGCCACGCGCTGCATTTCGCCGCCAGACAACTCGCTCGGAAAGTGCCTGGCACGATTGGCCAGTCCGACCTCGGCCAGCGCATCCGCCACGCGCGATTTCACTTCGCCGCGCGGGGTATTTGCCAGCGAGAGGGGGAAGGCGACGTTCTCGAAGACGTTCAGCGTCGGGATGAGATTGAAGAACTGGAAGATGTAGCCGATGGACTTGCGTCGGAGCAGCGTCAGATGCGACTCGTCGAGGACGGACGTCTCGACCTCATCGAGGAACATCCTGCCGGCAGTTGGCTTGTCGACCGCTCCGATGAGGTTCAGCAGCGTCGACTTCCCGCTGCCGGATGCGCCCATCAGCACCGCGAAATCGCCCGCGGCAATCTCCAGCGAAACATCGTCCAGCACCTGAACCGCCGCCGATTCCTCGCTTCCCGCGTAGGAGTGAGTGACGTGCTCGAGGCGGATGCGCATGGCCGGCGATTGTACGCGCCGCACGATCGGCGCCGCCTCTGATAGGCTGAGCGGTCGAAGGAGACTGTCATGGACGAAAAACCCAGCGGTGCGGATGCGGTTGACGACGCTGCCGCGCGCTTTGGCAAGGCAAAAGACTTCGTCAACGAGAAATACTCGGCGGCGTCGGACGCCGTGCGAAATCAGTACAACCGCGTACGGGAGAAGGTTGACGACGTCGACTTCGGCGCGATTACCGATCAGGTGCGCAGCTACGTGCGCTCGAACCCGGGGAAGGCGCTGCTGATCTCGGTCGGCGTCGGATTCCTCGTCGGTTTGCTGCTTCGCCGCGACGACAGCGACTAGGCCCGCGCGGCCTCGATCATTCTGATGCCCGGACTCCAAGGAGCAACAATGCCAAGCTCACACGACGACGATCACGAACGTTCCGCTGCCGGTATGGACTACGACTTCCCGATCCGCGAGAAGGCATCGCAACTCGGCAATGCCCTGGCCGAAAGCGGGCCGGAGGCGCTGTTCGAGGAAATCGAGAACCTGCTGCCGGAGTCCTGGCGCGAGCACATCCGGTCGTATCCGATCGTGGCAGTAGTCCTCGGCGTCGGTGTCGGCCTCTGGCTCGGCATGAAAAAGGGCGACGAGATCATCGCCGCCGGGACGTCGATGGTCACGGCCGCGGCGATGGAAAACGTCGCCAACATCATGCACGGGGCTGCCGGCGGCGGCGACGAATAACCCTTGCGAAGCGGCTGCGCCCTCCGCACAATGACTCTTGATGGAGACGTGGCCGCTTCCGATCGGGATCGCTGATCACCGCGACAACTACCTGGCGTCGCTCGCCGCCGAGGTTCATCGCACCTACTTCTACAAATACCCTCCGCTCCCCGTGCGATGGGGCCAGCAGATCACGCGCAAGAAACGGCGCTCGATCCGCCTCGGGTCGTACAACCACATCACGACCGAGATCCGCATCCACCCGCTCCTCGATTCGCCTGGCATCCCGGCCTTCTTCATCCAGTCCGTCATCCACCACGAGTACCTGCACCACGTCCTCGGCGCGAGCCACAACCGCCGATTCCACAAAGAGGAGCGCAAGTTCCGCTACCACCGCGAGTCGAAAGAGTGGATCCGACGGCACCTCTGGCTATTGCTCGGCACGAAGCGGAATCGCGTGATCGCCATCCCGCCGGCAGGGACACTGCCGCCGCAGATGGTGCTGTTTTAACTGCGGTCGCGCGGTCGCGCGGTTGCGAGGTATCGCGGTGGTCGCTTGCTCGGCCGGCGTTTGCAGGCGCACGCCGCGAGACCTCGTAACTTCGGAACCGCGCAACCGCGGTCATACCCCCATCGGGAACGTCAGACTGTAGATGTAACGTCCGCGCGCGACTTGCAAAACGATCGACGATCGTTCCGCTGACTGCGTGAGGATCTGGTTGAGATCCTTGACCGAAGCGGTCTCGGTGCCGTTCACGCCGACGATGACGTCGCCCTGCGCCAGACCGATGTTCTCGCTGCGCGAGCCGCGAGCAACTTCGTCGATGACAACGGTGCGGTTCTGGTCGATGACGCGAAGACCGGCGATTTCATGGAGGATTCTCAGGCCGAGGTCCCCGGGAGCTTCCGACGGACGGACGGAGATCGACTGAGTGGAGCCGCCGCGGGCGACGGTTAGCGGCAGTGGCTGTCCGGCCGCAACCGTGGCGGTCAGCGTCGAAAATGCTTCCCGGGAATCGACGGATCGTCCCGCGACCGCGGTGATGATGTCGCCGGCCTTCAGGCCGGCTGCCTGCGCGGGAGAGCCGCTGATGACGCGCGCTACGAGCGCTCCTCGCGACGTTGGCAGCCCGGTGCGCCGCGCTTCCTCGGGGGTGATCGTCGTCGTCACCGCGCCGATCCACGCGCTGTGTACCTGCCCGTATCGAAGGATGTCCTGAATCACTTTCTTAGCGCGGTCGACAGGAATGGCGAAGCCGATCCCCTGGGCGTTGGCGAAAATCATCGTGTTGATGCCGATGACCCGCCCTTCGATGTTCAGCAGCGGGCCACCGGAGTTGCCGGGATTGATCGACGCGTCGGTCTGGATGAAGTCGGTGAACGTGCGGCCGGCCTCTTTCGAAGGAACCGAGCGACCGAGGGCCGAGACCACGCCCGTCGTCACCGTGCCGCTCAGACCGAACGGATTGCCAACGGCGATGACGGTCTCGCCAATCTGCAGGTCGGATGACGTACCAATCGGCGCGGTCAGGAGGTTCTTCGCATCGACGCGCAAGACCGCCACGTCGCTGTCTGGATCGACTCCGATCAGCTTGGCCGCCAGTTGCGTTCCGTCGCTGAAGTTGACCGTGATGCGCGAGGCCCCTTCCACGACATGGTTGTTCGTGACGATGATGCCCTCGCTGGACCAGACGAAGCCGGAACCGAGCGACTGAGACGTGTAGCTGCGATCGCGGCCTCCGAAGACGCCGAACGGGTCGAAGAACGGATCGAACTCGCGCTGGCGGATGGTCGACTCGGTCTGGATGTTGACGACGGCCGGCCCGACATCATGCGCCACGGTCACGATCGGCGTCCGCCGCGCGGCGCTTACGGACGCCGGAATGGGCAACCGCTCCTGCCGCGGCTGACGCGCGTCAGTTGTCTGCGATTCCGCGATCGGCTTGCAGGCCAGACTGACGAGGATGAGAACGAGAACGAGGCGAATCTGCTTCATGTGGGAATGATACGTGTGAGGCGGGGAGAGGTTCGGGTGGCGGTTGATGGTGCTACTTCCTGCCGCATTCGCCGCATCCGCAAAACGCGCGAAGGCTGTCGTACGTCCAGATCCCGTAGGAGTGACCGTCCGCCCAGTTCGGCTGGAGGGCGTAGTTGCCGACCGGAATGATGCTCTGCACCTGGAACGAAGCCGGGGTGTAGCGGGGCGGTGGGCCGGCGGACATGCGGCCGAAAAGGTCAGGCTCGCCGGAGCAGCCGGCGCAGGGACAGGCGCGGCGGAGGGCTTCGAGCGGATAGTATGATTCGTGGCTGTCGTCCCAGACGACAGCGAGCAAATCACCGATAACCTGGTACGACGCGGGGCGCATGCCGACTTACAAGCTCACGATCGAGTACGAAGGAACGAGGTACTCGGGATGGCAGGCGCAGGGTAACACGCCGAAAACGATCCAGGGCCACCTCGTCCGCGCGGCTACGCAGGTGATGGGCGAGGTCGACATCGGCGGCGCCGGACGGACGGATGCCGGCGTCCACGCGGCCGCGCAAGTGGCGCATCTGCGGTCGCACAAAGCGATCGATCCGCTCACGCTCTCGCGCAAGATCAACGATCTGCTGCCGCACGACATCAGCATCGTCGCCGCGTCGCGCGCGAACGACCGCTTTCATGCCCGCCACGATGCGATTTCACGTGTCTACCTCTATCAGATCGCCACCCGCCGCACCGCCTTCGCCAAGCCGTTTGTCTGGTGGATCAAAGACCGCCTCGACCTCGGCGGCATGATGCGCGCGGCCGACCTGCTCGAAGGGAGACACGACTTCAGTGCCTTCAGCGACCGGCGTCTGAAAGAGGAAGACTCGCGCATCGTCGTCGTCGAGCGATGTGAAGCGGCAGCTAGCGGCGATCTGATTCTCGTGCGCATCGAGGCCTCGCATTTTCTCTGGAAGATGGTCAGGAAGCTGATCGCCTTCCTGGTCGAGATCGGCCGCGACAATGCCACGCCGGAAGAGCTCGCGGCCAGACTCGATGCGAATGCGGCGAACGTCGAGCCGACCGCGCCGCCATCGGGGCTCTTTCTCGAGGCAGTCCTCTATCCCGGCGAAACGTTCGATCGCCCCCTCCAACCCATTGTTCCGGTAAACGTGCCGGTCATCAAGCGATGAGCGAACGCGACCTCATCGCTCGCATCCGCGAGCTCTTTCCGCGCGCCGGCGACGACGCGGCCGTGATCGGCACCCAGGTCATCACGAATGATGTCCTGGTCGAAAACGCCGACTTCACGCGCGACACCCCGCTGCGTCTCGTGGCCCGCAAGAGCCTCGTGGTCAACCTCTCCGACATTGCGGCGATGGGAGGCCGGCCGCAGTACGCCGTCGTCGCCATCGGCTCACCCGATGAGGCGCTCGCCGCGAGCCTCATCGAGGAACTGGCGATTGCAGCGCGGGAGCACGATGTCGAGATTGTCGGCGGCGACCTTTCGCGTGCGGAACACATCTTCGTCTCGATCACGCTGATCGGGGAGACGGCGCAGCCGATTCTTCGAAGCGGCGCGCGGCCCGGCGACCGCATCTACCTCAGCCGGCCGATCGGCGGCTCCGCGGCCGGGCTGGCGCTGCTGCAGCGCGGAACGGAAGCGGCCGACTACGCCGAAAGGGAGTTCATCGAATCGGCGAAGCGCCGCCACTTGGAACCGGAAGCAGAGGTGGCGCTGGGGATGAAGCTCGTTGGCATCGCTACCAGTTGCATCGACGTCTCCGATGGGCTGTCGACCGACCTGCACCATCTCTGCGATGCATCGAACGCCGGCGCGTTAATCGATGGCGATCGCATTCCCGCGTTCCCCGATCTCTCGCATTACGGCCCGCGGCTCGGCATCAACGTCCGCGATGCGGTACTGCACGGCGGCGAGGAGTACGCGCTCCTCTTCACATCATCGCTACGCGAGTCGGAGCTGAGCAGTCGCACTGGCCGGCCGGTCTACGCGATCGGTCGCATCACGGAGGAGCGAGGTGTCCTTATGAACGGACTCCCCCTCGCACCGCGCGGGTTCGATCACTTCGCGTGAGACGACCGCGCCAGATTCGATGCCACCGCACAGAGAAAGGCACTGACGCCGAGGGTGGTGCGGACAGCGTGGGCGCGCGACCAGTTCTTCACCAGCGACTGCGAGCGGTCGCTCGGATAGTCGGTCGGGGCCTGACCCTCCAGCTCTTTGTTGATCGGTACCGTGACCATGATCGTCGCGGCGAGCACACCGGCAAGGCTGATCGCTGCCGCGGCGTCGAGCGCGCGCTTGAGCGGTTTCACCCCGCGCGATCCGACAGCGAGCGTGACGGCTGTCCCCAGGGCCACCGGACCGATGGCGTTGAAGTAATTGGTGGCGTCGGTGAGCGCGGCGATGGCCCGCGTCCGATGGTCCGCATGCTGGGGCAGCTCATGCTGCCAGCCGGGAACGAGAGCCTGCTCGCCGAAGCCAAGAGAGCCAGCCAGCAGACCGGAGGTCGTCAGGTTCACGAAGCGGAGAAACGATTCGAGCGTCTGATTCATCGACGGGCGTCTTCCAGTTGTTTGATGCGTGTCACGATATCGCGGTAGTTCGTATTCAAGCCGTAAACCTCCACGAACGCCTTCTGCGCATTGTCCGTGTCGCCGACTTCCACGTAGGCAGAGCCGAGGTCATAGAGCAATCCGACGTGCTCCTCGGGACTGATCTCCGGCATCTCCAGCCCTTTGCGGTACCACTTGATGGCAAGCTGCGGCATCCCCTTCTCGAGAAAGCAGAGCCCGAGCATCGAGGCGCATTCGACGGCGCGCTTCGGATCCTTGGAGGCGAGCTGAAACTCGCCGATGGCTTCATCGATCAGACCCATCTCCTTGTACGCGATGCCGAGGTTGTAATGCGTGTCGTAGTCTTCGGAGTCGAGTTGCTGCTCGACGCCCTTCTTGAACTCCTTGAAGATCTCTTCGAGGGATTGCTCCTCTTCACTGAGAGAGACCTCCTCCGATTCTTCCTCCAGCTCCGACTCCAGTTCGGCCGCAAGATCGAAGAAATCGTCCTCGTCGGCAAAAAGGTTCTCCTCGTGAACCGGCGGGGGGGGCGGTGGCGCGGCGGCGCGGGCAGGAGGGGGTGGCGGCGGCGCGATCATCGAAAAGTCGTCGTCGTCATCAGGAAGAGCAGAGAGGAGCTCGCTCTCGATTTCGTCGCGCGAGAGGACCGGCGGAGCGAAGGCATCCGCCGCGGCCTTCCCGGGCGCGGGCGTTGAGGCGGCCTTGAAACGTTCCCGCCGATCCTCAACCGCAGCGTTATTCGGGAACTGCGCGTCGAGCACGCCGAGTTTTTGGCGCGCCTCGTCAAACAGCTCCTGCTCGATGTAAAAGTCGAGTTCGCGAAGCTCCTCGGCCGAGGGCGCATGATTGAGGGGGATCTCCTCGCTACCGAAAACCGGCTGCTCGGCCGGCGATTCGAACGAGAACTCCTCGGCGGCCGGCAGCGACTCAAACTCAAGAGCACTCTCCGGCTCCGGCTCGATCGACGGCAGGTCGAACGACGGCTCCGGCTCCGGAATGTCGAATGAAAACTCGGACTCGGCCTCCTCGGCCGGAGTGGCGAACTCCGGTGCGCCAGTGTCGAGATCGAAACTCAGCTCCTCCTCGACCTCGGCGGGAGTGGGCATGGCGCGCTCCATCGTCGGTTGACGCGTCACCACGGGCTTTTCGGCGGCGATCTCCAGCGTATGGCCCCGCATCATGAATTCGTCGCGGACGTTTTCGACGGTCGAGAGGTCGCCCTTCTCCCGCAGAACGCTGATGTACTGTCTTGCCGCGGAGCGAGCGCCTTCGATGTCGGCTTCGTCCAGCAGGATCCGATAGAGCTTTTCGTGGGCGGTGAGATGCTTCGGCGCACGCTCGATCACGGCGCGTAAGTGCTCCGTCGCTTTCTCGGCAAGGCCGTATTTGGCAAAGACCTCCGCCTCCGTGATGTGCTCGGTGATGAAGTCGAGATCTTCACCGCCATCGGACTGGTCGAGCTCGGCTGCCGCCTGTTCGACGGCCGGCTGCAGGCGAGGCGACGGGGCGGGCGGCGAAGGAGGTGGCGGCGGTGGCGGTGGCGCGGCGGGAGCCGGAGCGGGCGGCGGTGCGAAGCTGCTGCTGAGATCGAGATCCAGCGGCTCCGAGGAGTCGAGATCGAATGAGATCGCGGGGCCTTCGTCAAACGAGTCGAACGACGGCACCGGCTCGTCGATCTCCATCGACAGCGGAGCCACCGGAATGTCGGCTTTCGGCCGCGCCGGCATCGTGTCGACACCGCCCATCTGGCTACGGACGAACTGGAGCTTCGTGCGGTGCTGCGCGTTTTGCGGCTCGCGCTGGATCAGTTTCTCCAGCACCTCGGCGGCCTTCTCGTATTGTCCCCTGGCCACATGCGCCTCGGCCAGGCTGCTCAACGCCGAGAGGATATTCGTCTCTTCATTCAGCCGGGAGTAGACGGCCACCAGGCGCTCCAGTGTCGGCGTGTGCCCGGGATCGACGCGAAGGAGCCGGTTCAGAGTTTCCACCGCCGCGCCGCGCTCGCCGCGCCCGAGGGCCTTCTCAACCACGGGCGTGAGCATCTCCAGCGCGCCATCGGCATTGCCGATACGAACGTAAAGATCGGCCAAGGCTTCGCGCACATTGACGTCGTTGGCGTCGCGGGACAGCGCGCGCTCGAGAGCGGCGCGGGCACCCGGCGTGTCGCCCTTCGCCATCAGGACGCGGCCGTAGATGGACAGAAGGCGAGGGTTGTCCGAGGACGACTCGATCGACGCCTGCACGATCTGAATGGCGTTGTTGTAGTCCTTCGCTTCGAGGAGGGCGGTGACGAGAGACTCGACGAGCTCGATGTTGCCGGCGTCGATCTTCAGCGCCTTCTTGAATACCTGCACCGCCTCGTCGAGCATGCTTCGCTTCAGCAGCATGCGGCCGACGCGGTCGTACTCCTTGAGCGCCTCCTTCGTCTGGTTGTTCTGCGAATAGAGGTCGGCCAGCTTGACGTGAACGTTGATCGAGTTCGGGTCGAGCTCGGAAATCTTGCGGTAAATGAAGAGCGCGTTCCCGGGATCGCCGTGCTTGAGATAGTAGTCGGCGAGAACCTGGTACTGGCTCTTCGCCTCCATAGCCAGCCCCTGTTTGCCGTAGAGATCGGCGAGCTTGGCGTAGATGTCGAGCTTGGAGGGATCGAGCTTGTTGATCTTTTTGTAGATCGCGATCGCTTTGAGGAAGAATCCGTCCTTGGAGTAGTGATCGGCGATTCTGGAGAAAACCTTGACCGCCTCGTCGTTGCGATTGATGCGCACCCACAGATCGCCGATGCGATTCAGAGTGTTGACATCACTGGGGTTATCGTCGAGGAGGCGCTCGTACTCCTTGATCGCCGGCTCGATCTTCCCCTTCGCCACCAGCTTCTCAGCGCTGGCGATGATCTTATCGCGTTGGATTGCCATCGGCTCCGTTCCGCACGAACAGCAACATCGGCTCGTCCACCCCCTCGAACGATCTACGGTGAATCGGCGAAGGGCCGTAGAGCCTCAGCGCCGCCTGATGCCCCTCCGTCGCGTACCCCCGATTGTGTCGAAAATCATAAACAGGGTAGAGGTCATGATACGACTCCATCAACAGATCGCGATAGACCTTCGCCACGATCGAGGCGGCGGCGATGGAGACGCTGCGGCGATCGCCTCCGATCATCGGGACCTGCGGCAGGTCCATATCGATGGTAACGGCATCGAGCAGGAGCACGTCCGGACGGACCGCCAGATTCTCGACCGCTTCGATCATGGCCAGCTTGCTGGCCCGAAGAATGTTGACGGCGTCGATGGTGCGCGGCTCGATGACGCCGACGGCGGCGGCACGGGCGCGGCGGAGGATCAGACGGCAGACGTCGATGCGGTCTTCGCGGTCGACGAGCTTGGAATCGTTGACGCCGACGAGGGTTGGCTCGGAGTCGAGGATGACGCAGGCGGCCACGACAGGCCCGGCCAGACAGCCGCGGCCGACTTCGTCCGTTCCGGCGATGGCCCGGAAACCAGAATCGCGGAGCCGGCGCTCGATCGCTGACATCTCAGCGACCCGCGCCAACTCCGCGAAGAGGTTTCTGACCAGCCGTTCGGCCGGCTTGGGTTTAGCGTTTACGCTTTTCTTCGATGCGGGCGGCTTTTCCCCGGAGATCCCGGAGGTAGTAGAGCTTCGCGCGGCGGACCCGGCCATGGCGTTCAACCTCGATGCGATCGATGCTGGGTGAATTCAGAGGGAACATGCGCTCCACACCGATTCCGCCTGAGATTTTGCGGACGGTGAACATCTGCCGCGCACCGCCGCCTTTGCGCGAGATCACGAGCCCCTGAAAAATCTGGATTCGTTCCTTGTCGCCTTCTTTGACCTTCACGTGGACCTTGACCGTATCTCCCGGCGAGAAGTTCGGGATGTCGGTACGCGTCTCACGCGATTCGACGAGTTTCATGAAATCCTGAGCCATGATGACAACCTTCCTGTAGTTCTAGCGAGCCAGCAAGGATCGCCGATTTGCCACGTTTAGGCAAGACGCCGGCACGGCCGGCAGCGCTTATTATCCAAAGCTCCGTCAGCAGCAGCGGACAAAATTCTGCCACGGAGACTGCTTGAACGGCAGAGCGGGCGGAGTCATTCCTCCCGAATCCGCCGGAGAATGGCCCGCGCTTCCTCGTCCAGCTCCGCCGATTCCAGAAGGTCGGGCCGTTTCTTCAGAGTGGCCCGCAATGCCTGCTCCTTCCGCCACTTGCGAATCTTCTCGTGATGCCCGGAGAGGAGCACGTCGGGAACGCGCATCCCGCGCAGTTCCTCAGGGCGGGTGTAGTGGGGGTAATCGAGAAGACCCCGGAAGAACGAGTCTTCCGCTACCGAGCCGCTGTTCCCGACTACGCCCTCGATCATCCGCCCGACGGCATCGGCGATCAGCATGGCCGGCAACTCGCCGCCCGAGACGACAAAATCGCCGATGGAGATCTCATCCGGCTGGAGCGCCTCGCGGATCCGCTCGTCGAATCCTTCATACCGGCCGCAAAGGATTACGAGCCATTCGCGCGAGGCCAGCTCACGCGCGACCGGTTGCGTCAGGATGCGCCCCTGGGGGGAGGTCATGAGAGCGTGCCCTCCGCCGATCGCCTCCACGCAACGCAACACCGGCTCAGCCAGCATCACCATCCCCGGTCCGCCGCCATAGGCCTCGTCGTCGGTGGAGCGGTGCTTATCCGTCGCATAGTCGCGAAGGTCCCAGACGCGGACGTCGAGCAGGCCCTGTTTGACGCCTCGCGCGATGATGCCCTCGGCCAGGAGCGGCTCGAACATCTTCGGAAAGATCGTGACGAAGTCGATTCGCACGTTGCGAACGATATCAGCGGCGCTCGTTTTAGCAGACAGGTCGGAGCGCTGCCGTTCCGGCGATCGGGAGGCGGCAGGAGCCAGCGCTTCGTCGCGCGGCTCAGAGCTCTTCGATACCCTCCGGAAGGCTCACGACGATGGTCTTCGCCTCGAGATTCACCTTCGTGCAGATCTCCGCTGCGAAGGGGACGTCGAAACGCCGCCGGGGGCCGTCGACGACGAGCAGCACGCCGCCCGCGCCCTCCTCCACCTCGACCACCCTCCCTCGCTCCTCTCCGCCGGCATCGATGAGCGTCAGGCCGATGAGATCGTGAAGAAAGTACTCGTCCGCATCGAGTTTCCGCGCATCCGCCTCGGGGATCTCGACAGTCCAGTTCTGCAGCTTCTGAACATCTTCCGGCGATTCCAGGCCCGCGAACTTCACAAGCGCGCGGCCGGCATGGGTGCGCACGCTCTCGATGGCAGCGGCACGCGTCTGATTGTCATTCGGCGAAACGAGGGTGACGGCGCGAAGGTCTGCAAAGCGGTCGGGCGAATCGGACCACACTTCCACGCTCGCTTCGCCGCGAACTCCGTGCGCCTTGCGGATGATGCCGAGGGCGATGCGGTCGCCGGCCATTTGACTCAGTCGACGATGTCGAGCGTGTAGCGGCGGCGCGTCTTCTGACCGGCCGCGGAAAGGAGCGTGCGCATGGCGCGCGCCGTCCGTCCCTGGCGTCCGATCACCTTGCCGAGGTCATTGGCGGCGACCTCAAGCTCGACGATGGTCTGGTCGCCGCGGGAGTAAGCATGCGTATTCACTGCCTCGGCATCATCGACGAGCGACTGGGCGATGAACTCGATCAGCTCTTCCATGCCTTCACTTCCACGCTGCGAGCTTACGCGGTCTTGTTCTTCTTCAGGAGCGACTTGACCGTGGGCGAGAGCTGGGCACCCTTGCTCACCCAGTAATCGACGCGGGCGCGATCGATCTTGACGTCGGCCGGGTTCTTCTTCGGATCGTAGTGGCCGATCTGCTCCACCGTCGCCGCGCTCGGGGTCTTGAGCGAATCGGAAACGACGACGCGATAGAACGGCGAATGGGTCGCGCCTTGACGGCGCAGGCGGATCTTCAACATGTCGTGTGATGCTCCTTCGTGAATCGGGCCGGTTATCCTACCGAACCGGGGCGTGAAACCGCAATGGGTAGGCTGTCATTCCGAGTCGATGAGTGGCGAGGTCTCGCAGTTGCGCGGTCTCGGGGTGTTACGAGACACCGCGCGACCCCGTAACCGCGCGACCCCGCGACCGCATCACTGCATCAACCCCGGCGGCATCCCCTTCATCATCTTGCCGAACTTCCGGGCGCCGAAGCCTTTGGAGAAGCTCCGCATCATCTTCTTCATCTGCAGGTATTGCTTCAGAAGCTGGTTGATCTGCTGGACGGAGGTGCCGGAGCCTTTGGCGATCCGCTTCTTCCGCTTACCGTCGATGACCTGCGGAAACTCGCGCTCTCGTTTCGTCATCGAGTCGAGGATGGCCTGCATCCGGACGATAGCCTTCTCGTCGATGTCCTCTTCGCTGACCTTGCCGGCGCCGGGGAGCATGTTGACGAGCGACGACAGCGGTCCCATCTTCTTGACCTGCTGGAGCTGCGCGCGAAGGTCTTCGAGGGTGAACTTGTCCTTGGCGACCCGATGGGCGAGCCGTTCGGCTTCCTTCCGGTCGATCTCCGTCTCGACCTTCTCGATGAGCGACAGCACGTCGCCCATGCCAAGGATGCGCGAAGCCATCCGGTCGGGATAGAAGACATCGAGGTCGGCGTACTTTTCTCCGACGCCGACCAGCTTGATGGGGCGATTGACGACCGACTTGATGGAGAGAGCCGCGCCGCCGCGGGCATCGCCGTCCATCTTCGTCAGGACGATGCCGGTCACGCCGAGGCGAACGTCGAACTCCTTGGCGGACTTCACCGCGTCCTGGCCAGTCATGGCATCGGCGACGAAGAGGATCTCGCTGGGGCGGGTGTCGCGCTTGATGGCGTCGAGCTCCGACATCAGCTCCGCATCGATGTGCAGCCGGCCGGCGGTGTCGAGGATGACGGTGTCGTAGAGCAGCGTCCTGGCGTCGGTCACCGCGCGGCGCGCGATCGAGAGCGGATCCCTGTCGTCGCCGATTTCGAAGAACGGCACCTTGACGTTGTCGGCGACGATGCGGAGCTGTTCGATGGCGGCCGGGCGATAGACGTCGCACGGCACGAGCAGCGGACGGCGTCCTCGGTTCCTGAGGTGCAGCGCCAGCTTGCCTGAGGTCGTCGTCTTGCCGGAGCCCTGGAGACCGACCATCATCACGACCGCCGGGGAGCCGACGAGGGCCAGGCCGACTTCGTTCCCGCCGAGGAGCTCCTGCAGCTCATCGCGAACGACCTTCGTCACCTGCTGCGCGGGCGAGAACGCGGTCAGGACTTCCTGGCCGACCGCCTTTTCCCGGACCCGATTCGTGAACTCTTTGACGACTTTGAAGTGGACGTCGGCCTCGAGCAACGCGACGCGGATTTCCTTGAGCGCGTTGTCGATGTGCCACTCGTTGAGGGCCGCCTCACCGCGCAGGGCCTTGAAGACCCGGTCCATCTTGTCCTGCAGGTTGTCGAACATGCGGGACGTAGAAACGCGCGGGATGCCGGGTCATTCCTCGGCCTCATGTACTTGGTACAGGTCCTCGGAAATGAGTGTCCAGTCGGCGGCTGACCGATTTTGGCCGGCGAAGCTGGCTTAAGGTCCGTAGCCCCCGGCTTCAGTCGGGGGCAAACGCAGGCATCAATTGTTCCGAGCCCGCTTCAGCGGGCGACAGAGATGCGTCGATCACCGGTCTTCTGTCGCCCGCTTAAGCGGGCTGCCAACTTGGCGATGCTCGTATACCCCCGGCTCAAAGCCGGGGGCTACGGACCTTAAGCCAGCTTCGCTGGCGCAGACGGTCGCCCGCGACTGGACACTCATTTCCGCGAACCTGTACTTAGGCCTTTACGAGGCCCTCATAGATCCTTTTCAACTCCACACCAGCTCCGGCGACATCCGCGTCACGAAGATTGCGGTAGTAGCGCCAGTAATACCCGAGATCACGCGAGAACGCGTCAACCGCTTCCGCGAGCGATGCACCTTTGCCGAAAAGATGGAGCGTGTCGTTTTCGACGAAGTATGTGTCCTCTTCGAGAGCGACCCGAAGCAGGAGAGGCTCAGCGAGCGTCATCGAGCGATCGTCGATGATGAACGTGAAGAGCGGCAGGGTTTCGGGTGCAGAAACCGCGTGAGTCATTTCGGCGTAATGATGCCACAGACTGCCGCGAAATTGCCCCTTCCGCACCGCCGTTCTAATTCGCGTGGCTTCCCTTGCGCAGCGCCTTCCCGACAACGTGCCGGGCGACTTTTTCGTCGACGAAACCTGCATCGATTGCGATGCCTGCCGCGTCTTCGCGCCAGCGGTCTTCAGCGATCATGGCGATAAGTCCACGGTCTACCACCAGCCGGAAACGGACGATGAGCTCCTGGCCGCGCAGAAGGCGCTCATCTCCTGCCCGACCGCGTCGATCGGCTCGGCCGCGAAGCACGACATGCGTCCCGCGCTGGCCGCGCTGCCGGAACTGATCGACGGCGATGTCTATCGCTGCGGCTACGCCTCGGAGTCCTCTTTCGGCGCGATCAGCTATCTCCTTCGCCGACCCTCGGGGAACATCCTCATCGACTCACCGCGCTTCTCCGGACCGCTGGTGAAGAACGTTGCCGCGATGGGCGGCGCCTCGCGGATGCTCCTGACGCACCAGGATGACGTCGCTGATCATGCCCGCTTCGCGGAGCGTTTCGGCTGCCAGCGCGTTCTCCATCGCGACGACATTCACCCGCGTACCGCGGCGATCGAGCTGCAGCCGGCCGGCCGCGATCCGATCCCCCTCGGCGACGATCTGCTCATGATCCCGACCCCCGGACACACCAAAGGGCACGCCGTCTTCCTCGATCGCGATACGTATCTCTTCACCGGCGATCATCTGGCCTGGAGCGAGCGCCGCGGCCATCTCTACGCCTTTCGCAACGCCTGCTGGTACTCCTGGCCGGAGCAGATCCGCTCGATGGAGCGCCTGCTCGACTACCGCTTCGAATGGGTCCTTCCCGGCCACGGCCGCCCCGTACACCTCGACGCCGCCGCGATGCGCGTGAGCCTGGAGCGGTGCGTGGCGTGGATGAAGAAGCAGTAGACGTTACGTAGGTCGGACTCTTAGTCCGACCGAGTGCCGCGTTAGCGGCAAGAAGACGGTAGCCAGGGGTGCGAGCGTTTTTTTGCGAGCACCCCTGGTAAAGAGATGTCGTGGTTGGTGCCGCGTCAGCGGCACTGGAGGAATCGTGGACTCCATCCAATGCCGCTGACGCGGCATGCTTTCGAGAGACAACGTAAACCAGGGGTTGCCCGCAAGAAGCCGCTCGCACCCCTGGCTACCTTCTTGAGCCGCTATCGCGGCGTCGTAACGTCCAATCTCCAGAGGTCGGACTCTTAGTCCGACCGGTTCTCGCGCGGTCGATAGGTCAAAGCAGCGTTTCCCCTGCCCGGTCGGACTGAGAGTCCGACCTACGTCTCACTTCTCGCGCGCGGCCATCGCGATCAATCCGATACCGACGACGATTGCGGCGGCGCCGGCAGCAAGCCAGGGGATGTTTGATCTGGCGTTCTTCACTCGGCGTTTGACCGATCGCGCCATCTCGTGCCGCTGCTTGTTCGCGCGCCCGTCCAACTCCATCACGCTTCCCTTCACGGCGGGCAGATCGAGGATCCTGCCAATGGCCCACACCGTCAACGGGGGGATCAGCCGTGTCAGCGCCGCGCGAGTTGGTGATTTGGCGTCCATGCCGCTCAGAATAACGCAGTGTCGGGGTCTCGCGGTTTCGGTGTCCCGCGGTGTTCGAACATACAACGAGTGGAGTTGCCCGCAGCCTGTCTGCCGATGGTGCGGAGTGGTGCCGATGAGCAGGACCGATGTGGCACAGACACTCTTGTCTGTGGGGGGGCTGTGCGGGGTCTCGGCCGACTCGGAGAGACTGCAAGCGCTCACGGCACGCGGCTTCGGCCGGAGCACAGACAAGAGTGTCTGTGCCACATCGGTCCCTGGCTTGCGGCGGCAGGCAGGCAATCAGGTCGTGCTCAGGCGGCCTCCGGGCCCAGCCGCCGGGACGCAGCAATCCGGCGATACCGCGAGGAGCGTTTTGAAACGTAGGTCGGACATCCCAGGCCGAACTGGTTTCGGAGCACTCTGACGGAAGCCGACCGTACGAAAATGGTGCGTTAACGCGCTCGGAAGGTGCGTTAACACGCTCGAAAGGTGTATTAACACGCTCGGAGGGTGTGTTAACACGCCCGAAAGGTGTATTAACACGCTCGAAAGGTGTGTTAACACGCCCGAAAGGTGTATTAACACGCTCGAAGGGTGTATTAACACGCTCGAAAGGTGTGTTAACACGCTCGGAGGGTGTATTAACGCGCTCGGAAGGTGTGTTAACGCAGCGGAATTGGTGGGTTGCAGGAGCCCAGCGCGTGAAAAGAGAAAGCCAATCCGCGCGTTGCAAAAGGCGTTCGCGGATTTGAAAGGGGAACGCGCGAACCCCACACCCAACGTCAGAGAGCTACCCGAAAGGAACGCGCGCAACCTTCCACCGCGCTGCTCCTGGACTACGCGGCCGCGCTGGTCAGCAACCCAAAAACCACATTCACCGCCTCCGTCCCACCACAAACGTACAGCTCGTCGCCCGGCTGGACGACGGTCTTCGCGGTGACGGGCAGAAAGGCACCTGCCCGTTCGAGCGCCAGGAGCGAGCAGCCATGCTGCCGCAGGGGCAGGCCGCGCAAAGCGCCTGCCGTGTGGGCGGTCACCCTCACAACGCGCCGGTGCTCGTCGCGGGAGCGGGCCACGCGGCCGAGGAGGCGGGCGGAGAGCATCTCGCCGGAGATGTCGCTGATGGAGAGGGCGAAGTCGGCGCCGGCCCGATAGATGTTGTCGATGTTGCGGGAGTGGTTCACGCGGGCGATGACCGTCACATCGGGCGCGGAGTCGCGGGCGATGACGGTAGCGAAGAGGGTCGCGTCGTCGCTGTTGAGCGCAAGGACGACCGCGCGGCATTCACGCAGTCCGGCGCGATCGAGCACGGAGGGATCGAGGACGTTCCCGGCGATGTCGACCCCCTCCCGCGCTTCCCGCTCGACGACGCGCACCTCCTCGCCGGCGTCGGTCAGCAACTCGTGGACCTTGCGCCCCACCTCGCCGAAGCCGGCGATCAGATAGGGCCCGCCTCGGCGCAGGAATGGGCTGCCGATCATCGCCGCGGCACGGTCGAGCGACGCGGAATCGCCGACGATCTCCAGAATCGAGCCTGGCTCGATGGTCATCGAGGCATTGCAACGCGCGTTCAAACGGTTGCGCATCCACTGGCCCACGACGATCGCCCCGGTCGCCTCGCCGAGGTTCGCTTCGGCCAGCGTGCGGCCGGCTAACGGGCTCGCCGCGGCCACACGCAACTCGCGGCGTTCGAGAAACGGGAGCATCTCCGAACCTGGCAGCCGCGGGCTGATCCGATCGCTGGCGTGCGCGGCCAGAGCGGCCGCCACGATGTGACGAGGCGTGTACGCCGAGGTCGCGCCGGCGAGCTCCATCGGCTTGCGGTGGGCCGGCTCCTCGACGAACGCGAAGATCTCCCCGCGAAAGCCCATCTGCCGCGCCCGGAGCGTGATCGCGGCGTTCTCCTCGTCGCGTCCGTTGGCCACGAGCGCCCGCGCCTTCACCAGCCGGCAGACATCGAGCGCATCCTCCTCGGCTCGGCTGAAGACCACCGGCAACCCCCGCTCCAGCACCGCACGCGCGGCCGTCTCGTCGGTCTCAACCACGATCGAGGCGATGTGGTTCACAGCCAGCCGCTGCAGCAGCGTCTCCACCGTCGGCCCGTAACGGTAGACGACGACGTGATCCGCCATCCCGGCGGGAGCGCTCCTGGGCACCCGTCGCTCGAATCGCTCTTCCAGGAAAGGGACCAGGAAGATCGGCACGATGAGGAAGACCAGAAAAACGCCGGTGAACTGCACCACGACCACCAGAATCACCATGGCCGGCGACCGCCAATGGCTGTCATAACCATAGCCGGTCGTGCTCAGCGTCTCCGCCGCCCATTCGAAGCTGTCCCAGAACGTACGGTGCGCCCCCTCCAGCCGCGCCATCCCCGCCTGATACACGAGAGCGGATGCGATCAGGAAGAGGACGAGACCGGCCGCGAGGCCGATGAGCCGTCGCGTGGAGCGGTGCATGGTTCAATTGTAGTAGCGCGGTCGCGGGGTCGTGCGGTTCCGCAGCCTGAGACACCGCGAGACCCCGCAACCCCGAGACCCCGAGACCGCATGCCACTCCTCTGCACCGTCCGCACCTGTCACGAGCCGCTGTCGCGCGATGGGCAGCGGTTTGTATGTCCGCGCGGTCACTCGTTTGACGTCGCGCGCAGCGGCTACATCAACCTGCTGCAGCCGCAGGAGCGGCGATCGAAACAGCCGGGAGATACCGCGGAGGCTGTAGCTGCGCGACGGCGTTCACACGATCGCGGCGTGACCGCGCCGCTCCTCGAAGAGATCGCGGAGATGGCCAGCGTCGGGAGCGACGACGACATACTTGATGCCGGCTGCGGCGACGGTTTCTACCTCGGGTCACTTGCGCGAGCCAGCGGATGCACCGCACATGGACTCGACATCTCCATCCCGGCCATCGACGCGGCTGCGCGCCGTTATCCCGATTGCGAGTGGATCGTCGGCAACGCCGACCGCTTCGTGCCATACGCCGATGCGACGTTCACGCGTCTCCTGTCGATCACCGCGCGGATGAACAGCGCTGAGTTCAGGCGGGTTTTGCGCGAAGACGGCAGGCTCCTGGTCGCCATTCCCGCGCCCGACGATCTCGTCGAGCTTCGCGGCATCGGACGCGATCGCGTCGCGCGCACTGTCGAGACATTCGCGAACGAGTTCACGCTCATCGACCAACGCCCTGCGACGACGACCGCCGATCTCGATCGCGAAGCCGTCTACGACATCCTCCTCTCCATCTACCGTCCGCGGCCAATCGAAAAGGTCAACGCCATGCAGGTGACGTTCAGCCTTGATCTGCTGGTGTTTCTGAAAAGGAGGAAGGAGTTCTGAATGATGAAGGATGAAGGATGAAGAGTGAGAGAAGGACGGCGCGATCCTTCACCTTTCATCCTTCATATTTCATCCTTCATCCTTCCGAACCGAACTCCTTCACCCTCCCGAACGTTACAATCCGCCGCCCGATGTCCGTCCCTTACTTCTCCGTCGTCATTCCGACCTACAAGCGCCTGCCGATGCTGCAGCGCGTGCTCGATGCTCTCGAAGAGCAGCAGGACGCACCGGAATTCGAAGTGATCGTGATCGACGACGGATCGGGAGATGGAACCGCCAAGGCGTTGCGCGAACGGCAGGCGAAACGGTACGCGCTCACCTTCCGTTCGCAGGCGAACGCCGGACCGGGACGGGCGCGCAATCACGGGGTCGGACTGGCTTCCGGCCGCTACATTCTTTTCATCGGCGACGACACCGTGCCGGAGCGCCGCTTCATGGCCGAGCACGCCCGCACCCATCGCGACGCCGGCGACGATCCCCTCGCGGCTTGCCTCGGCTACACCGGCTGGCCGCCCGGCGAGCGCGTCACCGCCTTTATGGATTTCATCAACGACTACGGCCTGCAGTTCGGCTACAAGCTGATCCACGATGGCGAGACCGTTCCGTTCAATTTTTTTTACACATCGAATATCTCGATTGACCGCCAGCTCCTCGGCACCGAACCGTTCGACACGACGTTTCCTGCCGCGGCCTGGGAAGACATCGAGCTCGCTTTCCGCCTCGACGCCCGCGGACTGAAGATCCGCTACAACGCCCGCGCCGTCACCCGGCACTACCACCCGATGACCGTCGACTCCTTCGCCCGCCGGCAGTACACAGTCGGCCACTCCGGCGCGATCTTCTACCGCAAACACCCCGAGCTGGCCGGCTTCCTGGGCGTCCACGAGTTGGAGACCCGCCCCCTCGCCGACGAACACCGCCTGGCCCACCTTCGCCGCCGCGCCCGCCTCGGCGAGCGATTCCGCGTCCTGGCCACAAACCGGATCTTCGACACGCTGATGAGGGAGCACTACTTGCGGGGGTTGAAAGACGGGTTGCGTGAAGTGAGCTCCGTTCACGAATGACCCACGGTTGCTCTACCCATTCCGCCGTTTCCAAAGGCCGCCTCGGGATAAAGTTGTGATGCCGATGTTCATCACATTCGAAGGGATCGAAGGATCCGGCAAGTCGACACAGCTTCGGCGCGTCGCGGAGCGGATGACCGGGGCGGTCGTCACCAAAGAGCCGGGAGGGACGCCGCTGGCGGACCGGATCCGGGCCATTCTGCTCGACAGCACGGCGCGCATCGATCCGGTGGCGGAGCTGTTTCTCTTTGCCGCGTCGCGAAGGCAGAACGTGGTCGAAGTCATTTGGCCGGCGCTGGAGCGCGGCGCGACGGTCTTGTGTGACCGCTTCACGGACGCCACGCTTGCCTATCAGGGTTTCGGCAGGCTTCTCAATCTCGACCAGTTGCGCACGCTCAACGCCTGGGCGACTGATTCGCTGACGCCCGACCTGACACTGCTCTTCGATCTGCCCGAGGATGTCGGACTTTCCCGGGCGCGTTCGCGCAACGCCGAGGCCGCGCAGGACGAAGGGCGATTCGAGGCGGAGGATCTGAGATTCCATCGGCGCGTCCGGGAGGGATATCTCACCCTCGCCGTCGCCGAGCCGTCGCGCTTCGCCGTCATCGACGCGTCTGGCAATTCCGATGACGTCTATGCGCGCGTGGAGGCGGAGCTCACACGCAGGGAGGTACCGCGATGAGCGCGACCGCCGAACTGCTACTGGAGACGGCGCGACGCGGAGAACTGCACCACGCCATCCTCTGCCATGGCCCGTCGCCGGCAACCTTGCGCGAGGTTGCTCTTGGCATCGCCAAAACACTCAACTGTCTCAATCGGACGGATGGCGATGACTGCACGGCCTGCCAGCGCATCGAGCGGCGGATGCATCCCGACGTTCATTTCATCGAGGTGGGCGGCGAGCGGAAAATGATCAGCGTCGAACAGATCCGCGAGATCGTGGCCGCGGCGACGCTGCGGCCATACGAGGGGCGCAACAAGGTCTTCATCATCGATCCGGCCAGCGCGCTCAGCGTCGGCGGGTCGAACTCGCTGCTGAAGACTCTGGAAGAGCCGGCCAGCGACACGACCTTCATCCTCCTGACACGTTCGCCGGACCTGCTGCTTCCGACGATCCGTTCACGCTGCCAGATGATCTTCGTCGGAGGCGAGGTCGAGTCGAACGACGCCCTGGCCGCGTCGATCGT
Source organism: Thermoanaerobaculia bacterium (assembly GCA_035482045.1). Classification (GTDB taxonomy): domain Bacteria; phylum Acidobacteriota; class Thermoanaerobaculia; order Gp7-AA8; family Gp7-AA8; genus JADGNZ01. Next base: position 133,721 of record DATHRD010000044.1, read on the forward strand.
GGCGGCACTGACACGCTTTTCAGAAGAGCGCGACACCGCCGCTCTTCTGAGCATCGCATCGCTCGTAGCGTCTCAGGACGACGTCAGCGACGCCATCGCGCTACTCGGAAAGGTTCTCTGCGACGCGGTAGCAGGGCGTGTGCAGCTCTCGATCGACCACGAGAAGCTTCTGGCCGCCGCCGACGCTACAACCGCGGCCATCCGCTGGCTGACCGTCAACGCCGATGCCCGGATGCTGGTGGAGCAGGCGCTGGCGGAACTGGTGGGGTGAGGTTGCTGGTTGAAAGGGTTGCTGAGTTGCTAGGTTGCTGCGATCACCACGTCATAACCTTCACCTGAGACCCAGCAACTCAGCAACCCTGAAACCCAGCAACCCGTCCACGTAACCGGTTACAAAAAAAGCCGGCCCCGCTTTTCGGCGGGGCCGGCGAAATCTACTGGATGGGGGTGGGTGCGAACGCTCAGGTGGCGAGATGCTGCTGGATCGGTAAGATTCAAAGAAGAATTCAAGCGGTGAAACAAGAGGCGGGCTGTTGAAACAGGAAGCTAATCCGCCCCCACATCATCCAGTAAACCGTTGTTTTCTAACGACGCGGTAGATTATCGCACGACCTTGTGAAAAATTTCTCAATGTAACAGCACCGTGACAACCTGCTGAACTGCTGAGAGATACCCAATGTTTTCGGAACGCCGCGAATCATACTACAGAACGACCGTTCGGTCAATTCTACGTAGGGAACCCGCTTGATGTTTCAGTGTCCGCAGTCTCGGGGTCTCTAGGTCTTGCGGTCTCGGAGCAAGCAGCACCTCATGCCCGCGAGACCTCGCAACCGCGAGACCGCACAACCGCGCCTCACCGGGTACACTCGGCGCACCAAATGTCTCGGAAGAAACGGGTCGTCGGCACGGCCGGACACATCGACCATGGCAAAACGGCACTTGTCCGGGCGCTGACCGGCGTCGATACCGACCGCCTCCCCGAGGAGAAACGCCGCGGGATCACCATCGACCTCGGCTTCGCAAGCTGGTTCACGGACGACTATCAGATCGGCTTCATCGACGTTCCTGGGCATGAACGCTTCGTCAAGAACATGCTGGCAGGAGTGGGAGGCATCGACAGCGCGCTCCTGGTTGTGGCCGCGGACGAGTCGATCAAACCGCAGACCCGCGAGCACTTCGCCATCTGCCGGCTGCTCGACATCCGCACTGGAGTCGTCGCCATCACGAAGCGTGATTTGGTCGACGAGGATATCGTCGACCTCGTTCGCCTCGAGGTCGAGGAAATGGTGTCGGGCAGTTTCCTGGCCGGAAAACCGATCGTTCCGGTCAGCAGCGTGACGGGCGAGGGGCTCGACGATCTGCGGCGGGCCATCCTCGCTTCCGTGGCCGAGGTCGACGACCGCGATGCCACAACGCGCGTCTTCCGGCTGCCCATCGACCGCGTCTTCACGATGAAAGGCTTCGGCTCGGTCATCACCGGCACCACCTACGCGGGACGGCTGAACGTCGACAGCGACATCGAAGTGCTGCCCGGCGGCGGCCGCAGCCGCGCGCGCAACATCCAGGTCCACGGCGAGGCGCGTGAGTACGCCTCAGCGGGCGAAAGGACATCGGTCAACCTGCCGGATATCGACCTCGATCATTTGCGCCGCGGGCAACAGCTCGTCACGCCGAATACACTCCGGCCATCGCAGGTGATTACCGCCCGCCTCGATCTGCTTGCTGACGCAAAGCCGCTCAAGGAACAGACCCGCATCCGCTTTCATCACCTGTCGGGAGAGCTGCTGGGGAGCATCCGCTTCGTCGACGAGACCATCGAGCTGAAGCCCGGCACGAGCGCGTACGTGCAGGTGCGCCTCGAGTCGCCCGTGGTCGCCGTGGCCGGCGATCGCTTCGTCATCCGCCGCTACTCACCCGCGCTCACGGTCGGCGGCGGCGTGATCCTCGACGCCCACCTGCCGAAGCTGAGCCGCAACACGCGCGAGGGGCTGCTCGATACGCTTGCGGACGGCAGCTTGCAGGAGCGCGTGGAGCTGATGGCCAAGCTGGAAGGTCTGCGCGGCCTGACCATCCACGAGGTGCAGGCAAGGACCGGGATTCGCATCGAGACCCTGGCCAGGGAGCTGAAGAACGTTCCCCACCTCGCCGACAGCGGAGAGCGGCGTTGGATTCACCACGACGTGCTCACCGACTTCCGCAGACGGGCGATGGAGTTTCTGCGCGGCTACTTCGAGGCGAACCGGATGGCGCTGAACGTGCCGAAGAGCGAGTTCGTGCAAAAGCTGCTGCCGCGCGGCGCCGACGGCAACATGATCAATTTCCTGCTGCAGGATCTGGCACGCGAGAAGATCGTGGCCATCGCCGGGGATGCCCTCGACATCCCGGGCCGGTCGAAGAGCCTGGGCGGGGCGGAAGGGGAGCTGGCGCGGATGATCGAGTCGCGCTTCTCCGAAGCGGGCCTGCAGCCGCCGCCGGTGTCCGAGATCATTAACGAGCGGACGCAGAAGGCGCGCGTGATCGAGGGTGTGGTCAGTTTCCTTGTCAAGCAGGAGACGCTCGTCCGCCTTGCGGAGGGGATCTACGTTCACCGTGACGCACTCGCCGCCGCACGCGAGCGGATCAGCACACGGCGCGGCGAAACGATCGACGTCGCGCAGTTCAAGGAGTACTTCGGCCTCTCGCGCAAGATCGCCATCCCGCTGCTGGAGTGGATGGACCGAGAGGGGGTCACGAAGCGGGTGGGAGATGCGCGGAGGGTGCTGTGATCCGCAGATGACGCAGATGGGACGCAGATTTTGAGAACTGCGCGATTCCCTTCATCTGTGTCATCTGCGGATAAGCTCTTTGTAATTCCCACGCACGTTCAGAAACGACGCCGGCACGTCTCGCTGCTCGATTTTGATAACCGTGTTGTCGACGACCATCTTCTGGTTTTCGTACGGTAGTTCGGCATGATCGGCGAGCGGGAATCCCTGTACTTGCAGCAGCGCCTCGTCCGCGGCGCGCATGACGCCGGCGAGCGGGGACGAAACGGGCTCGCTGGCCTGGAGCATCGCGAAAAGACCTTGCGGGATCCACGGATGGGATGCGATCCATAGCTCGCGCTGGTACGCGCCGAGGCGAATGATCGATTGCGTTGCCGCGATACCTTGCAACGTCTTCTGGGCGCCGGTGACCGCGAACTGCGCGCGCGGCATTCCGTCGGGGACATCCCGCGCGATTGCGGCGCGATGGGTGGCGACGACATCTTCGAACGTCTCGTTCCGATACGTTCCGGCAAGATCGTCGACAAATGTTACGCGTTTCTGCGCGAAGTCGAATAGCCGCCATTCGTCGACCTCATCGCCGCTGCGCGCACGATCGTTGGCAACGAAGAGGGTGTGCGTGTAGGTCTTGTTCGCTGGCTGGATGGTTGTCTGGATCGTGATGACGGTGGCGTGGACTTTGGGCTCGTTCGTCTTCTGAGCCGGAACGGGCACGAAAGGTTTGGCACAGGCGATGAGGAGGAGAGGAATCAGGACAGACAAACGCAATCTCACTCCTTCGCGTCGTACCAGCTCTTTCCGTAGTGCGCATCGACGGCGAGCGGGACGGCGAGCGGGAAGATGTTCTCCATCGTCTCTTTCACGATTCCCGCCACCTCGGGAGCACGCCCCTCCGGCACCTCGATCACGATTTCGTCGTGCACCGTGAGAAGCATTGGGGCGTCGTCGTCGAGCCGTTTGTCGAGCGCGATCATGGCCAGCTTCAGAATGTCTGCCGCCGTCCCCTGGATCGGCGCATTCGTGGCCATCCGCTCGGCATTGCCCCGAACAGTGAACGACTTGTTGTGGATCTCCGGGATGTAGCGCACGCGCCCGAAGAGGGTCGTCACTTTGCCGCTGCGACGAGCCTCCTCCAGCGTTCGGTCGAGATACTCCTGGATCTTCGGATAGCGCGCGAAGTAAGCGTCGATGAAATCCTTGGCCTGGCCCGTGGGGATGTTCAGCTCATTCGAGAGCCGGAACGCGGACATGCCGTAGAGAACGCCGAAGTTGATCGTCTTCGCGGCGCGCCGCTGATCGATCGTGAGCTCGTCTTCCGGCACGTTGAACATCTTCGACGCCGTTGCGCGGTGAATATCGGCCCCACGCTGGAATGTCTCGATCAGATCGGCATCCTGCGAGATATGAGCGAGGATGCGCAGCTCGACCTGCGAGTAGTCGGCGGCGAGCAGGACGTTTCCTTCCTCGGCGATGAATGCTTTCCGGATCTCGCGGCCGAGCTCCGTCCGGATGGGGATGTTCTGTAGATTCGGGTCCGATGACGACAGCCGTCCCGTCGCCGCCACCGCCTGATTGAATGACGTGTGGACGCGGCCATCCTTCGCCACGAGCTGCGGCAGCGCGTCAATGTAGGTCGATTTCAGCTTGTGCAGCTCGCGGTGCAGCAGGATCAGGCGCGGCACCGCGAATCCGTGGCCGGCCAGCTCCTGGAGCACATCCACGGAGGTCGAGAACGCTTTCGTCCCCTTCGTCTTCTTGGAGACCGGGTACTGCAGCTTCTCGAACAGGATGTGCCCGAGCTGCTGGGGCGAGTTGATATTGAAGTCGGTGCCGGCCTCGGCGTAGATCTCTTTCTCGAGCTGGGCGAGCTGTGAGGCCATCTTCGCCGACATCTCGTGCAGCAGCGCGACGTCGATCTTGATGCCGCGCGCTTCCATCCGCTCCAGCACGGGGATGAGCGGCAGCTCGATGCGGTCGTAGATGTCGACGAGAGCGGGATCGCGGCGAAGCTCGGGCACCAGCATCTCCTTCAGCGCCACCGTGACATCGGATTTCTCGCCGAGGTATTGCTGGTAGGGGGAGAGGGCGTTGGAGCCGATCTCATGATCGAGCGCGAAAAGAGGCGCGGTTTTGGCCACGTCCTTTCGGGATGCCACATCCTGCTTCAGCCAATCGCGGGCGACGTTGCTGAAGACGTGGCTGGGGAGGCCGGGGTTGATCACATACGACATGATCATCGTGTCGGAAAAGCGTTTGGGGAGCGGCCAGCCGTTCGCTGCCAGGCGGCGAAGCTGCAGCTTGATGTCGTGCGCCACAAAGAGGCGGTCGGAGCGGAGCAGGGTCTGGAGTGCCTCGCGCAGCCCGGCAGTACCGCCGAAGGAATCCGCGATCGGAACGATGAGCGACTCGGCCTGCTTCACCGAGAGCGAGGCGGCCATCAGATCGTCGTGTGCTTCGGCTGTTGAGGACTCGAACCAGATGGCCACTTCGTTCGCGCCGCCGGCGAGATCACGCACCTCATCGGCGCCGGAGGCGATGCGATAGTCTCGCTCCACCGCCGGCGCGGCCGGCAGGAACTCCTGCATCAACGACGCGAACTCGAGGCGCGAGAAGACGTCGTGCAGCTTGGCGCGATCCGGCTCCTGACGTTTCAGCTTCTCGAAGTCGATGTCCTCCACCGACAGGTCGCACTTGATGCGGGCCAATTCGCGGGAGGTGAATGCCTTATCGCGATTCTCTTCGAGCTTCTTGCGCTGGGCAGGCTTGAGCTTGTCGAGGTTTTCGTACACCCCTTCCAGCGAGCCGAACTCTTTGATCAGCGCCTTGGCGCCCTTCTCGCCGATGCCGGGGACGCCGGGGATGTTGTCTATGGCATCGCCCCAGATGGCCATGACGTCGACGACCTTTTCCGGCGGCAGGCCGAAGTTCTCCTCGACTCCCTTCGCGTCGTAGAGCACTTCCCGGCCGGTGTGAAACAGCTTGATCCCGTCGCCGACGAGCTGGAAGAAGTCCTTGTCCGATGTGGCGAGGACGACGTCGTAGCCACGGTCGCGGGCGACGAGGGCCAGAGTGCCGAGGAGATCGTCCGCTTCCCAGTCTTCGACGCCGATGACCGGAATCCCGAAGCCTTCCAGGACCTCGTTCACGAACGGCAACTGGATAGCCAGATCGTCCGGCATGGGACGGCGGTCTTTCTTGTAATCCTCGAACGCCTCGTGCCTGGTCTTCGCTCTGCTGATGTCGAAGGCCACGGCGATGCATTCGGGCTCGAAGTCCTTCAGCAGCTTCTTGAGCGTCTGCGTGAAACCGTAGACCGCGTTCGTGGCCAGGCCCGACGAATTCGTCAGGTTGCGAATGGCGTAATACGCGCGATAGACGTTGTTGGAGCCGTCGATGAGGAAGAGGGTGGGGCGTTTCTGCGGCATGGGAGGGCGCGATTATAGGGCGGGGTCACGGTGCTGTTCTCACGACGACAGTTGTTGCCGCTCTTCCCCGAGAACCTCAGCACGCGCGGCCTCCACGGCCAGGAGGATTTCCTGGTAGAGATGAAACGCCAGATCGCTGTTCAGCGGCGTCGCCGCGCCGCGGTTGACGATCTCCGCGATCTGCGTCGCGTAGTGAGAGGCGGGAGGCAACCGTTCGCCCGACTGGTGGATCTGCCGGAAGCCGAAGAGCAGCTCCTCCCGCAGCGACTCCCGAAACAGGCCGCTTTCGCAATCATTTTCGAGGTTCTCGTAATCGACATTCATCGTATGAACGAGTCCATCAGCTTGCCGTCGGCGCCGTACGCCGCTCGCACGCGTATACCGTCGAGGGCGATGCGGGGCTCCAGTCCCCGGCCGCGAAGGAAAGCCGCGTATGCATCACGGAACGTCTTCGCGCGATCGGCGTTCTCCCAACGCGTCTCGACCAGCACCGTCGGATCGCATTGCACGTTCTGCGCGACGATTACCCGATCGTCGACCCAGCCCGCACCGGCCTCGCCGACCAGAAAGCGCCAGTGAAACTCGCCGAGGTGTTCGACGGTCAGGGTCCCGGGAAGTGGAGACTTGTCGTCAAACGGCGCCCCGGCCGCCCCTCCAACCCCGAGTCGCGCGAAGTACTCGGCCGGATGGAGCACCTCGCGAGTCGATCGCGGCGGATTCTCGTCCATCCGGTCGATCATCTTCCACCCGCCACGGCGGTAACCCTCGATCACGAGCTTCAAGCCCTCCGCGTACGGGAACTTGAGCGACTCGGCGAAGTACCTGGGCGTCGACGGATCGATGGTTTGGTCCGCGTTGCTCAGCGAGGACGTCAGCAGCGAGAGCACCTCCGGATTGGCGAAGACCTCGTCCAGCTTCTGACCGGCGGAGTCGAGGACGTAGTCGAGCATGACCAGCGTTGCTTCCCCCTCCATCAACGAGTGCAGCGCCAGGCTGCCGTCGGTGTCGCTCTGCAGCGCCTGATCGCGGGCGCCGGCCTGAAAGCGCTGATCCTGCAGCGCGTGGGTCAGCTCGTGGATGGCCACCGACTCCCGGAGCACGTCGCTGTCGAGGATTCCCGCGGCGGCCGCCGGCAATTGATCGATGGCGAAGTACGTGTGCGTGAGGGGGTCGTAAAAGGCCAGGACCTGCGACTGATAAAGGTCGAGCATGCTGCCGACGAGATCGGTCGTGCCGCCGTCGACGAGTTGCAGCGTGAGAAGAATGAAGGCGTAGTCCTCCGGCGAGTAGGGGAGCGATTTCTCCATCTGGGCGCGCAGCACCTTCGGCAATTCGGCGCGCGTGAGGGTCCGCTCCACGACCGGATGCTCGAAGGTGAGGCCGCGCAGCCGTTCGACCGTCTTCATCTCGGCGTCGAGCGACGCGGCGTGCGCGCCTGCCGAGACGAGCACGAGAACAGCGACCAGATTGGCAAGCCGTCGGGACATGCGGTTGGGAACGGCCTCGTCATGCAAGCGATTCCTGGAGGAGAGTGAAGCGGCACCTCGCCCTCCTTTTCGGCTCTTCGCTCTTCACCCTTCACTCGTTAGCCTTTACAATGCGGCCCGGTTCAACACTGATGGAACGTGACGGCGAGCGGATCGAGATCACCATCAGCAGTCGGTTCGAGAACATCGAGCTCGTGCAGGTGATCGCGGAACATCTCTGCGAAAACGCGGGGATGGACGAAGACGGCTCGCACTGGATAGGCATGGCCGTCCGCGAGGCGGTGGCGAATGCCATCAAGCACGGAAACAAGCTCGACGTCAAAAAGAAGGTCAACGCGACGTTCGAGCTGAACGGTCACGATCTGGCCATCACCATCTCCGACGAGGGCACCGGATTCGATCCGGAGACGGTGAGCGATCCCCTCAATCCGCAGAACCTGATGAAAACAAGCGGCCGCGGGATCTTCTACATGCGCACCTTCATGGACCAGATACGCTACTCGTTCGAGGCCGGGGGCGGCACCTCCCTGATCATGACGAAGAACCTTGCCAAAGGAACCGGCATCGCCAGCGGCAAAGCCTGATATCTTCCGCGTCCGGCGGTCGCGTGCCGCGGACGCATACAAAGGAGAAGAGAGATGAAAGCCACCACTCGCGACGTAAACGGAATCGCGATCATCAAGGTCGATGGCAAGATCACGATCGGCGCGGGCGACCAGCAGCTTCGCGATGTTATCGCCAATGCAAACTGCAACAAGATCCTGCTCGACCTCTCCGGGGTGACGACGATTGACTCGTCGGGCATCGGTGAACTGGTCGGCTCCTACACGACCGTGACGAACAAGGGCGGGAAGCTCAAGCTGCTGCACCTTCCCGCGAAGTTGAACGAGTTGCTGCACGTCACACAACTCATCACCGTCTTCGAGGTCTACGAGAACGAGCAGGACGCGCTGGCCAGCTTCTAGGCCGGCACGACCGGCGGCGTTGGTTGCCCGAGGATGGGCCACCATCTCCGCCTATCGGTTCTGCCGCGCAAGCTCCTGGCAACTGCGCTGCTTCGCAGGCGTTGTCGGTTGTCAGTAGCGGCGTTGGTTGGTTTGCACGCGGTAGATAGGCGTCCGACATCATCCGGTGGCGAGCGGCCGAAAGGCGCCGCCACCGGATTCCCGATCCCGACGATGTTGGCCTATCACCGCCATCAACCGCCTGGGCGCCGCCTGTTGCCCGTCTGCCGCGGCGTGTCTGTTTCATCGACCCCCGAACGGGAGCCCCGCCAACGCATCGGAAGGGCGTTGGTCGTCACGGTTTCGTTTCCTTCGACCCATTTCGGAAAGAGCTCGGCCGCGAGCTGCGGGTCGTGTATTGCTTTTTCCGGGATGTCGATGAGCTTCACGAACGGCGCCGGGTTACCGAGGAAGTTGACCCGGATCTGCAGCGCCTTTGGCCTCGGAACCGAAGAGGAGGAGCTGACAGGAAGCTGGATGTTGATGTGAGCGCCTGTCTTGAATGAACGCCGCTCTCCTGACGGGACGGAGACGAGCCGCGGCAGAAACTGTTCGCCGGGAATGTCCGACCCGATGTCGATCGTGACCGTGCGCGTTTCCGGATCGTAATTCGTTTGCGGGATGAGGTCGGCGATGAGAATCGCCGACGAACGCTCGTTCGTGATGTCGTACTTGATGGCGATGCTGGCACCCTGGACAAGATCCTCGCCGTAAATCTCGGCATCGACGCGGACGTTGCTCTCGGTGCCGACCATGCGTCGCGGCTCTTTCATATCGACGGTGCCTGGCTTCGAGGCCGGCACGGGCGGCGCCGTGGTATTGCACGCAGCGGCGAGGAGCAAAGCGAACCAACATGCAAGGCGTTTCATGAGCGTGATCCCCCCATCCGCGAAATTACTACTGTCTGCTTGCGGAAGTGAAAAACAAACGCACAAACCTCCGAAAAGGCAGCTAACTGCCTCCGAGAGTGTATTAACTGCCTTCGGGGATGCGTTACCACACCATTTTTGGTTCCGTTCCGAAGTAGCAAGAGCGCCGGGCATCGATTGTCACGCGAAGGCGCGGAGAGCGGGCATCCTGCCCTGGCGGGACCGCCCGCGGTCCCAGGGAGGCGTGCCGCGCGGGCGGCGTTCAGGTCTCCTGCCACCCTTCCAGCCGTGACCAACCGTCCGCCGTCAGCGTTACAAAGACGCGCCCTGGAAAAGGCCTCCCGTGAGGGAGGCCCCGATGATCGTCCGTTTACAGGCCGCGTTTCTTGGCGCGGATGTTTCGCCGGCTGCCTTTGGGCTTACCGCCGCCTCCGCCGTAAGCGCCACCACCACCGCCGCCGTAGCCACCACCGCCACCGCCGCCGTAGCTGCCTCCGCCGCCACCACCGTAACCGCCGCCACCACTGCCGCCGTAGCCGCCGCCACCGCCGCCGCTGTAGCCACCGCCACCGCCGCCACGACCGGCACCACCGCCGAACGAGCGGCCACCGCCACCGCCAGCGCGGGGCGGGCGATCCTCGGCCGCGTTCACGCGAAGGGCGCGGCCGCCCAGGTCATGTCCGTTGAATTTCTCGATCGCCTTCGCCGCATCCTCATCCGATTCGAACTCGACGAACGCGAACCCGCGGGGCCGGCCCGACTCGCGATCGGTCGGAAGAAACACGTCTCGTACCGTTCCGACCTGCGCAAACAACGCTTCGACCTCGTCGCGCGTTGTGTTGAAGTCGAGATTCCCTACGAAAACCTTGGAAGCCATCAACATCTCCTCTTCTGCGGCTGATGCCTGCCAGTTGCATGGCTTCCGGCCTTCCGCGCGCGAAGTGTATCGCGTTGCACGATACGTGCGCGGGAAAAACTCGCCGGCTGGCAGGCAGCGTTGGTTCTACTCCCGTGATTCGGCGAATCAGTCGATCTTCAGCACCGCCAGAAAGGCCTCCTGCGGAATCTCCACTTTCCCCACGCGTTTCATCCGTTTCTTCCCCTCTTTCTGCTTCTCGAGGAGCTTGCGCTTGCGCGAGATGTCGCCGCCGTAGCACTTGGCGAGGACGTCTTTGCGCATGGCTTTTACGGTTTCGCGGGCGATGACGCGGTTACCAATGGCCGCCTGCAGGGCCACCGCGAACATCTGGCGGGGGATGAACTCCTTCATCTTCTCGACGAGGAGCTTTCCGCGCGCGTAGGCCTTCTCCTTGTGCACGATGAGAGAGAGAGCATCGAGCGGGTCCCCGTTGATCAGGATGTCCATCTTCACCAGATCGCTTTCGCGGTAACCCACGAACTGGTAATCGAGCGAGGCGTATCCGCGTGAGATCGATTTCAGCTTGTCGAAGAAATCGAGGATCACCTCGTTCAACGGCATCTCATACACGATCATGACCCGGTTGGCGCTGACGTACTCCAGCTTCTTCTGTAGGCCTCGCCGATCCGTCGCGAGAGCGAGGATCGGACCGACGAATTCATCGGTCGTGAGGATGGTCGCTTCGATGAACGGCTCTTCGATCGAATGGATGTACGCGGGGTCGGGCATCTTCTGCGGGTTCTCGATCCACAACTCGTCGCCGTCGGTCTTCTGGACGCGATAGCGCACGCCCGGTGCCGAGGTCAACAACTCGAGATTGAACTCACGCTCGAGACGCTCCTGGATGATCTCCATGTGCAGCAGTCCCAGAAACCCGCAGCGGAAGCCGAATCCGAGAGCCAGAGAGCTCTCCGGCTCGAAGCTGAAGGAGGCGTCGTTGAGCTTGAGCTTGCCGACGGCGTCACGCAGGTCTTCGTAGTCCTCGGTGTTGATCGGGAAGATGCCCGCGAAGACCATGGGCTTCACTTCCTGAAAGCCGGGGAGCATTGGCGGAGAGGCGTTCGCGGTCGTGATGGTGTCGCCGATCTTCGCCTGGACGATGTCTTTGATGTTGCCGGAGAGGAATCCCACCTCACCAACACCCAGGCGGTCGACCGCCTTCGCTTTCGGCGTGTAGATCCCCAGCTCGGTCACCTCGTAGACACGGTCGGTGGAAAGGAACTTGATCTTCATTCCTTTCCGGATCTCGCCGTCGACGATGCGCACGAGGCACATGACGCCGCGATAGGAGTCGTACCAGGAGTCGAAAAGCAGCGCCCGCAGCGGCCCGTCCGGGTTCCCTTTAGGTGCCGAGATCTTGGTGACGATCTTCTCGAGGATCTCGTCGACTCCGATCCCCGACTTGGCCGACGCCAGAACGGCGTCATGCGCATCGAGGCCGATCACGTTCTCGATCTGCTCGCGGACCTTCTCGGGCTCGGCCGAGGGAAGATCGACTTTGTTGATCACGGAGAGGATGTCCAGACTGTTGGCGATTGCCAGGTAGCTGTTGGCGAGCGTCTGGGCCTCGACACCCTGCGTGGCGTCGACGACCAGGACGGCACCCTCGCAAGCGGCCAGACTGCGCGAGACCTCGTAGGAGAAGTCGACGTGACCGGGGGTGTCGATCAGGTTGAAGACGTAGTCCTGACCGTTCTGCGCGTGGTACTGAAGGTTGACCGCGCGTGCCTTGATGGTGATGCCACGCTCGCGCTCGAGATCCATGTCGTCGAGCATCTGCTCGTGCATGTCCCGGCCTTCCACCGCGCCGGTCTTCTGCAGCAGACGATCCGAGAGGGTCGTCTTGCCGTGGTCGATGTGGGCGATGATCGAGAAATTGCGGATGAACTTGGGGTCAGGCATGTGGCGGCGGGCTGTCTAACACCAACGGCAGGGATTGTCATCCAAGGAGGGAGCAGACGAGTGGATTAGTCGATCAGTGGATTGGTTCGAGCCGAGGTAGTCCTTGCTTCCTAATCTACTAATCCACTAATCCACTAATCCACGAATCCACTACTCCAGCAGCTTCTCCACGATGACCACGTCCCTCCACACGCCATCCAACAGCCCGTGCCGCTCGTAGACGCCGACCTCGCGGAAGCCGACGGAACGAAGGAGGCCGCGACTGGCGGTGTTCTCGACGAAGACGCGCGACACCAGCTTCCAGAAGCCGGCGGCGCGGGCGGCAGCGAAAAGCGCTTCAATCGCAGCTCGTCCGGCTCCGCGGCCGCGCGCGGCGCGGGAGGCATAGACCGAGAATTCGGCAATGCCGGCGTAGCAGTCGCGCGGGCGATAGGTCGAGGTCGCCGCGAAGGCGATCACCTCGCCGGTGTCGGCCTCGACGACTACCACCGGATGGCGGCCGTCGAACCACCGCACCACGTCATCCGCGGTACGGTGTCGCGTCTCGAATGTCGCCACCCGGTCATCGATCCCCTCGTTGTAGATGCGCGCGATCGCCGAGGCGTCGGCGATCGCGGCATCACGCGTTTTCATTTCCCGGTCAATTCCTTCACCAAGCCAGGCACCCCATAGACCTTACTCAGCGCGTCGAGGATGCCGGCCGAGTGCACGGCCACGGCCCGGCCCACCCGATCGTCGAACTGGTAGTCCCATGGCAGCGACTGGATGGTGCCGTCGAAGATGATGCCGACGAATTCGTTGTTGCGGTTCACGACCGGACTGCCGGAGTTGCCGCCGATGATGTCGGCCGTCATGACGAAGTTGTACGGGGTCTTGTCGCTTTCGAGCAGCGACTTCTTCGCGATCCACGATGCCGGCAGCTTGAACTCGCCATCGTTTCCGTGCTCGGCGGCGTGCGCGAACGTTCCGCCGACCTCGGTGGCCCAGGGAACAGCCTGGCCGTTCTCGGTGAAACCCTTGGCCGTGCCAAACGACAGCCGGAGCGTGAAGGTGGCGTCCGGATACGTTTCGCCGCCGCTGGTCTTGAATTGAGCGTTGGCGATCTTGGCGTACGACTGGCGGAGTACCTCGGCGATGTTGTCGTCGTACTGTTTGCGCAGCTCGCGGGCACGGGCGTCGACCATGCGCGCGAGCTGGATCATCGGATCATTCGACGCGTCGACTGCCGCTTTGCCGCCCTCGCCGAGGGCCTTGCGAACTGTCACATCGCGCAGCTTCGTGCCGCGCACGAGCTCGGAGGCGCGTTCCTGCGGCGACTTGCCGGCCAGCACCTGCTGCACGAGCGGATTGTTCGGCGCCATCTCGAACAAGTTTGAAAGCGAATCGGTAAGGGTGACGATCTCGAGGTCTTCGTAAATCGGCGCCTCGGAGTAGAGATCCTGTTTCAGCGACGGGAGGTTCGACTCGCGATACTCGCGAAGGCGCTCGCCGTTCGGCTTCCCCGATTCATCGCCGAGGCGGAGCAGGGTCTTCGCCTTCTGGAAAAGGGCGCTGTTGAAGGCCAGGCCTCCTTCGATGAAGCGAAACTCGACGTAAATCGGGCGGTACGTTGCGATGGCGGCGTCGACGTTCTTCCATGCATCCCCATAGGCCGTGTTGAGCTGCGGGTCGGAGGTCACCTTCTGCCGTAGCGCAACCTCGGTGGCTGCCTTCGCTTTCAACACCGCGGGATCCTGCAGGCCGGCGATCCGGCCGAGGTAAGCCTTGCGCGAGTTCTTGATGCCGAACAGATCATCATGAGCGCGGCGGTCGTTCTCGATGCTCCTCTGCGCGTAGTTCGTGAGCAGCACTTCGCGGCGGCGGAGAATGTTCAGCGTGAACGGATAGGCGACATCCCGGAAGAACTGCAGATGCGTCAGCGTGTTCAGGCGGTTCGTCGACCCAGGATGACCGGAGACGAAGACGAGATCACCATCCTTCGCGCCGGCCTCACTCCACTTCAGGTAATCGACCGGATGCACCGGCTTGTCGTTCTCGTACGCACGGAAGAAACAGACGTCGAGGTCATAGCGGGGATACTCGAAGTTGTCGGGATCACCACCGAAAAAGGCGATGCCGACTTCCGGTGCGAAGACGAGACGCACGTCGGTGTACTTCTTGTAGCGGTAGAGATGGTATTCGCCACCCTGAAAGAGCGTTACCACATCACTGCGCATCCCCGTTTTCTGAACCGACTCCTGCTCGATCGCACTCATCACGGAGCGGCGCGCCGCCTGGGCGTCGGCGGTGGTCATGCCGGGCGTCACGGACGCGTTGACGCGCTTCGTTACGTCTTCGATCGACTGCAGCACGTTCAGCTCGAGGTCGACGCACTTCACCTCATCGGCCTGTGTCTTGGCGTAGTAGCCGGTAGTGACGTAGTCGTGATCCTTCGTCGAGATCTTGGCCAGACAATCGAGGCCTACGTGGTGGTTGGTCAATGCCAGACCGTCGGCCGAGACGAATGAGCCCGAACCACCGCTGTTGAATCGGATCGACGACTTCTGCAGATGATCGAGCCACGCCTGTGTCGGTTCGAAGTTGTACCGCTGCTTGAAGATCGCGTTCGGGGTCCGGTTGAAAAGCCACATCCCCTCATCCGCGACGAGCGGAAGAGCGAGGAGCAGCACGAGGAATGCGAGGAAAGACTTGCGCATCAATGTTGCCTCCAGTCAGATTGCGAGCGGGATTCTACGCACAAACGGACGAGCCGGTTGTGACCATCTCCGCCGGTGGAGTGCACCTCACGCCACACACGGGCATGTGTAGAATGAGGCTATGGCTACGAACCTCGCGATCGACGACCGGCTCCTGGAGGAAGCGCAAAGGATCGGCGGCCAGCGCACGAAGAAGGCGACGGTGACCGAAGCGCTGCACGAGTACATCCAGCATCGCAAACAAGCAAAGATCCTGGAGCTCTTCGGAACCGTGGAGTTCGACCCGAAGTATGACTACAAGAGACAGCGCGCGCGCAACGATCGAGCCAGGTAGAGGCTCTCAGTCACACGGTGCCGCTACGAGACCTTACGGTGCGTCCTGACGGGAGGCCGCGGCTCACGACTTACGAGCCGATCCGCTAGTTCGATCTCGAGCTGACGCAGATGTTCTGCATAGCCTTTCGATCCGCCGTATTTCTGAAGTAAACGAGCACGCGTTTGGTGAACCTCTTCCACGATCGGATCCTCATACTTCTTCATACGCTTCTCCCATCAGCTCGTACGGGGTGCACACAATCGGCGGTTCATAGCCCTCTGCGCGGCAGACTTCGTAAACCAGCGGCAGCGTCACGGCATTCGCGATGTGTTTGCAATTCCATGTAGACAGGAACTCCATCCCATGAACAGCGGCTACGGCGATGTGGAGTGCGTCGTTCTCCGCCTTTGCAGGTATCTGCGTCCTACGAAGTAGTTCGGACTTCAAGACGTGCGCTTCCGCCGGCACCTGCAACAATTTGACGTCGCGCAGGAATCGAAGCCGCTCGGCGGCAAGTGCCACTTCACCGTCTCCGGCCTCGTCAATGACAATCGAAGACGCAAACAGCTCGAATTCTCCCTTGCGCGTCGCCCACCAGCGCCTCGTAAGCTCCTGGTGAGCGGCAACTTGAAGATCGTTGCGGCTCAGCCAACCAACAAGGTAGCTGATGATCGTGGTCTCAACATAGACGCTCGGTTTCACGGTCTCATCTTACCAACCATCGCCTCACCGCCAGTTCGCGACCACCGTCAACGGCGACGGATCCGCCTCGCCTCCGTTCGCGATGACGCGGCCGTCAGCTGTGAGATCGTAGTCGGACGAGGAGACAGGGTTGACGTCGAGGCGGAAGCGCGCGCGCGTTGCGGTCACGGCGAATCCGCCGCCGCTCTGCACATCGACCTCGGTGAGTGTGTTGTCAGTGGTGAGATAGTCGACGTGTGCTCCGTCGGGTGACCAGCGCGCGGAGTGGCCGCCGCCGGTCGATACCTGCCACTTTCCTCCGCTACCGAGGAAGGGGATGACGTAGATCTCGTCACGGCCGCTCTCGCTCGAGGTGTAGGCGAGCCAACGGCCGTTGGGCGCTATGCGCGGATCGTGTGCCGCGAATTCGCCGGCGATGAGCGCACGCGGTTGCTGGCCCGGCACGAGCGGCACGGCCCAGATCTGTGGATTCGCGTTTGCCCTCCAGAGCGATATCACGACCCATCGCCCATCGGGCGAGACCGAACCAGGATCCGCGTCGCCGCGGAGGCGCGCCACAAGCTGGCGCAATCCGTTGCCGTCGGCGCGGCGGCGATAGACGGCGGCCAGTTCCGCCCGCGCGTTGCGCGCCGCGTAGATGATCTCGCTTCCGTCAACGCTCCAGACCGGCGCTTCGTTCATCGAGCCCTCGAACGTCAGGCGTGTGCCGACGTCCCGATCGACATCGATGACCCAGATGTCCGCGCTTGGCTCGCCGGCGTTGGTGACGAGCCGATGGCCGTCGGTTGAAAGCTTGAGGTCGTAGTACCTGGCTACGTCACCCAGCGCGCCGAGATTCTTGCCGTCCCGTCCGAACCAAACCAGATGGGTGCCCGGCACCGTGCCGCCGGGCTGGTAGACCAGCGTACGGCCGGCAGCATCGAACACGCCGTGCCAGGTCGACGCGTCGAAGCGGACATTCTGCTCGACGATCGACGGCATACCGGTCAGGACGCCGCGCTCCACGTCGAACGATTGGCTGGTGAGCGTGCCGTCACGCAGCATCAGAAGCCGGCCGTCGACATAGGCGACGTTCGCCAACGTCTGCACGACGACGCGATCCGTTCGGCCGTCGAGCGACCGGAAGTGAAGGGCGGTGGCTCGTGAGCCCGGCTCGAAGTGGTTTGCGGCGAGGTACAGGAACGACTTGCCGCCCGGGAGAAACAGCGGCCAGCGATGCGTCGTCATCCCTCCGCCGGGAGTCGTCAAAACGATCGGTGGGCCGCCGTTGGCGGCGACGCGACAGAGACCGGCCCTCGTTTCGGGCGCAAAGATGATGACGTTGTCGTTACTCCAGGATCCGCCGCGGGCATCAGGCGCGTTCGCGATCACGATCGGCACGCCGCCGGCGGCATCGACTGTCTTGAGCTTTCCGTGCGCGAAAAAACCGAGCGAGTGGTCGTCGGGCGACCAGAAGGGAAACATGGCGTCGTCGCTGCTCTCGATCTCGCGGGGGTCGGCGGAGTCGAGCGATCGAACCCACAGCGTCCGCTTGCCTTCGGCTGATGCGGCCACGAAGGCAAAGCGGCGGCCATCGTGCGAGAGCGTCGGCGAACCCGCGTAGTCGCCGGTGAAGACGAAGCGAAGCCCGCGCGGCGGCACGATGGCCGCGGTCAGCGGCCGGTCGAGCGAGGCAATCGCGCGCCGCGCCCACGATGCAATTCCAACGGCCGCCCCGATCGCTACGACAAGCGCCAACGCCCACACCACACGCTCGCGCCATACGCGTTCATGCACGCGGGCAAACGGCAGTGGTGACGAGGGGTTTGACTGCTCGTCGCGGATCCACTGCAGCGCGAGCATCACGTCGTGTGCCGTCTGAAAGCGGTCTTCGGGATCCTTGGCCAGGCAGGTGCGGATAACCCGGTCGAGCGACGACGGCGTCATCGGCCGCAGCGTCGCGATCGATGGCGGATCGCTGGCGATGATCTGGGCGATCATGCCAGCGCGGCTGGCGGCGTTGAAGGCGCGCCGCCCTGTGATCATCTCGTACAGCATGCAGCCGAAGGCGAAGATGTCGCTCCGTGCATCGCTCCGCGCGTATTCGATCTGCTCCGGTGCCATGTAGCAGAAGGTTCCGACCAGCGTCCCCTCGGCGGTGAGCGCTTCGTCGGGAAGCAATGCCGTCGTGGTTTGTACGGACGTCGACCCCATGAGAGCGGTGTCCATCGCCTTGGCCAAGCCGAAGTCGAGGAGCTTCGCACCACCGCGGGTAAGGACCACGTTGCCCGGCTTGAGGTCGCGGTGAATGATGCCGGCGTGATGCGCTTTGTCGAGCGCGTCGACGATCTCGATGCCGTACCGCAGCACGTCGCCGACCGGCAGCGGTCCGCGCGAAATTCGCTCGGTCAGCGGCTCGCCGTCGAGATACTCCATGACGAGGTACTCGACGTCGTTCTGCTGCCCGACGTCGAAGAGCATGCAGATGTTCGGATGGTTCAGGCTGGAGATCGCCCGCGCCTCGCGCTCGAACCGCGCCCGGAGCTGCGCATCGTGCGCGAACTCCGCCGGGAGCACCTTGATGGCCACATCACGCGAGAGCCGTGTATCGCTGGCGCGGTAGACCTCCCCCATCCCGCCCACGCCGATGGAGGCGGCAATCTCATAGGGGCCGAGCCGGGTACCAACGGGGAGTGACACGGTGAGCGGAAGTGTAGCTGGGAGTGGGGGTCGCAAGGTGCGGTCGCGGGGTCTCGCGGTTTCGCCGTCTCGCGGTCCGCGATTTCACTGTTCAGCAGTCTTGGAGTCTCAGACATGCCAAACGTGGCTGCGAGACCGCGCAACCCCGAGACCGCGAAACCGCATCCTCAGTCCCAACTCGTACCGTTCATCAACGCCACGATCTTCGCTACCTCGATGTAGTCGGCGCCATCGCCGAGCTGGTTCAGCGACGCGGAGAAGAGGTGCTGCGTGAGGGCGAGCATCGGCGTCGCGGCGTGTTGTTGATGCGCGATCGAGGCGGCGATGCGGATGTCCTTGTCGTGGTGTACGAGTTTAAAGACAAGCGGCCATCTATGCTCGAGGAGGCGAATCGGCAGCAGGTTTTCCGAGGCGTTGGAGCGGCCGCTTCCGGCGTTCGTCACGGCCAGCGCCGTCTTCAGGTCGATGCCGTACTGTTTCGCCAGCAGAAGACACTCCGAGGTGATCCAGACCGTGGCACCCATGATCGTGTTCGTCAGCACTTTGATGGCGTGGCCGGAGCCGACAGGCCCGACATGGATGATGGTCTTGCCACAAAACTGCAGGATGTCGCGTGCGCGCTCGAAGTCGGCGGCCTCGCCGCCGATCATGATCGTGAGCGTGGCGTTCTCCGCCCCGACGGTCGCGCCGGTAACGGGGGCATCGACGAAGGCGACGCCCTTCTCAGCCAGACGGCCGGCGGTTTTCTTGCTCATATTCGGGTCGCCGCTGGTGGCGTCGATCCAGAGCGTTCCGGGGTGCGTGGAGGCGAGCAGCTTGTCGACGATCACATCGACCTCGACGCTCGTCGGGAGCATCGTGATGATGACCTCGGCGCCCGCGCACTCCGCGAGGTCATCCGCGAGCGTGGTGCCGTGCTCCCGGGCGTGGCGCTCCGCTTTTTCGCGCGTGCGATTCCACACGAGGACGTCGTGGTGTTTGGCGAGGTGGCGCGCCATCGGGAAACCCATGGCGCCGAGACCGATGAATGCGATTCTCATGATCGCATTGTATGGGGGGTGGGGTGTGGGAAATAGGGGGTGGGTGGTGGGACTCAAAGGTCGGGGGTCGGAGTTTAGGAACGGGTAGCAGTTAACTGGTGCTCCCACTCCCTACACCCCGCGCCCCACACCCCGTACACGAACAGCCGTTCAATCGAGACCCTCCGGCACGCGTTGCAGAGAGAGAGAGGTAGCTTCAGCAATTGTCCACGGAGGCACGCCCATTCGCCCGCTCTTCCGTGGTTGGGTCCGAGGTGGGCACGTAACTGAAGGGTCTCGATAGACCGGCTGTTCGGTTGTCAATGAGAAATAAAAAAGGGGCGTTACGCCCCTTTGTTTGCCTTGACGGCCAATTGCTGTGAAGGTCAGTTTACGTCCGCGATGAGCCTAGCTTAGTGATCCAGCTCACAAAATTCAAGTTCGTTTGTACCAGTCGGCATTGATCTGGGTGTACTGCTTCCAGTGCTCCGGCACCAGATCCCCGGGGAAGATGGCTTGAACCGGGCACGCCGGCTCACATGCGCCACAGTCGATGCAGACCTCAGGATCGATGTAAAGCATCGTGTCCTCGGCGAAACCGGCCTCGTCCTTGCGAGGATGGATACAGTCGACGGGGCAGACGTCGACACACGCGGTGTCCTTCGTACCTATGCACGGTTCGGCAATCACGTAAGTCATCGGGGGTTGGCTCCTTGGGACGTTCGACTGCGGCGCATTTTATGTGAAGAAGTAGCGTGTCAAGTGAAAAAATATCGGTCCGGCGAAGCAGATCGAGTCGATCCGGTCGAGCACTCCGCCGTGCCCCTGGATGGCTGATCCCCAGTCCTTCACCCCGCGGTCACGCTTGATCGCCGACATTGTCAGGCCGCCCAGAAACCCCATCACCGTGATGACGAAGGCCATCCCCATCGTCTGCCACATGGTGAATGGCGTTACCTTCCACAGCGCCGTGCCGGTGAGCGTGGCCGAAACGATGCCGCCGATGAACCCTTCCCACGTCTTGCTCGGGCTGATCACCGGCGAGATCTTGTGCCGCCCGAGAAGCTTGCCCCACACGTACTGCAGCACGTCGCTCAACTGAACGACCACGACCAGGAAGAACAGCAGGCGGGCGTTTTTTCCCGCGTAGCCGGGGATCTGCAGCATCAGCAGCGCCGGTACGTGGCTGACGCAGTAGACACACACCATCAGCCCCCACTGGATCTTCGAGCTTCGCTCCAGGAAAGAGTTGGGATCGCCGGAGATGGCGATGCGCGACGGGATGAAGAGAAAGGCGTACACCGGAATGAGCACACTGAAGAAGCCGTACCACTGCGTGGCCACGAGGTAGTACTGCACCGGCGTGATGATGAAGAAAACCCAGAACAGAGCGGAGTGGTCGGCCGGACGGGTGGGCGTGAGCGTGATGAATTCGCGCAGCGCGAAGAACGACAGCATGGCGAAGAGGATGACCGAGCCCAGGCCGCCGGTGAGAAGCGACAGAGCGAAAACCGCGGACATCACCCACCAGGCCCGGATGCGCGCGTTGAGGTTGTCGACGACGTCGCTGCGCCGCAGCAGCTTCATGAGCTGTCCGATGATCGTGGCCGTGACGAGCAGCGCGAGCACGCCGGCGAAGAGCATCATCGTCTGACGGTCACGAATCATGTTCACCATTGACGCAGCTCCAGAATGGCGTTGCGCGCCCGCGCGAGGAAGGCGTCCTTTTCCTCGTCTTCGCCGACGCGCATCGGCTCGCCGAAGCTTACCGAGGCGAGCATCGGCACGGGCACAAACTCGCCCTTCGGCAGCACGCGATTGAGGTTGCTGATGTAGGCCGGAATCAGCTCGACGTCCGGTCGCGCTTTCCCGAGACGATACAGTCCACTCTTGAAAGGACCAATCGTTGATCCGTCGCCACGCGTCCCCTCAGGGAAAAGGATCAGCGAGTGACGGTCGCCCAGCCCGTCGAGGAGGATGTCGATCGCGGATTGCTGGGCGCCGACGGTCGCGCCGACCCCTCCGCGCTGTGCCGGCTGCTGCCGTTCAACCAACACGGCATTGAAAACCTTCACTCCGAGGTACCGGCGAAGGCCGGGCCGATCCCAGTAGTCCCTGGCTGCCACCGGACGTGTCATCCCCCGGAGGCGCGGAGGGAGTGCGGCCCATATGAGGACGAAGTCGAGGTGGCTGGCGTGGTTGGCGAAGTAGATCCGCTGCCGTTCGTCGGGCGTGAAACCGACGCGCCGCACATTGCCGCCGGCGAGAACACGTGCGATTCCGACGACCGCCTCGGCGACGACACGTCTCACCGCGACTCCAGCTCGGCGGCCATGCGGCGCGTGCGCCGGACCATCGTGACGATCGTGCCCACGATGATCATGATCAACGCCAGCATCAGCGTGTAGTCGCGGAACCCAAGGTACCCGGCGATGGCATCGACGATGATCGCGAGCGTGAGTGTGGCCATCCGGTGCTGCTTCGCCATCGGCCCGCAAAAGTCCTGCTTCGCCCGTACGGAGCCGGCGAGCACACGGACGTAGGCTGTCATCACAGCCAACAGCCCCGCGCACCAGCCGAGCGTCGGACCGAGTGTGTAGAAGCGAACGATTGCGTAGCCCGCGGAGACGATGATCAGCGGATCGGCGATGCGATCGGGCAGTTCGTTGAAAATGTCGCCGGTCTTCGAGGCCATCTTCCCTTCGACCGCCACCATTCCATCGAACAGGTTGCAGAGAAGGCGCAGTTGGATGCCAGCGGCCGCGGCGATCAGCAAGCCCACGCGGGGTATCCCTTCGGCGTTCCTGCTGGCGATCAATGCCGCGCCGGCACCGAGAGCAAAGACGATGCTGAAGATCGAGATTGCGTTCGGCCGGATCCGCCAGCGAACCAGCAGCGAAGCCAGCGCTCTTGCCCAACCGCGATCACGGGACTTGAGGGGACGACGGTCCATTCAGTGCCGCGATTGTAGCCGGGGTCTTGTGGTTTCGCGGTCTGAAGGAGCGCTACGCAGCCCACATCCGAATCGATTCGATCTGGTAGTCGTTCCCCATGAACGTCACCAGATCTCCGGTAGCGTGGCCGAGAAGCGCCTTGGCCACGTCCGATTGATTCGAATAGACGCCGTGCTCCGGGGCGGACTCCCACGGTCCGAGGATCGTCACCTCACGACGGACGTCGCCGTTCGTCAATGCGACCTTGGTACCGACGCGGACGACCGAGGTATCGACCTGCTCCGGATTCAGCACCTGCACCCGCGAGATCTCCGAGGCCAGCTCGCCGACGCGCGCGGACAGATACTCGGCGCGCGCGCGCGCGGCTTTGTACTCGAAGTTCTCGCGCAGATCGCCCATCTCGCGGGCCGCCTGCAGTGCCCTCGAGTTCGCGGGGATCTCGACAGTCTTGAGGTTCGTCAGTTCGGCGCGCTTCTGCTCCAGCATCTTCGCCGTGGCGTAGACCGGCTCGGCCTCGGGCTCGCGAAGGTGCGGGAACTTCATCAACGCCGCATGTTTGGCGGTCTCGCGGCGATACTCCTCGATGGCTCCGTAGCGGTCGAGCGTCTCCACCAGCTTTCGCGCCTGCTCCTCGTTGTCGACACCACTGATGATTCGCAACACCAGACCACCGTGGTCGAACATGTCCTTGAGACGGGCCCGCACTGCCGAGAACTCATCGGAGTTGATGGCGTCGATGATCTGGAAGAGGAGGTTGTAGTTCGCCTTCTCCGCCAGCGTCTCCTGTTCGTTGAGCTGTTTGACGAACCAGTAGAAGGCACGCGGATGGCGGCGGGGATAGCGCAGGGTCTCATCGATCAGGCGGTCGCGCAGTTCGTTGTGCCCGGCCTCTTCGAGCGAGGAGATGATGAGCGTAAGGATGCGCGGCTCTTCATCGAGGAAGAAGACTTCGCTATAGACCTTCGGCCATTCCGGGTGCATTTCCCGCACCTGTCCGAGCGCGCGCTCGCGGAGAGGCTTGTCACTCACGGCGGCGATGACCCGCGAGGCCAGCGCTCCGGTGATGAGTGATCTCGGGTCGAGCTGAGCGGTGTACGAACCGGGAAGGGTTTCCAGCGTCGCGGCGATCTGCCAGGCCGCCGCGGGATCTCTGGGCGCCAGCCGCGCGGCCTCGGCGGCCAGTTTCGCCGAGATGTAATCCGCCAGATCCTTGCTGCGGGCGCTGTGTTTGCGCGCCAGGTCGAGTTTCGCTTTCGGATCGGCGCGATCGAAGTCGCGTTTGATGGCCTCGTCGGCTTCGCCGGTCGACGAGCTCCACGAATAGGTGGCCTTCGCGCCGCTGCCGCTGATGACGATCTGCGGATTCTTGCGCGCGCCGGTCCACCAAGAGCTCCATTTTTCTTCCGGGACGATGCCGATCACGGCATCGCGCACCTCGGCCATCTGCATGGGGCGGCCGAAACTCTGCAGGATGCGCGCGAAGAATTGCGAGGGAGACTTCTTCGCCTCGGCACGGAGATTCTCCCCGTCCGAGAACTTCTCGCGCAGCACGTGCCCTGCCGGAAGGGGAACGAGGTATTTCGCCGCCGCTCCGATCGGGACAGGGACGCGCTTGTCCTTCTCGAAGTCCAGCCGGGCGATTCCGAGATCGGGGTTCAACTCCACGACGATGCCGGCGCCGCGGCCGGCCATGAAGTACATCTCCCCTTCGTCGTAACGCAGCCACGTCTCGATCTTCTCCGTTTTCTCGACCGGGTTGCTGGTCGGGTCGGTAAAGCCGGCGAACTCGTAGACGCGTTGAAAATTCTTGTGGGAGCCGTGTGCGCCTCTGAGAGCCTGCTCGATCTGCGGACGCAGCGTAGCCGGATGTTTGGAAAGGCGCCCCAGCTCCTTCAGCACCTGCAGCCGCAACGACCACATCTTCTTCTCCAGCAGAGTGTCGGAGAGAAGACCAAGAAGTGTGTCGGATTGCGTACGCTGCTCCGATTTGCGGAGCACCCTTGCAATGGCTATGAACGAGTCGACGTCGCTCGGGTCGCTGTCGAGCTTCGACATCCAGAGGGACTCGAGCTCGTCGAATTTCTTTTGGTCGATCAAACGCTGAGCATCGTCGCGAAACGGCAAAGTCGGAGTCCCCCCGGGCGGAATGAGCCGGACATTGTAGCGGTGTTAGCTCGGGAGAAGTGGTGGATTAGTAGATTCGTGGATCAGTCGATCGGAACGGTTCCTGATCGGCTGATCCACGAATCTACTAATCCACTCATCGACTCATCCACCAGTCCACCGGCTTACCGCCGCATTTTGACGATAGCTTTGAACACATCGAACGGCATCTCTTCGGCGTGGACGATGTGGCGAAGATGATGCAGGGTCGTGCGACGCTCCTTCACGTCATCGAGCGAGATGTTGTGCTTCCGAAGTACCTCATGCGCTTTCTGGTCGGGCATAGTTCTCCCCTCAAAAGGAATCGTTTAGGACACGGGCAAACGGGATCGCAACGAGTCCTATTTCACTCGTCAATACAAAGTACTTGACATCGAACCATTGCAGACGCATCTTGTGGCATGCGACATCTTCCACTTCTCATCCTCTGCGCCACCGTTCTCAACGGTTGCCAATACCGCCCGAGCTCACCAGCCACGGCATCGACATCCGGCGGCGACGTTGCCTCGATGAAGCAAATGCTCGACGGCGGACTGGACCCGAACGTGCGGAACGCGGCCGGCTACACGCCCCTGATCGCCGCTGCCCGGGCGGGCAACGTGGCGGTCATCCGCCTCCTCACAAGCCGAGGAGCCGACCCCAATCTCCGCGACACCGCCATCAACTCATGGACGCCGCTGCTGCACGCAATCCATAAAGCACAGCCCGGCGCAGTCACAACCCTCCTGGATGCCGGCGCGAATCCGAACGGCACCGAGGCAGGCGGAACGACGCCGCTGATGATGGCCGCAGGCTACGGATACACGGATGTCGTGAAGATCCTTCTCGCTCGTGGCGCAAATCCCCGCCTCGCGTCTGCCGATGGCATCACCGCCATCGATCTGGCCCGCTCCGGCGTCCCTGACATCGATCGCTTCACCGTCTTCGACTGTCAGGACGATACCGTGAAGGTACTCCTCACCGCCGATCCGAACCTCCCCGATCACGCCGCCAATCTGCCGCTTATCGCGCGCGTGCTCATGAGCGCCAAGCGATGTGGTGCGTAGGCGTTCACACCCGCAGCCCGATCTTCCCGAAGTGATCCTGCTTCATGGCCCGATGCGCCTCAGCGGCCTCAGCCAGCGGAAACAGGCGATCGATCACCGGCCTGATCCGACCCGCGCGAAGGTCGTCGCCGAAGCGCGTCACGAATGACGCCACGATCGCCCCCTTCTCCTCCAACGCTCGCCCACGCAGGGTGGAACCGATGATCTGCTGGCGTTTGCTGAGTAGCGCGCCGACGTTCAGATCGATCGTGCCGGGGCCGCCCATCGAACCGATGACCACGATTCGGCCACCCACGGCCAGGCAGTCAAGATCGCGCGCCAGGTAACGCGCGCCGATATGGTCGAGGATGACATTCGCTCCACGGGCTCGCTCGACAAAGTCCTCATCGTTGTAGTTGATCGCCATGTCGGCCTCGTGGGCCAGGCAACGCTCACACTTCTCGCGCGATCCGGCGGTGACGATCACGCGCAGCCCGGCAAGCTTGCCGAGCGTGGTCGCGGCGGTACCGACGCCGCTTCCGCCGCCATGCACGAGGAGCGTCTCACCCGCTCGTGCTCGTGCCAGCTCGAAGACATTGAGGTACGCGGTCAAGAACACCTCGGGCATTGCGCCGGCCTCTTCGTCGGACAGCGAATCCGGAACGTGGATTGCCGACCCGTGATGGACGACGACCTCGTCCGCGTAGCCACCGCCCGCGAGCAGCGCCATGGCGCGGTCGCCGGCGCTCCAGCCGCGAACGCCGGCGCCCACTTCGATTACCTCTCCCGCGCATTCCAGCCCGAGGATCGGCGACGCGCCGGGAGGCGGCGGATAGTGGCCCTCGCGCTGCAGAAGATCGGCGCGGTTCACGGCCGTGGCCCGCACGCGGATGCGTAATTCACCCGCCGCGAGCGAAGGCGATTCGACTTCGCCGATCCGCAGGACGGATTCGTCCCCGGGATGATCGAACACGATGGCGTGCATATCGGTGTGAGTGTATCGTTTCGGATCTGATGCCGGACGTCATCTCCTGCCGCAACCTGCGCAAGTATTTCGCCGACGTGAAGGCGGTGGACGGGCTCGATCTGTCTGTCGAGAACGGCGAGTGTTTCGGTCTTCTCGGTCCGAACGGCGCGGGCAAGACGACCACGATCGAGATTCTCGAAGGGCTGACCAGGCCTGATTCCGGCGACGTTGAGGTCCTCGGGCTCACGTGGCGCAAGAACGAGCACGAGCTGCGCGAGCGCATCGGAATCTCGCTGCAGGAAACACAGCTCACCGACAAGCTCACCGTCTTTGAGACGCTGCGGCTCTTTCGGTCGTTCTACCGATCCGGTCCCGACCCGGATGATTTGCTGCGCGATCTCTCGCTCGACGAGAAGCGCGATGCGCGAGTGGGCAAGCTCTCCGGCGGTCAGCGGCAACGCCTCGCTGTTGCTTGCGCGCTGATCGGTAATCCCGACGTTCTCTTCCTCGACGAACCCACTACAGGACTCGATCCGCAAAGCCGCCTGCAGTTGTGGGACATCGTGCAACGCTTCCGGCAAAAGGGAGGAACAGTCCTCCTGACGACGCATTACATGGAAGAAGCGCAACGGCTCTGCGACCGCGTGGCGATCGTCGATCATGGCCAACTCATCGCCCTCGGCACGCCGGCCGATCTGATCGCCAAGCTCAATGCGCGCAACGTCATCGAGTTCACGAGTGAGCCGCGCCTCGAGCAGGTCGTTGTCGAAGCCATCGATGGCTGCGCCGGCGTCACGCAACATCGCGATGGCTGGTTGATGCGGGTTCACTCCCTGGCCGAGGCCGTGCCGAAGCTGATCAACGCGGTCGAGGAGCACGACGCGAAGCTCGTATCACTCTCAACGCATGAGGCGACCCTCGAGGACCTTTTCGTCTCGCTAACTGGAAGGGCGCTCCGCGATGGCTAGAACGGAACATGTTGGAGCACACCCATGACGCGCATCCGGCCCCCCATCATCGAACTGGCCTCGACGCGCACGAAAGAGTTCCTTCGTGAGAAAGAGGCGATGTTCTGGGTCTTCGGCTTTCCGCTTATCCTGGCCCTTTCCCTCGGGTTCGCCTTCCGCGAGAAGGCGCCCGACCGCGTGCC
Source organism: Thermoanaerobaculia bacterium (assembly GCA_035482045.1). GTDB lineage: Bacteria > Acidobacteriota > Thermoanaerobaculia > Gp7-AA8 > Gp7-AA8 > JADGNZ01. The sequence continues at coordinate 161,763 of DATHRD010000044.1, forward strand.
GGTCGGAGTCGTGGCAGGCCCCAATGCCGAGCAGCGAGTGGCGGCGCTGCGGAAATCGCCCTCGTTAGCGCCTCGCCTCATGAACGAGCAGGAGGCCCGCGACGCGCTGAGACGAGGCAAGGTGTTGATTCTGGTCGAGGGATTGGCAGGATCGAACACCGTTGTCTATCGCTTCGATGCCACGCGCCCCGACGCGCTGAGCACGCGCAAGGAAGCTGATGCTGCGCTGCAGAGCGCAGCCGGCCGGCGCGACGTGATCGCCTCGCGCGACGAGCACGTTCAGGAGCAGGGAGCACGCTACATCGACTTTCTGATCCCCGGTCTTCTGGGCATGAACCTCATGGGGACCGGGATGTGGAGCATGGGGTTCACGATCGCGAACGCCCGGATGAGGAAGCTGCTCAAGCGCCTCGTGGCCACACCGATGCGGAAGACCGATTACCTGCTCGCGCAGTTTCTGTCCCGGCTCATATGGCTCTCGATCGAGGTATCGGTTCTGGTCGCCTTCGGCTGGCTCATTTTCGGCGTGCGTGTGAACGGTTCGTTGGCGTTGCTGGCGATTCTCTGCATCGTCGGCGGTTTCGCCTTCTCGGGTCTGGGCCTTCTGACGGCGTCGCGCGCGAAGACGATCGAGGCGGTGAGCGGCCTCATGAACCTGATCATGATGCCCATGTGGCTCTGCTCCGGGGTCTTCTTTTCGTACGAGCGCTTCCCGGAGTCGGTGAAACCGATCATCCGTCTTCTGCCGCTGACGTTGTTGAACGACGCGTTGCGCGCGGTCATCAACGACGCCGCCAACCTCCGGCAGATTGGTCCACAACTGGCGCTGCTCGCGGTGTGGGGCGGTGTCACATTCATAATCGGGGTAAAGGTCTTCCGATGGCAATGAAACGATTCGCGTTAATCGCTCTCCTGTTTCTCGCGTCGTGCGCGACCACCACGCAAACCGATCCGAACGCCGAGTTCCTGCTGAAGCTCGATCGCGAATTCGCGAAACAATCGGCGGCTCGGGGCGCCCTTGCCTGGGAGGAGTACATGGCGCCGGGCGCCGGCAAGCCGGCCAACGCCGGCCAATGGCTCATGGGTCCGGAGGAAATCGGGAAAAACATGGCACCGCATTTGAGAGCGGATTCACGCTGGCGTGGGAGCCCATGCGGGCGGAGCTTTCGCGTGGCGGGAAACTCGGTTACACGTGGGGCCGCTACCACTCGGTTTTCAAGGGGAAGGAGCGCGACGGCGCGTACATCACGGTCTGGGAGAAGCAACCGACCGGCTCCTGGAAGGTGCTCTTCGATACCGGAGATCCGGACTGAGGGGGGTGGGGAGTGGGGAGTAGGGGGTGGGAGCGACCGAGGCCCCGAGTGTCGCCTGATCTCCCACACCCCACTCCCCACCCCCACTCCCCTAGAATCACCACATGAAAATCGCCACTTGGAATGTGAATGGGATTCGTGCCCGCCAGACGCAGTTTCTGGAGTGGGTTGGGAGCGAACAACCGGACGTCGTTTGTCTGCAAGAGATCAAAGCCTCTCCAGCCCAGGTCCCCGAATCGATCTGCAACCTGAGCGGGTATTGGTGTTACTGGCACGGCGCGGCGGCGTACTCTGGTGTGGCGCTGCACATGCGCCGCGAGACTTTCCCCGAGGAGCCGAACTTCACGCACCCGCAGTTCGACCATGAGACGCGCATCGTCGAAGCTCGGGCCGGCGATACCGTTTTTGCCTCCGTCTACGTTCCGAACGGGGGCAAAGACTACGCCGCCAAAGTCGCGTTCATGAAATCGCTCATCGGGTACGCCCGGGCACAGCGTGAACTGGGATTCAAGCTCGTCATCTGCGGCGACTACAACGTGGCCCGAACCGACATGGACGTCCACCCGAAGGAGCGGAAGCCCAACATCATCGGTCAGCGCCCCGAGGAGCGCGACTTGCTCGAAGCGATGATCGCCGAGGGGCTCGTCGACGTCGGACGGAAGCTTTATCCCGACGCGGAGGACTACTTCACCTGGTGGGCGCCGTGGCGCAACCTGCGCCAGCGCAACATCGGCTGGCGCCTCGACTATGTGCTGGCCAGCGAGTCAATGGCGGAGAAAGCCGTCTCCTGCCCGTCATATCGCGAGATCGGGACGAGCGACCACGCGCCGGTTGTGGCGACCTTCGAGTGAGCCTCACGCGGAGACGCCAAGAACGGGGAGTCTTTCTCCGCGTCTCCGCGTCTCCGCGTGAAAATGGTTACTCGAGCACCACGATCACAACCCGCCGGTTCTCCGCCCGTCCCTTCTTCGTCTTGTTCGGCGCCACGGGGAGCGTATCTCCGTAGGAGATCGTTGACATGCGATTGAGCGGGAGCTGGGCGGTGCGGGAAAGATAGCGTCGCACTTCGTCTGCGCGGCGTTCGCCGAGCTCGTCGTTCAGCTTGCGGCCGCCTGTATCGTCGGTGTGGCCCTGGATTTCGATGTAGTACTGCTCGTTGAGTGCCTTCACCTTGCCGGCGAAGTCATCGAGAGCTGTCTGCGCGTTCTTGTCCAGGTCGTACTTGTTGATCTTGAACTTCACGCGGTCTTCCTTGAACGTCTCCTGGAAAACGACCTTTCCTTTGGCCAGAACACCCGCGTCCTGAGCGCGCTTGAGGGCGTCCTTCGCCTCCTGGCTTAGTTCCGCGAGCTGTGCGTCGGTCTGCGACAGGTGCGTATCCGTCGCCTTCTGTTTGGTCTGCAGGTCCTCGACCTGCCCTTCCACCGACTCGATCTTTTTGCTCGTCTGCGCCTGCGCCTCGGCGATCTTCTGATCGACCGTCTTCGAGGTGGCGCACGCGCCGAGTGTAGCGGCCAGAGCCGTGGCCGCGAGGATGCGGAATCCAATCTTCTGCGTCATCAACTTTTCTTCCTTTCCGTCTGTTTGTTTCGGGCGGCGACCAGGGGAGGTTCGGTGCCGAGGTATCCAGCGCGGACCCGGACCGCGCGCGCGCGGCCGTTGAGCTTGAGTGTGATCGTCCGGTACTTTACCCCACCCTTTCCCGTGGGCGCGAACCCGATGAGGTACTGCGCGCGGAGATCCTCTTCGATGTGAGAAACGGCTTCCGCGATCTGCTGGGGCGTGTTGCCAAGGTACAGCTTTCCGCCCGTGAGCGAGGCCACTTCGTTCAGCAAGCCGATGTCCGAGAGATCCTCTCGCGGACGCTTCGTGCTATCCATCGGCACGACAGGTTCACGCAGCCCCAGGGAGTAGATCGGTACCGAGATGCCCTGAAGCTGCTGGGCCAGCGCGCCTCGGGTGATGGACGAAGCATTGTCGATGCCATCGCTGAGCAGAATGATGGCTCGAGAGGCATTGCGGCCGAGCCGGCTTCGCTCCGGCATCGTCGCCAGAGCGTCGAAAAACGCGGTCTTGCCGTAGGGAACGACGGTGGCCAGCGCGCGCGTGATGTCGGCGGGTTTCTCGGTAAACGGTACGAGCTCCCGAGCCTGGGACTCGGCGAAGACATAGAGCGCGAAATCGTCGCCGGGGCGATGGTGAGCGATGAGCGCGCCGATGGCAGCCCGCGCCGAATCCATCTTCCCCGCCAGCGCCATCGAGCCGGAGCCGTCCAGCAGGATCGTGAACGAGACCGGCGCGTTTTCTGACTTCTCGAACATGTCACTATGGACCGGTGAGCCATCGACCATCAGATCGACCTCGGCGCCACGCAGGTCGGTAATCGGCTTTCCATGATCGCCGATGACCGTGAACGGGATCATCACGTAGCCGACGTTGATCGACTCGGACATCGTCTCGGGCGTAACCATGCTCTGCGCGAACGCCGGGAGGGCGACGAGAGCGACCGCGACGCAGATGAGTAGCCGGCTCATGCGGATCATGAACAAATAACTAGTTGCACCACATTTCGAGGCTACGCCTTCTTCAGAGGCACGAACTCCTCATCCTGCTGCTGAATCCGCTCCCACTTGAGGAAGTCGTAGTAGCCGCAACGGGAGAATTCGGGATACTCGCGGCAGACGCCCGGGCGGGCGTTGTAGATCGTGCAGCGGCGCGCCTTGGTATCGAGAAACATGCAGACGCTGCCGTAGATCTTGTCCTTCTGGTGACGAAGAACCTGTTCCTTTCCAACCGTTTTCGTGAAGCGTTTGCGGGCAATCTCCGGATCGACGTCGAAATGCTTTGCCAAGCGATTGAGGTCTCGTTTGTTGACGACAATCTTGTCGTAGCTGCAGCAGTACGCCGGACATTTCGAACAGTCATAGGAAGCCATCGGGGATGAGTGTACGGGAAGTAGTGACAACTGGCGAGGGGCTGGTGCGGGTTGTCAGTTATCGGGTTATCGGTTGTCGGTTGTCAGAGTGGTTCTGGCATTGACTGCTGACAACTGACCACCGACAACCGACAACCACCACCGTCCCTGTCCTATCATGCGACCCGAGGTGACCCATCTCTTACCTGACCGATGATCCAATCGACGGCGCCGCCATGGTAAAGAGCGTCATGCGCCCTTCCGACGGCGCGTACGTGCTGTTCGAAGGCGTCGTCCGCAATCACCACGAGGGGAGAGCGGTCGAGTCGATTTTCTACGATGCCTATCGGCCGATGGCGGAGAAGGAGATCGCGAAAATCGTCGATGAAGTGGGCCGCGCATTCGCCGGCGTCGCGTTGGCCGTTGTCCATCGGCTCGGTCATCTCGTGGTCGGCGACACGTCGATCGCCATCGTCGCCGCATCACCACACCGAGCCGAGGCCTTCGAGGCCTGCCGGATGATGATCGACCGGATCAAGGAGACCGTCCCCATCTGGAAAAAGGAACGCGGCCCCGGCGGCGAAGAATGGGTCGGGTGGCAGGGCAAGTGCTGACATGACGACTTCTCACGATGTCTCCGATCGCCAGCTCCCGCGCGGCGCCGGCGACGCCGCCGACGTGCCGGCCATTCCTGCCGCGAGCGTGATTCTGCTGCACGATTCACCGCTGGAAGTGCTCATGATCCGGCGTCACGCGAAATCGACATTCGTCCCGGATGCATGGGTCTTCCCCGGCGGCGCCGTCGACGCGGCTGACCGCGATCTCGGCGATGGAACGGAGCTCGGCACGATGCGCGTCGCCGCCGCCCGCGAGCTTTTCGAGGAGAGCGGCATCTGGCTCGGCACGACGCCGGCTGATGCGGAATCGAAGCGCCGCGCGCTGCTGGCCGGCCAGACGACGTTTGCGGCTCTCGTTCGCGACGCGCCGCTCGACCTCGCCGGCCTGGTCTGGACTTCGCGTTGGATCACGCCGGTAGGTGTTCCCCGGCGGTTTGACACCTACTTCTTCCTCGCCGTGATCGGCCGCGACGCCGTGGCCTTGGCGGAAAACGTCGAAGCGGTCGAGGTCGCGTGGATCGCTCCGGCCGAGGCCATCGACAAACTGCAGATCATCTTCCCGACGCTGAAGAACCTCGAAGCCATCTCCGGATTCACCTCCGCCGAGGACTTGCTCGCATCTCGCCGAGGAGCGGATATTCCGACCACGCGGCCGGTGCTCGTCGTCGAAGGCGGCCGGAAGAAGATCATCCTGCCGTGATCATCCGCTCCCTCACCGCTCCGAATCCCGGTCCGTTCACGTTAGGCGGCACACGAACCTATCTCCTCGGCGAGACTGCCGTCATCGATCCAGGTCCGGCCATCGACTCGCACGTCGAAGCCCTCCGCGCGGCGATGCCGAAGCTGCGAACAATCCTGATCACCCACCGTCACGACGATCACGCGCCGGCGGCGGTCCCGCTCAAGCGCGTCACAGGGGCGCGGATCCTCGCGCCGCGCGGTGTACTCGACGACACGCTTGTCGATCAGCCCCTCAGTGATGGCGAGACGATCGCGGTCGACGATGAAACCCTGGAGGTCATCGCCACGCCCGGCCACACGAGCGAGCATGTCTGCTTCCTGACTACGGCCGGCGATCTATTCACGGGCGACACGGTCCTCGGCGAAGGGACGACGACGATCTTCCCCCCCGACGGCTCGATGCGTGACTACATCGCCTCCCTGCGCCGCCTTCTCACCCACAACCCGAAGCGAGTCTTTCCCGCGCACGGCCCTGACCGCGAAGACGCCGTCACTCTGATCGAGCAATATATTGCGCACCGGCTCGCGCGAGAACAGCAGGTGCTCGACAGCCTGATGGACGGCGCGACCTCCGTCGCGGCCATGCGCGAAGGGATCTATCCCGGCCTCGATCCCCGTCTCCACGGCGCCGCGGAGATCCAGATCAACGCGCACCTGGTCAAGCTCCTCGAAGAGAGACGGGTGAAGGCGATGGCGGGTGGGGAGTGGGGGGTGGGGAGTGGGAGCGAAGCGCGGAGCGGATGACGCTCAGCTCGCGCTCCCACTCCCCACCCCCCACATCCCACTCCCTCCCAAACAATCCGCCGTGAGGGCGATGGGGGGTGTAACGAAGCGCAGAGCGGATGATGCTCGAAGTCGCGCTCCCACTCCCCACCCCCCCACATCCCACTCCCTCCCATACAATCCCCCCACATGAAACACAAAGACTTTATCGAGATCCACGACTACAACGCCGCCGAGGTTCGCGAGATCTTCGAGACCGCGCGCGACATGAAAGCCAATCCGGACAAGTACCTCGACGCGCTCAAAGGGCAGACGCTGGCGATGATCTTCGAGAAATCGTCGACTCGGACGCGCGTCTCCTTCGAGGTGGGGATGTTCCAGCTCGGCGGCCACGCGCTCTTTCTTTCTTCGCGCGACATCCAGCTCGGGCGCGGCGAGCCGATCTACGACATGGCCAAGGTCCTCTCCCGCTACGTCAACGGCATCATGGCGCGCACCTTCGCGCACAAGACCGTCACGGAGCTCGCCGAATATGCGAGCGTACCGGTCATCAACGGACTGACCGACCTCTCGCACCCGACCCAGGCCATGAGCGACTACTTCACCGCCTGGGAGCACCTCGGCGAGCTGAAAGGCCGCAAGTTCGCCTACATCGGCGACGGCAACAACATGGCCCACTCTCTGATGTACGGCGCGTCAAAAGTCGGCATGAGCATCGCCGTCGCTACGCCCGCGGGATACGCGCCCGATATCGAGGTCGTCGCCAAGTCACAGGCGGACGCCGACCATGCCGGAACGAGGGTCACCGTCACGAGCTCGATCGAAGACGCCGTCCGCGACGCCGACGTGGTCGCGACCGATGTCTGGGCCTCCATGGGCCAGGAGGCCGAGGCACAGAAACGGCAACGTGACTTCGAAGGATGGCAGGTCGACGCGCGCGTCATGTCCTTCGCGAAAAAGGACGCGATCTTCATGCACTGTCTTCCCGCGCACCGCGGCGAAGAGGTCGCCGCCGAGGTCATCGACTCCGGTCAATCGGTCATTTATGACGAGGCCGAGAACCGCCTGCACGTGCAGAAGGCGATCATGTACATGTTGATGAGGAAGTAGATTAGTGATCAGTGGATTAGTGGATTAGAAGAATCGTGCTTCCGATCAATGATCGACCGAGCTCTAATCCACTAATCTACTAATCCACTACTTCACCCCATGCCTGACTCTCAAACTCTGCGCTCGCGCGGACTCATCGTCGTCATCGTCCTCGGCGTGATTTTCTTCGCGCTGCTGGCGCTCCTCATTCTTCGCAGCGGGAAGCAGCCCGACACACCGGCGGCGGCGTCGGAGACACTCTCCGTCCTCACCCTTCGCCTGCGCATGCGCACGCAACCGACGGCGAACGCCCCGGTCGTGGCCACGGCGGTCAGTGGCGAGAAGCTCATCGTCCTCGAAGACCGAGGCGCCTGGGTGCGGGTGCAGGACGACGACGGCATGGCCGGCTGGGCGGAGCGGAATTCGCTCGAGCGCACTTCCGAGCGGGAGCGGCGCCTGGCGCGATACGAGGCAATCCGCAAACTGCCGGCGCTCAGCGCCCTCGTCAGCGCCCGAACGCCGTTGTACGCCGGCCCGGGAATCTTCTACCCGATCATCGGCGAATTGCCGGCCGAGACGCAGGTGAAGGTCTACACGCGCGATCACGACTTCTACGCCATCGACCACGACAACCAGATCGCCTACGCCGACGTCGACGCCATCGACGTGAGCTCCGCGGGAACGCGCCAGGTCGAAGTCCATACCGACACCACGGTCACCGACACGACGGCGTCGACGGCCATGGCCACGTCACCCCCTCCGACCGAGACGCAGCCGCCAATCGAGCCGCCGGCGCAGGTCCATGTAGCCGAGGACAACGCCGGCGTGTATTCAGCTGTGCCGGCCGGCGGCACGCAGCCGGAGGAAACCAACCGCGTCGTACCTCGCTATTCGATGATGGCGCGCCATGCCAACATTCAGGGACCGGTCGTCGTCCGCGGCATCGTCCGCCGCGACGGCACGATCGACAACGTCGAGATCATCAAGGATCTCCCGTACGGCCTCGGCCAGGCGGCCAGCGACGCCGTAAGTCAATGGCACTTCCGCCCCGCCACGTATCACGGCGAACCGATCGACGTTTATTACACGGTGACCGTGAATTTCAAATTGCAGTAGCGGCAAGGGCCATCCGCAGATGTCGCAGACGGACGCGGATTCAAGGCAACTCATCTGCGTACATCTGCGTAATCTGCGGATTGGTTCTCCTAGCCGGCATTTCTCACCATCTGAGAGGAATGCGGACACTGTGTATCGTCGAGATTCCACTCAGATTGTGAGAAATCCAGGCTACCAGCCGAGAGCGCACACGCCGGCGTGAGATGCATCACTCCGTAGTGCACCCTACGTTCGCGATAGACTCCGCCGCTATGACAGACCGCATTCCGCAGCCGCAGTCCGGCTCCCGCATCGACTATCGCGACGGCAAGATCGTCGTTCCCGACGATCCGATCATTCCATTCATCGAAGGCGACGGCACGGGACCCGACATCTGGCGCGCCACGCGATACGTCCTGGACGGTGCCGTGGCCAAGGTCTACGGCGGCAAGAAGAAGTTTCACTGGCACGAGGTACTGGCCGGCGACAAGGCCAATGCCACGCTCGGCGAATACCTGCCGCAGGAAACGCTGGACGCGATGGCCCGGTACCGCGTCTCGATCAAAGGTCCTCTCTCCACGCCCGTCGGCGGCGGCATCCGCTCCCTCAACGTGAAGCTGCGTCAGGTCCTCGACCTCTTCGCCTGTGTCCGGCCCGTTCGCTACTTCGAAGGCGTTCCTTCGCCCGTGCGCGAGCCGGGGAAGGTCGACATGGTGATCTATCGCGAGAACACCGAAGACGTCTACGCCGGGATCGAGTGGCCGGCTGAATCCGAGGGAGCCCGCAGCATCATCGGATTTCTCAACACCATCGAGCGCCCCGGCGGCGCGAAGATCCGCGAAGGCTCGGCCATCGGCATCAAGCCGATCTCCGAGTTTGGCTCGAAGCGCCTCGTGCGCAAGGCCATCCAGTTCGCCATCGCCTCGAAACGCCCATCCGTCACGATCGTCCACAAAGGCAACATCATGAAGTTCACCGAAGGGGCGTTCAAAGAATGGGGCTATCAGCTTGCCCGCGATGAGTTCGGCGACGTCACCATCCCGGAATCCGAGGTCGGGCCTGATGGAGCCGGCGGCAGGATCGTCATCAAGGACCGCATCGCCGACTCGATGTTCCAGCAGGTGCTGCTGCGGCCGACGGAGTATTCGGTCATCGCCACGACGAACCTCAACGGCGACTACCTCTCGGATGCCCTGGCCGCGCAGGTGGGCGGGCTCGGCATGGCACCCGGCTCCAACGAATCGGACGAAGTGGCCATTTTCGAGGCCACGCACGGCACGGCGCCGAAGTACGCGGACAAGGACATGATCAATCCGGGCTCGCTGATCCTCTCGGGGGTGATGATGCTCCGCCACCTGGGTTGGTGGGACGCCGCCGATGCCATCGAGCGCTCCATCGCCAAGACGATCGCGCAGAAGAAAGTCACCTACGACCTCGAGCGCCAGATGCAGGGGGCGACGAAAGTCTCCACGAGCGAGTTCGGACGCGTCATCGTCGACAACATCTGATCTTCGATCGCGCTACACTTCGGGCCCCTCCGGGGGTCCATCATGAGACGTGCGCTTCTCGCCGCGGTCGTTTTCGCATTCGCCCACCTCGCACTCGCGGCTGATACGCCCGACCTGATCATCCATCACGCCAAAGTCTTCACTGCCGACCCGGCACACCGATGGGCCGAGGCGGTGGCCATTCGCGACAACCGCATCGTCGCCGTGGGGACGAACGCCGAGGTGACCGCGCTGGCCGACGACAAAACGAAGCGGATCGACGCCGGCGGCCGGGTCGTCATCCCGGGTTTCAACGACGCGCACACCCATCACGGACCGCGTCCCGAGGGCTTCATTCTGTCGCTGGATCACGATCCGACCTGGGCGCTGGTCTACGCGGGAATCGTAAACGGGACGGAAGAGACCCCCGGCGACTTCTGGATCTTCGGCACGATCGGACCGAAGGCGCTCGCCGATCCGGCCGTCAATGCCCAGGCCCTGGACAAGGCATCGGGAAATCGCAAGGTGGTGCTTCAGTCATGGACCGGCCATGGAGAAATCCTCAGTAGCGAAGCGATGAACTCTCTCCGCGTCCGCGAAAGCACTGACGACCCGGCAGGCGGATGGTACGAGCGCGACGCAAGCCATCACCTCACCGGAAAACTGTTCGAGTACGCGGGGTGGGACGTCGAGCGGAGAATGGCCGACAGCGTCTCCGACGCCGACGCCATCGATCAGCTCAAGGCCTATTCCGACCAGGCCCTTGCCCTCGGCATCACCTCCATCCAGAACATGTCCATGCAGTCGCTCTCCCGCTACGAGAAGGTCGAGCGGCACGGCCCCGCGGCGATCCGCATCCGCATCATCCGCATTCCCGTGAGCGAGTCTGCCTCTCGCGGCGATGATCGCGACGGAACGGACCTCCCGGCCCTGTCGAACGAGAGGCCGCTCTCGATCATCAACGGAACGAAGTGGATTCTCGACGGCACGCCGGTCGAGCAGGGGGCGGCGGTCCGGACGCCATACCCAGGCGGCGGCGACCACATGGGAAAGCTCGACTTTCCGCCCGACGAGTTGAAAGTCATCATGAAGGAAGCGTTTGACTCGAAGGAGCAGACGCTGCTGCACGTGGCCGGCGACCGCACAGCCGCAGCTGTGTTCGATGCCATGCGCACGGTCGGCCCGCCCGAGGAATGGCGCAAGAAGCGTTTGCGGATCGAGCACGGAGACGGACTGCATCCGGATCTCATCGCCCTGGCGAAGGAATTCGGCGTCATTGTCGTCCTCAACCCGGCCCACATCGTCGCGCGTCCACTCTACCCGGCCGGCCCCTACATGCCGGCCAGGTCGCTGATCAAGGCAGGCATCCCGATCGCCATCGGCTCCGACGGTGCCATGAACCCGGGCCTGAACCTTCAGCTCATCACCACCATGCCCGGCAATGCCGCCGAAGCGATTACGCGCGAAGAGGCCGTCGACGCCTATACGCGCGGCTCTGCCTACGCCGAGATGATGGAAAACGACAAAGGGACGATCGCCCCCGGAAAGCTCGCCGATCTCGCCATCCTGTCGCAGGACATCTTCAAGGTGCCCGCCGATGAGCTGCCGGCGACGACGAGCGTCCTCACCATCGTCGACGGCAGGATCGCCTACGACGCCGGCGCGGTCGAACACAACGAGAAAAAGTCCAAACGCTAACCGAGGGAACGCTGGCGAGCGGCGTAGCGCCGGCGGCTCGGCGGCAAGGTAAGACACAGCGCCAGCGAGCCGCTGGCGGTCCAGCCGCCGAGCCGGCGGCGCTACCTCTCATCCCGTGCACCGTGCACTCCCTCACACGGCGTTATGATGTTCACTCCTTCGCCATGCGCCGCATCGTCCTCGTCTCCGTTCTCGCGATTGCGCTCATTGGGGCACGGCAGCGCTCGGTGTTGCATCCGCCGCCGCCGCAGATCACCGATGGGCCGACCTTCAGCAAGGAGGTCGTCCGCGTCTTTCAGGACCGCTGCCAGTCGTGCCATCACCCCGGCGACATCGCGCCGTTCTCGCTGATGACGTACGCCGACGCCGCACCGCACACTGACGCCATCAAGTACATGACGCAGACCCGGCAGATGCCGCCGTGGAAACCGACCCCAGCTTGCGGCGACCTCGCGGACGCCCGCGTTCTCACGCAGGACGAGATCGACCTCATCGCAAAATGGGTCGACAACGGCGCACCCGAGGGGAATGTCGCCGATCTTCCGCCAGCGAAGAGCTTCGACGGGGGCTGGTCCCTCGGACAGCCCGATCTCGTCCTCTCCTATCCCGAGGCCTACACCCCGCCGGTTACAGGCGACACCTATCGCTGCTTCCCCATGCCGACAAACCTGCCGGCCGACACCTACGTCTCGGCCATCGACATCAAGCCCGGCGACAGGCAGACGGTGCACCACGTCATCGCCTACATCGACACAACCGGCGACTCGCAAAAGCTGGACGCCGCTGACCCGGATCCCGGCTACACCTGCTTCGGCGGCCCCGGTTTCACGATCTCGAACCTCGGCGCGTCGACGCTGGGCGGGTGGGCTCCGGGAGCGTGCCCGGTGATGCTCCCGGACAACGTCGCGCTGTCGCTTCCGGCGCAATCGCGCGTCGTGCTGCAGGTCCACTACCACCCGCACGGCATCACCACCATCCCCGATCAGAGTCAGATCGGAATCTACTTCGCCAAACGGAAGCCGGATCAACTCGTCTACATCCTGCCGCTGATCAACCAGTCGTTCACGATTCCGCCGAACGATGCGAACTACAAAGTGACTGCCTCGGCGACCGCGAGCTGGCCGGTTCACCTCTACCTCATCGCCCCGCACATGCACCTCCTCGGGCGGACGATGAACGTGATGGCCACGCTGCCGGACGGCACACAGAGCTGCCTGGTCAACATCGACGACTGGGATTTCAACTGGCAGGGGATGTACCGATTCAACAACCCGGTGACGATTCCCTTCGGAACGAAGCTGTCGCTCGTCGCGGCCTACGACAACTCGGAAGACAACTGGCGCAATCCGAACGTCCCGCCGAAAGCCGTCTCCTGGGGCGAGCAGACCACGGATGAGATGTGCATCGCCTTCCTCGGCGTCACGCTCGACGGCATCACCACCGGTCAGGCCCTCCCGCGCACGCGCGTCCTCGATCAGTCGCGGTAGTTCCGGGCGTACACTTCTCCATCCCCATGCCGTCCGATCGCGAGAGCGTTCTCCGTTTCGATCTCGCCGTGCAGAAGAGCCATGCGCTCGTCTACACCGCGGCCATCCTGACCGTATTGGCCGCACATGCGCTCGGCGTGTTCGCTCTCAACATGAAGGTCAGCATCGCAGTCGTGCTGCTTTTCCTGCTGTGTTCCGTTGTGATGTACACGCTTTTCCGCCGGGGAATTGACCGGCGCATCCTCAACCCGATCTGGATCGCCACCGACATCGTTCTGGTCACCCTCGTCGTCTATGCCACGGGCGGCGCGGCCAGCCCCTGGTTCATCTGGTATCTCACCACCGCCGCCTCGACGGCCTTTGCGGTCGGCAAGAGGGCCTCATATCTGGTCAGCGCCGTCAACGTGGTCGCCTACATCGCGGTGCTCGTGGTCATGGGCCAGACGACATTCGTCAATGACGTGATGCTCCTTGCCTTCACGCGGATGCTCTTCCTCTCGGGCGCCTCGTTCTTTTTCCTGGCCGGCATCGCCAACCTGCAGCAGAAACGGCTGCTCATCCGCGAGCTCAAGAACGAGAAGGCGCGCGAGCTGGCCGAGCTCACGCGCCTCACGGAAGAGCTGCAAGCGCGCGGGAAGGAGCTGGAAGAAGCGAGCCGCCGCCTCCAGGAAGCCGATCGCCTGAAGAGCCAGTTCCTGGCGAACATGAGCCACGAGCTGCGCACGCCGATGAACTCCATCATCGGCTTCTCCGAGATCCTGATCGAGCGGCTCAGCAACACGCTCGAGCCGAAGCACGTCGGCTTCCTCCGCCACATCCTGACCTCAGGCCAACACCTCCTCGGCATCATCAACGACATCCTCGACCTCTCGAAGATCGAGGCCGGCAAAATGGAGATCTACGCGGAGACGTTCCCGGTCAGGCCGGTCATCGAGAGCGTCTGCCTGGTCATGCGCGGGATGGCGCGAACGACCATGCCGTCGTTCATCATCGAGGCCGATCCCAACCTTCCGCCGATCGAGACCGACCTCGCCAAGTTCAAGCAGATCCTCTACAACCTTCTTTCGAATGCCATGAAGTTCGCTCCGCCGGAGGCCCCGATCTCGATCAGCGTGATCCACCTCGGCGACACCCCCGACGACGGCACGATCACCATTTCCGTGCGCGATCAGGGCATCGGCATCGAGCCGGAGAATCACGACGTGATCTTCGAGGAGTTCCGGCAGATCGACGGCACGGCGCGCCGCGAGTTCGGCGGCACCGGGCTCGGGCTGGCGTTGGTGAAGAAGTTCGTCCAGCTTCAGGGCGGCTGGGTGCGCGTCGACAGCGCCCCCGGCAAGGGGAGCACGTTCTCCTTCTCGCTCCCCGTGCATTCGCGCGCCGCCGTCGTTAACCGCACCCCCGAGATCGTGCCGGCCGGGCAGCCCTCGGAGCGCGTGCTGGTCGTGGAGGACGACGCGCACGCCTACGAACTGATCTCGACCGCCCTCAGCTCGGCGGGCTACGTCTCCGTCCGCGCCCGCCACGGCGACGAGGCCATCCGCCTGGCGCGCGAAACGCGTCCCATCGCCATCACGCTCGATCTCGTCCTCCCCGGTGTCGACGGCTGGGAGGTGCTGAAGACGCTGAAGAGCGACGCCGCGACACGCGACATCCCGGTCGTGATCATTTCCCGCGTCGACGAGCGCGATCTCGGCGTTGCACTCGGCGCCGACGACTACTTCGTCAAGCCCGTCGACCGCGATCGCCTGCTCGACCGCGTCCGCCAACTGACGGCCTCCGGCGAATCGAAGACCCGCCTCTTGCTCATCGACGACGATCCCTCGGTCCACGAGCTCCTCGGCGAGGACCTCACACCCCTCGGCTACACGATCGAGAGCGCATTCAACGGCGAGAGCGGCGTCGCCGCCGCAAAGAAGAACGCGCCCGACGTCATCATCCTCGACCTCATGATGCCCGGCATGAGCGGTTTCGAAGTAGCGGGCATGCTGAAAGACAACCCCTCCACCGCCCACATCCCCATCCTCGTCCTGACATCGAAGGAGATCTCACCCGACGACAGGCGCGAGCTGCAGTCAAAGGTTGCCGCATGCGTACAGAAGGGAACGAGCGCTAGGGACCAGCTCGTGGCAGAGATCCGAAGACTGCGACGGCCGTTGTAGCGCCGGCGGCCCGCCAGGCGGCCCGCCGGCTGGACCGCTGCCGGCTCGGCGGCGGTGTTCAGGCAATTCCCCCCGACCCGTCACTTCACGGATCAGCAGCAGCGCGTTTCCTCATCGCTGCGTTCGCGCAGCATTGCCTCAAGCAATGCCGGTCGTTCAGTGATGAAACAACGCCGTGGTGACGGCGATGAACCTCCTGCTGATTGCTCTCGCCGCAATCCTGGCGGCGGTGGGCTTGCGCCGATTCGCATGATCTTCGGGGTTTGATCGGTGCGGTGCTGCTCGAAGCCGGGGGCCAGTCGGTTCGCGCCGATCCGCTGGGGTGTCTCGCTCGGTGATTCCAAAACTCACCATTTTTGGCACGTTTGCGTACTTTTCGAACGAAAACCACCAAAAACGGATTGCGATGCCGCAAAGAATGTTTGCGATGCCGCAAAGAATGTTTGCGATGCCGCAAAGAACGTTTGCGATGCCGCAAAGGACGTTTGCGATGCCGCAAAGGATGTTTGCGATGCCGCAAAGGATGTTTGCGATGCCGCAAAGAACGTTTGCGATGCCGCAAAGGATGTTTGCGATGCCGCAAAGGATGCTTGCGGTGCCGCAAGATGCCGAGCCTTTGGCAACCAACGCCGCCGGCCGTACCCGCCCGGCCTAACTCGCGCTGTCGAAGATCTTGCGGATGCGTTTCGAGAAGTACCGTTCCGGAAGACCGCCGTTCCACTTGCGAAGCTGCTTTGCCTTCCGGAAGGACACCATGGCCTGCTCCTTGTAGCTGTCGTCGGCCTCGAAGGCGTACTGGGAGTACTGCGACGCGCCCAGAAAGGCCCAGATGTAGCCGTTGTTGGGCATGTCGTGGGAGAGCGTCCGGAACTTCGTCGCGGCGTCGTCGAAGTCGCCTCGGAAGTAACTCTCCAGCGCATCGCGCACGCGGCGCGACGCATCGGCCAGAACGGCGTTGCTCGCCTGCGTCGGACGCGTCGGGATGGCCGTGGGCTGTGGGACGGGGGCGCCCGGGGCGGGCGCCAGGTCGGCGATCGTGGCGGCGTTGTTGGCCGAGGTGATGGCGGCGTTCAGGTCGTCGTTCGATCTAGCGCTGGCGCTGCGGGTAAGCGCATCGGTCAATGCTTGTGTGGCTTGCCCGTACTGCGGTGTGTTCCCGGCTTTCCGTTGCTGCGCGGCGGCGAGGCGGACTTTGGCCTGATTGATGGCAGTCGCCGCCTGCTGGCGAAGAGCGGGATCGATCGCCGGTGCCACCGGCTGCACCGGCACGGGAACCGGAGTGCGCGGCGTGGGCGCGGCCGGCTGAGGCGTCGGCTGGGGTTGCGGCTGCGGCTGGGGCGGCGGTGTGCTGGCTGCCGCGAGCTTGCTCTTCGCGCGCGCCATGAGCGTCTCGATCGAGCCGAGGTTTTCCTCGCCTGGGCCGCTGGCCTGCTCGAGGTCGGCGACCGCCTGCTCGTATTTCCCGGTGTTCAGGTACGCCACGGCGCGGTAGTAATAGGGGTGATAGCTGATGAAGATCGCGCCGTAGGTCCGCGCCTTGTCGTTCTCTTTGGGACTGCCTTTGATGGCGGCCGACATCTTCTGAATGACCAGGGCCCACTGGCCGCTCCTGGCGGCGTTGATGCCGGCGTCGTAATCGTCGTACCACGATGCCACGGCCGCGCCGGCGGCGAGCAGCAGGGCAAATCCGATCGTGACGGTGCGCACGGATCTCATGGTTTCGCGACTTCCTTTTCGAGCTCGTCGTAGTTCACGTTTCCGAGGTCGAAGAGCCTCTTCGTCGGCTTGCCCGCCTCGACCTGGATGTTCATCGTCTGTGTCTTACCGTTCGGGCCGGCCACGGTGACCGCGTACTGGCCGGGGTCGAGATTGATGCGTGTCGGCGTCGAGCGTTCGTCATCCGTCACATTGATCGACTTCCCTTTGTCGTCGACGATCTTCTCCAGATTGCCCCAGGGCGAGGCGGAGAGGAGAAGGACGCCCTGTCCGGCCGGGACAGGCGCGGTGGATGTCAGAGCGGTCGTGGTAACGCTGGTGGTGCTGGCTGCGACCGTCGGCGCGGTCGTCTGTTTGTTCTTCCAGACGAAATAACCTCCGACGCCGAGGATGATCACGATCGCCGCGGCGATGCCCATCATCATCGCCGTATTGCTCTTCTTGGGTGCGAACGAGTCGGGCGAGATCTGGCGCTCGATCATGGTCGGTTCGGCAGCGCCCGGACCGCTCCACTTCTGTTCGGCGGCCGTGGGCGCAGCCTGCGACGGGAAGCGCTCCATCACCGTGGCCTCGTCGCTGCCCGCGCGGGTTCCCTGTGCGCCCGGCATCGTCCCCGTCGGCCCGAGATTGCGCTCCATGATCGTCGCTTCGTCGCTCCCGATCTTCGTTCCGGTCGGGCCGGTACGCTGGCTCGACATCGATGCGGCCTGAGTGGGCTGGCCGCTCATCGTCTGCTGTGTGCCCTGCTGGCCGCTGAAGGTTCCCGACGGGCCGGTCGTGAACTTCGGAAGCTCGGCCAGCGTCTGGGCGCCGGAGAGAGTGATCATCCGCTCGCCGAGGCCGTACTTCGCGTCGGGCGCCACCGTATTGCGAATCGCTTCCAGGGCGTGTTCGAAGTCCGCCGCCGTGGCGTAGCGGTGATCGCGGTTCTTCTCGAGCGACTTCATGATCACCGACTCGAGCTGCGCCGGCACCTTCACGGCTGGGTTCAGCTCGTGAATCGCCATCGGCTTCTCGGTGACGTGTTTGAGAATGTAGCCGTGCGGATTGGTGGCCTGGAAGGGCGCGCGGCCGGCCAGCATCTCGTACATGACGATGCCGAATGAGTAGAGGTCCGAGCGCGGGTCGAGATGCTCGCCCTCTTTCAGAAAGCCAGCCTGTTCGGGCGATGCGTACTTCAGCTTCCCGAGGAACATGCCCGTCTGCGTCAGTCCCTGCCCACCCTCTCCCTCGGCGAGCTGTTTGGCGATGCCGAAGTCGATGACCTTCACGGCCAGTTTCCCGTGATGGTCCTGCGACAGCATGATGTTTTCGGGCGAGATGTCGCGATGGATGAGGCCCATGGAGTGGAGGTGCTCGAGGCCGCTCAAGGCCTGGATGGAGATCTCGATGGCCAGCCGGGCCGGCATCGGACCGTTCTGCCCGATCCATTTCTGGATGTTCGTTCCGTCGATGAACTCCCACACCATGTAGTAGGAGCCGTCGTCGAGCTGAGCGAAGTCGTAGAGCATGGCCAGGTTCTTGTGCTTGATCATCGTTGAGGTGCGCGCCTCCTGGAGGAAGCGCTGCATGCCCTGATCGTCGGCGGCGACGTTGGGCCGCATGATCTTGATGACGCGAAGCTCGTTGAGATGAATGTGACGGACTTTGAAGATCTCGCCCATCCCGCCGATGCCGAGGCGGTCCAGGATCTGGTACTTGCCGTCGAGCAGCTTCGTCGAATACGTGCGCTGGAACACCGTCACCCGCTCGCCGCAGGAAGGGCACTGCTCGAGGTTGATGTCGATGGGCTGTTTACAGCGGAGGCAGTTGAGTTGGCTCATGGCTTTCCCCGTAGTGGATTAGATCTCGGGAGTGGGGGGTGGGGGGTGGGAGCAGTTGGCTTCGTGCTCTTCCACTCCCCACTCCCCACTCCCCATCCACTAATCTACTGACTTCTCAAAACATAACTACACGCCGGATCCGCTCCGAAGCGCACGACGTCTCCCGGCTTCAACACAGCCTTGTCGATGCGCGTGTTGTTGACATACGTACCATTGGCCGACTTCAGGTCTTCGAGCGTACAGGACCCGCCGTTCATCGTGATGCGGGCGTGGCGGCGCGAGACGGCCGGGTGGGCGAGCACGACCGAACAGGTGCGGTCGCGTCCCACCATGATGCTGTCGCCCTGCAGGGCATGCTTCTCATTCGCTTCCGGCTTGACGTGCACGAGTTGCCAGCGCTGCGCCGCCGCCGCGTTCGCCGCCATCGCGGGGATGGGGCGGATCGTCGGCGTATAACCCGGGCGGAGGTTGTACTCCTCGAGAGCCTCGAAGAACTGCCGCGCCGACTCGTAGCGCTGATCCATCCGGGGATGCATGGCCCGCAACACGATCGCCTCGAGCTCGGCGTCGATGTCCGGCCGCAGCGCGCGCAAAGCCTGCTTCTCGCCGCGATAGATGGCGTCGATGAGCTTCGGGAGCGACCGGCTGTTGAACGGCAGTGCGCCGGTCAGCATCTCGTACAACACCACGCCGGAAGAGTAGACGTCGCTCTTGGCTCCGGCATCCTTGGGCTCACGGATCTGCTCGGGAGACATGTAGTGCGGCGTGCCGAGGAGAAAGCCGGACTTCGTCAGCACCGTCTGTCCGCTGCCCGTTCCGCCTTCCTTGATCTTGGCGATTCCGAAGTCGGTGACCTTGACAACGCCGGCGTTCTCACGGATCAGGTTCGCCGGTTTGATGTCGCGGTGAACGATGCCTTTCCCGTGCGCGTAGACCAGCGCTTCGAGAAGACACTGCGCGGTCTGAATGGCGTCGGCGATCGGGAGCGCGCCGCGCTCGGTGAGGAGCACGTCGACCGGCGTCCCCTCAACCAGCTCCATGACCAGAACGGCATGGTCCATGTTGTTGATGAATTCGTAGAAGCGCGTGATGTAGCGGTGGCGCAGCTTTTCGAGGATGTGCGCTTCCTTCACGAAGCGCTTTCTGGCCGTCACTTCGCCGGCCAGCTCGTCGCTCATGATCTTGAGAACGACGACATAGCCCTCGGGGAGGATGTCGTTTCGGGCGATCGTCCGGCCAACGTAGACGTGGCTCATCCCGCCTTCTCCGAGCTCGCGCTCGATGCGGTAGTTGCCGATGACCTGGCCGATCATTTCAGAACGCCCTCTTCATCCCAGTAGAAGCCTTCGTTACACAGCGGCATGAAAAGAAACTTGTGCGAGCCGACGCGGACGACGTCGTTCGTGGCCAGATCGCGCCGCGGTTCGATCTCCGCATCGTTGACGTACGTGCCGTTGGTGGAGTTGTGATCCATGAGGATGAAGCGCCGTTCCTCGGGGCGAAAGACGAGGTCGGCGTGATGGGACGACACCTGGTCGTCGTTGACGACGATGTCCGACCGCCTGTCGCGCCCGACGACGTTGCGTCCGATGCGTATGGGGAACGACTCGCCCCGCGCCGCGCCGTTGAGGCCGATCAGCCAGCCGACGACGTAGCGCTTCGGCTGGGCCAGCGGATCGAGCTTCTGGATGGCCACGGTGCGATCCACCGGCTCGGATTCGACCGCGACCGCGGCATCGCGGCGAGCCGTCGTCGGAGGCGGCGGCACAAAGGTCGGGCGGCGCGGTGGCTCCGGAGGCACCGCGACCGGGCGCTGCCCTTCCACGGGGCCAAACCTTGTCGGGCGCACGACGGGCACCTCGGGATCGGCGCTTTCGGCGGGGCAGTACGGACAGAGGTCCCAGCTCTCGTCGATGAAATGCCCGTTCTCACACCGCTTGTCAGCCACGTTTCAATGCCTCACGCATGGAAGGCGACCGCAACCGCGTTGCGACCGCCGAAGTAGATGATGTCGCCGTCCTTCAGGAACCGCTTGTCGATCTTCTGGTCGTTCACGTACGTCCCATTCGACGAATTCCGGTCGATCAGCAGCACTTTGCCGTCGATCGAGACCACTTCCGCATGCAGCCTGGAGACCTTCGGGTTCTCCAATACGATCTCACACATTGCCGATTCCCGTCCCAGGCGGATGCCGGAACCGCCGAGGCCAAGTCGTTCGCCGGCGCGCGGGCCGTTGAGGATCGTGAACTTCCCGAGCATCAGGGGCGTTCCGGCCGGTGCGCTGGCCGGCGAGATGACGCGCTCGGTCGTCACCTTGAGCATGTCGGCGTGGATCCGCGGCCTGCGGACGCGCGGAATCGTCAGGGCCAGGACCAGAGCCGCCAACGCTCCACCGGCGCTGGCCGTAGCCACGGGATGTTTGCGCCAGAGCGGCATGGATTGCAGGGCGCGATCGGTGTCGTGCCGGAAGCGGATCAGATCGGGAGAGCTCGGGAAGAGGTTGTTGGCACTGGCCAGCTCCGTCGACGCAACCGTCCACTTGCCGTCCTGCGCGGCCTCGAGCGACGCGCGGTAGTGACGATCGAATTCGCCTTCCACATTGACCTGCACCCTGGCCTCGGTCAGGAAGCCGCGGGCGACGTTGATCGGCACGAGAAACTTGATCGACTCGGCATCCATGCGGCCCCATGTGGAGATGCCGATGGCCTCGCCGGCGCGATTGACGGCCGGGCCGCCGGAGTTGCCGCGGTAGATGGCCACATTCGACTGGAAGACGGGGGTGTTCGCGACATTGCGCTTGATGGCTGTGATGATGCCGGGGTTGAAGGTGGCCTCGAGATCGCTGTCACTGGAGAGCCAGCCGCCGATGACGTCGTCGGTGCTGCTGGCGACGGCCGGATAGCCGACCGACCAGATCGATTCGCCGACCCGCGTGGAGTCGGAGTCGCCGAGCATGAGCACCGGGAGGTTCTTGTGATTGACGCGGAGCAGCGCCAGATCCGTGCCGTGCTGGGCGAGCTCCGGCGAGAACCGCTCGATCGTGAACGGCATCTTCTCGCCGTTGGAAAGCTCGACTTCGTTCGTGACGACCCGCTTTTCGAGCCGGCTCTGTCCGGCGAGGGCGGCGATGTAGCGTTCGAGAGCGTCGGTGCGATGCAGCTTGCGGAGATCGTCGACGGGGAAATGTTTCAGCAGCGCGGAGATGGCCCCGTTGCGCAGGAGCTCGCGATCGAGAGCGTCGTTGTTCTGCGTCGGCGCCACGACGTGCCCGCTGGTGAGGATGAGGCCATCGGGGTTGATGATGAAACCGCTGCCCGAGCCGCCGGCGCCGGTGGGGACGAACAGATCGCCGCCGTCGACGATCCGTTGTGCGGTGACGTCGAAGCCGTCGTGCTTCAAGGCGCTCTCGATCGTGGCGATTACCGCCGGCGAATAGCGAAACTGCGCGGTGGCGAAGTCGCTGATCCGCACGACTGCCGGCTTCACCGCGTACGCCATCTTCGCTTCCTGATCGAGATGCGCCACCTCGCCGCGGCAACCGAGCGTCATGAGGAGTAGCAGAACGATGAGGGGGCGGGGCGGGGCGGCCATGATCGAGGTTACTTGGAGTGCGTGGCGGCGGTTCCTTGGTGTTGGTGCTGCTTCCAATACAGCCACCCCCCGGCCGTGCCGCCGAGGATCAGAACGACGATGAGCGCCCACTTGAGAAACGAGCCACGCGGCGCCGGCCGCGGGCCGGCATCGATGGGAGTCTCGACCGTCTTGGCCAGACGATCGGGCTGGAAGGGGGTCTCCAGGGTTCTCTCTCCAACTTCACCCAAGACTTCGGTTTCCTCACCCGGCTCCTCCGAGGAGATCGGCTCAGCGGGCGTCTCCGCCGCTTTTTGCTCGGTTATGGCAATGATCGGCGTGGTGTCGCGTTGCGTCTCATCGAGCGGATGATCGGCCAGCGTTTCGTCGGCGTCGACGAGCGTCTCGTTCCCGATCTCGCCGAGCGGGACGATCTTCGCCACGATCACGGTCACGTTGTCGGGCGCGCCGCGCGCGAGCGCCAGACGGACGTATTCGGTGGCCGCCTGATCGATGGGCAGCCCGGCGATCTGTTTCAGTTCGGGCTCCTTGACCAACCCGTGCAAGCCATCGCTGCAAAGGACGAAAACGTCGTTCTCCTGGATGGCGAACGGCCCGCTGACATCGATCTCGACGTCTTCACTGACGCCCATCGAGCGCTGGAGCACGTTGCGGCGCGGATGCGTCTCCGCCTCCTTCGGTGTCAGGAGTCCTTCCCGCACCATCGAGGCGACGAGGGAGTGATCTTCGGTGATCTGCCGGATCTCGTCGCCGCGGACGAGGTAGATGCGCGAGTCGCCAACGTGGGCGAACCAGGCCTGGTTGTCCTTAACGACGAGCGCCGAAGTCGTCGTTCCCATCCCTCGCAGGTCCGCATTGGCCTGGGCCTCGGAGAAGATGCGAGCGTTGGCGCGGGTGAGCGCTTCACGCAGCGCCTGGCCGATGTCGTACGTCTCGCTGCCGAGGTACTGAGCCTTGACCGTTTCACCGGCCAGCCGGGAGGCCGTGGCGCCGCCGCGGTGACCGCCCATGCCGTCAGCGACGACGAGCAGCCTGCCGCCAGGGTGGCTGTTGCTCTCCTCGCGGGGGGTGGTGTACGTGCCGAAGTCCTGATTCTCGGAACGCACGAGACCCACGTCAGTGCGCAGGACTGCCTGAACACCGAGACGCGGCATCAAGACGGCCGAAGGTTCCGCCGTGGCTGGCTCGCTCATATGGCTGGAAACAGACGGACGATTATACAGGGTTGGGAATGGAGGTCTCCGTCAGTGGTGCCCGCCGGGTGGGCGCGGTGGCGGTGGCGGTGGTTGCGAGGGCCGTGCGCCCGCATCGCCGGTTGGGTGGCCGGGGGTGTTTTGCCCGGTGCGCGGATCGCTGCCGTCGCGGTGATCCGGCGCATCCTGCCGG
This sequence comes from Thermoanaerobaculia bacterium, assembly GCA_035482045.1. Classification (GTDB taxonomy): domain Bacteria; phylum Acidobacteriota; class Thermoanaerobaculia; order Gp7-AA8; family Gp7-AA8; genus JADGNZ01. Next base: position 185,605 of record DATHRD010000044.1, read on the forward strand.
CGGTCGGGAGGCGTCGGAATCGGGTGATCGGGCGGCGGCTCGCCGCGACTGAAGCTCGAGCTTTGGCCGGCGTTGACGAGGAACGGCTCGGGGCGGAGAGGCGAGCGGATTTCGACCGTCCCTTCGAAGACATCGAGCGTTGCCTTGCCAGCAGCGTCGACTTCCACGTTGTATTTCGTACCGCGCACGGCCAGGAGCGCGCCGGGTGTCTGCACGATTCGCGGTTCAGAGCCTGTGATCTTGTCGAACATGGCCCGGATGCGGCCACGCTCGACTGAGAGGATGACGCCTGGAGTGCTTGCGGCGAGCTGGACATCGGTCACGCTGAAGATCTCGAACTTCGCGCGGTACTGTTCCGCGGCAAGGAGCGCGTAGGAAAACAAACCCGTGTGAACGTGATCGCCACCCTGTGCGTGCAACCCTTTTGTTGCCTGGGACTCATGGTTCGCAGTTTTGAGGACAACCGTGTTCTTCACCTCGTCGAAGCGGTACGCGACGGGCGCCGGCGGCGCAGAGGCTGCCGCGGCGGTGAGCATTGCGAGCGAAACGAGGAATGTCTTCATTACGGCCTCACGAGGATTCGATCGGGATATCGAGTCGTTTGATCTTACGCGCAAGGGTCTTGCGCTCGATGCCAAGAATGTAGGCGGCCTGCGTCTGATTCCCACCCGTGGCGCGCAGCACGGCGATGATGTGACGTCGTTCGGCGTCGTCCAGACTGATCAACTCATCATCAAGCGACACAGGAAGTGAAACCTGTGCGGTCGTGGGCTTCGCTTCCGCCGACGGAGCGATGTCACGCAACGCGCTCGCCACTGCAACCGGATCGACGAGCGCGCCGGAGTCGATGACTGTGCGACGAACGACCTGCTCCAACTCGCGGACGTTGCCGGGCCACGGGTGCGCGGCGAGAACGTCGAGTACGGCCTGCGAGGGCCCGGGAATCGAGTCGCGTTGCATCTCCTCGGCGACGCGACGCCGGAAGTGATCGACGAGGAAGGGGATGTCTGAAACCCGCTCGCGGAGCGGCGGGACGACGATCTCGTATCCGGCCAGTCGGTAGTACAGGTCCTCACGGAACGTTCCCTCTGCGACGAGTCGTTTGATGTCGCGATGCGTCGCCGCGATCAGCCGGACGTTGACATGATGGCCTTTCTCCGATCCGAGCGGCGTGACGATCCCATCCTGCAGAAAGCGGAGGAGTTTGACCTGGAAGGCCGGCGAGATGTCACCGATCTCGTCGAGGAACAGCGTCCCGCCGTCGGCGCGGGATAGAGCGCCTCGGCGGTCCTGACGGGAATCAGTGAAAGCCCCTCGGGTTGAGCCGAAGAGCTCATTTTCGAGGAGCGTGTCGGGAATGGCCCCGCAGTTGATGGCGATGAACGGGCCGGACACGCGGTCGCCGAGGTCGTGAATCGATTGCGCAACCAACTCCTTGCCGCTGCCGCTCTCGCCGAGGATCACGACCGGCACGTTGAGCGAAGCCACCCGAGCGATGGCCTTGTACATGGCGATCATCGACGGATGCGAGCCGATGATGCGCGACGCCGGCCCTGAATCGATCTCGACCTCGTCGGCGACTCGATCTCCGATCGCGGCGCGCACGCGCGCGATCAGCTCCCTCAGGTCGAAAGGCTTGGCAAGGTAATCGAATGCGCCGATGCGCTGCGCGAGTGCAGTCGTCTCGATCGTCCCACGCGCCGTCATCAGGATGACGCGCGGCGGATCGGCGCGCTCGGCGATGGCTTGCAGCAACGTCAGGCCGGTCTCGCCGGGCATGTAGATGTCGCTGAGGACGACATCGACGCGATGCGCTCGGAGCAACTGGAGCGCGGTTGTCACGTCGCCGGCTTGCAGAGTCTTCAGACCGACCTTCTCCAGGGCCATTGCCGCGCTCTCGCGGATTCCGGCATCGTCATCGACCACGAGCACTGTCGCCATTTACATCGCTCCTGCGCTGGCGGCCGCGATTGCCAGCGGCAGCGTGATACGGAAACGCGAACCCCCGCCGGCGACTGATTCAACGCCGGCAGTGCCGCCGTGCCATCGGGCGATCTCGGAGACGAGCGAGAGACCAAGGCCGAGGCCCTGCGTTCCTGCCGCGGTTTCGCCGCGGACAAACCGCTGAAACACCCGCGCCCGCTCTGGTTCGGTGATGCCGGGGCCCCGGTCCTCTACCTCGATGACGGCATCGTCGCCGCCGCGCACAACGCGTACGGTGACCGGCGCCGGCGCCGCGGTGTACTTCAACGCGTTCCCGACGAGGTTGTCGACGATGCGCTCGATCAGCGCAGCATCGGCGCGAACGAAGAGGTGCCGGTCCGCGGAGACGAACAGATCGCGGTCGGTACTGGCGCGCAGGAAATCGATCCGCGCCGCAACGAGGTCGCCCAGATCGATGACGGCCGAAGATGATGCGAAATCGCGCAGGGGCAGTCGCTCCAGATCGAGCAGTGTGCTCACCATCGTTTCCAGTTTCACCGCTTCGTGCTCGAGAAGCGAGGCGACCCGCTGGCGCTCGAGATCCGTCAGGTCAAAGACGCTCATGAGCTGCGTGAGACTTCGCATCGAGGCCAGCGGTGTCTTGAGCTCGTGCGCCAGAACGCGCTTCGACTCCGCATCCCGCTCGCGATGATCGATGTAACGCTCTTCGCTGCTTCGTAACGCCCCGACGACTGTCTTCGTCTCGACGCCGGCGACGGCCAGCATTGCCGACGCCACCAGTGTAATGACTGGGATTGCGATGCCGGCCGCAAGGAGCATGAATCCGCCGGCAATCGTGATGATGATGACGATCGCCGCAGCGGTACGCGGGTGGGGGATGAGGACGATCGCGCCGACGATGATTGCGGCGAGAACGCCTCCGGTGATCGGAGGCAGCTCGCGAATGACGTCGCCGCTGATGATCGACTCCGTGGCGGCCGCCTGCACGGTGACGCCTGGATCGGGCAGGTGGCGGGTCGTGATCGGGGTCAGCACGCGATCGCTGAGCGCGAAGGCGGTCGTGCCGAGGAAGACCAGCTTCCCGTGCAGACGGGAGGCAAGGGTGGGGTCGCGAAGGAGGTCCACGGCGCTGATCGTCGGAATCGAGCGCGGTCGGGTTCTGAATGACGGTGATAGCGAGCGCCCGACCGGCGTGGGTGCACCTGTAATCAGCGAGGCCGCCTCGATGGACAGCGCCGTGAGCGAACGCTCCTGACTCTGTTTCGTCGCCGAGAGCCGTCGGAGGATGCCGTCATGGTCAAGCTCGAAGTTGCCGTGCGCGGCCGTCATCGCCGCGGCAAGCGGCGGCCCGGGCGCAAGCCAGCGGCCGTGTTCGTCGACAACCGCCACCGCGAGTACCGGAAGACGGCGGGCCGCGGCGGCAAGCCGTTCATCGTCCGGACGCGAATCGGCGAGCAGAATGTCGAGGATGACGCCTCGCGCGCCGGCATCAGCGGCGCGATCGACGATCGCTGCCAGCGTGACGCGGTCCCATGGCCAGGGCCCGATCACTCGCAACGATCGTTCGTCGATGGCCACGATCAGGGTTGCTCCCGGTATACGCGGCGGAAGTAACCGCAAGGCGAGGTCGCGAGCCGGCAGCTCGAGCGCGTCAAGCGCGTCCGAGGCGAGTAGCAGCACGACGGCGACGCCGGCCGCCGCCGCGATCAAGAGCGCGGTGCGCCTGCGCAGCATGCGGCGTATGGTAGCGCGCGTCTGTACCTCATCCACCAGACAGCAGTTCCGCAACCCGCGCCCGCAACAGCTTTCCGAGCGGCGAGCGCGGGATCGCTTCCACCCGGTGAACAGCGCGGATTCGTTCGAACGGGTGGACGCGCGCATTGAACGCATCGACGATCGCTCGCGCTTCCACGGTCGTGGCGAGTTGGATCACATGTCCCAGGCGTTTGTCTGGAACGGCGACGAGCGTAGCGTCGTTGCCGGCAAGCTCGTCAAGGATTCGATCGAGGCGTGCCAGGTCGACCGACTCGCCGCCGATCTTTACGAAGTCGCCGACACGTCCATAGATCGTCAGTCTTCGGCCTTCCACATCGCCCAGATCCTCGGAAATGAACCAGCCGTCGATCTTTGGATCGACGAGGCCGTCGTCGGTGGCGTAGCCGGTCAAGAGCGACGCGCCGCGGAGCGCGATGCGACCGTCTGCCTCCTGCCGCGCTTCGAGATGCGGGAGCAGGACGTCTTCGATGGAAATCGTCGAACAGCATTCGCTCATGCCGTAGCTGGCCAGGACCGGCCATCCCGCCGCATGACGGATGTCGAACGCGCCGCCGCCGACAAGGATCATCTTTAGCCTCGGCGGCGGCTGGAGCTGGGCGGCGACCAGATCCTGCACTTGCGCCGGTACCAGCGAAGCAATCGTGACCTCCGATTCGGCAAATGCCCGTGGATTCCACTGCATCGGCAGCACGCGTGCCCCTACGAGATGGCAGCGCGCGTAGATGCCAAGGCCGCCGACGTGGAAGGGAGGGAGGACCGCGGCCCAGATGTCGTGCGACGTCACCTCGAGTCTCTCGTTCACCGCACTCGCGGAAGCGAGAAGAGCCTGCTTTGACAGCGCCACGAGTTTGATCGCACCGGTCGATCCGGAGGTGGCGATGAAGACGTGTCCCTTGAGATCAGGAACGATGCGCTCGAGCCGCTCGCGGTCTGCGGACGGCATTCGCGGGTTGAGGAGCAGGTGGGAGTCGCTGGATTCGAAGTCAATCAAAATCAATCACCGCAGCTATCGTAGCGCCGGCGGCTCGCCGGCTGGACCGCTGCCGGCTCGGCGGCGGTTGGCAGTCGAAAGAACCCCGGCGAGCCGCCGGGGGGCCGCCAGCCGGGCCGGCGGCGCTACGCTGGGGGCGGCGCTACGCTTGCTTCACTACAATCTTCGCCATGGCAGCTTCTCCAGCAGATCGTCAAATCCGAAGCCATTCCCCGCCGGTGGTACCAGCCGCGCGCCGTCGATACGCATCTGTTCGATGAAGGCATCCGGTTCGTAGAGCACGTGCGTCACGAGGCCGCAGGTGGCCGTGATACCAACCGTCGCCGCGGCATACGCGGCGCAGAGTTGCCCGAGGGGATGATCCATGTAGGACGTGACAACGATCTCCCCGTCTGTGTTGGGGATCTCGTGCTTCGCGGGTTTGATCACCAGGACATCGATTCCTGCAACGGAGCACAGACAAGAGTGTCTGTGCCACATAGGCAGGTCAATGTGGCACAGACACTCTTGTCTGTGCTCCGTTGCCCACGCCCGATCCAGCGCCAGACGCAGGCCCGTGCGAGCACGAAGTTCGCGCCAGGTCGCGGCATCGTAGGGGCACGGGTCTTCGATGAAATCGATTCGCTCGCGTGGGAGGGTGGCAGCGATGCGCACATATTCGTCGGGAGTGAGCGTGGCGTTGAAGTCGATACGGAGACGAACGTGATCGGGTATCTGATCGATGCTTTTCAGCTTGACGGTGTCGAAACCATCGGGCGGATCGCTTCCCGGCCAGTGGCTCCGCGGGATCGTGAGCCCATCGAAGAGGCGCCTGCTGTCACGACGCGCCTCGGCATCGATGGCCGCGAAGCCGAGTGATGCGCGTGTGAGCGGCGTTGTCTCGTCGCGCGCAAGCATCGCGAGCTGCTCGTCGAGCGGCGCGTCTCCGAGCTCGGGCCATGGATGGACATCCGCGAACCCTTCGCCGACGCGGAGGAGAGCTCCGCGGCGCGGTCCGTCGGTGGCAATGGCGCTGAGACGGCGCTTCGGCACCAGTTCGTAGCGCCAGTAGTGGACGGCCTCAGGCAAGGGCCGCTCCGACGACGTAGAGGATTCCGAAGATCCATTCGAGCATGCCCGCGAGCTCGAGGCAACGATTGAGCTCCGCGCCATGACCACGGGCGACGCGTACAAGCAGCGCGGCGGCGAGGAGCAGCGCCAGGATGGGAATCACCAGCAACCATGAGCTGCGCAGACGCGCGATCGCCAAAACACAACAGAATGGCGCGAGCGCAAAGACGACGATCTCGCCACGCGCGAAGCGGGAACCGAAACGCGCGGCGAGCGTCCGTTTGTTGCTGGCACGGTCGTTGTCGATGTCGCGCAGGTTGTTGATGGCGAGGATGACGACCGCCAGTGAGCCAACGGCAAAGCCGCCGATCCAGGCAGTCGTATCGAGCGTCAGCCGTTGCAGATAAAACGACCCGCCGACGGCGACGAAGCCAAAGAAAACCATGACGAAGAGCTCGCCGAGGCCGTGGTACGCCAACGGATAAGGTCCGCCGGTATAGGCGTATGCGGCCACGATCGATGCGATGCCGATCACCGCGATGGGCCAGCCGCCGCGAAGGATGAGGGGGATTCCACAGAGCGCGGCCAGAACGAAGCAGACGTAGGCGCCGCGCAGCACCGTCTCGGCGCCGAGCAGCCCCGCTTGCGTCACGCGCAACGGACCAAGGCGTCCGTGCGTGTCGGCGCCCTTCTTGAAGTCGAGTGCATCATTGACGTAGTTCGTGCCGATCTGAATGAAGACGGCGCCGAACAGCGCAAACAGAAATGCGGGCCAATGGACCGCCGTCGAGTCGACGCGCGCGAGCGCCGTACCGACCAACACCGGCGTGACCGCGGCGGCGAGCGTTTTCGGACGAGCGGCGAGTAGCCAGGGAGTCAAGGAAATCTCGGGAACTTCTTGAAATCCGGTTTTCGTTTCTCGACGTAGGCGTTGCGCCCTTCCTGAGCTTCCTCCGACAGGTAATAGAGCAAGGTGGCATCGCCGCCGAAGTCGAGAAGGCCGATCTGGCCGTCGCAGTCAGCGTTCATAGCCGCCTTGAGGAAGCGCAACGCCATCGGTGAGAGCGCGAGCATCTCGCGGCACCACTTCAGCGTCTCCTCTTCGAGCTGCGCGAGCGGTACCACGGTGTTGACAAGCCCCATGTCCAGCGCCTGCTGCGCGTCGTACTGTCTACAGAGGAACCAGATCTCGCGCGCTTTTTTCTGGCCGACGATACGGGCCAGATAGGACGAGCCGAGGCCGGCGTCGAAGGATCCGACGCGCGGGCCGGTCTGGCCGAAGCGTGCGTTGTCGGCCGCAATCGTCAGGTCGCAGACGACGTGCAGCACATGACCGCCGCCGATGGCGTAGCCGGCCACCATGGCCACTACCGGTTTGGGCATGCTGCGAATCTGCTTCTGGACATCGAGGATGTTCAGGCGGGGGATCTTCTCCTTCGGGTCGACGTAGCCGCCTTTGCCGCGGACGCGTTGATCGCCGCCGGAACAGAAGGCCTCGGGCCCTTCACCCGTGAGGATGACGACGCCGATCTCGCCATCGTCGCGGGCCATGTCCAGGGCCTGCTTCATCTCGTTGACGGTGAGTGGACGGAAGGCGTTGCGCACCTCGGGGCGGTTGATTGTGATCTTGGCGATGCCGTCGCCAGAGCGCTCGTACTTGATGTCTTGAAAGTCGTGAAGCTTGATCCAGCTCTCTGCCATGGCACGAGGCTATCAAGCGCGGCGGGCTACATCAACGGCACACTGGTGTGTTGCCCGGCGGCGATGCCCTTTTTGAAGACCATCACGTTCAGCGTCGAGGCGCCGTTGGCGTTGTCGAGCTCCAGCACGACCTTCGTCGCGCCGCTGTCTTCCGTTACGCCGAGAACCTTTGTCCGCGGTCTCGTTTCGAAGGAGAGATCGGCCGGATGCGCGCCGAAGATGAAGAGAGCGATTTTGCGTGGTCCGCCGCTCAAATCGGCCGTGGCGGTCGGGAAGAACGTTCTTCCTCCGTATTCGAACGGATAGCTGGCGCTCCCGGGGCGATTGCTGCGGACGAGCAGCCACTTGCCGTCTTCATCGATCGGAATCGGCGGGAGGATGGCGATTTGCCCTTCCGCGGGAACGGTAATGTTGACGCGCGCGTAGCCGCGCTTTTCGGCCACGTCCACCGGGCCGCGGTCGGGATCGCCGGTGCGGACGAGCGCCTTCACCGCGTAGCTGCCGGGCGGCAGCATGAGCGTGCCGTAGTAGCGGATGCCCGTGGCGCGCACCTTCTCACCGACTTTCGCGACTTCCACCGTCAGGCAGTCGTAGAGACGATCTCGCACGACGCCGTTCGCGTCGAAGGCGTAGATGAAAACGTCGGCGCCGCCAATCGTCGCGCTGGTCTCACGGATTAGATCAGCGCCGTTGATGTCGATGACGACCGGCACCTGTGCGGGTTTGCCGGCTGCGGTAGGGGGGAACGGCGCCGCCAAAACATTCATCCGAAGGTCGTTCTGCGGGACGTCGTTGACGATGATCTGGGCATTGGCGAGAGCGCGCTCGACGGGAGTGTCGCGTCCCCGTTCAAAGTAGCCCATGGCCTGCGACACGCGCGCACTGTCCGGCGCGTTCACCAGCCTGACGCTGACGTCGTGGAACGCACCGGGTGTGTAGTCGGTCACATGAAAACCGAGGACATAGACGACTTCCTGTTGACGGAGGAGGCGGGCGAAATCGGCGTGCAGGTCGTCCGAGCTCTGGAAGACTTCGCCGCCGGTAGGCCGCGCGATCAGGAAAAGACCGGTATTGGAGCTGATGACGGAGGCCGCTGTCAGGTTGTCGTTGACATCGAGGGCGTGAAGGATGACGTTCGACGCGCGGAAGCTGTCGGCCATCCGGTCGACGATCTGGTTGTTCATCATCGTCTGCTGATTGGAATTGCGCGCGTCGATCCCGCCCTGTACGAGCCGTGCGTCGAAACCTTCCGATAGAAGAATGACCTGCTTGCGGCCAGGTAGGAGGCGTAGCGAACGGGCCATGTTTCCGATGGAGTCGATCTCGCGCTCGATCCGCTGTCGTATCTGGAGCTCGCTCGCACCGGTGACTGAAGAAGGCTGGATAGCAGGGCTCAGCGCTTCCGACTCAACGCCGATCGGATCAGCGCCGAGCCTGAGGGGATCGGCGCCGTGGAACGTGGACGGATTGCTGCAAGCCGACGCGACCAGTTGGCGATCTGTGGTGAACGCGGTGATGAAGCGGAAGCCCTGGTCGGGATGGACCGTGGCGACCGCGACCAGGTCGCGTGGACCGGCGATCTCCTTCGCGAACCGCAGCGCCGCGTCCTGCGCGCGCGCGAGCGAACGCGGAGTTGTGAGGCCGAGGTCGAAAAGAAGGACAAAGGAGCGCCGCGCGGCCGGGTTCATCGGCGAGATGGCGCTGGCCGGAGCATCCGAGGCGAGATCGACGACCTCGCACGATGCAATGGGCTGCTTCTTTTTCTCCTCGTAAAGCGCGAAGTTCGCCGCGGTCAGGCCGCGCACGGGGCTGCCGGAAGCGTTCACGACGGTGACCGGAAACTCGACCACCTGAACGTTGGCAGTCGTGCCCGCTTGTGCGAGCACGGCGACCATGATCAGAAACACGGCGAATGACAGAGTGCGATGCATCATCTGTTGCTACGGCCTTACCACGGCAACACTCGTTGTCTGTGTCTCGACGGCGCCCTTCTTGTGTACCGTGATCTTCAGTGAGGAAACCTGGGTCGGGTCGTCGAGCTGAAGGACGAGCTTCGTTCCGCCGTGCATCGGGATCGTGCCGAGCAGCTTTGTCTTCGGCGTCGTTTCCCACGTCAGCTCGTTTGCCGCCGCACCGTAGACGACGACTGCCACTTTGCTCGACGCTGTAGCGCTCGGAATGAAGTTTTGTCCGTTCAGTTCGAACGGATAGTCGCCGGTGGCGCCGCGCTCGCTGCCCTTCACCAGAATCCACTTCGGCTGTTCGTCGATCGGGATCGGTGGCAGAACTGAAATGTCGCCCGCCTTGGGCACGATCACGTCCACCCGTCCGAAGCCGCGCTTTTCCGCATCGGCCTTCTTGTCACTCTCGCCGGCCCTGACCAGCGACTTGATCGCGTACGTTCCCGGCGGCAGAACGAGCGTGCCGTAGTAACGGACACCGCCGGCGCGAAGCCGGTCGCCCACCTTCTTCAAGTCGAGCGTGAGCCGCTGGTAAAGACGATCGCGCACGATGCCCTCGGAGTCGAATGCGTAGACGAAGATTTCGGCCGCGACCACGTTTCCCTTGGCTTGATGAGCGAGGTCAACTCCGTTCAGATCGAGGATCACCGGCACCTGTGAGTTGCCACCGCCGGCCGGAAACGGCGCGGCGAACACGGCCAGGTGAACATCAGTCTGCGGCACGTCATTGACGATGATCTCGGCCGTGGTGAGCGTGCGCTCCAGGGGACTCCCGCCGCCATTCTCGTAATAGCCCAAACGGTACGAGACCCGGCCGGGCGAGTTGACCAGCTTCACTTTGAGGTCGTGGAACTTGCCGGGATTGGCTAAGGGCGACTGAAAACCGAGGACGTAGACGACTTCCTGCGCACGAAGAATGCGATCGAAGTTGCTCTTGAGGTCATTCGAATTCTGGAATACGTTGCCGCCGGTGGGCTTGGATAGCAGGAAGAGTCCGGCGTTGGAGTTCATGTTGGCGCTGGTCGCATCGGCGATATCGGTGGAGCTGTTGGAGCCCAAACTAGTCAGGTTTTGCACACGCACGCCCTGAATGTCGATGGCGTCGAGGACCACATCCGAGGAACGAAATGCTCGCGCCATCCGGTCGAGGATCGACTGACTGGATGCGCTGCCGAACTGCTGATCGCTCTCCACGTTCCATACTTCGCCCCTGGTAACCGCATCGAAATCGCGTGCTTCGGCCTTGGAATCGCGGGCATCACGACCCTGCAGATACTTCGGGTCGAAACCCTCGGACAGGAGGATGACCTGCTTGCGGCCTGGGACTGCCCGAAGCGTCTTTGCCAGATCGGCCAGAAAGTCGATCTGCTTTTCGACCCGGCTGGCAACGGCCAGCTCATTGCTGCGCGTAAAGCGCTGCTCCAAATCGGCCATTTCACGCGCGCCTCTGTCCGATACCGAGTTGTGCCCCGACACCTTAGGGTCCTCTGCGACCCCCTCCAAGGGCGAGCCCGCATCCATCGTCATGTCACCGACGAACGTCTTGTTCCCGATCTGAAGAGGATCGCTGCCGCGAAAGTTCTGGGGATCGCTGATGGCCGCCGCGACGAGATCGTGGTCCGTTGTGAACGCGGTGAGCAGCCGGAAGCCGTGGTCGACGTCGATCGTACCGACGCCGACGAGATCGCCCGGCTGAACCGCGGCGGTGACGAAGCGACGCGCCGCTTCCTGCGCGCGGACGAGCGAGCGCGGCGACGAAAAGCCGAGGTCGAAGAGGAGCATGAACGAGCGTCGCGCCGCCGGATTCAGCGGCGAGATTGCGGTGATCGGCTGCTCCTTCGAACCGAAATCGATCTTGTCGAAAGATGTGATGGCCTGCTTCTTTCCGCCGTCGTACAGCTCGAAGTTCGCCGCCGTCAGCCCGCGAATGGGGTTGCCGCCCGAGTCGACGACCGACACCGGCACCTCGACGATGTTGACGTTCAAGGTCTCCTGCAACTGCGCGAACGCGGATGCGGAGAAGAGCATCACCGCTGCTAAGGCGCGAATCTTCATGAGGGCCTCCCTGACGACTGTTACCGATTACCGGCCACCTGGGTTTACCGCACCACCAGCGGCACGCTCGACGTTCGGGCGTCGCTCGAGCCCTTCTTGCGCACGGTTACATCGAATGAGGCCGAACCGCTCTCCAGATTGGCCGGAGAGTAGTCGAAAACGAGCTTCGTGACATCGTGCCCCTGCAGTCGCTTGACGAGCGACGGCGTGCCGGCGTGCGACCCACTCGCATCCGTTACCGCCGTCTGCCACGTCAGCTCGTTAGGCTCGACGTTGAAAACGAAGAGCACCACGCGCCGAGGGCGTCCGTTGCTCACATGGGCGCTGGCGCTGGGCATGAACGGCTCGCCGTTGATATGGAATGGATAGGTCTCGGACTCCTTGTGGGACGAGCCGGGCACGACAACCCAGGAGGAGGGATCGTCGAGGAACATCGGCGGCAGGAGCGCGACGTCGTAGGATGCGGGCACCTCGATGTCTGTCCGTACGAAGCCTTTATGCTCCGATCCTGCCACCCGCACGAGGGTCTTGAGCGCGTATTTGCCGGGCGGCAGGCTGAGTGTCGGGAAGTACTTGATCCCGCTGTGTCCGGTCAGCTTGCTGCTGTCGATCGTGAGCCGTTGGTACGAACGGTCGCGGACGACGCCCTGGTCGTCGAAGGCATAGAGGTAGACCTCTGCGATGACGTCTTTCTTCTTCGCGTCAAGTACGAGGCCATCGGTACCGATGTCGACCACCACAGGCACCTGGGCCTTGCCGTCCCTGGCCGGGAACGGCGCCGCCAGAGTGGCGACCTGAATGTCGTTCTGCGTGATGTCGTTCAGAACGATCTCGGCGTTTGAGAGCGAGCGTTCCAGCGCGCTCTCGGCGCCCGACGCGTAGTAGCCGGCCCGATGGAAGACGCGCGCTCCCGGTACGCCGGTCACGCGGACTTTCAACTCGCGGAACTTCCCGTCATTCGACACCGGCGCACGAAAGGCCAGGACGTAGACGACGTCCTGCGTGTGCAGCATCTTCTCGAGATCGGCGTCAATGCTATTGGAGTTCTTGAAGACTTCACCGCCCGTAGGAGCGGTGAGCAGATGGAGAGCATCGTTCGAGTTGATGCGAATGCCGTTCTCGTCGCTCTGTGAGCGCACGCCCTGGATGTCGACGGCATTGAGCACGACATCGGAGCCCCGAAGACTGCGCCCCATCTCTTCGAGGAGCGTCATCGTCATCGTGCTGCCGTAACGGGCGTCGCTGTCAATGCGCCAGATGTTGCCCGAAATCGCCTGCTGCAGGTCTGCCTGCTCCTCGGTAGTCGCGCGCGCGTCCCGTCCGCGAACAAGCCGCGGATCAAAACCCTCGGAGAAAAGGATGACCTGCTTGCGGCCCGGAAGGAGGCGCAGCGTACGGCCCAGATCGGATAGGAGATGCACCTGCCTCTCGATCCGCGACCGGTTGTACTGGTCGTCGAGTCTCTTCTCGCCGCGGGCGATATCGGTGGCGGAATCATCGGGGTCGGCGGCCTGTGCCTGAATCGACACATCGTTCGCGGTGCTCTCCTGAACGGTGCTGCTGGCAATACGCAGAGGGTCTGAGGAAACGAACGTGCGCGGGTTGGCGATGGCTGCGCCGAGAAGGTTGCGGTCGGTCGTAAGAGACGTGATGAGCCGCAGCCCGCGGTCGACGTCGATGGTGGCGACGGCGGCCAGGTCGCGGCGCCCCATCTCCTTGGCGATGAAGTTCAGGGCCGCGTCCTGCGCTTTGCTCCTCCCGATCGGTGATGAGAACGAGAGGTCGAAGAGAAGAATCCAGTTACGGCGTGCCGAAGGGTTGAGCGGCGAGGCGGCCTTGGCGTTCTCGGACGTGAAATCGATGGCGTCGAAATTCGCGATCTGCCGCTTCTCGCCCCGGTCGAAGATCTCGAAGTTCGCCGCCGTCAGCCCGCGTATTGGATTGCCCGCGCGGTCGACGACCGTGACCGGCACCTCCACGAGGTGAACGTCGATCGTTTCTTTGAGTTGCGCGGATGCGGCACTCGTGGTGAGCAGCAATGACAGCGCAACACGACCGAGGCAGCGCATTGGATGGTTTTCTCCCTAGGACTAAGCGGACAGAATGCCCGAAATCGCCTCGTCATTCCGTTACGGGACTGTGGCGGTTTTAACTTCCTGCTTCCCCTCGCCCTTGACTCTATGTGCCCAGCACCAGTCCGCCATCAACCGAGAGCACCGCTCCGCTGACGAACTTTGCCGCGTCGCTGGCCAGCCACACGTAGGCGTTGGCGATGTCGTCCGGCTCGCCGAGCTTTGCCAACGGTGTTCTCGCCGACATCGATTCAACGATGTTTTGCGGCATCGCTCTGACCATCTCGGTGGCGATGAAGCCAGGGGCGACGGCGTTGACACGGATGCCATAACGTCCCAACTCGCGCGACCAAGTCTTTGTGAAGCTGATGACGCCTGCCTTCGTGGCCGCATAGTTGGTCTGGCCGAAATTGCCGTACAGCCCGACAATCGACGACGCATTGAGGATCACACCGCGCCGCGCTTTGATCATGTGCGGAACGACCGCTCGCGTGCAAAGGAAAACACCCTTGAGGTTGACGTTGATGACGGCGTCGAAGGTGGCGTCGTCCATCATGCCGGCCACCCCGTCTTTCCACTTGACGAGCTGCGCGTCACGGACGATGCCCGCGTTGTTGACCAGGACGTCAATGCGTCCATGCATAGCCATGGCCTCATCGACGGCTCGGAGGACGGAGGCCGAATCGGTCACGTCCACGCGGGGATCTGTGGTGACGTCCCACGCCACAACCTTCGCGCCCTCGGCGGCGAAGCGCTCGACGGTTGCGCGGCCGATGCCCGCCGCGGCTCCGGTGACGATGATGACTTTGTCTCTTAGATTGAGGTCCATCGTTCAAAAAGAACCGTACCAGGCCCGTGGCCGTTCCGTGTCAAGTTTGACCGCCCTCAGGAGCTACAATCCAGATTCTCTATGTCCCTGCTCATGCAACGCAAGGGGCCGGCAGCACCGCTTCCCCGCTTGGAGGGGAAGGAGGTTCTCGTCGGACCGAATCCTGATGCGGCCAAGGTGAAGGGCGTGATGTTCGGAGGGCGGAAGCAGCTCCTCTCCGATATCGCGGGTGAGGACGGCTTCACCGTGATCATCGCCAAACTCTCCCCGAGAACGGCCAGTTATACGAAGACGCCGCTGGCATCGAGTTGGTGCGAGTTCGCGTCGCTCATCGAACTGGACCGCACCATCTACGAAACGCTGAGACAGAAATACCCGAACATTCTCGCCCTGATCGGCGCGGCATCAGCCGAGCTCGGAATCGGCCGCGTCTACAAGTCGCTCGACAGCACGGAGCTGGTGAAGTTCCTCGAGAACCAGGCTCTTTTCCATCATCAATTTCAGAAGTTCGGCAACGTCCGCTTCGAGAGAATGCCGAACGGCGGGCGCATGATCTGCAGCGATTATCCGGTCTACAGCCCCATCTTTTGCGGCAGCGCGGTCGGGTTCTATCTCGAGTCGATCCTTCGGCACGGAGGCAGTGAGCCGAGCGTCGTCGAGACGAAGTGTCAGACGCTCGGCGACGCGTTTTGCGCGTTCGAGATGACGTGGCGGTGATCTTCGCGGTTGCGCGGAGTTGCGCGGTTGCGAGGTCTCGCGGTTGATGCGCAGGTTACTGAGTTGCTGGGTTGCTGAGTTACAGTCGATCCCGCAACCACAACCATGTACTTCCACCAGTTCTATCTCGCCTGTCTCGCCCACGCCTCCTATCTGATCGCAGACGGCGGTGAGGCAGCCGTGTTCGATCCGCAGCGCGACGTGGATCAATATCTCCACGCCGCGGAACGTCTCGGTCTCCGCATCAAGTACGTGATCGAGACTCACCTTCACGCTGATTTCGTCAGCGGCCATCAGGAACTGGCCGCGCGCAGCGGCGCAGAGATCGTCTTCGGCGCGAAGGCCGGGGCGGCGTTTCCGCATCGCGCCGTGCGCGACGGCGACATCCTTCGCATCGCCGGCGTGGAGCTGCGGGCGATCGAGACGCCAGGCCACACGCCGGAATCGATCTCGTGGCTGGTCGCCGAGGACGGACGGGCCACGAAAGTGTTGACCGGTGACACGCTATTCATTGGCGATGTCGGACGTCCCGATCTGGCCGGCTCCCGCGGCCACACGTCCGAAGAGATGGCGTCGATGCTCTACGACTCGCTTCGGACGAAGATCCTGACGCTTCCAGATGACGTGGAGGTCTGGCCGGCGCACGGCGCCGGCTCGGCTGGTGGCCGGAACATCTCCAGCGACATGTCCTCGACGATCGGTGCCCAGCGGCGGACGAACTGGGCGCTGCAGACGATGCCGCGTGAAGAGTTCGTGGAGACGTTGACGGCCGGTCTGGCGCCGCCGCCGCGTTACTTCCCGCGCGATGCGGAGTTGAACCGGCAGGGTCCGCGTGCCTTGAGTGAGATCTCCGCGCCACCGATCACGCCCGACGCGCTCAACCCGGATGCACTGATTCTCGACGTGCGCGACGCCGAGGCCTTTGGCGCACGACACATCGCGGGCTCTGTCAATATCGGGCTCGACGGCAACTTCGCCTCGTGGTGCGGAACACTGCTGCCGCTGGACTCGCCGATCACGATCGTCGCGGACGACGAGGCATCAGCATCCCAGGCGATGATGCGCCTCGCGCGTGTCGGAATCGAGAACGTCGAAGGCTGCGTCACCACGCTCGACGGATTCGCGACGGTGTCGCTGCCCCAAATCACGGCGCGCGAGCTCAATGCTGTCAACGCTACGCCTCGCGCGGTGCTCGACGTGCGCCGGCGCGCCGAGTTCTGGGAGGGTCATGTTACCGATGCGGAGAACATCCCCCTCGACGAGCTTCCCGAGCGCCTCGGCGAGATCGATCGAAGTCAGCCGCTGGCCGTGATCTGCGCCGCCGGCTACCGCTCCTCGATCGCCTGCAGCCTCCTCGCTCGCGCCGGCTTCGCGAACGTCATGAGCGTGCAGGGCGGAACAGAGGAGTGGATGCGGATTACGTATCCGCGCGCCGGCTGATAGCACGCTCGACGACCGCCAGCCGTGCCAGCAACTCGGATTGTCCCCGCAGAAGAGCGGCGATCTCCATCTCCGCTTTCAAGTTGACCTGATAGTCATTCTCGGCCAGGAGCTTGTCTTTCGACGCCTGGCGGTTCTGACTCATCATGATGATCGGCGCCTGAAGGGCGGCCACGGATGAAAGGGCCAGGTTCAAAAGGATGAACGGATAGGGATCGAAGTTCGCCACGCGCCCGATGTTGATCGCCATCCACACCGTCATGAAGATCGAAGAGATGACGATGAACGGCCACGAGCCGCCGAAGGCGGCCACGCGGTCCGCGATGCGCTGGCCGAACGTCAGCCGCTCTTCCTGCTCCTGCAGCACGTTGCGTGAGACCTGGCGCGACATCAGCTCATTGGTCTGGCGCAACCGGTCGCCCATCTCCTCGATGATGCGCAGTGCGGCGGCCGGGTTCTTATGGACGAAGTCGACGAGATCGTCGCGGTCAAGCCGGATCACGTGCGTCGGCTTGACGGCTCTGGCCGTCGCGGAACGCGGCGCACCGTCGAAGAGGGAGAGCTCGCCGAAATACTGTCCGTTGAACAGCGTCGCCAGCACGACGTTGGCCGCCCCTTCGCCGAACGCGATTTCCACCGCCCCCTCTTCGATCACGAAGAGCGAGGACCCGTCATCGCCCTGGCGGAAGATGATGTCCCCCGGAGCGTAGTCGGTCTCTTCGAGGCGGATCGTGAGGCCGTTCAAGTCTTCCTCGGTGAGCGACTCGAACAGCGGAATGTTCGCCAGGAGCTCCTGTCTCGTCATGTGACAAAAGAGTACGTCAGTGCCGCTCTTCCTCCAAGTGTTGCGCGAGAACCCGGAGTCCGAAGTTACTGGGTTACTGGGTTACTGGGTTGCTCGGTTGCTGAGCTGTTCGGGACGCCCAGCAACTTTGCAGCTCAGCAACCCAGTAACCCAGCAACCCCAGCAACTCAGCGACGCCGCGCCGACGGCTCTTCTTCGAAAAGCATCGGCGCCGGACCATCGTCCGCACCAACTCTGTTGACCATTTTCTCAAAGGTATCGGCGAAGTGCTTTCTCTCCGCGGCCGGCATTCGTTCGAGCACGCGCAGCAGAAGCTCCTGGGCCACCGGCGGCGCCTTTTGCAGCAAGGCCCGGCCGGCTCTGGTCAGATGAAGAACGAGGCGACGTGCATCGCGCTCATCGCGGTCCCGGGTAACGAGGCCGGCCTCCACCAGACGCGACACGACGACAGAGACGGAGCTCTGGTCGGTACGGGTCCTGGCGGCGAGGTCGCCCAGAGACAGAGCCGGCGTCCTGCCCAGCTCCATCAGCACGAAAAGCTGGGCGCCGGAAACGCCGAGGTCCATCTGCGCCTGCCGGTCGCTCACGCGCAGAAGGCGGACCAGGCGGCGGATCGAGTCGAGGATACGCTGGCTGTCGCTCATGACCGCAGCGTAAACATACTTGGGATTGCATGAAATCGCCACCGTCACTCGTGCTTGTGACGATTGCTCCATAATCGCGCCGATGACCGGGAAACGTTACGACCGCGCCTACTTCGACCACTGGTATCGCGGACGGAATCGCGTCAGCACGAGGGACGACGTGCGGCGCAAAGTGTCGCTGGCGGTTGCGGAATGCGAGTACTTCCTCCACCGCCGTCTGCGCTCGATGCTGGATGTCGGCTGCGGCGAAGGTGCGTGGCAGCCGCATCTCAAGGCGTTGCGGCCTGGCGCCAGGTACCTGGGGCTCGACCCAAGCGACTACGGGGTTGAGCGTTTTGGCGCGAAGCGCAACATCCGCAAAGCGTCCTTCGCCGAGCTGGCCGCGGCACACCTGCGCGGCCCGTTCGATCTCGTCGTCTGTTCCGACGCGTTGCATTACATCCCTGACGACGACATCCGCGCCGGGCTCCCGGAGCTTGTGCGCGTCGCCGGAGGTGTGCTCTTCCTCGAAGTGCTTACGGCCGCGGACGACATCATCGGCGACCTGCAGGGAATGATTCGCCGTCCCCCGTCCTGGTACCGCAAGCTCTTCGAGAAGGCAGGCCTGACGCAGGCCGGCCCATACACATGGCTCGCGCGGGACTTGCGAGAGGATGCGGCGGAGTTGGAAGTTGTGCGCTAAGCCAGCGCTAAGCCGGATTTCTCACCATCCGACTGGAATCGCAGGCACAGTGTAAATCGAGGTGCCGAAGGCGGATGAGGGGCCGCTGGAGCTAGCCAAACAGTGGACTGGTTTCATGAAGGGGCGTGGAAAACCTGGCTACTGCTATGCTGCCTGCGATCCAAAGGAGTCTGACGTGCGGACTATCATCGGGTTACTCACCATTCTTTTCGTCTCCTCGCTAGCTGCCCAGCCGCTGACTGTCGGAGTCCACGTTCCCGACCCAACGAATACCAGCACCATCAGCCAGACCCTTGCGCCGGTCAGCTATGTGAATCTGACGGACTTCGCCACGACGGCCGGAACGGTGAACAAAGCGAGCGTGTTCTGGAGCCGTGCATGCACGGCAGCATTCAAAGTCGTGTTTCTCCGAACGGGATTTACGACCGATTCATCATTCACCGTTGTCGCCACTCGTGGACCCTTTAATTCCGTAGACGGACGAAACGACGTGACCCTGATCCCGCCGGTCACGCTCGCCGCGGGTGACCTCATCGGAGTCGTACAACTACAGCCATTCAACACCTGCGGCTCGGTCCGTACGATGGACTACGGCGGCAATGTTGGCTACAACCTGATCACCACCAGCGACATCAGCACGGCCGGAGCACTCGGATCGCCGTCGAACTACAGCCCCCGCTATCGCTTCAGCGCGGTCGCGTACGTCAGCGACCCGCTGCTCGTGCGGATACTGCCCGCCGCCGGAGCAGTGCAGGGGGCGAGCTCGTTTTTCCGCACCGCTGTGCAGATCCAGAACGCCGGCGCCAGCACGATGACCGGAAGTTTTGTGTTTCATAAGCAGGGTCAGTCTGCCAGCGACGGCGATCCCTCGCTGCCGTTCATTTTGATCCCCGATCAGATCCAGTCGTACCCGGACCTGATCGCCTCGATGGGAACCAGCGGACTGGGCTCGGTCGACATCGTCACGAACGGTGGCGCAATGCCGATCGTCACCGCGCGCGTCTTCAGCGACGGCGGCGCCGCCGGCACCTCCGGCTTCTCGGAGGAAGGGCTCTCGCCGTCCGACGCCATCAACTTCTTCCGCCACGGGGCTCTATTCACGCCGGACGACCCTGTGAATTTCCGGATGAACATCGGCGTGAGAACACTCGACTACGGGGCAACTCTCAATATCACCCTGGTTGATGCCGCGGGAAACGTGCAAGCAACACGCTCGGTGACGTATCCGGCGAACTACTTCGAGCAGGATTCATTCGCTACGTTCACCGGCACCCCAACGATTCCGACAGGTGGACAGATTATGGTCAGCGTCGCTGCCTTCCCAGGCACGGCATTCATCTACAGCTCCATCATCGATAATCGGACCAACGACAGCACCTACCGCCTGGCCGACATCAAGTAAACGTCACCCGAAACTCTGCCCGCCCCCTTCCCGGTTCTGCAGCGTGAAGGGGAGGTGATGATTGGTCAGGATCTCGGAGACGATCGTCAGTCCGAGACCGCGGCCTTCGCGCTTCGTCGTGAAGAACGGGGAGAAGAGCTCGTCGCGCGCGGCGGGGTCGATTCCGTGGCCCGTGTCGGCGATCGAGAGCACGCCGGCCCGCCACGAGACCGTGATCTCGCCATTGTCGCCGATCGACTCCATCGCGTTGCGGATCACGTTGATGACGACCTGCTCGAACTGGCTCTGGTCGACCCGCACGTTCGCATCGCGTGCGATGTCGACCCGCAGCGCGATGCGACGCTGTTCCAGCTCGGGACGCAACAGCGTGGCAAGGTCCTCGACGACGAGGGCGAGCTCCACCTCGCGCGGATGCGGCGGCGGCAGGCGGACCACGTCCGCGAAGCCGGTCATGAAGCGGTTGAGCGACTCGATGCGCGCCGCGGCGATCGTCAGCGCATTGGTAAAGTCGTCACGGTCATTCAGCGAGACCTGCTCCGCGTACCGCAGCACGGACTCGAGCAGCGACCGCACCGCACCGACGGAGTTGTTCACCTCGTGCGACATCATCCGGATCAGCTTCTCGTAGGCGGTCTTCTCCGTCAGCCGCAACTCCTCGGTCATTTCTTCGAGGAGATAAAAGGTCTTGGCGAAGCCGCGGTCGCGAAACTCGGCGTGCCACACCTTCAATCGCCGCGCACCCGCCAGCGTGACCAGCCTTGATTCACCCGGAGCGAGCGACGGCAGGGCCTCGGCCACAGCAGGCTCGCTCAGCAGGCGCTTCGCGGCCGGGTTGGCTTGCTGCACGCCGCCGTCGAAGTCGCAGATGACAATCCCCGACGGCGATGCCTCGACGATCTTCTGCAACAGTTGCTGCTGCTCCCCGGCGGCCAGCCGTTCCTCACGCAGGCGGTCGATCATGGCGTTGTAGATCTCGATCAACCGATCCATCTCAGGCTGGCCTACAGGTACAAAGCGCGAAGTGAAATCGCGCTCGCTGATCAGCTCCGCCCCGGTACGGATCAACTCCAGCGGCACGAAAAGCGCCGTCACGAGCCGGTAACTGATGACGACCGAGACCGCAAAAAACACTTCGACGACAAACAGCCAGAACTGGTCCTCCATCAGCACGACGACGGCGATGCCGGCGAAGACGAGATGCAGCGCGGTGAACCAGAGGAGGAGTTTGGTGCGGAAGGTCATGGCGCGGTTGCGAGGTTACGCGGTTGCGCGGTCTCGCAGCAGAATCGACGGATAGGACACCGCGAGACCGCGCCGCCGCGATACTCCGTAACCCTTATCCCTCGATCCCATACTTCTCCAGCCTCCGATACAGCGCCGCGCGGCTGAGCCCCAGCGCCTCGGCCACGCGGGAGAGGTTACTGTCGTAGTGCTTCATGCACTTCACGATCATGCCGCGTTCGATCTCGTCGAGAGTCATCGTTCCGGCGTCGGGGAGCGATGCTTCGCGCCGCTCGCGCGTTTCGAGATCGCGGACGGCCACGAAGTCGTCGAGCGTCAGTTCGTTTCCGTCGCCCATGACGACGGCCCGCTCGATGGTTTGCCGAAGCTGGCGGATGTTGCCCGGCCAATTCTGCGTCTTGAGCCACTCCATCGCCCGCGGCGCGATGACGCCGACTTCGCGGTGGTAGATCTCCGCGGCCACACCCAGGAAATGCGCGGCCAGCCGCGGAATGTCGGGCCGCCGTTCGCGCAGTGGCGGAAGCTGGATCGTAATCAGATTCAGCCGATAGAGCAGATCCTCGCGGAACTCCCCGCGCCCGACCAGCTCGTGGAGCGGACGGTTGGTCGCGGAGACGATGCGCACGTCGACGGTACGGGCCCGGCTCGAGCCAAGCACCTCGTACGTCCGGTCCTGCAGCACGCGCAGCAGCTTCACCTGAGAGGCCTGATCGACCTCGCCGATCTCGTCGAGAAAGATCGTCCCGCCGTCGGCGACTTCGAAGCGGCCCTTGCGGTCCTGCCGGGCATCAGTGAACGCGCCGCGCACGTGGCCGAACATCTCGCTTTCGAAGAGTGTCGAAGAGATCCCGCCGAGGTTGACCTTTACGAACGGCCGCCCGCGGCGCCGGCTATTGGCGTGGATCGCCTCGGCGACGAGCTCCTTCCCCGTACCGCTCTCTCCCATGATGAGCACCGATGCTTCCGTCGGCGCCACGCGCCCGATGAGCTCGAGCACGCGCAGCATCTTCGGATCGCTGCCGATGATGTTGCCGAAGTCGAATCGACCGTCCAGCTCTCCCCGGCTCGGCGCCTCAGCGGCCACATCGCGCGTCTCGGCCAGTTTCAGCGCTGTCTCCACCGATTGCACCACCAGCGCGTTCGACCACGGCTTGGTGATGAAGTCCGCCGCGCCGCGTTTCATCCCTTCGACGGCCAGGCCGATCGATCCCCACGCCGTCATCAGGATCACCGGCACATCGGGCTGCTCCGTGCGGACTGCGGTCAGGAGCGCCAGCCCTTCCTCACCGCTGGTGCGGCGGGAGAAGTTCATGTCCTGAATGACGAGCGACGGACGCTCCCCTCGAATCAGGCCGAGCGCCTCGTCGACACTGTGGGCAGACGACGATTGATGGCCGTGCTGCTTCAGCAGTAGCGCAAGCGAAGCCGTGATCGAGGGGTCGTCGTCGACGATGAGAATCATGACGTGAGCGGGGGTCGGGAGTCGGGGGTCGGGTGTCGGAGCGAGTTACGAGCGAGATCTGCGATCCTTGGCTCCAGGTCAGACATTCCAGCGCCACTCATAGTGCAACGTACGATTGAAATCTGCGGTCCCGTTATTGGGAGTCGACAGCGGGTTGGAATCTCCGACCCCCGACTCCCGACCCCCGACACCCGCGTCACTCATAATGCAGCGCCTGCGCCGGTTGGACGCGGCCCGCGAGCCAGCTCGGATATAGCCCGCACAGTAGCGTGAGGCCGTAGATGGTCGCAAGCGCCCCTGCGAAGCCGATGCTGAACGCGGGCGGGCTGACGATCCTGAAGACGCCGAGCAGCGGTAGCTGCGCGACGACGATCACGCCCACCACAAGGGCCAGCGTCGACAGCAGAGCCACCTCGAGCAGGATCTGACGGTTCACCTCATTGCCCGTCGCGCCGAGGGCACGCCGGAGGCCGATCTCGCGCGTGCGGCGGGTTACGGTCTGCCAGAGCACGCCGGAGAGTCCGAGCGCCACCATCGTGATGAGAAAGGAAGCGACGATCCCGCCGACGATGGCCGGCGCGATGAAGGCCTTATTCGTCAGCTCGCGCATCTGATCCATGTGCTGGATGCGCACCGGGTAGTCGGGCGCGACCCCGTGCAAGCGCTTGATGAGCGTCTCCTCGAAATCCGCCGGCGTACCGGGCTGGACGCGAAAGATGATCGTGCGCACGACGTGTCCTTTTGTCTGCGTCGCCGAGAAGCGATGGAAAAGCATTCTCTCGTGGTCCTGCGACAACTCCCCATGCTTTCGGTACGGCGCGATCACGCCGAGGATCCGGTAGGACTTCTCCGTGCCCGACTGAAACGTTTTCCCGGCGACGTCGAGCGACCCGAAGAGAGCCTGCGCGACGTCCGCGTCCATCACCACTCCCTCCACGCTCATCGTATCGTCGCCGGCATTGAACCAGCGGCCGCGCAGCACCGCGATCCGCATCACCTTCGCGAAATCGTCCGACGCGCTGTCGGAGGTAACGTCGATGGAACGGCCGTTCACGTTCAGGTCGGAGGTCCATGTGCCGCGGCTGTAGGGCGGCATGTCATCCGCGGACGCCGACTCGACCTGCGGCTGCGCCTTGACCTCGCGCAGAATCGCGCCGATCGCGGCCCGGCCCGGCGCGTCATCGGTATCGTTCATCGCCGACAGGCGCGGGAAACTGACGCTGGCGGACCAGACGTTGTGATAGTCGAACCCCAACGGCTTGTTCCAGCGGATGATCATCGACGTCGCAAGCGTGACCACGGCGAAGACGACCACGAACGAAAAGAAGATCTCGATGATGAGCAGGGCGTTCGCCCGCTTCCGCGCCCACACCAGTTTCAACAGATGACGAATCACATCGCACCTCCGCGAAGAGCATTCACAGGATCGAGACGGGACATCTTCCAGGCCGGATAGATGCCGGAAAAGACGCCGAAGAAGGCCGCGATCAGCATCCCCCAGGCGAAGACGCGCAGGTTGAGATCGAAGCGCGCACCCGGCAGAAATTCAACGGCGTCGAAGACGCGCAGAAGAACGAACGCGAGCACGAACGCGGCCGCGCCGCCGATGACGGTCAACACGACGTTCTCGACCACGAACTGACCGATCAGTGTCCGCCGCGGTGCTCCGAACGCCTTTCGCACGCCGACCTCGGATGCGCGTTCCAGGATGCGGCTCAGATTGAGCGTGACCAGGTTCAGCGCCGGGAGCGTCATGAAGAGCAGCGCCAAAGCCAGGAATCCGATGCGAAGAACCATCGGGCCGCGTGGGCCAAACTTGTCGTTCGTCAGATTGCGCGCAATTCCCTCGAATCTCGTGTCCATCGCCGAGCGGATCTCCGTGAAGGTCTTCGGATCGTCGATCGGGACGTGCGAAACGCGCGTGTTGAATTCGCGCTGAATCATCGGGATGTCCGCTTTGTTCTTCGTCAGAATGATGGCCATGAGGTTGCCAAAGTTCGCCTTCTTCTGTTCGTCGGTTGGCGGACCAAGCGGCACCCACAGCGTGCTGTAGGCGATTGTCTGCGTGAAGGGCACCGTCGGCACGACGCCCACGACGCGATGCGGCTCACCGCCGATGTCGACCATCTTTCCCAGCGCCGCGTTACCGCCGAAGAGTTTCCGGCGAACATCCTCGGTGATGATGACTATCGACCGATTGGCCGCCTCGTCGGCAGCGCTGAACGGACCGCCTTCGAGAAAGCGGAAGTCCAGGACCTTCCAGTACTCCGCGTCGGCGCGCCGGTACGGCAATTCCACCCGCAGCGCGCCGTCATACACGACGACGCTCTGAATCTCGCTGTACGTGGACGTGCGCTCGACACCCGGCAGGTTGCGGATGGTCTTATCGAGAAAGCCTTGCCCGGGATTACTCCGCTCCGTGTTCTCCGGCCCCTGCATCTGCACGAAGTCGACGGTCATGATGCGGTCCAGCCGCGACTCCGGCTGCCGTGGCGCGAGCACGTTGTCGAGGATGGCCGTGGCCGCCATCAGCACGGCCAGCGTCATGGTGATCCCGACGAGCGAAATGGCCGTGAAGACCTTGCGCCGCGCCAGTACTTTGAGGGCGAGCTTGAGTGAGTTTTTCAGCATTGAATTGTCCTTTTCCTTCCTGTCATTCCGCCCGACGGCGCTTGTAGGCTTGGTTGCGTAGTCGCGCGGTCTCGCGGCGGTGTTTTGACCCAGGCCCCGCGAGACCGCGCGACCCCGAGACCGCGCAACCGCGTCTGTCACGCCACCTGCCGCCCATCGAACAACCGAATCGTCCTGCTCGTCCGCTGCGCGAAGCGGTCGTCGTGCGTGACCATGACCACGGTCGTGCCGTCCTTCTCGTTCAGCTCTTCGAGGATGCCCATGATCTCGTCGCCCATGGCCGAGTCGAGGTTGCCGGTCGGTTCATCCGCCAGCACGATGCGCGGCCGGCCGACGATGGCCCGGGCGATGGCCACGCGCTGCTGCTGCCCGCCGGAAAGCTGCGTCGGAAAGTGGTGAACGCGCGAGGAAAGGCCGACGCGGTCGAGCGCGGCCAGCGCCCGCTTCCGCCGCTCCGACGACGCCATTTTCCGATACAGAAGCGGGATCTCGACGTTGTCGAGCACCGTCAGATCGGGGACGAGATGGAAGCTCTGGAAGACGAAGCCCAGCTTCTCGTTGCGCATGCGCGCCAGTGAGCGATCCGCCGCGCCGTTGATGTGCTGCCCGTCGAGCGTCAGCTTCCCGCTGGTCGGCTTGTCCAGCAGACCGATCAGGTTCAGCAGCGTCGACTTCCCGCACCCGGACGGGCCCATGATCGAGACGAACTCGCCCGTGGCGATGTCGAGGTTGATGTTCTGCAGCGCGAGCGTCTCGACGCGCTCGGTGCGGTAGACCTTGTCGATGTTGTTGAGTGTGATCATGGGTTCTCCTTGTTTGTCGCTGAGTTGCTGAGGTGCTTGGTTGCTGGGTCTTGCGGTCTCGCGGTCTCGGGGTCTCGGGGTCTCGCGGTGTTGGCCCTTGTAGTCAGGCGTTTCCGATTGCAATCTTGCTAGCCGCGAGACCGTCAGACCACACAACCGCGAGACCGCGAGACCGCGAGACCCCGCGACCGCGCCACCGCGCGACCGCGCTACCGCAATCGCAGCTCCTTAATCCCCTGGTAATCGTTCATGTTCGAGATCACGACCTCGTCGCCTTCGCGAAGTCCGTCGATCGGTTGAATCTGTTCATCGCCGGTCAGACCCCAATGCACCGGTGTGCGGACCAGCGTGTTGCCTCGGACGACGTAAACGTCCTCGCGCTCGCCCTGTCCGAGCGCGCCGCGGCGGAGGCGCAGGACGTGGCCGCGGCTGCCGAGGATGGGGAAGACGTCGACGCGAAGGTTGTTGCGCAGCCGCGCATGAGCGCGCTGGTCGAGCTCGACGTAGAACGTCGCCACCCCGTTCTCCATGCGCGGATCGATGCTGGAGATCGTTCCGTCGATGGTGGTGGCGTCGTCGAGCTTCACGTGCGCGCGCATGCCGGCGGCCAGTTTCGACGCGTGAACGTCAGGGATCGTGCCCACGACGCGATAGGCGGAAAGGTCCGCCACGCGTGCCAGGATGTCGCCTTTGCGGACGGTGGACCCGACTTCCGGCAGCACCCAGGTCAGCACCCCTTCCTGGTCGGTGCGTGCCATGGCCAGATTGAGCTGCCGCGCCGACTGATCGCGCTCTTTCTGCGCCGTGCGCAGATCGAGCTGCGCGGCGGAGATCTGCGCCTCCGTCGTCCGGCGCGTCCTGGCCAGCGCATCGCGAAGCTGGGCGATCTCGATGTCGTTCTTCTTTTTCGCCGTGACGGCCACCAGTTCGTCCTGCGACGACACCAGCCCCTCGGCGTGCATGCGCACGTTCTGCTCGGCCTTGAGTTTGAGGATGTCGGAATCGAGTTGCGCCTGCTCCAGCGCCGCGCCGGCGCCGGCAAGCTGTTCCTCGGCCTTCAGCCGCGCCTGGGCCAGCGCACTCTCCTTCTGCGCCACGGCGTCGTTCAACTTGTCGAGATCGAGCTTCGTTGCAGAGGTGTCCAGGGTGAGGATGGCGTCGCCCGCGTGCAGCCGGTCGCCGGCGCGATGCTGAATCCGCAGCGCCCGCGCTTCGACCGGGCTGGAGATGACCGTCTCGATTTCCGGGACCACGGTACCGCTGGCCTCAATCGTGGCATCGACGGCACCCCGCTCGACGCGAGCGATCTGCAGATCCGAGCGGCGCACCGAGGGACGCAGCCAGCTCACCGTGGCCGCGACGCAGAAGATGAGCGCCGCCGCCGCTACGACGGCAACGATGACTCGCCGCGCTACCCGCCGCGTCCGAACCGTCTGTGCGATTTCGCGATCCATGCTGGACGGCTACCTAACCAAGCGCGGTGCCATGTCCCGATTGTTGAAACGAAAGGAGTTACACCGTCGTCCCAGGCGCTGGAGCGTTCGCTTTCAAGGAGAGGTGTTCGAAAGCGGACAATCGGGGGATGGCAGTGACGTGGGAGCAGGATCCCCACGCGCGTCCTCCGCCGTTTCCTCGGACCGAACGACACCCACTCCATCCGCGACGACGCTTAGACCCTCTGCGTGCCTCGCTGTACCGGCACAACCCGATGTTTCTGGTTTCCGGTTCCTGGTTTCTAGACCTGGCGCTGGAACGCCTAGCCGACCGCGACGGCAAGTCCGTCGACGCCGTCCTCGCCGGCGAACTGCTGGATGTCGTGCCAGCCTGGGAGTACCTGGCCACGGCGATACCGGAATTCACCGCCGCGCTTCGGTGGCCGCAGTAGGTCGCGACACTGCCCAAAACGAAGGTCCGACCCTTCGCTTTGCCCGCACTCCGCTATCTGTCCTCGCTGGTGCAACGAACGTCGGCCGCGGTCAACCTACGAACGTTTCCATTCCCACTGCGCTCGATCATGTCATGAGCAGCCAGCCCGGGTTTGCTTGCGGCTGCCACCCTCGCCAAGTCACCGGACACGGTGCTCAGTTCGAAAGCGTCTTTGGAATTCCAGACCGCAATGCGTGTGCTCGAGGTCCATGTCATTGACTCCGGGACAATGGCGAGTGGCGCGCTGGTCTTAAGTACTTTTCCTTCGAGAGAAACGATCCGCAACCGCTGGACCCCGTCCGTGTCTTCAACCAGACCAATCGATACTCCATCAGGAGCCCAGGCCAGAGAACGAATTCTTGCGCTCGTTTGGTATACCTGACGGTCTCCTGCAACCAGAATCGCAGGAGCCGCTGAAGCGGGCGCCGGATCGTGATCGACGTACGCGAGAATCCCAGTCGCCGAGTAAGAGAACTTCGTCCCGAGTTGCTCTTTTGTTCGCACGCCCTCGAGTGCGTTCCACTCGATGTAGGTTCCGGATCGGGGGCCAAACCGCCCCTCAATCCACACCTTGTCGGCGCCTTTCCAGCCAAGCTGTTGAACGTCGATCACGTGCTCGTCGAGAGGGAGAGGCATTCGTCTCTTCGCAAGCGTCGAAAGATCGCGAACGACGACGAAGGCAACTACATCGTTAGGGTAGTCCCTGAAGTCGGTGACATAGGCCACGCTTCGCCCGTCAGGCGCCCAGCGAGGAAGATGGACGCCGTCCGGGTCCTCGAGGATGGGCCGAACGCCTTCACCATCGGAAACCAACAATTGCCGTGACTGCTCATCCGTGTAGAGGTACTGGCAGTTCGGTGTGCTCTGCGCCGCCGCAACCGCGGCAAGGATTAAAGCAGCGATCAATTGCACGTTCCGCCTCCATTCAGTCGAAGCGCAGCCGCGTCATCCATGCGGCCATGAAAACGGGTCAACATAACCTTGGCGCCAGTCATTTGTCGTCGGCGGCTTCGTCGCGCTGAATCACAAAATACCTGTTGTATGGAACGCTGAGCGTTCGCCTGCAAGCTGGTACGATCGTCGTGTCGCCACAGTACCTGACCATGCGAACTTTGTTACGCGTGTGGCACCTACCGCGCTATGTAGATCCTCGGCGACCGCCTAGGCCGCAGGCGTCGTTGAAAGGAAATGTTCCGTTAAACGCCGAATTCGCGTGACCATCTCAGGTTTGAGCGTTTCTCTCCATTCAGGCTGTCCATGTGCGGCTGCGTTTCGTACCGAGCGTAACTCGGCGAGTTCTTGGAGATCACGGCCGCTGATTTCACCTTTCGGAAAATATTGCAGAGCTTGCATCGCGGTGAGGACTCGACGAGGCGCCAGACCCCGTCGGACAACCTCGTCAGCTAGGACACGCTCCAGTTCGCCCCAGGCGAGCATGAAGTCGCCTAGGAGTTCAGTTTTTTCAGACGGGGCCGCGGCGAGTTCGTACCCGAACAAGTTCTTGAAAAGAATGTTTGCGAACTCAGCGTAGATTTCAATCTTGTCGCGTTCAACGGTGAGACCGTTACCTTGATGATAAAGCTCATTACGGAGGCGGTGATACCACTCAATTGCACCTAAATCAACGCCCACAATCTTATCTGCGGCATACTTCTCGAGTGCATCAAGAAGCGCCGGGAAGCTCTCAGCTGCGTCGTGATATTCTTTGCGCGATATTGTGAGTGCTGTGACACGCTTTGGCAGACCCAGATACGTCTTCATCATAAGTTCGACTGCATTGTCGATGCTGATCATCGCCAAACGGCGATTAGTATCCGTGTCCCTCCGCAGAAGGTCCAACCCGTGCTTGAGGATTTCGCCCGGGCCACTAGCCCATGGTAGCTCGCGGGATTTGTCGTTCATGGAATAATTGTTACACGAAATCGACAGTCAGTGCGACCTAGCGCTCCTGCAAGGGCGGAAGATTGGCGAAGGCGAAGAAGACCCGGAGCCCGCTTCCGCGGGCTCCGGCCCCCTGCTCGGTGATTCCTGTCTCCGCCGCGTCGAGGTTCCCTCAGCAAACCGGCAGATCCCCCTTCCACCCGCCCGCGTCCTTCTTCGCATCCGCCACCGCGTCGTCCAGCGCGGATACGAGCTCGTCGATAGCCTCCTGCCAGCGCTCCGGGATCAGCGGGGTGGCGATCATGGCCAGCAGGATCGGGCGGGCGAGGGTGAAGGCGCTGGCGAGAGACTCATCGCTATCGAAGAACCCCGTCTCGGGGTTCTGCTCCAGCACTTCCGGCTGGTCGAATTTGTAGAAGTGGTCGTCGATGCTCTGAAAGGTGATTTCCTCGTTGTCGATTTTCATGACGTTTCCTTTTCTTTCGTGAAGTGTGAGGGGTGAAGGGTCAAATGCCGGGGCCCGCACCACACGGGCCCCGGCGCTACTGCATCTGCGTCAGCCGACCGGAAGCTTGGGCTCCATTTCGACTGTGGAGCTCACGCCGTCGCCGACGGCGAGGTCCTTGCCGGCCTTGAAGCTGTCGGTCACCCCGTCGAGCGTAGTGATGAAGATGCTCAGGGCGGCCCGCCAGGTGGCGGGGATCAGGGGGATGACGGCCAGCGCGGCCAGGATCGGGCGCACCACCGCGTACGACGCGACCATGCTCGTGGCGCGGTCGGCCGCCGTCTGCGGTGCCACGGTCTCCGACGTATAGAGCGTCGGCCCGTACTGCTTGATGCCGGCATTGATGCTCTCGAAGGAGAGCTCGTTCTTCTCGTTGTTGTGTTTCTGTCCGGTGCTCATGACTCTTTCCTTTCCGCACAGACAGGAGTGTCTGTGCCACATGCGCGGGGCGTGATCGGAACGCCCCGCGCGTCGGTTGACAGGTCAACTACTCGGTTACGCGGCCTTCCTCTCCGGCAGCTCGCCGCGCAGACGGGGGCGGCCGAAGGGCCGCACCACGCCGGCCTCGGCGCGCTTCATCAGGCCCGGGGGAACAGGGAGGCCGACGGCCGACCACGCTTCCGCGATCGTCGTCTGCACCTGCCCGCCGATGCCGTAGAGCTGGCCGGCCATGACCACCGTGGCCACGGCGAAGTCCTGGAACCCGGCCGTCGGAGACAGCTTCTCCGTCAGCACCAGGTACCAGATGCGTCCCACCACCACCCAGGTGAAGCCGCCCAGGGCCGTGGCCGCCAGACAGAAGGCCCGGTTCAGGATCCCCGAGTTGATGTGCACCCCGCCGTCGTCGTCGGAACCGG
>DATHRD010000045.1:0-51376 GCA_035482045.1 Thermoanaerobaculia bacterium
TGCCTCCCAGAGGCAGTTGTTTGCCTCCCAGAGGCAGTTGTTTGCCTCCCAGAGGCAGTTGTTTGCCTCCCAGAGGCAGTTGTTTGCCTCCCAGAGGCAGTTGTTTGCCTCCCAGAGGCAGTTAATTGCCTCCCAGAGGCAGTTGTTTGCCTCTCAGAGGCAGTTGTTTGCCTCCCAGAGGCAGTTGTTTGCCTCTCAGAGGCAGTTGTTTGCCTTCCGGAGGCCGTTAACACGCTCCGGCGAGTGAATCAGCGGGCCCTGGGAGTCAGTGAATGTTCCCGAAATGGTGGGATTGACCGGACCGGACTCTCGGTCTCAACGCTAACGACGTCGACGGAGACGCGGTCTCGCGGTTGTCCGGCGTGGCTCAGCACCCAGCAACCCAGCAACCGACGAACCCCACATCCCTCCACCGCGAGACCGCGAAACCCCGCAACCCCGCGACCGCCACTGTGACCTGGCACACGCAATCCTCTCCATTTGTAACAATAATCACGTCATGAGAACCCTACTCCTTGCGGCCGCGGTGCTCGCGAATCCGATCCTCTTCGTGACCCAGGTGCCGGTCCCGGCCGACTTCACCACCGTCGCCTCGGTTTTCGGCAATCAGACTTCGACCGTGGCGGCGGCGCCGCGCGGGGGCGATCTGTGGATCCGTTATCCCGACGGGACGATGAAGAACCTCACGCGCGCGGCAGGCTTCGGAGGAAACGGGATGCAGGGGGCGAACGCCATCGCCGTGCGCGAGCCGTCCGTACACTGGAGCGGCACCAAGGCCCTCTTCAGCATGGTCACCGGCGCCCCGACGCGGCAGTATGTGTGGGAGGACTACGTCTGGCAGATCTACGAGATTACCGGCCTGGGCGAGACCGACACCCCGGTCATCCGCAAGATCCCCAACCAGCCGGCGGCCTACAACAATGTCAGCCCGATCTACGGGACCGACGATCGCATCCTTTTCACCTCGGATCGTCCGCGCAGCGGCGACACGTATCTCTATCCCCAGCTCGATGAGTACGAAGAAGCGCCAACCGTGACCGGCCTGTGGAGCCTCGATCCGGTCACCGGCGATCTGCGCATGCTCGATCACACACCGTCGGGGCTCTTCTCGCCGTCGATCGACAGCTTCGGCCGCCTGATCTTCACGCGCTGGGATCACCTGCAGCGGGACCAGCAGGCCGACACCGATGCCACCGAGGGGGGATCGTACGGGACCTTCGACTACGCCGACGAATCGGCCGGGGCCGCGCGAAGCGCCCAGCGGCTGGAGGTCTTCCCGGAGCCGCGCAGCAGCCGCACCGATCTTCTGGCCGGCACGAACCTGCAGGGAATCAGCATCAACCACTTCTTTCCGTGGGCGATCAACGAGGACGGCACGTCGGAAGAGACGATGAACCACATCGGCCGGCACGAGCTGCACGGCTACTTCGACAAGAGCATGAGCGGCGACAGCGGCCTCTCGGAGTTCATCGCCGCCACGAGCGGGCGCACGAATCCGAACGACGTCGAAAACCTGTTGCAGTTGCACGAGGACCCGGCCCATCCCGGCCTCTACTTCGCGGTCGACGCGCCGGAGTTCCAGACGCATGCCTCCGGGCAAATCGTCCGCTTCAGCGCGGATCCGTCGCTGCCGGCGGACAAGATCGTGGTCACGTACATCACGCCGCGCTCCACGAGCACTGTGCCCGACGGCACGCCGGCCTCGGACGCCTCGGGGCACTA
The DNA here is from genome assembly GCA_035482045.1 of Thermoanaerobaculia bacterium. GTDB lineage: Bacteria > Acidobacteriota > Thermoanaerobaculia > Gp7-AA8 > Gp7-AA8 > JADGNZ01. The sequence continues at coordinate 1,723 of DATHRD010000045.1, forward strand.
TCGCGACCCGCTCCCGCTCGCCGACGGAACGCTGCTGACCGTACACACGAGCGAGCTGCGCGCCGACAGCAACGACGGGACGCGCACCGCGCCAACGTCGCGTTACGCCTTCCGCATCCGCACACTCGTACCGCAGAACGGCGTCTATGTCCCGGACGCGTTGCTGACGCCGGGCATTCAGGGCAGCGTCTCGTACTGGGATCCCGACGAGCTCGTGACGTGGTCGGGCGAGATGTGGGAGCTGAATCCGGTCGAGGTGCGCCCGCGTCCGCGCCCAGCGATGCGAACGACAGCGCTCGAAGAACCGGAGGCCAAGATCTTCCGCGACGAGGGGGTCGATCCGAATGCGTTCCGGGCCAGTCTGGCGGCGCGCAATCTCGCGCTGATCGTGAGCCGGAACGTGACCGCGCGCGACGGCGCCGACAAACAGCAGCCATACAACCTCCGCGTGGCCGGAACCACGACGCAGAAGTCGACCGGCAGCGGCAAGCTCTACGACATCGCTCATCTCCAGCTTTTCCAGGCCGACCAGCTCCGCGGCCTCGGCGGCACGGCGGCGCCCAAGCCGGGACGGCGCGTGCTCGCCCGGACGATGCACGACGCCGCGGTGAAGAATCCACCGACAACCGGCCCGGCCGGCAGCGTACAGATCGCCGCGGACGGCTCGATGGCGGCAATCGTCCCCGCGCGCCGCGCCATGAGCTGGCAACTGACGGACAGCACCGGCACGCCGGTCGTGCGCGAGCGCTACTGGCTGACGTTCCAGCCCGGCGAAGTGCGCGTCCTGCAGCGCTTGCCACGGCGTCAATTCACAGGACCAGTTGGGAGCGCCCGCCCCGCAGAACTCCCCCGAGGCGCTGCGGGCGATGCTGCGATTCTGGAAGTCGTCGCAGACGGGACGGCGGAGGGCTGTGAAATGAAGTGTGAAGAGTGAAGGGTGAAGAGTGAAGGGTGAAGAGTGAAGGGTGAAGAGTGAAGGGTGAAGAGTGAAGGGTGAAGAGCATCCGCCGCACGAGAACCAACTGCCCGAGGTGGTAGGTGTTGTGGTCGGCGATAAGAAGGATTTGGGCGAGCAGGATTGCGGTGCCGTGCGGGATTTTGGCGAAGAGATCGGTCGACTCGTCGTTGACCAGGGCGATGATGGCCGCGCGGGTGGCGCGGAACTTTGCCACGCTCTCGTCCCATGCGGCATCGTTTGGGGGCTCGGGCGAAGGCGGCCAGTATCCATCCGGGAACTCGGGCGAGACGTGTACGGCCTTGCGCGAGTAATCGAGGATGTCCGCCTGGGCGATGCGCACATGCTCCAGCAGTTCCCACGCCGAATGGGGCATGCCCGCGGGTCGCTTTCCTCGCAGGGCAGCGGGGATCTCGTCGACGGCGGAGTCGAAGTCCTGATGGGCATCCCCGCTGTTGAGCAGGTTGACAAGATTCTCGCGGAGGGCGTTGTCGTTCGTCATCGTGTTGCTCCGTCGCCTGAGAATACACCTGTCCAAGGGAGCGCCAGCGCGCCGGCGGCGCATGTTGCTGAGGTTGCTGGGTTTGGCCGGCCGCAAGCCGGCGCGGATTGACGAGCGGCTGGCGCGGTGCTTGCTCTTTTTTCCGTTTCGAGGTGACTTATGCGAAAGATTTCAGTTGCGGTAATCGCGGTCGCGCTCGTGTCGCTGTTCACCGTCAGCGGCTGCGCCGTGTACCACGATCGGTATGGAACGGCCGTGGCCTTCGAGCCTGAATTCTGGGGGACGGTGACGTACGTGGATCCTGGTTCCGGAATCATCGCCCTCGACTATGTCGGCGACGGCGGCAGGCACTTCACCCGACGCGTCTATTACGGTGCCGACGCCCGATGGGACGGCGTGCGAGACGCCGAATTGCACTCCGGCGACCGGATCTGGGTCCGCGGCCGTAGTACCGGCCGGCGCTACCAGGTGGAATCGGTTCGACGCCACGATTGATGCAGAGGCGGCCGGGGGCGGAAACACCCTCTCTCAAGTCTCCGACTCCCATCTGGCTGAGTGACGCGTCGTCGTGGGCCGGGTTCTCCAATCGCGGATGCAGCTTATTTAGAGAACCCGGCCCTGTCGGACTGGAACCCCCGCTCCAGATATCCCGTGAGGTCGCCAAGCACTTGTTCGAGCGCCATCAGCAGCCCGGGAAGGCGCGGCAACTCCGCGCCTGTGAGCAGTTCGATGCGATGGGCTGCCTCGTACACGTCGCCATGCGCGAAGTAGCCGATGCATCCCTTGAGCGAGTGCGCCGCGAATGAAACCGCGCCGGCGTCGCCCTTGTGGAATGAGGAGCGGATCTGCTCGAGTAGAAGCGGGCAGCGGCACAGAAATGCGTCGACGATCTCCTTCACGAAAGCGGCGTCATCGTCAAACGAAGCTAGAAGCTCGGCACGGGTGACGTAGGAAAAGGTCAAGTGCTGTTTGATCTGAAAATCAGGTTCCATAGCATCTCCCGCAATACCCTTCATCAAACAGCGGACCAGGCCTTTCAAACACACAACTCGTTGAGGCGTAGTGAGTTTGCCCGGTTGGCGAGATTTCGGGAGGCGTTTGGAAACAGGAAAGCGTCCGCATTCCGAACGGCGTCATCTGCGCCTCCGAATGAAACGCTTTGGAAACGAATATGTCCGAATAACAAGCGGTACCGGAAAGACCGCGAGTCAGTCCCTCACCTAGAGTGGCGCTCGTCCGGGCGAGGGATCAAATCTTTCCAGACGAGATCACGCTCACGCTGTATCCTTATTATCCACACTTATGGCCGCACGGCCCATCTCGTTGTCATCGCCATCGACCGTCCCATGGATCGTAACGCGGGAGGAGCACCCGTGAGCCGAGCACTCACGGACGTTCTTCTGGACGAAACCCCGGACGCCGTGGTCGTCACCGCACCTGATGGAAAGGTGTCGTACTGGAACGACGAGTCCGAACGCGTTTTCGGCTATTCGAGCGCCGAGGCCGTTGATCAGCCGCTCGACACGCTGATCGTCCCGCCGGGACACCAGGATCTCTACCTTCAGTTCAGGCGGGAAGCCCTCGAGAAAGGGCAGTGCACTTTCGAAACCACCCGTAGGCGGAAAGACGGCTCGCTCGTCCATGCCGTGGTGACGAACAAGGTGATCTACGACAAAGAGGGGCGCGCCGAATTCATCGTCACCACGCAGAAAGACGTGACCCAACTGAAAGTACTGCGCGACGCCAAGCTCGTCGAGTCGAAGTTCCGCGATCTTCTGGAATCGACCCCGGACGCCATCATCATGGCCAACGAGACCGGTCGCATCGTGCTGGCGAACAGCCAGGCCGAGGCGCTCTTCGGATATGACCGCGGCGAATTGCTGGGGCAACTGGTAGAGCTGTTGCTGCCCAGCCGCTATCGCGGAGGCCATGTGGCCCATCGCTCCGGATACTTTGCCCAGCCGCGCACGCGCTCGATGGGCGCCGGGCTGGAATTGTACGGACTGCGCAAGGACGAGACGGAGTTTCCTGTAGAGATCAGCCTCAGCCCGCTTCGGACGGACGAGGGCACGCTGGTGATGAGCGCCATCCGCGACATCAGCGAGCAGAAACGGGCCGAGCAGAAGTTTCGCGGTCTCTTGGAATCCGCACCAGATGCCATGGTCATCGCCAACCACGCCGGCGACATCGTTCTTGTCAATGCGCAGACGGAGCGCCTGTTCGGGTATCCGAGGGAGGAGCTTCTCGGTAAGAAGGTGGAGATTCTGGTTCCGGAGCGCTTTCGAGGAGTCCATCCCGGCCATCGCAACGGCTTCTTCAACGAGCCCCGGGCGCGGTCGATGGGCGAAGGGCTGGAGCTCCACGGCCTCCGCCGGGACGGGTCGGAGTTCCCGGTGGAGATCAGCCTCAGCCCGCTGGAGACTGAGGAAGGAACGCTGGTCTCGAGCGCCATCCGCGACATCACAGACCGCAGAGGCATCGAGCGCACACTCCAGGAAAAGAACGCGGAGCTGGAGCGGGCCAATCAGGCCAAGGACCGCTTCCTGGCCAGCATGTCTCACGAGCTGCGGACGCCGCTGAACGGCATCATCGGCTTCGCTGAGTTTCTCTCTGACGGAAAGCCCGGGTCGATCAACGACAAGCAGAAGGAGTACCTCGGCGACATCCTCAACAGCGGCCGGCACCTATTGCACCTCATCAACGACATGCTCGACCTCGTGAAGGTCCAGGCCGGGAAGGTTGAACTGAGCGCGGAGCGGTTCTCTCTCCGCGAGGCGATCGGCGAGGTCTGCGCGGGTATACGCCCGATCGCGGAGACCAAGCGGATCGCTGTGAAGGTCGAAATCGCTCCGGGCCTCGATTTCGTGACGCTCGACCAGCAACGCTTCAAGCAGATCCTCTACAACCTGCTGTCGAACGCCTTGAAGTTCACCGACGACGGCGGACACGTGGGGGTCGAAGCCGCGCTGCATGGAAAGGAAAGTCTCCAACTGGCCGTTTCCGACGACGGCATCGGTATTCGCAGGGAGGATATCGGCCGGCTCTTCACAGAGTTCGAGCAACTGGAGACGGGAACCGCGCGCCGCTTCGGTGGGACCGGCCTCGGTCTGGCGCTCACGCGGAGCCTGGTCATACTCCACGGCGGCGAGATTGGCGTCGAGAGCGAATTCGGGATGGGAAGCACGTTCCGCGTGACCCTGCCCCTCATCGTCACGGGAGAAGGCGCATGAGTACCGCCACCATCCTCGTCGTCGATGACAACAGCACCAATCTCAAACTGGTTTCCGACGTCCTGGGATTCGAGGGCTACCGGATCCTGCAGGCGGACGACGCCGAGTCGGCGCAGGAGATCATCAGGAAAACGCCGCCCGATCTGATCCTGATGGACATCGCCTTGCCGGGCATGGACGGTCTGACGCTCACCCGCCTGCTCAAGGCTGACGAAACGACGCGTCACGTCATCGTCATCGCGCTGACGGCTTTTGCCATGAAGGGCGATGAGGCCAAGGCGCGCCTGGCTGGCTGCGATGGATACATCACGAAGCCGATCGATACACGAACACTCCCTGGTGCCGTGGCCGGTTACCTGAGGTCCGCGAATACCGAAGAGATTCGAGGCAAACCATGAAGATCCTCGTCGTCGAGGACCAGGCCATCGAGTTGAAGCTTGCCGTGCACGTGCTCAGCGCGGCCGGTCACGACGTCGCGCGCGCCGATGCCGCCGAGCAGGCCCTGGCGGCGATCAAAGCGGATCACCCGCATGTCATCCTGATGGACCTTTCGTTGCCGGGGATCGACGGCCTGACGCTCGTGCGCATGATCAAAGCCGATCCTGCCACGCGCGACATCCACATTGTCGCCGTGACCTCGTATCCGGAGAAGTTCTCCAGAGCCGAGGCGCTCGGGGCGGGATGCGATGCGTACCTCGGAAAGCCGCTCAGCACGCGGGACCTTCCGGAGATGTTGGTGGATGTGGTGGAAAACGCGGAGAGGCCACCGGATCCATGAAGCCTCTGACCATCCTGATCGTCGACGATCAGCCCATCAATCTCAAACTTCTGCGTGCACAACTGGAAGGAGAGGGGTATGCCGTCGTCGAGGCCGCCAACGGGGCGGAGGCGCTGGCGGTCATGGACCGCAAGAAGGTCGATGTCATCGTCTCCGACATTCTCATGCCGGTCATGGATGGATATCGCTTCTGCTACGAAGTGCGGCGGAGCGATCGATTTCGCCAGTTGCCTTTCATCACATACACCTCCAGCTACGTTTCGCCGTCCGACGAGAAGTTGAGCCTGGATCTGGGCGCTGACAAATATCTGCGCAAACCGGCACCCGTCGAGGAGATGGTGCGGGCGATCGCCGAGGCGCTCGCCAGCCCCCACCGGCAACCCACGGCGCCGACGGATACCGCCGACGTGCTCAAGGAGTACAGCGCGCGCCTGGTGACTAAGTTGGAGGAAAAGAACGTCGCGCTGACGAAAGCGGTGGACCGGCTCGAGTTGCAGAACACCGCCCTGGAGACCTCCGCGGACGCGATCCTCATCACCGACGCCGAGGGAGTGATCCTCTGGGTCAATCCTGCCTTTACCGCGACGACGGGATACACGGCCGGGGAAGCCATCGGCAAGACACCGCGCATCCTCAAATCAGGCCTGCACGACGCCGAGTTCTACCGCAAGTTCTGGGAGACGATCCGCGGCGGGGGAACGTGGCGAAGCGAATTTGCCAACCGGCGCAAGGACGGGAGCATCTATTACGACGAGCACACCGTGACTCCCGTGCGCGGTGCTGGCGGTTCCATCACGCACTTCGTCGGCGTCATGCACGACATCACGGAACGGAAACGGGCCGAAGAGGAGCTTCGCGATGCGCACGCGCAGCTCCGCGAGCTGCTGGAGCACAGCCCCGCCGTTCTTTACGCGTTGCGAGTGGAAGGAGAAGCGATCATTCCGCGCCTCGCCAGCGAGAACGTCAGCCGTCTGCTCGGGTTTCAGGTCGCGGAGGCTCTGCGGCCGGAGTGGTGGATCGAACACCTTCACCCCGAGGATCGTGAACGCGCGGAAGCGAGCAACCTGGAAACCCTGACGCTGGGAGCAACCCGCACGGAATACAGGATCCGGCATAAGGACGGAGGCTATCGGTGGGTCGAAGACACTCGCCGGCTCGTGAGCGATATGGAGGGCCGGCCATCCGAACTGGTCGGCGTATGGACCGACATCACCGAGCGCAAACAGGCCCAGGACGAGTTGCACGAGAGCGAACGGCAATTGCGCGAAATGCTCGACAACCTCGAGCTGGTCGCGGTCATGGTCGATCGCGATGCGCGCATCACCTACTGCAATGACTACTTTCTCCGTCTGACCGGCTGGGGGCGCGAGGAGGTGATCGGGGTCAGCTGGTTCGAACGATTCGTTCCTCCTGAGAGAGTGGATGAGGCTCGGGAACGGTTCACAGTGCTGCTCGCCGACGGACAGGATCTCCGGCACAGCACGCACGAGGTCTTCACGCGCTCCGGCCAGCGACGGCTGCTTCAGTGGAACAACTCGCTCATGTACTCGGCCTCCGGAGAGGTCATGGGATCAGCCAGCATCGCCGAAGACATCACCGATCGCGTCCGTCTGGAGAAACAACTTCTGCGTGCCCAGCGCCTGGAGAGCATCGGCACGCTGGCCGGCGGCATCGCTCACGACCTGAACAACATCCTCCTGCCGATCCTGATGGGCGTGACCCTGCTCAAACGGTTCGATCCAGGCGAACCGAGCATGAAGGCGATCGACAACATCGAGCGCAGCGTCAGGCGCGGCAGCGAGCTCGTCAAGCAGGTGCTTCTCTTCGCGCGTGGCACGGAGACGTCTCGGGCAACGGTGCAGCTTGCCGAGATCGTTCACGAGATCGAGGCGATCATCACCAGCACGTTTCCCAAAGACATCACGCTTGACGTGACGATTGCCACGAACCTCGGTGCGGTGACCGGAGATGTGACCCAGTTGACGCAGGTGCTGTTGAACCTGTGCGTTAACGCGCGCGATGCCATGCCGCGCGGCGGCACGATCTCCATCTCCGCCGCGAATGCCGACATCACCGATCATGATGCCAGGCTGCACGGAGGGGCCAGGGGCGGACGGTATGTCGTCATGGAAGTGTCCGATACCGGAGAAGGGATGTCGAAGGAGATCATCGACCGCATCTTCGATCCGTTCTTCACAACCAAGGAGGTCGGCAAGGGGACCGGACTGGGCCTGTCGACCGCGCAGGGAATCGTCGCCGCACACGGCGGAATCTTCAGCGTGATCAGCGAGCCCGGCGAGGGGAGCACGTTCACAATCCATCTCCCCGCCCAGCCGGCACAACCCGCCGCGATCGGGATCCCGGAGCAGGCCGGGCCACCCCAAGGCCACGGAGAACTGATCCTGCTCGTCGACGATGACGTTTCGGTGCTCAGCATCACAAAACAGACCCTCGAGGTGTTCGGATACGAGGTGCTGACCGCGGAAGATGGGGCTCAGGCCATCGGAATCTTCTCCCACCGCTCCGCCGACATCGCCCTGGTCCTGACCGACATGGCCATGCCCATCATCGACGGGGCCGCGCTGATCGCCGCTCTGAATCGAATGGTTCCGAACATCCCGGTCATCGCCACCACCGGCAATCCTTCAGCAGCATCGATGTCCAAAATCACGAAAACGGGGGTCACGCACATCCTCACGAAGCCATACACGGCCGAGCACCTCCTGCGGACGATCGCGGAGGTGTTGGGCAACGTGTGACGGCCGGCACCAGTTCATGCGCACGCCACCGGTCTCGTGGCGAATTCGGTGAGCAACGAGGTGAGAGCCGTCGTTCCGGGTGGGTAAGAATCCGTCATCCTTATAGGTGCTTGAGATCGAATCCCTTTCGGTTGTTCTGGAAACACTGAAAGAATGCGAAGGCCGTCATTCACAGCATGCAGTCGCTGGAGACCGAATGTACCCTGAGCTCATGTATGCCATGGTGCTCCACGAGGCCAGGCGGCCGCTCGCACTGACCGAGATACAGGTGCCGGAGCCGAACGCGGATCAAGTGCTTCTGAAGGTCGAGTGCTGTGCCGTCTGCCGCACCGACCTTCACGTCGTCGACGGCGAGCTTCGCGACCCGAAATTGCCGCTGATTCCGGGGCATCAGATCGTGGGGACGGTCGTGGGGGTGGGGAGTGGGGGGTGGGGAGTGGGAGAAGAGGCACGGGGAGCAGAGAAAGCTGGAGCGCAGGAGAAAGTTGGAGCGGGAGAAGACGCGCTTGATCAATCTCCCACCCCCCACACCCCACCCGCCACTCCCCCCCGCGTAGGCGTTCCCTGGCTCGGCTGGACATGCGGCGTCTGTAGCTTCTGCCGCAGCGGCCGCGAGAATCTCTGCGACAGGGCCCGCTTCACCGGCTACACACTCGACGGCGGCTATGCGCAGTACGCGGTGGCCGACCGGCGTTTCTGCTTCCCCATCCCGGAGACCTACAGCTCACCGGAAGCTGCGCCGCTTCTATGCGCCGGTCTGATCGGTTTCCGGGCCTGGCGGATGATCGGCGAGGCGCGACGGGTGGGGTTCTACGGATTCGGGTCTGCCGCGCAGATCCTGGTGCAGATCGCCCGGGCCGACGGCCGGGAAGTCTTCGCCTTCACGCGCGGCGGCGATACAGCGGCAAAGCAGTTTGCCCTCGACATGGGAGCGGTCTGGGCCGGCGACTCGGGCAGCAGGCCGCCCGAGCCTCTCGACGCCGCCATTATCTTCGCCCCAGAGGGCTCGCTGGTCGTCACGGCGCTTCGCGACATCGTCAAAGGCGGCGTCGTGGTCTGCGCCGGCATCCACATGAGCGATATCCCCTCCTTCCCCTACGAACTGCTCTGGAATGAGCGCTCCATCCGCTCGGTGGCCAATCTCACTCGCAACGACGGCGAGGAATTCTTTAGGCGGATCGCCGGGCTTCGCATTCAGACAAAGCAGACCCTCTATCCGCTCGAACGGGCCAACGAAGCGCTCGCGGACCTTCGCTCCGGAAGGCTGACGGGAACGGCAGTGCTCGACCTCCGGTGACGATCGCCATGCCGTGCCATGACCTCACCGCTTGTCCGCCGTTAGAATCGGAACCACGATAGCGACATGACGACGCCGGAATCACCACCCGGAAAGCCAGCGCTCGGCCGCCTCCGCCTCGTCTATACGTCCATCGGCCTCCTGCTGGGCCTCGGCGCACCCGCCGGCGCGCTTCTGCTCCACATGATTCTCGACGGGCATGCGCGGGCGGACGTGCTCCTCGATCTCCGCACCGACGCGTTCTTCTACCTGTACGACCTGATCGGAACTTCGCTGGTCTTCGCCGCCGCCGGATACATCGCCGGTGCCCGCGCCGACCGTCTGTGGAGAGCCGAAGAGTTCTACCGCCGGCTCTCGGACGCCGATCCCCTGACGGGTCTGCTCAATGCGCGAGCCTTCTACGATCACTACGGCCGGACCATCGAACGAGCAACGAAACTCGGCGAACCGGTGGCGTTGATCCTCATCGACGTCGACCGGCTGAAGGACATTAATGATCAGCACGGCCACGACCGCGGCAGTGCCGCACTCGTCAAGGTCGCCGAAGCCATCGAGTCGTCAAAACGCGCCAGCGACGACGCCGCCCGATGGGGAGGCGATGAGTTCGCGGTGCTCCTCGACGGCGGCGACGAAGCCGCCGCCCTCCGCACCGCGGAAGGGATCACGCGCTCGCTGGCGGCCGCGACGATGCCGCACCCTTCCATCGTTCTCACCGTGACGATGGGGATTGCCTCCGGGATTCCGGGCACCAGCCGCAATGACCTCTTCGCGCTCGCCGATGAGGCGCTCTACGCCGGCAAACGAGGCGGCCGGAACCAGGTGCAGACGCGGAGTCTTTGAAATCCGGGAGTCGGGAGTCGGGGGTCGGGGGTGGGAGAAGGATGCGTATTTCCCCCCTCGACCTCCAGCATTTCTCAACATCTGAATGGAATCGCGGACACTGTGTATCGTCGAGAGCCTTCTCCCCCGCGCTTTTCAGCGGGGGAGAAGGTGCCGACAGGCGGATGAGGGGGCGGTGCTCGCGCGGAAGTTGCGTGTTTTCATGCGCTTCCCCCGGCCCGTCACTTCGCAGATCGGCAGCCGCGCGTCCCCTCACCCGGCCGGAGCCTGCCCTGAGGAGCGTTAGCGACGAAGGGGCCCACCCTCTCCCCGCTCGATCGCGGGGAGAGGGTTCTCGATAGGTACCATCACGAGCCTTTGTGAGAAATGCGTGTTAGACGGTGAGAAGTCTGAGCTAAGACTTCTATAAGAGTCATATCTGAAAGATCCAAAACAGCGCGATACGGAGCGGTCCCCAGGACATCTGCTTTCTCCGACCCCCGACCCCCGACTCCCGACCCCCGTCAACCTCACATCACCTTATCGCGCGCATACAGTGCGCGCACGGTCGCGTAGCATTCGCAGGCCGCACCTTCCAGGGCAGATCGATCGATGATCTCGATCAGGTGCCTTCGATGACGGATCAGACCGGACGCGGTCAGCGTGGAAATGGCTTCATTGACGCTGGCGATGCGCGTCCCGAGCATGCTCGCCAGAAACTCCTGTGTCAGCGAGATTTCGATCGGCATGGCCTGGTCCGCAGGCCTCACTCTGTCCGCGACCTTCAGAAGCCACCGGGCCAGGCGGTGCTCGAGCGAATGGAACCAATTGCAGGCCACGGTCTGACTGATCTGCAGGGTGAAGGCGTTCGCGAAGCGAAGCACAAGCCCCCGAAACTCGCGGTCCGCCTCAAAGACCAGACAGGCGGCAGAAACGGGAACGCGAACGGCGGTCCCGGTCACCTGCACGATCACGTCGCTCGGCTGCGCGGTGGCGCTGAACATCGCTTCGACGCCAATGACCCCCTCGAAACCGACAATCCCCGCTTCTATGGTGTTTCCGTCGACTAGGCGGCGCACGAAGGTGGCCACTACGGTTTCCGGAAAGTAGGCGTGGGACGTCGTTTGGTTCGCCCGCAGAATCACGTCACCGGCGCGGAACGTAACCTCGTCCGCGGAATCGCCAAAACGCGGATCGCATCGCGAAAGGATTGAGTTATCCCGGCTTGATGTGTTGATCGCCATAAATCACGTTCGCCCAACTCCAGTGCCGCTAAAAACGTGGCGGCGAGGTCAACATTTATCAGGGAGCAAAGTTTACGCCCTATCCCGCCTGTGAACATACGGGAGCGTAATGTTCTCCATCGACGCGCCGAACTACTGTGTGACAACCTCCAACGGTGACGCAAATGAATGGCCGCGAAGGGCGCAACGCTGAGGTCTGTAGCCGGCCCCGAGCTTGCTACTGCCAACGGTACCCCAGGGAACGCCGCCGGCAATCCTCTGACGCGGTTAACCTGAGGGGGTGCGGAATACCGGAAGTCCTTCCCTGTCTGAAACTTACGGTTAAATCGCTCATCTGCTATTCAGCAGAAATGTCTTATAGCCACGGATGTCATTGAACGAACTCATGAAGCCTCTCAATATCCTCATCGTCGATGATCAGCCGATCAACCTGAAGCTGCTCAAAGCGCAGTTGGAGGCCGAGGGTCACGCCGTCCTCGAAGCCGCAAACGGGGCCGAAGCGCTGGCGGTTCTCGATCGCCGCGAAGTCGACGTCATCGTCTCCGACATCCTCATGCCGGTCATGGATGGCTACCGCCTCTGTTACGAGGTGCGTCGTCGAGAAGGGCTCCGGGAGCTGCCATTCATCATCTACACCTCCAGCTATGTCTCGCCGTCGGACGAGAAGCTGAGCCTGGATCTCGGCGCGGACAGATACCTGCGCAAGCCGGCATCCTCCGCGGTCCTGATGCGGGCGATCGAGGAGGCCATTTCCAGCCCTCGGCACCAGCCGGCCACGGCGCTGGACGCCACTGACGTCCTCAAGGAGTACAGCGAGCGGCTCGTGACAAAGCTGGAGAAAAAGAATACCGAGTTGCTGGCAGCCGTGAGCCAGCTCAGTCTGCTGGGTACCGCCCTCGAAACAACCGCCGATGCCGCCATCATCACGGATGCAGCCGGGGTGATCCTATGGGTCAACACGGCGTTTACGACGACGACCGGCTACACCGCCGAAGAGGCCATCGGAAAAACACCGCGCATCCTCAAATCAGGCCTGCAAAGCGAGGAGTTCTACCGCGAGTTCTGGAAGACCATCCGCGATGGACAGCCCTGGCTCGGCGAATTCGCCAATCGCCGCAAGGATGGGACCATCTATTACGACGCGCACACCGTGACGCCCGTGCGCGGTGCCGATGGTTCGATTACGCACTTCGTCGGCGTGATGCACGACGTCACCGAGCGTAAGCGGGCCGAGGAATTGCTGCGCGAGAGCGAGCTCGCCGTGCGCCGCCAGAACGAATACCTGGCCGCGCTTCACGAGACCGCCGTCGGCCTCATGAACCGGCTCGATCTCTCCGAGTTGCTACTTGCCATTGCCAATCGCTGCGCCGCAATCACGGAAACACAGCACGTCTTCGTCGGAATCGTCGATGAGAACGACAGCGACCGATTGATTCCGGCCGGCGGGACGGGCGTCTTTGCCACGATGAGACCTCAGATGCACAGGGGAGAGGGGCTGGTCGGCCAGGTGTGGGATCGAGGTCTGACCATGTCCGTCAGCGATGTCGCGACTTGGCCCGATCGCAAGCGTGATCTTCCCGTGGACCTGCACGCATCCTTTGCGGTTCCTGTCCGGTCGGGGAGCAAAGTCACGGGCGTGATCGGAGTTGCTGATCTGAATAAGGACCGGCAGTTCTCGCCTGAGCAGATCGAGATCGTCGAGCGTTTCGCACAACTGGCCTCAGTGGCCCTCGACAACGCCAGGCTGTACGGCGAGGCCAGGCGGGAAATCGCGGAACGGCAGAAAGCGGAGGCCGAAGTGCGCGAGCTGAATAGCCAGCTCGAAGACCGCGTCGAGGAACGGACGCGCCAACTGGCCAGCGTCAATCACGAGCTGGAGCTGCGCACCAACGAGCTCGCCGCGGCCAACGTAGAGCTGTCGGCCGCCAGCAGCCTGAAGGACGAGTTCCTGGCCAACATGAGCCACGAGTTGCGCACACCGCTCAACGCCATCCTGGGGATGTCGGAAGTGCTGGAGGAAGGGATTCACGGCGCGTTGAACAATCGGCAGCGGAAGTCGCTGAAAACGATCGAGGAGAGCGGCAGACATCTGCTGGAGCTCATCAACGACATCCTCGACCTTTCGAAGATCGAGGCCGGCAAGCTCGAGCTCACGATCGCCCCCGTCGGCGTCCGAGCCCTCTGCGAGGCCTCGGTGCGCATGGTCCGGGAGCTCGCGGTGAAGAAGGGCATCCGCCTTTCCACGAGCATCGACCCGGCGCTGGTCACGTTGAGCGGCGATGATCGGAGGCTCAAGCAGATCCTTGTCAACCTCCTCTCGAATGCCGTGAAGTTCACGCCCGAGGGAGGCGCGGTCGGACTGGATGTGACCGGTTCCGCCGAACAGAACATCGCTTCCTTCTCCGTTTGGGATACCGGAATCGGGATCTCCGCGCCCGGGATCGATCAACTTTTCCGGCCGTTCGTTCAACTCGACAGCACGTACGCGCGGCAATTCGCCGGGACAGGTCTCGGCTTGTCGCTCGTGCGGCGGATGACGCAGCTCCACGGCGGGCGTGTCGACGTCGAAAGCGCCGTCGGCCAGGGGAGCCGTTTCACCGTCACGATTCCATGGCGGCAGCCGATCGAGATCGCTCAGACTCCCACCCAGCCGCAGTCCCGGTCAAAGCTGGAGAGTGACCGCCTCACGGCCCTGGTCATCGAAGACGATGACGCCACCGCCGAACAGCTCACCCGCTACCTCCTGACGATCGGGTTCGCGGACGTCGTTCATGACAGCGGTGCGCACGCTCTATCGCTGGCCGCGGAACACAATCCCGCCGTCGTCATCCTCGACATCATGCTGGATGGGGAATCCGGCTGGAACATTCTGGGAGAGATGAAGTCGAGGGCACAGACGCGGCACATTCCGGTCATCGTCGCATCAGTGGTGGACGACGAGCCTCGCGGCCGTGCGCTCGGAGCCGCGGACTACGTGGTGAAGCCGGTCTCCTATGACAACCTCGCCGTCGCGGTCGGGCGGGTCGTCCCCTCGGTCCGAGACCTGGAGAAGACACGCGGGCCGCGAAAGAGCGGCGTGATCCTTCTGGCCGAGGACAATCCATCCAACATCGAGGTGATGCGCGACTTCATCGACAGCCGCGGCTACGCCATGGTCGTCGCCGCGGACGGATTCGAAGCGGTGGAACGCGCCGTCGAATGTCATCCCGCGATGATCTTCATGGACATCCAGATGCCGCGCCTCGACGGTTTCGAGGCCATCCGCCGCATCCGCAAACACAGTCTGCTCGAGAAGACCCCGATCGTGGCGCTGACCGCATTCGCCATGGGAGGCGACCGTGAAAAATGCCTCGCCGCCGGCGCCGACGACTACATGACCAAACCGGTGAGCCTCAAGACCCTTACGGAAGTCCTCCAGCGATTTCTGTCAACCTGAGCGCGGCATCGTGATTCGCATCGTGGTGCCATGAGGTTGATTCGGAAGCGCCTCGATGGTTCCGCCATGAGCCACGACGACGAGTTTGCAGAAAGCGAGTCCGAGACCTGTCTGCCGGATCTGCTTGTCTTCCGATGGAAGCGACTTGAAACGCTCGAAGATCACCTGGCGATATTCCACGGGGATGCCCGACCCCGTGTCGATCACGTCGATCACGAACGCATCCGGGCGATTCTCCGCGACCACGCGGACGTGGCCGCTCCTCGGGCTGAACTTGACCGCGTTGGTGAGGAGGTTCTCCATGCAACGCTCGAAGAGGCGTGCGTCGATGGCGACGACTTGATCGAGGTCCCCGTCCGTTTCGATGATCACGTCTGTTCTGCGCGCGATCGGCTCGATCGCGGTCACGACGTTCTTCAGCAGATCGCCGAGGGGAACAGGCGAAAGAGAAACCTGAATCTCCCCCGATTCGCTCTTGGCGACGATGAGCATCTCGTTGAGCAGTCCGTTGAACGACGTCGCCAGATTGCTCAAACGCTCGACCACACCCTTGGCCCGCACTTCCATCGGAAGGCGCCGCAGCATCTCGATCGAAAACATCATCGCCTGCAGCGGGTTCCTGAGGTCGTGGACGGCCATGTTGGTGAGGTCTGTCCGGAGCGCCAGCAGTTGTTTCGCCAGATGCTGCTCGCCCGCCACGCGCAGCATCGAGCGGACGCGTGCCCGCAGCTCGATCCCATGAACAGGCTTCCCGATGAAGTCGGTCGCGCCGGCATCGAGAGCTCTCGCAAGATCTTCGCGCCTGTCCGACGCGCTGACGATGATGATCGGCGTGGTCCTGGTCTCCTCGCGCTCCCGCAGCGCTTTGCAGAGAGCGAAGCCGTCCATGTGCGGCATCATCAGGTCGGAGATGATCACGTCCGGCGGGTCGCTGTGCACCAGAGCGAGCACTTCCTCGCCGCTCCCGGCCAGCGTCACCTGATACGGCTCGGTCGACAGAAGATCGCGGATCACATCGCGCGCGCTCTCGTCGTCGTCGACTGCGAGGATGCGGGGCGGCCGTGTTTTGTGTTCCGGTGACATTCGTGCATGCAGGGTATATCTAAGTCATCTGACCCCGTGTCACGATTCTCCGGCAAAGACCACTGGTTTTCTATGCGATCGCGCAAGGTGGGCGTATCCGCGGCTTTGTTCGGAGTCTATATTCAGATCTCCCGAGATCTGCGGGCGGGACGCCCGCGCTCCCAGGGAGGCGTAGACAACCGGCGCGCGAAGCGATGCAAATGCGCGGGCGCGCCTTCGGACGCGCCCGCGCGGGGACTTACTGCATGGACCTCCGGATCATCACTGCTTCGGCAGCGGTGCCGGTGACGACGGCGTCACGGGCGAGGACTGCGTCGGAGACGGCGATGTGCCGGGGGCCGGCGCCGGGGCCGGCTTGGATTTGGCCTTGCGGCCGCGACTGCCGAGGGCGAGCCGCATATCCTCGACGTGCGGCGCGAGACTGGCTGTCTCGGGGCGTTTGGCCAGGCGCTGCGCCAGGGCGTAGGTCGTGAGCGCTTCACTCCCTGCCTTGTTGCTCGCCGCCCGTACCGTGTGACGGACGAAGAACGCCATCGCTTCCAGCTCATCGGCCAGCGGGGCAAATGCCTCGGCGAAGCTCGCCAGATCGAGCATCTGCGGCTGGTCGGTGTTCCCTCCGCGGGTCAGCTCCGCGTTGTTCCGGATCGCCAGCGCCGCGAGGTTGACGAACGCCAGAGGGATCGAAGCGACTCTACCAAGCCGCTGGCTCTCTCCTTTGGACGGGATGACGAAATTCGGGATCTGATCTTTCAGACCTCGAACCACATCGATAAGCGCTGCCGCGGCGTCCATGTAGGACACCGGCGTGGGTGTGACGGGTACTGCATTCGCGTTGGACATAAGTCCTCCTATTCCTTTCTCAACTTGCCGTGATCAGAGCGAGCAGGTTGAGACGGACGGAGGAGCACGGCCTCGGAAGACCCGTTTCGGAGCATCGGCGACGGTCAGACGAGCGGACCGTAGTCGCCGAAGGTGAATGCAGAAAATGCGGCCGCTTTCGATCGACAGGACCTTGAACGACGGGCGGCTGGTGATGAACCGCGGAGCGGGACCGGTCTTCCCGAACACCTCGGCGAGATCGAGCGGAGCGGTGCCACCGTTGACGTATTCGACCAGAGCGGCAAAGGTCTCGTCCAGCCGGTTCGAGAGCGCGGCAAGCCGCGCGGCGGCGGCGATCCAACGTTGCGTGGCGGCAATCACCTGTTCCGGAGCATCCCCGGCCTCTTCCGGTGAGAGAGCCACGCGGTTGGTCGTCTCGTTCAGACCTTCGGCGCCACTCTCCAACAGCGCCGCCACTCTGGCAAGCCGGCCCCAGACCCATTCCAACCGCTGCGTGGCCAGAATCGGATGTTCCAACGCAAGCTTCTCGCAGTCCTCGATGATGCGGGTGGACGAACCGATCAGCCGCAACGAGTCATCGATCACCTTCACCGTGTGACGGATGGGACGTTCCCACGACGGTGGATCGTCACGCAGTTCGCACGAACGCAGTCCGGCCCAGCGCGAGTCATTCGCGTTCCTCCCCGGGGCGGCTCCGTTCCGTACGTCTGTCATCACATCTGTCATCTTCTAATCCTAATCTCAACCGGGCAACGTAGGTCCGACCAGCCGATTCGTCAAGTGCTTCACGTTACGTTTATGTAAACATTTGCGGTTAGGATCGGATACTTATGGTCGGCAACCAGAACGGCCTGATCGGCGATTCGAATGAGCGTTCCTCGATGTGAGCCGCACGTCCGGGGACGTCAGCTTCACGTCCGGGCACGTCAGCTTCACGTCCGGGCACGTCAACTTCACGTCCGGGCACGTCAGCTTCACGTCCGCGCATGTCAACTTCACGTCCGAAGACGTCAACTTCACGTCCGAAGACGTCAACTTCACGTCCCACGACGTCAACTTCACGTCCGGGCACGTCAACTTCACGTCCCACGACGTCAACTTTACGTCCGGGGACGTCAGCAGGGAACCGATCGGGTACAGTTGCGGGCAAGACCATGTGGTTCGACGGACAAGCCAAACAGTTTGATGAATCCGCGGGGCTCGATCCGGCGGTGGGCGGGCGCGTCGCTCAGGCCATCCTGGACCTGAGTGGCGCCAAGGGTGACGACGTGATCCTCGACATCGGAGCGGGCACCGGAGCCATTGGCGGTCACTTCGCCACCTCGTCCAATCGTTACTTTGGCCTGGACCTCTCCTGGCACATGTTGGAGATCTTTCAACGCAAGCTGGCGCCGCCGCCCCCGAACATGCTGCTCCTCCAGACGGACAACGATCGCTCGTGGCCGATCGGCGCTGGGACCGTGACCGTCGTCTTCGCCTCACGCGTGGTGCATCACCTGAAGCCTCGGCATTTCATCCAGGAGACAGAACGCGTGTGCCGCCCGGGTGGGCACCTGTTCTTGGGGCGGGTCACGCGGGACGCCGACAGTCTGCCGAGCCGTTTGCAGCGGTACAAAAAAACGCTGTTGGCCGAGCACGGCTTTCCCAAAACGGGCAGGGAACAGGCGGTCCGCCTGGTCGTAGATGCCTGTTGCGCAATGGGCGCGACCGCGTTGCCGCCGGCCATCGTGGCCCGCTGGAACCGGAGCGCCACACCGCGCCAACTCATCGCCGCCTGGGAAAGCAAGCCCCATCTGACCAGCGGCGCCCTGAGCAAGGAGATGAGCGCTGAGCAACGCACGCTCATCGTGAACGCGTTGACCGACTGGGTGGGCACCGACTTCGGTGACCTGGACCGCGTGCAGGAGTTCACGCAAGAATACACATTGCACGGCGTACGGCTTCTGTGAATGATTGTCGCAAGCGAGCGCGACCGGAACGGGAGAGTGGATATGGAACCCGACCTTTTGAGCGAATTGGGCAGGGCGCTCGTCGAGGGCAGCCTCACGGATGAGGCACGATTGGCCGAGCTCGATCGGCAACCGACAGTGCAGATCCTGCCCGAGGCCAACGTCATCAAGGTTGGCGGCCAAAGCTTCATCGACCGGGGACGGGCGGCCGTGTTCCCCCTGATCGACGAGATCGTGGCCAACCTTCCCCGTCACAAGATGCTCATCGGCACCGGGGCCGGCACGCGCGCCCGCCACGCCTACAGCGTCGGCCTCGACCTCGGCATGCCGACCGGCGTGTTGAGCGTGCTGGGGATCTTCGTCAGCACGCAAAACGCCCGCATGCTCCACTACCTTCTGGCCCGCCACGGCATCCCGTTCATCGAGCAGGCCCAGTTCGCCCAGTTGCCGCTTTACCTCGCCGAGCGCCAGGCCGTCGTCTTCGTGGGCATGCCGCCCTATAACTTCTACCAGCCCAATCCGCAGATCGGGCGCATCCCGCCCCACCGCACCGATACCGGCGCGTACCTGGTCAGCGAGGTCTTTGGCGCGCGGTCGATGATTTACATCAAGGATGAAGAGGGCCTGTACACGGCCGACCCGAAGAAAGACCGGAACGCCCGGTTCATTCCGCGCATCACCATCGAGGAGTTGGAGGCGCTGGACCTGGATGACGTCGTCGTCGAGCGCAGCGTGCTGACGCTGATGAAGGATGCGAAGCACAGCCGGTCAATCCAGATCATCAACGGCCTCGTGCCCGGCAACCTCACCCGTGCGCTCAACGGCGAGCCGGTGGGCACTATCATTACTTCTTGAAAAAGCGAGGCACGGCGAAATCATGACGACGGAACAACCTCCACCGCCCCCGGCCACAGACGCCGATCGGCGTCATCACGTGCGCTCGTTCCTGATGCGCGAGAGCCTGCTCGACAAGCAAGTCATGTCCTCCACCGAGACGCCGGTGGTGCGCATGCTGCCGTCCTGCCACGTCATCAAGGTCGGCGGCCGCTCCATCATGGACGGCGGTAAGGCCACGGTCTATCCCTTCGTCGAAGCTCTGACGGCGGCCCTCGAACAGCACAAGCTGGTGATCGGCGTCGGCGGCGGCATCCGCAGCCGGCACACCTTCGCCATCGGCAGTGACCTCGGCCTGCCTTCCGGTGTACTGGCGCAGTTGTCACTGCTGGACACGAACGGCAACGCGCACATGCTCGGCACCTTGCTGGCCCCTCTTGGGATCGTCGCGATTCCGCCGGAGATCTTCGGTCACTTGTTACCGTTCTTCATGAAGTCGGTTCCAGGAGTCGTCTTTGTCGGCGACCCTCCCTATTCGCTCTGGGAGCACCCGCCGCATCTCGGCCGCATTCCGCCGCACCGAAGCGACGCCGGAGCGTACCTGCTCGCGGAGTGTTTCGGCTGCGCAAGCCTGACACTCATCAAGGATGTCGACGGCCTGTACGAGAGCGACCCCAAGACGGATCCCCATGCGCGCTTCATCCCGGACATCACCGTGGCAGAGTTGAAAGCCCTCAACCTGCCGACGCTGCCGTTCGACCGCGTCCTGCTCGACTTGCTGGCCCGTGGCCGCTTGGTCAGGCAGTTCCAACTGATCAACGGGCTGAAGCCGCACCTGCTGGCGGCAGCCCTGGCCGGCCAGGCCGTCGGCACGATCATTCGCCAGGACGCGTCGTAGCGACGAGGCACACTCTCACTGGAATCGTCGGCACCCTGTACCCCGTCGAGAGCCCTTCTCCCCCGCGTTTTTCAGCGGGGGAGAAGGTGCCGACAGGCGGATGAGGGGGCGGTACTCGCGCTGAAGTTGAGTGTTTTCATGCGCTTCCCCCGGCCCGTCCCCGCCAAAGTCAGCAGCCGCGCGTCCCCTCACCCCGCCGGAGCCTGCCCTGAGGAGCGATAGCGACGAAGGGGCGCACCCTCTCCCCGCTCCTCGCGGGGAGAGGGTTCTCGATAGGTACCGTCACGAACTCTTGTGAGAAATGCTGGTCAACGCGCGCCCTTCGAAACGCCTGAATTCATTTGACAACACGATAAAGTTCGTATCAAATCGCCTTCCATTCGCCAGTGTTCTTCGATTTCAGAGGGTTTCAGAACGGAGAAGCTATGCCAAGAAATGGAGCGACCTCTTCGTCGTCACGCCTACGCCGGCTCCTATTTCCTATCGTCGTCGTGCTCCTCTTCACCACGACCTTCGCCCAGGCTCAGATCGCCATCAAGGTCAACGACAACATCAATTTCCGATTCGGAACCCTGATCCAGAGCTGGCTCGATGAGCTGCAGGACGCCTCCACGCGGGAGTACGCCCAGAACCTCTACCTGCGCCGGGTCCGCTTTCTGATCACCGGGCAGGCTGCGCCCAACGTCACCTTCTACTTCCAGACCGATAACCCCAACATCGGCAAGACTCCGAAGGCTCTCGGTTCGGGCTTCCTCTTTCAGGACGCGTGGGTCGAATGGAAGCTTCGCGACGAATTCATGCTCGACGGGGGTGAGTTCATCGTCCCCATGAACCGCATTGAGCTCGTATCCTCCGCCGCCTGTATCACGGTCGATATCAGCCCGACCGCAAACCTCTTCAGCACTCCGACCCAGTCGAACGGGAACCGGGACACCGGCATCGAGGCCAAGGGATACCTCGCCGACGGCCGGCTCGAGTACCGCGCCGCGCTCCTCCAGGGCATCCGGAATGCAGCGACGTCCACGACGACCGCCTCCAGCAACGCCTTCCGCAGAAGCGGGTATCTGCAATACGACTTCTGGGAAAAAGAACGCGGGTACACGTACCCGGGAACGAGCCTCGGCAAAAAGAAGATTCTCGTCGTCGCCGGCGGCTACGACGGGCAGAAGGACTACAAGTCGTACAGCGGAAACTTCTCTGCGCAGGTCCCCATGGCCGGGAACGAGTTCGCCACACAACTTCAGGCGGTCCACTACGACGGAGGAACGTTCATCAAAACCATCCCTCGGCAGAACGACCTCCTCGGTGAGTTTGCGTACTACATCGCGGCGGCCAGGTTTCAGCCGTATGCCAAGATCGAAGAGCAGAACTTCGCGACGACGGTGTCCGCCGCCACCACCGATCAGCGGCGCTATGGATTCGGCGCCAACTACTACGTCGCCGGTCAAAACCTCAAGTTCACGGGCCAGTTCCTCCACGTGATCCCCAAGAGCAGCGCCATCCGGAGCACGAACGAGTTCACCGTGCAAATGCAGATCTGGTACTACTGACGGACAACGGTGTCGCAGGAGAATCCGATGTCAGACGATGGCGACAACCTGACGAGGCGAGACCTCCTGGTACGCGGCAGCTTGTTGACGTTGGCAACAGCCGTAGCCGGCTTCCCCACCAATCTGCGGGCGGCAGAACAATCCTCACTTGACGTGGCATATGCTGGCTCCATGGGCTCCATGATGGAAGGACCGATCAAAGCGTCCGCGGCGCAGAGCCTGAAACTCGAATTCAGAGGCCGCGCGCAGGGATCGAGCGCGTTGGCGCAGTTGATCGTTGGCGGCAGCATCCGGCCTGATGTCTTCATCCCCGTCACTCCCGGGCCGGCGCTCACCGTTCTGCGGGCAGGCAAGGCCGCGTCGGCGCGGCCGATTGCCCACACCGAAATGGTCATTGCTTACAGCCCCAGGAGTCGTTTTGCGCAGCGCTTTGAGGCCGCGGCCAGTGGCAAAGAAGCTTGGTGGAAGATCCTGCTGGAACCAGGGCTGCGGTTCGGGCGTACGGATCCCATCACCGATCCGCAGGGCCGCAACATCATCTTTACCATGATGCTGGCGGCCAAGGTTTACAAGCAGCCGTACCTGGTGGAGAAGGTCCTGGGCCCGGCGATCAACGAGCAACAGATCTTCGCGGAGCCAACCGTGATGGCCCGGCTCCAAAGCGGCGAGTTGGACGCCTCATCCGCATACAAGATTCAGCCCGGACCTCTTAACCTGCGCTACATGCCGTTGCCCAGGGAGATCAATCTGAGCGGCCAGAATGTCCATGCCGACAATCCGGATGTGACCTTGTCTGTTGGCGGCAAGACCTACAGCCCCGAGCCTCTCATTTATTACGCATCTATTCTCAAGGATGCGCCGAACCCCACCGGTGCGGCGGCATTTACGGAATGGCTCGAAGGCCGTGAGGGACAGGCGATCTTCCGGCAGTTTGGTTACGATCCGCCCGGAGACGCTTCAACGCTTCACGCATGAACCTCGATCGCCCGTGGGTCGCGAGAGCCGGCATCGCCCTGTTTGCGATGGCGCTCCTGTATCCGTTCA
The DNA here is from genome assembly GCA_035482045.1 of Thermoanaerobaculia bacterium. Taxonomy (GTDB): domain Bacteria; phylum Acidobacteriota; class Thermoanaerobaculia; order Gp7-AA8; family Gp7-AA8; genus JADGNZ01. The sequence continues at coordinate 24,941 of DATHRD010000045.1, forward strand.
CGGCGTTGTTCGCACGCATCGGTCCCTGGCAATGGGGAGAGTCCGTCCGCGGGCCGGTGCTTTCTTCCGTTCGCGTGTCTCTTTTGTTGACCGCTTGCGCCATGGTGATCATCGTTGCCATCGGCACGCCGGTCGCCGCCTATATTGCTCACTGCAGAACGCGTGAACGGCTCTTGTGGCAGGCTGTCCTGCTCGTTCCGATTCTATTGCCGCCGCTGGCCCTGGGGATCCTTCTGACGCTGGCCTACGGACCATACGCAACCGTGGGTTCCCTGCTGGAGCGTTTCGGCGTCGTGATGACGAACAGCGCCACGGCGTTTGTGTCGACGCAGGTCTATGTCGGCATTGGCTACTACGTCCTCGGAGCGGTCGCTGCCTTCGACGCCGTTCCGGTCATGCTCCAGAAGCAAGCGGCCTTGCTCGGCCTTACGCCGGCGAACGTTTTTCTGCGAGTGACCTTACCGCTCTCGCGGCTTGGGTTGGCCGTCGCCCTCAGCCTCGCCTGGGTACGCGCGATCGGTGAGTTCGGCGCGGTGATGGTGACCGCGTATTATCCTACCGGAATGCCGGTTCAACTCTGGGTGAACCTGACGAGCTTTGGCCTGCCGGCCGTGATGCCCTTGCTCGTGGTTTTTCTGGCCGTTGCCCTGCCGCTACCCTGGCTGGTCCATGTGCTCGCGCAGCGACGACGACATGCTTGAAGCGCGAATCATCAAGAACCGTCGGGAGATCAGCGTTGACGTTTCACTGGCACTGGGACGCGGTCAGTCGTTGGGGCTGTTCGGCGCGTCGGGTGCAGGCAAGAGCACCGTACTGGCATGCATCGCCGGAATCGAGGAGCCGGACGACGGTTTTGTGAAGCTGGACAACCTTCAGTTCTTTCCCCCTTCATTACCGTTGCATCGCCGTCCGCTGCGATACCTGACGCAGGAGCCGGGCCTCTTTCCACACTTGAGCGTGGGCGAAAACATCAGCTTTGGCATTGCCAAAGCAATTGCCGCCGAGGAGGAGCAGCGACGATGGATCGCGACACTGCGCGACCGTTTTCAACTGGGCCCCTTCTGGAATGCTCCGGCATCGCTGATCTCGGGCGGGCAGGCAAGGCGGGTTGGCTTGGCGCGGATGCTGGCAGGCAAGCCGCGGCTCGTGCTGCTGGACGAGCCCTTCGCGGGGCTGGACCGCCAGTTGGTGAGGGAATTGATCGACGATCTTGTTTTTTGGGCCAGGACGCTGGGGTTCAGCATGATCGCCGTCGACCACCAGGCGGAGGTTCTCAAGCGACTCTGTCCCCACCAGGCGATCGTGCTCGAGCAGGGAAGAATCGTGCAGCAGGGAAGCTGGGATGATCTCTACCGCGCTCCCGCAACGCCGTTGCTGCGGTCGCTTCTCGCACCTCTTTAGTTCATCATGGAACTGGCTTGGTCCAGGCCGGTCCGGCTGCCTGATCAGGCTCGCAGTCGACTGCGAGCGTTTCAGGCTGTTTTGTTAGGGAACCGAGCGCGATGATCGAACCCGAAAGGCAACTATGAAGCCCGATTCAAAGCCAAAACTCTATCCTGTCCGTCACGCCTGCAAGGTCCTGGGCGTGAGTTATCCCGCACTGAAACAATGGATCTACCAGGGAAAGATCAAAACGATGAAGACGCCGGGCGGACACCACCGGATACCGGCCACGGAAATCGACCGTTTGCTGCCTGCCGTTCCGCCACAAGCCGCGACGAGCCGAAAACGAAGAGAGAACTACCGGAACATCAGCGGCCGCAACCAACTCGTCGGCAGAATCGTTGACCTGAAAATCGAAGGCTTGCTGGCGCAGGTCACGCTCTCGATCGCGGGGCAACAGCTTACGTCGATCATCACCGCGGACGCCGCGCATGAGATGCGTCTGGAAAAAGGCCAGGTTGCCGCGGCTTTGATCAAGTCGACAGAGATCATGGTCATGCGTCTGAAGTAAGTTTGACGCCGCGTGACAGCGTCCTCCGAACGCGTGTATCCTTTCGAGGGTTTCCATTTTCGTCCGCCCAAAGGCGTCGTCGCATGGTCCGTTCGGTCAGGCAAGTGACTGAATTCAGCGGCTGAACCTCGAGTGTCCGCGAGAGGAGAGGTGCTCTGCAATTGTCAGCAAGGCGGGAAACCGCGGCTGGGTGTGGTCGGGCCCGAGGAGTGCGCCGGCGCGGGTCGGCGGGATTCATTCTCACGCTCGAACTGCTCATCCTGCTCACCATCTTCGGCGTCGTGGCCATCTTCGCCATGGTTCTGATCCAGCAGCACTTCGTGAATGAGGCCGGCGACTACTTCGGCCACAACATCTTCATCTACGACTCCAAAATGCCGGCCGGGAGCAGCGTGCTGGTCGGCCGAGCCGTCAGTTTCAATTCGCTGGAGGCGCCCCAGATCATCTATCGCGTTTCCACCCCCACCCCGCCCCTGGCGGCGCTCCTCGGCGTCCGCTCCGCCAACTTCACGACGCGGCCGTCCGTCTTCTATGACAACGCGAACTGCACCGGGAACTCGTGGATGCTCGATCCGGCGAACCCCGTCAGCGGAACGGTCGGCGAAGTCTCCGACCTCTACTCACTGCAGGGAACCGCGTTCGCCATCGGCGTATCGGGGATGGACCAGAACGTTCTCTACCGCTCCACGCCTGGCGCGCCGCCCGGTGCCACTCCGCAATCGCGATGGGTCTCGGAGCGCTACAGCGTCAATTGCCAGGCCGTTGCCGATGACCCGGTTCTGCGCGGGGCGCTGATCCCGGCGAACCTTGTCTTCTCGATGAGCACCGTCTACGTGCCCCCCTACTGGACCCCGGCGGGCATCGTCGGTCCTCCGCTGAGCGCGGCGACGGCGCCGAAGAAAGAGGGGGATCCCTGGCCATGATCGGACGCACCGACCGCGTGCTGATCATCTATCCGGATCCCGCCGTCCGGCGGGAGATCGAGACCGTCGTGCGCCGGGCTCACAAGCACTCCATCGCGGCGCGCCACGCCGGAACCGCCGGCGCCGCCGTGCAGATGGCGCGCGACTTCGACCCGCGCATCATCCTCCTCGATCTCGTGCAGGAACGGGCGCTGGCGCTGAGCGTGGCCAGGGAACTGCGGCGGCCGGATCGCTTGATCGTCGGCCTGATCAATCCGTTAGTGGATTCCGGGGGCGGATCGGAAGCGGAGTTCCTCCGGCAGGCGGTGCGCGCCGGAATCGGCGACTTCGTCGCTCTGCCGCTGTCCGACACGGAGATCGCATCGGCGCTGGAGACGGCGCCGCAGGCGGGACCGGCGGCGCATGAAGGGCGGGCCATCGCGTTCTTCAGTCATCAGGGCGGCGTGGGAACAACGACCCTGGCCATCAACACCGCGATCGCGTTGCGCGTGGGAGAACCGTCGCGAACAGTGGCGGTGATGGACGCCAACATTCAATTCGGCTGCGTGGCCGCGCATCTGGGCATGGTTCCGGAGCGCGACTTGGGCGATGCAATCCGCGAACTCGATCTCGGACCGATGTTCCCCCTCCCCTCCACCGGATCGGAGGCAGCTATCTCTGTGCTGGCCAGCCCGCTCGATCCGCGCGCCGCCGAAATTGTCACGCCGGAGGACGCCTCGCGCGTGCTGATCGAGCTGCGCCGCAGGTTCAACTCGGTGGTCATCGACACCGCCCCCGTGCTCGACCTGATGACCCTTTCGGTGCTCGATCTCAGCGAGACGGTCGTGGTGGTGACCGAACCGCTAGCGCCGACGATCGCGGGAACCGCACGCCTTCTGGGCATGCTCTCCAGCCTCGGCATCTCCGATGATCGCGTACGGCTCGTCGTCAGCCGTTACCGCGACGCACCCGACGTTCTCTCGCCCTCGGTGGTCTCTCAGCAGTTGGGCCGCGCGGTCGATCATGTCGTGCCGTTCCTGGTGCCGGTCACCGCGGGCACGCATCGCGGCGTGCCGGCCATATTCGAGCGGGGGACGGCGCCGTTCACGGATGCGATGAAACGCCTGGCCCGCGATGTCGCGCGTGGCGGCATCCGAGGAAAGGCTTAGACGTGACGGACAACATCCTTCCGGCCGGAGAAGATCTCCGCTCGCTGATCCGCACCGCCTGGAATCGGCGACGCCTGCCGCCGCTGCCTGCCGGTCAGGCGCATGACTCGCCGGCGGAGCCGGGCCTTCGCCAGCGGCTCTTTCAGAGGATCCTCAAGAGCCTGGAAACGCCGAGCGCGGGAGTGAGCGTTCGCGCGCGGGTTCGCCGCATCATCGAAGAGAGTCCCGAGCTCGATGGGATCGACGAGGAGTGGCTGGGCCGCATCGAGTCGGATCTGATCGACGAGGTCGACGGCCTGGGGCCGGTGGCCTCGCTGCTTCGCGATCCGACGGTCTCCGACATCCTCATCAACGGGCCGTCGGATGTCTGGGTCGACCGCTTCGGAAAACTGGAGCGGAGCAGCGTCCGTTTCGAAGACGAGACGCACCTTCGACGCATCCTTCGACGCATGGTCGGAACGCAGGGACGGCGGCTGGACGAAGCGGTTCCGTATGTCGACCTCCGCCTTCCCGACGGCTCGCGCCTCAATGCGGTGCTCTCGCCCGTGAGCCTGCGGGGAACGGTAGTCTCCATCCGGCGCGCACGGGAAGCATCGTTCCGGATGGAAGACCTCGTGGCATTCGGAAGCCTCACCGCCGAGATCGCCGAGTTGCTGTCCGAGGCTGTAAGGTTGCGGCGCAACGTTCTCGTCTCCGGCGGATCGGGTGCCGGCAAGACCACACTGCTCAACGTCCTCTCGCGGGCTATCCCGCCGGACGAACGGATCGTGACCATCGAGGAGACGGCAGAGCTGCGGCTCGAACATCCTCACGTGATCGCCTTGGAAGGGCGGCAGGCGAACGTGGAAGGATCGGGTGGGATCGATCTGCGTGTACTGGTGCGGAACGCGCTGCGAATGCGCGCCGACAGGATCATCGTCGGCGAAGTCCGCGGCGCCGAGGCCTTCGAGATGTTGCAGGCCATGCACGTGGGACATGACGGCAGCCTCACAACCATCCACGCGAACTCGGTCCATGACGCGCTCCGCCGTCTGGAGAGCCTGGTGCTCATGGGAGGCGTCGAACTCGGGGCAGCCACGGTGAGCGAGATCATCGCCTCGTCCATTCATCTGATCGTGCAGCTTTCACGCTTCCCGGACGGAAGCCGCAGGATCACCAGCGTAGCGGAAGTCGTCCGCGCGGGCGGCGCAACGACGGCGCGCGAGCTCTTCGTCTACCGGCTGGCGGCGAGACGGTTCGAGCGCACGCCGGCCGCTGGCGATTTTCTGCTCCGGCTGGCGGCGGGCCAGGAGCGGTCGCCGTGAGCGGTCTGTCGCAACTGATCCTCGCGCTGATCATTCTTCTGGTCATCGTGTATCTGATTCTACGAAGCATGCGGTTGCGCCGCGGCCGTGTCGAGGATGAGCTTCACCTCGGCCGGTTGCTGGCGGGACGGCAGGCGGCCGAGGAGCCGGAGCGGGTTGCGGAAGCGCCTCCTGGCCGTCTCGAGCGAATGCTGCAAGGGGCGGGAATCGGGATGCCGCCGATTGTCGCGGCGGTGCTGATCGTCTTCACCGCTGTCGTGGTGACGCTGCTGGCGATGGGCATCTCGCCCGTGCTGGTGTGGGCCGCGCCGCTGGCCGGTCTCACTGCCGCTTGGATCATTTTCTCATTGATCAGTGAGATGGCCCGGCAGCGCGCGTGGCGATTCGAGAACCGGCTGGTCGATGCAATCGATCTGATGGCGGGCGCCCTCTCCGCCGGACTGAGCCCGGTCGAGGCTCTTGCCAGCGCTGCCGAAGGCGCGCTCGAACCGGTGAAGAGCGAGCTGCGCTTCGCCGCCGGGCAACTGCAGGCCTCGGTCCCCGTCGAACGGGCCCTGCGGCGAATGTCCATCCGCTATGACTGCGAGGGCGTGCGCATCTTCACCCAGCTCCTCATCGCCAAGTGGGAGATCGGCGGCCCGTTTGCCCCGATCCTGCAATCGGTCAATCGCACCATGCGTCACGGGCTTCGTCTGCGCTCGCAATTGCAAACGCATGTAGCCAGCGCACAGATGTCCGCGATCATCGTCGCGCTGATCCCGTATCTGCTCATCGCCTTCTTCGCCTGGAAACGCCCGGAGGCTATCGGCCGGGTATGGTCTCTTCCGTGGGGTCCGCAACTGTTCGTCGCGGCGATCATTCTGCAGATCGCCGGCTTCACCTGGCTGCGGCGCATTCTCAGGACGGAGCTATGAGCGCCAGCCCGATTATCGACTTCATCCTCCTGGCGCTGCTGGCGATTACGATCGTCGTGTTGATCGCATGGAGGCGCAGGGGACGTCCGAGCTATTGGCCGGCTCTCCTCCGCGCCGCCGGTTATGAGCCGGGGAGAAGCGCACCGCTGTATTGGGGAGCGAAGATCATCCTCGCCCTTCTGCTTCCGCTTCTGATTGCGGAGATTCTGCGCGCGACGGGATGGCTGCTGTTCGTACCGCTGGCGGTCGCCGGGTTCTTCATTCCCGACCTCTGGCTCGTGAGCCGCCGGCGCCGCCGTCAGGCGCGCATCCTCCAGGCACTCTCCTTCTTTCTGGATCTTCTGGTCTCGCTGCTTCGTTCCGGTCTCGAGGTCGAAGAAGCGTTCCGGCGCGCCGGCGCACGCGGCCTTCCGCCGGAACATCCGCTCGCCGAGGAAGTGCGATGGGTGTCGGACGAGATCGCCGGAGGGGCCGATCGCTCGGTCGCGTTCGGGGCGATGGCGGCAAGGAGCAAGGTGCAGGATCTGCACGCCCTTGCGGCGGCGCTTGAGCTGGGCAGCCGCCTCGGGTTTCCGGTCGCCGACATCCTGGCCAGCCAGGCCGACATCCAGCGGGAGCGGCGCGCCGAGCGGGGCCGTAAGCGGATCGATCGTGCCATGGTGATCGCGCTCTTCCCCGTCCTGCTCTGCGGGTTCCCTCTTTTCGTCGTCGTGGTCGTGCTCCCCTTCGTGCTGGAGCTTCTGAAGACCCTCGATCTCTTCAAGCTGATTCCATAACTGCCGGTAATTCTCTCCGGAAACCCCACTAATCATCTACTGTGTAGTTCCTCATTTAGATGCTTAATTCGCTTCGAATCAGTAGTTTGACGAATCATTCACGTGGGTGTACCGTTTCTTTAGGGTCTCAATCAAGCTCTGGTGTGGTTGCGTCGTCCGGATCGTCCGGCGACGTCTTTTTTATCAATACGGGTATGCGAGAGGAGGAGAGCTCCCATGTTACGGAAGATCCGCAGTCGTCGTTCGCAAGCAGGGTTCATCGTCACCATCGAGCTGTTGCTGTTAGCCACGATCCTGGTCATCGGGTTGATCGTCGGGATGACGAACGTTCGCGACTCGGTCCTGGCCGAGCTGAGCGACGTGTCGGAGTCGATCGGCGCCCTCAACCAGGGCTATCAGGTCACCGCGGTCGCCAACGCAGCCGGCACCGCAGCGACCGCCGGAAGCGCATGGGCGGATGCCCCGGACACCAACGGGCTCAAGCCAATCGACACCGGGAATGGTAACTCGACCAACGAGCTCGTCTTCACCCCGGCACCCACGGCCATATCCGAGTCCATCGCTCCGACTCTTCAGTAAGTTTGAACAAGGTCGTCGCGGCGGGGCGCCTGGCCCCGCCGCGCACCGACCCTTCGCCGTTAACGTGACGTGAGCGGTTTCGATCCGCGAACCCGGATTCGATGCCGCTGGAGTGAGAGGTGCGATTGTGTATAACGACCGCGGCCGAGGGCGCATCTCGATTCCTTACGTTTTAACCATCGCCGTCGCACTGCTTCTGGTGGCGGCATTGGCGGCGCGTCAGGTGTCGAGGGCTTACTCCACGCGGGTCGTCGTAGCACGCGACGCCATCGCATCCGGCGAACGCATCGACGCTTCCAAACTCGGCTTCGCCGAAGTGGCAAAAGGAGCTGTTCCTCCCGGTGTCGTGCTCGATCCGGCTCTGATCATCGGTCATATCGTGCAACGACCGGTGGCGAAGGGACAGGCCATCACCGCCACCGACTTCGCGGCGGCGATGACACCGACCAAATGGCTGTCCGACGCGCCGCCGGAAGGACGGGTGGTGGTGACCGTCGCGGTGCCTGGCACGCTGCTTCCCGTGCAGCAGCTTCGGCTGGGCGATCAACTCGAATTGCTCGGTGTCTCGCGCGAAGGTGTATCCAAGGTCGTGGGCCGCGACGCCTATTTCCTCGGTGCCATCAAAGCCGCGCGGAGGGAACCGGCCCGTGGCCCGCTCGACAGTCTCGTCCAGTCCGCGCAAGCCCCTCGGCCCACCGGCGTCGTCGGTCTGGTCCTGGCCGTGAGACCGGAAGACGTGTCACCCATCGCCCAGGCCCAGGCCAAGGGAGAGACCATCGCGCTGGCGTTGCACGGGAGCCGGGAGATCGTGAGCGGACATCTCCTGGAGATCTCACCTACCCATGAGCACACAGCGTCCGTGGCCGCGGCACCCGATCAGGTTGAATTGATTACCGGCGCGCATAGGGAGAAGGTTGACTTGCACTGATGAGAAGACTCGGCGTGGTGTGGGGGGTTGTGATTCTCGTCGCCGGTTCCGTCCAAGCGGCCGGAGCCTCGAAAAAGACCGCGAAGGCGACCGCGCCTGAACAGACATCCGCGGCGCCAGAGCCAATTCAGACCGTGCCGGATCTGATCCGCGTTCGCGTCGGCAGCGGCAACGTCATCACCTTTCCTTCGCGCGTGCTGCGCGTGGCCGTCGGCGATCCGAAGATCGTGGCCCTTCACGTCGTCGAAGCGAAACAGATCCTCCTGCAAGGTCTGGCCCCGGGCCGTTCCACGGTGTTCGCGTGGCTGTCGGATGGCAGGCGGCTGAAGTACGACCTGGTCGTCTCGCCCCGGATGGAAGTGCTCGAGTCAGCCCTCCACGACCTCGATCCGCACATCGAAATCGAACAGAACGACGGCGGATCCTCCCTGGTGCTGAGCGGGAAGGTCAAGAACGAGCGCGTGGCGGACGAGGCCCGAAAGCTTGCCGAGAACATGCTCGGCAACGTCCCGGGCAACGCCAGCCGCGTCATCAGTCTCCTTCAGTTTCCAGGCTCCAACGACGAGGACCTGCGTCTGAAAGCGGCTCTCGGCGACGTCGATCCCCGCATCCGGCTGCGCCGCATTCAGGTCGGCCCCAAGGTGAGCAACAGCGCCGACGCCGTGGTGCTCGAAGGGCGGGTCAAAGACATCTCGTCGCTCGTCCGCGCCATCACGCTTGCAGAGTTGCAGCTCGGAGGCGTGGGTGGAAAGATCCAGCCTCTCTCGCCGGATGCGGTCGATCACGGACGCAACAGGAACTTCAGCGGCACACTCCAAAAGCTTCAGTCGGACGATCCGGCCCCGTCGGGGCTGGCCGCCTACGTGGCCCGCGGTCTCATCCTCAAGTCGGCATCGGGCCGCGTGCTCTCCTTCCTGGAAGTCGATGACCTTCCGCAGATCATGGTCAACATCCGGGTTCTGCAGGTCGATCGTGGGCGCGCCCGCAGTATGGGGATCGACTACCGGGTGGATGGAGCAAGATTCTCGGTCGGTAGTTTTCAGCAACCGAGCCAGACGCCGGTCAGCACAACCCCATCGTCGCCGCCGTTGATCAACTCGCTGGTCGGGGGGAACGTCGTGGCCACGTTCGTCGACAAGACGATCGCCATCGCCGCCGCCATCGACTTCCTCCAGCAGAAGGATTTGGCCCGTTCCGTGGCCGAGCCGAACATCACCACGCTTTCGGGCGAGTCGGCATCGGTGCTGATCGGCGGAGAGGTTCCCATCCCCACGACGACGGTCGGGCAGACCACGTCCGTGCAGGGGTTCCTCTTTCAGGACTTCGGCGTTCGTCTCGACATCCGGCCGACGCTGGCGCCGAACGGACTGGTGGCGATGGAGATCTCGCCGAGCATCATCAAGCCGAGCGCCGATCTGGCGGTGTCGGGCGTTCCCGGCTTCAACGTCCAGTCGGTGCAGACCACGGCCAAGGTCGCACCGGGACAGACGCTGGTCCTCGGCGGTCTGATCTCGTTCACCGAGGAATCGCAGAAGCGGGGCGTGCCGGGGTTCTCGGAGATCCCGCTGCTCAAGCATCTCTTCAGTTGGGAGGGGAGAACACTGCAGGAGTCGGAGATCCTGTTCGTCATCACGCCCCGCATCCTGAACGAGCATGCGGACGACGTCGCGAACGCGCTGCAATGGCGCGATGTGGAACCGCTTCCGCCCGGGGCGACCGTCGAACTGCCGCCGCTGGAGTCCGATGTACCAAAGACACTCACGTCGTCAGCGTTGAGTCCTTCGGGGCTGCCACCGTCGTTCTGGGAGTCTTCCCCTATTCGTCCGGTGCATACACAGTCCTCGAACAGCAAAGAAGCAGCACCGTCGCAGCACCCGGCGGCACCGCCGCCCGTGTCTCCGACTGTGAGCGCACTGCCGGAAACCGTGACCGTCAAAGAAACGACGCCGAACGTGCCGGCTCCCGCGTCGCAACCGAAAGAAACGGCGCTGAGCACACCGGTTCCCGCCACGCCGCAGAAGGAAACGGCGGCGAGCATTCCCGCGCATGTGGTGACCCAGAAAGAAACCACGCCGAACGTACCCTCACCAGCGGCGCCTCAGGTCGTAAAGAGCGACCCGCCACCATCGGTTGAGCCGTCGAGTGTGAAGCCGATCGTCACCGCGGCGCCGGCACCCGAGCACGCCAGCGCGCCGGTGCAGCCGGCGCCGGCCACGGTGAAATCCTCCGCTTCTCCGACAAGAACAGAGCCGCAGAAACCAGCACAAACAGACCTGGCGAAGAGCTCGACATCCAAGATGGTCGCCGCGGCGCCAGCACCATCCAATCCCGCGCCGCCGGCGGCCGCGAAGCCGCCAACCGCTGCCTCGATGGTGGCCGACCAGAAGAGCGCGCAAGCTCATGACGTCATCGCGCCCGCGCCGAAGAGCGTGTCCGCGAGCAAGCCTTCGTCCACCGAAGCCGCCAAGCCCCAGCCTTCCGCGGCATCCACAACCGAAAAACCTGGCGCAGCCCCGCAGCCGTCGCCTGCGCCCGCGACGAACCGCGGCGGCGGCGCGTCAAACGCTCCGATCATGGTGGTTCAGGTGAATCCAGAGCTTCGCGCTTCGGTCACGCGCGACTACAAGATCATCGTAGTCGTCTCGCCCCATCCGGGAGACGCCTGGTCGCGCCTGGCCCGCCGCCTCACCGGAAACGGCAACCATTGGCGCGAGATCGCCGACTTGAACGGCGGTGATGAGAACCTGACCTCGGAACAACACGTTCACATCCCCTTCGAGATGCTTCGCCCCGAGCTGAAGCAACAGATCGTCGCCACCCTCTTCCCCAAAGGCAGCGCCGCCGAAAGCGACTGGAACCGGGTCAACGCGGGAAGGTAGATCCGCAGATGACGGGGACGTACGCAGATTGGGATTGCGTTCATCTTCTTATCCGCGTACATCCGCGTAATCTGCGGATAAACTCGGTCCGATCATGAATCGACGCACATTCATCGCCTCCTCCACCGCCCTCGCCGCGCTATCGAGAACGTCGTCGCTGCTCGGGCAGCAACGTGAGCGCGAGCAGACCGACGCTCCGCCGCCGGCCTCCATCGCCGCTCTGACTTCGATGCGCGATCAGGCCAAACCGATCACGAACGAGGAGCGCCGCGCCCGCATCGAGAACGCCAGGCGGCTCATGGCGGCGCACAAGCTCGGCGCGCTCGTGCTGACCGGAGGCACATCGCTCGTTTACTTCACGGGGATGCGCTGGTCAGGCGGCGAACGCCTCTTCGCCTGCGTCATCCCGGTCAAAGGAGAGCCGTTCTTCGTCTGCCCGGCCTTCGAGGAAGATCGCGCCCGGGAACGGATCACCAGCGGACCCTTCGGCGGCGCTCATGCCGACGTGCGCACCTGGCAGGAGGACGAGAGCCCGTATGCGCTGGTGGCGCACGGTCTCAAGGACCGCGGACTGGCCACCGCCTCCATCGGCATGGAAGAGACCACGAAGTACGTCTGGAGCGAAGGGATCGCCTCCGCGGCCACTCATGCCCGGGTGGTCAGCGGCACTCCGGTCACCGCCGGCTGCCGCATGATCAAGGACGCCCACGAGCTCGCGCTGATGCAAGTGGCCAACAACGCCACGCTGAAGGTCTACCACGCGGTCTACCAGGCGCTCCAGCCAGGCATGACGCAGAACCAGGTCTCCGAACTGATCTCGGTGGCATACCGCCGCGTCGGATTCCCCGGTGATGCGAGCGTGCAGACCGGCCCATACACCGCGCTTCCTCACGGCTCGGCAACGCCGCAAACCATCAGCGAAGGGACCATCATCATGGTCGACGACGGGTGCACGGTGGAGGGCTATCAATCAGACATCACGCGCACGTTCGTGCTCGGCAGAGCGAGCGAGAAAATGAACAAAGTCTTCGGGATCGTCCGGCAGGCACAAAACGCCGCGCTCAAAGCAGCCCGCCCCGGTGCGGCCCTCGAGTCGATCGACGCTGCCGCGCGCGAGGTCATCGTCAATGCCGGCTACGGCCCCGGTTTCAAGTACTTCTCCCACCGCCTCGGACACGGCATCGGCATGGATGGGCACGAGTGGCCCTACCTGGTGAAGAACAACATGTTCGGATGGGCCAGATCCATGAAAGCGCAACCAGGAATGTGCTTCAGCAACGAGCCCGGCATCTACATCCACGGCGAATTCGGAGTGCGTCTCGAAGACGACATGCACATCACCCCCGAGGGTGCGACGTTGTTCACGTCCCAGTCGGAGTCGCTCGAGAAGCCGTTCTGACGAAGTTTGACTCCCGGAGTCGCACGCGATCAATGATGTCCTTCTTCCGCGAGCAGCGAAAGGAGTGACAACACGTTAGCCGCAAACGCCAGACCCTGGAGTGGTCCGCGGATGTCCTGCCAGAAATCAACCTCTTCGAATGACGTCTGCGGCTCCGCCCGATCATCTCCCACATCACGAACGCGCAACTGGCTCGGCGCGCCCCCAATCGTCGCCAGCAGTCCTCCGGTGGCAAGGACTGCCGCAGCGATCAACCCCGCGGACGAGAGACGCGACACGTTCTCCGACCGGCACTTCACCGCCGCCGAAACACTGAGAGTCGTCCCGCTGATGGCCAGGGTTGGATACCAGAAGAACGCCCGAGGCCCGGCCCTGGGACGGGCGCCGGCGCGCCGAACGGCAGGCAGTTGAGTGAACGTCCGGTCGAGACTGGCACCTCCCAGGAGTCCATCGATCAGAACAGCTCCCGACACAAGGCGAATGAGTGGGGAAGGCAAGTCGTAATCTCCGAGCGATCTCCGTGCAATTCCCGTGACGAAGGAAGCCGGCTCAAGTGCGCCGCATCTACGGTCCAGATTGTTGGCATGAAAGTCGCCCGCGTTTTCTCAACCCAGGCATCCTGGGGAATGAACCACGAAGACCAAGCACGGCCAAGGCGCCCCACATCTGTCAACGTGTATTGGAGCTGGTCGTCAAACAGAAGGAAACGATTGAAATGAGACACCGATTCTTTTTCTGCCTGGGACTCCTCCTCACCGCGGGCATTTCTGGCATTGCCTTAGCCGACCCTCCCGAACGTGTTGCCCGTCTGAACTTCATTCAGGGCGACGTCACGTTCCGCCCGTCAGGGCTCGAAGAATGGACGGACGCCACGGTCAATCGTCCTCTGATCGAGGAAGACGAGCTGTGGACCGATCTCGGTTCGAAGGCAGAGCTGCATCTCGGCTCCTCCGCAATCCGGTTAGGGGAATTGACCTCGTTTTCATTTCTTGCCCTTGACGATCACCTCGCCCAGATCAGTCTCAGACAAGGAACGCTCGACATCCGTATCCAGCGCCTCGGCGAGGAAGACACGTTCGAGATCGACGCGCCGAACGTCGCGCTCTCCGCGCTGCGACCTGGGAGCTATCGCATTTCCGTGTCCGCCGACGGCCAGCGGACCCAGGTGACGCTCCGAAGCGGCGAGATGGAAGGGACCGCCGAGGGAACTGCCTTCGTCGTTCATCCGCACGAATCCATGATCGTCGACGGCTACGGCGGCGATCAGGCGCGCCGGATCGCCGACCTGCCTCCGCCCGACGATTTCGACCGGTGGTGCCGCAACCGCGATCTCCGCGATGATCGCGCCGCGGCCTCGGCACACGTTCCGCGCGAAGTCATCGGCTATGAAGACCTCGGCGACTATGGTGTGTGGGAGAACTCCCCAGTGTACGGATGGGTATGGGCGCCGCGCGGCGTCGTGGTCGGTTGGGCGCCATATCACTTCGGCCGTTGGGCATGGATCGAGCCCTGGGGCTGGACCTGGGTCGATGATGCGCCATGGGGCTTCGCACCATTCCACTACGGCCGTTGGGCCGCGGTGAGCGGCCGCTGGCTCTGGGTTCCCGGCGCGGTCGTACATCCGGTTTACGCCCCCGCCCTAGTAGCCTTCGCGGGCGGCGGTGGCTGGTCTGCCTCCATTTCGTTCGGAGGTGGCGCAGGGGTGGCGTGGTTCCCGCTCGCGCCGGGTGAGGTCTACGTCCCCGCCTATCGGGTCAGGCCCGCGTACGTGCGAGCGCTCAACGTGAACGTCACGAACATCAATGTCACGAATATCAACGTGACAAACATTCACTACGCGAATCAGAACGTGCAGGGGGCGGTTACCGCCGTTTCTCGTGAAGACTTCACACGAGCGCGCCCGGTCGCCCAGGCCGCCGTGGCGGTGAACGTGAAGCTCGCGGCCTCGATTCAAGTGGCTGGATCGACCGCTCCGGTCGTGCCCCAGGCGGCCAGCGTTCTCGGGCGTCCGGCAGGTGCGTCGACGGCCCGCATGGCGCGTCCTCCTGTAGCGGCGTTTGACCGTCCTCTCGTCGCGAAGATAACCCCTCCGGCGCCGCCCATCCCGTTTGTAGCGCGACAACAAATCCTGGCGCAGCATCCGGGACGCGCTCTTGATTCAACCGAGGTTCAGAACCTGCGCCCCACAGTGGTTGTGTCGCAGCCGAAGGCCGTGATCCGGCCGGCGTTGCGCACGGGCTTCGTGACGCCCAAGGATGCCGTCAAGACCACCACAAGCACGCCTGCCATTCCGGGTCCGGCCACTGCTTCACCTGCCTCCACAAACACCATCGGAGGCATCAACAAGCTCGCGACACCCACGAATACCATCGGGGGCGTCAACAAGACGGCGACTGAAACGACGGGGCTGGTTGGTCAGACGAAAGTGCCCAAACATGAGGTACCGGTAATCGTGCAGCCAAAGACCCAGCCGGTCACCGGAACCCAGCCCCCGATCGTCAGCGGAACAGTCCCGCCGAACCCGATCAAACCGGTTGTCCCCGCGCCGCCGACGCCAACGAAGGACGTAAAGACCCTGAACGAGACGCCGCGCCGGCCAGTCGTGAAACAGGAGTTGAAGAAGGAACCGCCAAAAGAGGGAACGAAGAAGGACCAATCGAAAAAGGACGGCTCGAAAAAAGACGACAAAAAGGACAAGGACGAGCCGAAGAAAGACTGATTCTTGTGATCGCCTGGCGGGCAACCTGATCGGAAGGAGCCCTCGGATTCTCGCGATCACGACACCATGTCGATTGCGCTCATGATCGGATCGCCGAAGTCCAGTTGCGATAGGCTTGTGTTTCGTCGGTGATCGATGCATCGCGAATCGTTCCTGCAAGGCGCCTGCGATCGCTGGTGCTGGCATGACTGACCGTCCTCCGGAAGGCTTGCCTACCGGAGACAGCGCGGTTCTCCGACGCCTTCGGCTGCTTCGGCTGGTCTACAGCGGCGTGGCGATCGTGCTCGTCGTCGCCGCGGGCGATTTCTTCTATCCAATGCTCGATCGCCGCATCGGCTGGTTGGCCAGCGACCTGGTGGAAGCGGTGATCGTGGGTCTGATCCTCTGGACCGTCAGCGCTCCCGCCACGCGCGAGTTGAGCCGGTCCATCCGCGCACTCGACGAACTGCGGCAGCGCTTCTACATGGAGTCGATCCACGATCCTCTGACGGGCCTGTTCAACCGGCGCTATTTCAGTGCGCGACTCGCCGAGGAGCATGAGCGCTCGCGGCGCTACAAGCTGCCGCTGTCGCTGATCGCCATCGACGCCGATCACTTCAAACGGATCAATGACGAGCTCGGACACACCGCCGGCGATGCGGCGCTGGTCGTGCTTGCCCGCGTTCTCAGCGAGCGTCATCGCAAGACGGACGTTCTGGCCCGCATCGGCGGAGAGGAGTTCGCGGTCCTGTTGCCCAACCTCGGGGCGGCCGGGGCCAGAACGCTGGCTGACGAGCTCCGGCGCCGCGTGGAGAACGAGGAAATGCTTCTGCCGTCGGCGAACGGTCTGCTGCCACGCCGGATCACTGTCAGTTGCGGAGTTGCGGAGCTGTCGGCCGCGGACGAGTTCGATTTCGATCTGCTGCGCCGGGCCGACGAAATGCTCTATGCGGCGAAGAAGACCCGCAACCGCGTGGCCTGAGCAGTCGCGCCTCGGCCGGCACGGCCGGCAGCGTTGGTTGCCCAAGGCTCAGCCACCATCTTCGTCAGATCGTCTACCACGGAGGCTCCCAGCTAAGGTCTACTTCCGCCGTTCGTAGATGTCGAGCGCAACGCGTGTGTGATCTCCCGGGTCGTACTTGACCGAGAGCTCGGCGCCCGGCTGGATCTGCGGGATGTCCAGGCGGCCGATCAGTGCCTTCGTTTCCGCCTCGAACGGCTCGATGCCCTCGGCATGGACCTCGAGGCGCAAACCGACGATCGGGTTCTCGTTGAGCGTCATCCCCGTGTCCCAGATCCTGAGTACGCGCGCCTTCGCGGGCTTCCCCGTCTTGCGGATCGCGTTCGCCTGCTCTTCGCCTGTCATGTGGTCGATGAGCCCCATCACGCAGCCGCACAGAAGGAGGCACGGGAGAAGGAGGACGAGGGAGCGCAACTTCATCTTCATAATCTTTCGCCGTTTGCCCGGCGATGACGTGACTGCCGTCACGGAAGACGCATCCCGCTCCGAGCGCTCAACGGCTACAATGGCTCGTCCATAATCGAGTTCGGGGTTCACCGGAGAGCAGGGGGCTAGCATGCAGTACTGCGCCTATTGCGGCCAGGCAGTCGAGGCCGTTTCGTACACTCCATGCCCGCGGTGCGAAAACCCGAGCAACGGCTCGCCGCACCCGGCGGCAGGGGGGAAGAACACGAGCACCGCCCTGGTCGTTGTGCTCGTGATCGCCGGCGGCCTGGTGGTCATCGCCATCATCGGCATCCTGGCCGCCATCGCCATCCCCAATCTACTCACGGCAACACAGAAGGCGAAACAGAAGCGAACGATGGCAGACATCCGGTCGCTCGGGGTCGCGCTGGAGTCCTACAACGCCGACAACAACGAATATCCAAAGGGCGCGGCCCCGGTCGACCTGCGCGACGCGCTCGTGCCGAAGTACATCCGGGCCGTACCGGGCGTCGACGGCTGGGGATTCGGGCTTCAATACACTTGCCTGAAGGACGCCACCACGCCGGGGAGCGACAAATGCGTCGGGTACATCATCGGCAGCCCAGGGAAGGACGGCCATTTCGAGCATGATTCGCTGCTCGAGGTCCTCGCCGGACCGGAGAAGACAACCACGAACTTCGACTGCGACATCGTCTACTCCGGCGGAAAGTTCGTGGAGTACCCGGAAGGAGCACAGCACTGATGTATTGCACCAACTGCGGAACGAGCCGTCCCGACGGAATCAGTGCCTGCCCCAACTGTGGCATGGCAACGCCGGCCTTCGCCGCGCCGCCGAAGATTCAGAACTACCTTGTACCGGCGATCCTGATCACGCTCTGCTGCTGTATGCCGGCGGGGATCGTGGCCATCATCTATGCCGCGCAGGTGAACTCCAAACTCGCCGGCGGCGATATCCGCGGCGCGCAGGAGTCGGCCCGTCTTGCGAAGATCTGGAGCTGGGTCGGTTTCGGCGCGGGCGTGTTGCTCATGATCATCTACGGGATCCTCGGTGCCGTCGGCGCGCTCAACAGCCATCATTAGCGGTCTCGCCGCCCTCCTTGCCGTGGGCGCCGTGATCCTCTATCGGTTCGATCCGGCGACCGTCCACGGTTACCCGCCCTGCGTCTTTCACGCGCTGACAGGCCTGCAATGCCCCGGCTGCGGAACGACGCGCGCGCTGCACCACCTGCTGCACGGCGACGTCGCCGGCGCCTTCCGCCTCAACGCCATGCTCTTCGTAGTCGTCCCCTTCGGTGCGCTCGCCGCGGCCTCGCGGCGCTTCGCCACCCACCCGCTCACGGGATGGGGCGCGGTGATCGTGACGATCGCGTGGTGGATCGGGCGGAATGTGATGTAAGACGACCGCATGGATTGTAATTCTGACTTACAATCCATGCATGATCCACAGGGCGCTAACGGCTCGACTGAAGGACGCGGCAGCGCACCTGCCGGTGGTGACCCTCACCGGCCCACGACAGTCCGGAAAGACTACGCTCTGCCGCGCGGCCTTCCCCGGGAAGAAATATGTCAATCTCGAGCCGCTTGACACACGCGAGCTGGCGCGCAACGACCCGCGCGGTTTTCTCGCCGAATACTCCGCGGGCGTCGTGCTCGACGAGATCCAAAACGTGCCCGAGTTGCTCAGCTACATTCAGGCAGACGTCGATGAGGATCCCACGCCGGGCCGCTTCATCCTGACCGGCTCACAACAACTCGCCGCGAACGAGGCGATCAGTCAGACCCTGGCTGGCCGGACGGCGATTCTTCACCTCCTTCCCTTCTCGCTCGACGAACGGCGCCACAGCGAGGACTGGCAGGAGGACCTCTGGCTCGACATGTTTCGCGGAGGCTACCCCCGCGTCTACGACCGCCATCTCGATCCGGTTCGCTGGTATGCCGACTACATCACGACGTACGTGGAGCGTGACGTCAGACAGGTGAAAGACATCGGCGACCTTCGCGCCTTCAGAACCTTCATCACGCTGGCCGCGGGACGAACGGCTCAGGAGATCAACCTCTCGTCTCTTGGCGGTGACGCCGGCGTTTCCCACAATACCGCGCGAGCGTGGCTCAGCATCCTGGAGGCAAGCTTCATCACGATCCTCGCCCCAGCCTGGCATCGAAACGTACGAAAGCAGATCATCAAGGCGCCAAAGTTACACTTCATCGACACAGGCGTCGCCTGCAGTCTCCTCGGGATTCGGGACCCGGATCAGCTCCGCAATCACCCCCTTCGCGGCGCGTTGTTCGAAAGCTGGGTGGCCGGAGAGATCCTGAAGGCGCTGTTCAATCGAGGACAGCAGCCGGATCTGCAGCACTATCGGCAATCGCGGGGAATCGAGATCGACATCGTTGTGCAGCAAGCCGGCACTCTTCATCTCGTCGAGTGCAAATCAGGTGCGACGACGCATCCTTCGTTCTTCGAGCCACTTTCGACGATGCGGGATCTGACGGATGGATCATCGCCGGAGTCCACGGTCGCGGCCGCACTTGTGTACGGCGGCAAGGAGAGCCACGCGCGCCGCGCCATTCCAGTCTACTCGTGGAGCGACATCGAGCGCCTTTGTCGTCGCATTGTCGATTGAGTGCGGTCGGTCGAAAACGAGGAATCCACCACAACGCCAATCATGTTGTGGAAGCCGCATCGCCAGGCTGTCGCAGACCCGCAAGAAATGCCAGGAAGATGGCCCGGATCTCGACGTTGGAAAACGGATCCTCGTTGCCTGACCGTTGCGCCATGAGCCGGTCGCGGATCATCCCTTCGGTGGCACCCAGGATGGCTGAGGCAATCGCCTCGTCGCTCAGCTCAGCACGGAAGGTGCCGTCCTTCTTGCCCCTCTGAACCAGGAGACGGATCAGGTTCGCAAATTCGATGAACCCCTGCGACAGGACGATCTCGGAGGACTCGCCTCGCACCCGTCGTCCTTCCAATAGAAGAAGGAACGCCAGGTCGGGATCACGGCCGAAGGCATCCGTGACGTGCTCCAGCACGCCGGCCAGAGCGTCGCGCGCGTCCTTCGCCCCCATGACCACCTGCTGAATCTCAGGCGTGAGCGTCTGCCACCAGGCATTGAAAATGGCCTCCAGCAAGCCCGTCTTGGTGTGGTAATAGCGCACCAGTTGCGACTCGGAAGTCCCCGCCTCGCGGACGATCGAGGCGGTGGAAGTCCGCTCGAAACCTTGCTGCGCGAACAGCATCTTGGCGGCAGCCATCAGCCTCTGCCGCGATGTCTGGGTACTATCGTGATCCAGGCTAGTCACACCCACATCGTAGGGTGAGAGCATCCACTTAGTCAAGGTGGTGCACCGACATTTGGGTTGTATCACTACCGGATATCGACAGCAACGCTGGCATTACCTTTGCTCTTTGGCTACGACACTGCCATGAAAAGGCAGTATCACTACCACATTGGGGTCGTTTCGCTGACAAAGGAGAAGGCTATGAGGTCGTGGCAGAAACTACTGCAGCCGTCGTTGATCATTGCATCGTTATTGTTCCTGCCGGCGATCGCAGCCGGTCAGTCGCTTGGATCGCCCCCATATGGGACGAGCGTCGGCAGCGGAACCCTTTCGGTTGCCAGTCCGAAAGTGACGTTCTCCGATGGCCCATTTATCGTCCCCAACCCCTCGGCGCAGACCAGCATTCTGAACCTCGCGGTCTCCGTCCCCAGCACACCGACCTGCACGAGCACACCGGCCCTGCCGGGAGCTCCGCTCAGCACCAATCAATGCGACTTCTTTACGCTGATGACCGCTGCTTCCACGCTGGCCGCCACGAACAATATCCAGTTCACTGTGACCTGGCCGGATGCGAACAATCCGACCGATCAGTCGGAATTCGACCTCTATGTCTACGATTCCGCGGGCAACGTCATCGCCTCTGCCTTCTCCGGGAATGCATCGCCGCGCATGACGACGCTCCCCATTCCGCCCGATGGAACGCAGTACACGGTCCAGGTGGTCCCGTTCAATCCCGAGGGATTCAGCTATACGGCTACGGTCCAACTGGTTCCCAAGCCAACGTTCACCCCTCCGCCACCCAACCCCGGTGCGGCGCGCTTCCAGACCTATATGTCGCCGGCCGGCCTGGGTGAAAACGCAGGCGAGCCCTCCATCGGAATCGACTGGGCAGCCAAAGACCCGACGCTCAAACACGGTACCGTGAATCAGGGAGGCGTCAGCTTCTTCCAGTCGGGTCCCAACACATTGCGCGTCAGCTTCGACGACTGCTCATCCCCCGCCGGGCATCAATGGGACGATGTCTCGACTCCGCTGGTCCAACAGTTCGTCCTTTCCGATCCGATCGGATTTGTCGATGCAACGACCGGCCGTGTCTTCTCCCTCGACCTCATCGGCGGCGAAGGCAACAGCTTCATGGCCTATTCGGATAACGATGGCGCCTCCTGGACTCCGGCACAAGGCGGAGGCATCCCGGGCGGGCCGGATCACGAGACCCTCGGCGGCGGCGCGTATGCGTCCTCGCCGGCG
Source organism: Thermoanaerobaculia bacterium (assembly GCA_035482045.1). Lineage (GTDB taxonomy): Bacteria > Acidobacteriota > Thermoanaerobaculia > Gp7-AA8 > Gp7-AA8 > JADGNZ01. Next base: position 46,417 of record DATHRD010000045.1, read on the forward strand.
AACGCGGGTGCCGTGTATTCGAACGCGATCTACTACTGTAGCCAGGACATCGCACCCGAGGCGCAGTGCTCGGTCAGCCTCGACGGCGGCCTGACCTTCGGACCGGGCGTGCCGATCTATCAGACCCCCGCGTGTGCCGCGAACGGCAGCATCCACGGTCACGTGAAGGTCGGACCGGATGGCACCGCCTACGTCCCCTCGGGATCCTGTTCCGCCGGTCCGGGCGTGGCCTTCACCCAGGACAATGGCGTGACCTGGAACTTCTCCGCGGTTCCAAACTCGACCGACTCGCAGAACCTCGATCCTTCCGTCGCCATCGACGCGGCGAACAACGTCTACCTGATCTGGCTCGATGGAAAAACGAACCACCCCTACGTCTCTGTCTCCGCCGATCACGGTGCCACATGGAGCACACCGTTTGACGTCGGCGCGACCTTCAACATCCAGAATGCCGACTTCGTGATCTCCACGGCAGGTGACGCAGGCCGCGCCGCGGTCGGCTTCGTCGGCACCACGGTCGCCGGCAATTCCCAGAGCGCCAGTTTCCCGGGCGTGTGGCACCTCTACATCGCCAGTTCCTTCGACACCGGCAAGACCTGGACGACTCTCGATGTGACTCCGAACGATCCTGTGCAACTCGGCTGCATCTGGACTTCGGGAGGCAGCAATCCCTGCCGCAATCTCCTCGACTTCAACGACATGAGGATCGATAGCCAGGGCCGGCTGGAAGTGGCATTCGCCAAAGGCTGTCTCGCCTCGGCGAACTGCACCGCGGCCACAGCCACGCTTCACGGACCTCCGTACGCCGAATCGGAGGCCTCGAAGGCCGTCATCGCACGGCAGTCCGGCGGACTGCGTATGTTCGCGGCGTACGACCCACCGCTCGTCGGTCCGCCGGCCATTCCGAAACTCGATGCAGCCAATGCCGATCCGGTCACCGGCCACATCACTCTGAGTTGGGAGTCGCCGGACAACGGGGGCGCGGCGATCACGAAGTACAACATCTATCGCGGCACGTCCTCGGGCAATGAAGTACTCTACGCCGCCGTCGATGCGTCCCGAACGACCTTTGCCGACACGGCGGTTACGCCAAAAACGAGCTACTACTATTACGTCACGGCGACCAATAGCGCCGGAACCTCTGAGCACTGCGCCGAGATCGCGTCGGCCGCTACGGTCGCTTCGACCCAGAGTCCCTGCACTCTGCCTGGTGTCACCGTCGGCACCAGCCCTACCGGAAACCAGGCCGAGGCGCCGGCAAACGCCGCTCTCGACATCACGGAAGTCGATGTGGCCGAACCGTATCCGTCGCCGGTGAGCACGTCGTCCGTCGTCTTCACGATTCAGGTCTCCAACCTCTCGCAGCTTCCGCAACTGCAGCCAAACTCGGAGTGGGAGGTGCACTTCAACGTCCAGGATACCAACGGCGTTCTCCACACCATGTTCGTGGAGGCCGACACGAATGACGCCACGGCACCGAACGGAAAGTTCGGGTACGGCTACCTGAGCGGGTCGACGGAAGCGGGCGAAGGCTCGACCGGAGTGACCGGCACGTTCAACTTCAATACGAACTCGATCATCATCATTCTCGACACCTCGAAGCCGATTCAGTTTGCACCGGCCATCGGCTCCAGCGATCTTCCCTTCACGGTCAACCTGGGAACCGGCAGCCAGTTGAGCGGCATGTCCGCGAAAACCACACTGCTCCTCGGCGCGCAGCCCGCTGGAATCGGAGGCGGCCTGCTGGAGACGGTCGATAGCACGAACGCGGGCGCCTACACGCTTCGTGGCAACGGCTTCTGCCGTCCCGACGGACCGGTGTTCGCGGTCATCCAGGCCCAGCCGAACGTCGGCTGCCAGCCGCTGACCGTCAACTTCGACGGCTCGCAGTCGTTCGATGCGGCGGGCGATCCAATCACCTCTTACACGTTCAACTTCGGCGACGGATCGGCTCCGGTCAGTCAGTCCGGGCCGACGGCGACGCACACCTACACGAGCAGCGGAAACTACGTGGCTTCTCTAACCGCAACGTGCTCCCGAGGTGCGACGAGCAAGAACGTGGCGCAGGCGCAGGTCTCGGTAGGCGCCAACCCGGCCAAGCCGACGATCACCGCGCCTGCAACGGCGAAGCAACTCCAGAGCGGCTTGACCGCATCCGTTGTCTCTCATGCAGGCAGCCGCTACTCATGGGCGATTACCAACGGCACGATCACCGCCGGCGCCGGCACGAGCAAGATCACCTTCAATGCGGGGACGAAAGGCCAGACAGGCCTTTCGGTCACCGAGATCACGACACAAGGCTGCGCATCGCCGGCCGGTACGGCGACGGTGACGGTGAGGTAGGGCACGTACCAACCGCGGGCTCTCACGTTTGAGGACGTGAGAGCCCGCATTCTCCGTGAGCACGACCCATGAGAAAACAACTCTTCCTTGCTGCCGCCCTGCTCGCCTTTGCCGCCCCTGCATTCGCGACGGCGCCGCTGACCGCCTGCGACGTACTGACGAAGACCGACCTCGCCGCGGCGCAGGGCCAGGAGTTCTCGGAAGCAAAACTGTCAGCGAAGACCCAGGGCTCACTCTCGGTCTCGCAATGCTTTTACCGGCTGCCGTCCTTCGAAAAGTCCGTGAGCGTCACGCTCGTGCGCCCCAGCACGACTACCGACCGATCATCAATTCTCGATTACTGGAAAGCGCACGACGCGACCTCGGTGATGGATAAGAACGACGATGGCGATGGCGATCGGCCAACCGCGAAGAACGATCGCGACGATGACGACCATCACGGCAATGCCACGCGCGTGTCGGGACTGGGCGACGACGCGGTATGGTCAGGCACGCCCATGGCCAGCGCGCTCCACGTCCTGAGGCATGGAACGATCGTGCGCATCAGCGTAGGAGGTTCCGCCCCCCTCGATCAGAAGCTCAAGGTGTCTCGGCGGCTGGCGATGGCCATCCTGAAGCGGCTGTCTGTGCACGCTCACGTGAAGGGCACGCCCGCGGACGCGTCCACGGGATCGCAGTGAACGCGCTGACATAGGATAAAATCAAAGGGTGACGAGGATCGCTGTCGAATTACCCGAGGAAATCGCGAAGCAACTCGAAAGGGCTTGGCGCGATGTCTCACGTGGCGCGCTCGAGGCCGTGGCCCTGGAGGGCTATCGCGACGGCACATTGACTCGAGACCAGGTTGGGCAACTGCTCGATTTCTCGTTATGGGAAACGGAAGCCTTTCTCAAACAGCGCCGGGCGTACCTTCACTATGCGGAGAAGGATCTCGAACACGACCGGCGAGATCTTGATCTCGCCCGTCCTCAATGACGGTCGTCTCGGACGCCTCTCCGATCAACTATCTGAGATGGCGGCGTAACCACGCCGGAGGCGTGCGGTAGATTAGCCGGTGGCAAGCGCCGCCAGGCGCGCCGCCACCGGTTACCGATCCACATGAATGTCGTACCCCGGCAGGGGTACCGGAGGGTCCACACAAGCCGTCAACTCAAGAGGAGTATCTCGATTTCTTGAAAAACATGCATCGAGTACGACAAGAGTTTCGTCTGGTGACGTTTGCGCGGTCCGCGACCCCTCCGGGGTCGGTGCTGGCGGCGATCCCTAACCGGTGGCGGCGCGTCCTTCGGCGCTCGCCACCGGCTAATCTACAGAACGCCTCCGGCGTGCTTCGCGCTGGCTTTGCCAGCAATCTGTAAACGTCAAATCCAAATTCGCATCCTGAACGTCCAAACGGCCAGAGTGCTTATGGCGGCACGATATGGAGTGACCCCAGAGAGTGCACGGATTCACGCGAGCATGAGTACGTGTCAGCACTCCCACTCCCCACTCCCCACTCCCCACCCCCCCACCTCACCCCTCCGTCGCCTTCTCCCCAAACTCCCCGCACCGGTGCCGCATCCCGTCGCGGAACTTCTCACGCTGCTCGGGCGTCATGCGCTCCCAGATCCGCTGGCGTGCTCTGTGTCCCGGGCGCCCGCCCAGGCCGCCAAACAGGATGCGGCTGAGGATCAGCACCCCGAACGCCTGCCAGTACGTGATGGCCCGGAGGCCGAACAGCAAAGGCATCAACCAGTTCCACAGACTCATCACCACGAAGCCGAACACCGCGAGGGCTACGATCGCCACCGGCGCGAACATCAGTACACGAACCACCCGATTCCGTCTCATCTGTCGTTTCTCCCTTTCATCAGTCATTGAATTCGTCATAAATCTCGCGCAGCCGCCGGCGCAGGTGGACAACCGCGTAGTGCTTGCGCGACAGCAGCGTGTTCACGCTCACGCCCGTCTCCGCGGCGATCTCTTTGAAGCTGCGCCCCTCCAGCTCGTGCGCCACGAACACTTCGCGCTGGTCCTCGGGGAGCTCGTCCAGCGCCGCATCGAGCTCGTCCAGCAGAACGCCGCGTGCAAACTCCGCCTCCGGCCCTGCCTCGGCGGACGGCAGGAGCTCGTGCAGCGCCAACGCTTCGTCGTCGATCGAGACGTCGCGCTGCCGCTCCGGCTTCTGCTTGCGAAAGCGATCGATGATGCGATTGCGGGCCACGCGGAACAACCACGCACCCGCCTGCTCGATCGGTTTCATCATCCGCACCGCTTCCACCAGCTCGAAAAAGACCTCCTGCAGAAGGTCTTCCGCGTCGCTGGCGTCCGGCACGTATCGCGCGATGAACTTACGGAGCCGGGACTCCTCCCGGTCAACCGTGCTGGAAATCCGCCGGTCCTGCTCCTCCGCCATCCCGACGATCGTAAGCGCGTTCATCTATCTATGTAGACGATTCGCCGCCCCGAATATTGTCGATAGAGGAGCGCAGACGTCCTCGATTCGGGATAGGGGGGAGCCTCACGGCTCCGCCCCTCCCACACCACCGTGCGTGCGGATCCGCACACGGCGGTTCGGCTGGTTGAACACGTCAGCTGTAGAGCTTCTGAAGGCCTAGAGAGTCGAAGAAAGCATTCG
>DATHRD010000046.1:0-14392 GCA_035482045.1 Thermoanaerobaculia bacterium
GTTCATCGGCTCATGCCTTTGCTCCACGCTTCTTTCAGACGGCTCCTCGCGGCAGCCGCCCTTGCGCTTTGCTAGCCCTTCGGTTCCATCAACCTGGGCAAAGGACTTTCACCTCCTAGCTATCGAACATGCTCGGCACACCCTGCTCCCGACGGGCGTCCTCGCCCGGCGGTGGTTTTCGGTCAACATCCTGCATCTTGCACAAGTAAACCCGCCGGGCGAGGACGCCCGTCGGGAGCAGGCGGGACGCCTGCCCTACGCTTTCTATGTGTCGATCTGCGCCCTCTGCAGCGCGCCGGAATAGTCGACATAGATCGACTTCCATTCGCTGAAGACGTCGATGCCGGCGATGCCCGCCTCGCGATGGCCGTTGCCGGTCTGTTTGGTGCCGCCGAACGGCAGATGGACTTCGGCGCCGATGGTCGGCGCGTTGACGTAGAAGATCCCCGTGTACATGTCGCGCATGGCCACAAAGGCCTTGTTGATGTCGCGGGTGTAGATCGACGACGACAGCCCGTACTTCACACCGTTGCCGATGCTGACCGCCTCTTCCAGGGAGTCGCAGCGCATCACCGCCGTGACCGGTCCGAAGATCTCCTCCTGAGCGATGCGCATGCCCGGGGTGACGTTGGCGAAGACGGTCGGCTGGTGAAAGTGACCCTTGCCGTAGCCGCCATCGGTAAGCGTCGCGCCACCGGCCGTGACCGTGGCTCCTTCGTCCTTGCCGATCTTCACGTATTTGGCGATGGTGGCGATCTGGGACGCCGAGATATTCGGCCCCATGTCGACCTGCGGATCGAGACCGTTGCCGACGCGCAGCGCGCGCGCGCGCGCCGAGAGTTTCTCGACGAATTCGTCGTAGACCTTGCGATGGGCGACGATGCGCGAGGCCGCCGTGCAGCGCTGTCCGGCCGTGCCGAAGGCGCCCCACAGCGCGCCGTCGACGGCCAGGTCGACATCCGCGTCATCCATCACCAGGATGACGTTCTTGCCGCCCATCTCCAGGTGGACATGTTTGAACTGCGGCGCACAGGCGACGGAAATCTCGCGCCCGACGTCGGTCGACCCCGTGAACGAGATCACGGACACCTTGGGATGCGTCAACATCGGTTCGCCGACCGCTTTTCCGCCGCCGGTGACGACGTTGAACACTCCCTTGGGCAGCCCGGCCTCTTCGAAGGCCTCGGCGAGCATGACTACGGACAGCGGTGTTTGCGAGGCCGGCTTGATCACGACCGTGTTGCCGCAGATCAGCGCCGCCATCGACTTCCAGGCCGGGATGGCGATCGGAAAGTTCCACGGCGTGATCAACCCCGCCACCCCGAGGGGCATGCGTACCGCCATGTTGAACTTGTTCGGCAGCTCCGAGGGGGTGGTCACACCGTGAAGGCGGCGGCCTTCGCCGGCCATCAGGAAGGCCATGTCGATCGCTTCCTGCACGTCGCCGCGCGTCTCCGCCAGCACCTTCCCCATCTCGCGCGTCATCTCCCGGGCGATCGCTTCCTTGTCGCGTTTGAGGATGTTGCCGGCGGTATAGAGATAGTCGGCACGGAGCGGCGCGGGCGTGAGCCGCCACGGATGAAAGGCGCGGTCCGCGGCGTCGACCGCAGTGTTCAGATCGGCGGCGTTCGACTCCTGAAACGTTCCGATGAGGTCATCGCCGTCGGCCGGGTTCCGGTTCTCGAATGACTGGCCGCTCGATGACGCAACCCATTGGCCGTCGATGTAGTTCTTGTAGTCGCGCGTCTCGCGCAGACCGTGGTTGGACATGGTTCCTCCGGTGATGAGTTACTGGGTTACTGAGTCACTGGGTTACTGAGTTGCTCGGTCTCGCGGTTGCGTGGTCTCGCGGTTGCGGAGTCAAAAGAAGCTGTGCGAGTCCAAACCCCGAGACCGCGAGACCTAGCAACTATTTCCTTACGGCCGCCGTCTCGCCCTGAGCGGCCGGTTTCGCCGAGCCCATATCCACCGATCCGCGGAAACGGGCGCCTTCGGCGACGACGATCTTCGGTGCTTTGATGTTTCCGTCGACGGTGGCGCTGGCCACCAGCTCGACCCGGTCATCAGCGGAGACGTCGCCGGTCAGCTTTCCTTCGACCGTCACGTTTTTCGCGTGTACGCTCGCCTCGATGCGCGCCTTCGGACCGATGCGAAGCTCGCCGCTGAGGTTGATCTTGCCGTGAACGGTCCCCTCGATCAGGACCGGTTCCGAGCCGGTGACCGTCCCGTCGATGGTCACATTCGGTCCGAAGAATGTACCGTTGTGCGTGGTCTGCGGCTCCGCGCCGCGGGCTTGAGGAGTCGTATCTTTCGTTGAAAAAAGCGCCATGGGGGCGGCAGCATAGCAGAGGTCAGCGGGGAGCCGGGGCGTCGAGGAGCGCCTCCCTCACCCTGAAAATCGCTCCGTCACGAATCGGTAGCGCCCGGCAAAGCGATGTGCATCAGCCGGAGCGCTGCATTACACTGCGCCCGCCAATTCAACGCCCGATGAATCGGGGCGTATGGGTGCCCGGAGGGAGTCCTAAGCGTGAGACGTTTTGCAGTGATACTGACGATTGCTGCCTTGGCAGCGTGCAAAGGCAGCGGAAACAAGAACGAGCAATACCGGACCGAGAAAGCCGATCGCGGCGTCGTCACCATGACGGTGACCGCCACCGGCACCCTGTCCGCCGTCACCACCGTCCAGATTGGAAGCCAGGTGTCAGGCGTTATCGCGCGCCTGTACGTCGACTTCAACAGCCGCGTCAAGAAAGGGCAGCTCCTCGCCGAGCTCGATCCCACGCCGTTTCAGCAGACGGTGGATCAGCGTCAGGCCGATCTGACCAAGTCGAAGGTCGACGCCGCCAACGCCAAGATCAGCTACGACCGGATGTCCCGTCTGGCCAAGGCCGGCCTCTCGCCGCAAGCAGATCTCGACGCCGCCAAGGCCGCGTACGACGGAGCGATCGCGGTGGTCGCGCAGTCCAAGGCGGCTCTCGACCAGTCGGTGACGAACCTGAAGTACACGAAGATCATCTCGCCGATCGACGGCATCGTCGTCGACCGTGAGTACGACGTCGGCCAGACGGTCGCGGCGTCGTTTCAGGCACCCACCCTCTTCGCCATCGCCCAGGATTTGACGAAGATGCAGGTGCAGGCCGACGTCGACCAGTCCGACATCGGCCGCGTCGCCATCGGACAGACGGCCCGCTTCACCGTCGACTCCTATCCCGACCAGGAGTTCCGTGGCCGTATCTCACAGATCCGGCTCAACGCCACCGTCACATCGAACGTCGTCACCTACCCGGTCATTATCGAGGTACCCAATCCAAACGAAAGACTGAGCCCGAAGATGACGGCCAACGTCACGATCGACGTCGCCTCCGTTCAGGATGTGCTTCGCGTCGCAAATGCGGCGCTTCGATTCAAGCCGGACATCGCCGTGGCTGGCGCTCCAGCGGCGCCCGGTGCCACATCGACAACCGGCACAGCATCGACCGCAACCGCGTCTCGAGGCAACGCGCAGACCTCCACAGCGTCAGGCGGACCCAGCCCCGAACAACGAGCTGCCCGCATGGGCAACCGCACCCGGGGAGTCGGCGGCGCCGCCGGCGCACTCGGAGCTGCGCCTGCCGCACACCATCGTGCACAGACTGTCTACATTCTCGGCGCCGACAACAAACTCAAAGCCGTCGAGATCCGTACCGGCATTACGGACGGTCACTACACCCAGGTCGTCTCGGGCGATCTGAAAGTTGGCGACAGCGTGATCGTCGGTCTGGCCACATCCAAGGTCGATACGAATCCTCCCCCAGGCAGCAACAACCCGATGGCACGTCCGGGCGGAGCCGGTGGCAGAGGTGGGCGGTAGTGCCGAAAAAGGTCATCGAGATCCACGGCCTCACCAAGATCTACACGATGGGCGAGGTCGAAGTCCGCGCGTTGGCGGGCGTCGACCTCCTCGTCGATGAGGGCGAGTTCCTGGCCGTCATGGGCCCGTCCGGCTCGGGCAAGTCGACGCTGATGAACATCCTCGGCTGTCTCGACCGGCCCACCGCAGGGACCTATCTGCTCGACGGCGTAGACGTCTCCAAGCTAAACCGCGACGAACGCGCCGTCATCCGCAACGCCAAGATCGGCTTCGTCTTCCAGAGTTTCAATCTGTTGTCTCGCACCTCCGCGGCCGAGAACGTCGAGCTCCCACTCATCTACGGCGATCTGGGCTGGTCGCGTCAGAAGCGCCGTAAGGCGGCGATGGAAGCGCTGCGGCGCGTCGGCCTGCAGGGGCGTGAGCACAGCCATTCCTCACAACTCTCCGGTGGTCAACAGCAGCGCGTGGCCATCGCCCGCGCCCTGGTGACCGAGCCGGCCATGCTCCTTGCAGACGAGCCGACCGGTAATCTCGACTCGCGCACCTCCGAGGAGATCATGGGCATCTTTCAATCACTGAACGAGGGCGGCAAGACGGTCGTGCTCATCACGCACGAGCCGGACATCGCCCAGCACGCCAGGCGCGTCGTCACCGTGCGCGACGGCCTGATTCAGCACGACGAAAAGGTCCAGCAGCGCCGCGTCGACACTCGCGGCATCGCACCACCCGTCCCACCCGTCGCCGCGGAGGCAACCCCATGAAAAGCTCTCTCCTGCGCATCAGCAACATCACGTTCGTCGGCCTCCGGGCCATCGCCCGCAACAAGATGCGCTCGTTTCTCACCGCCCTCGGCATCATCATCGGCGTCGGGTGCGTGATCGCCGTCGTGGCCATCGGCAACGGAGCCACCAAGTCGGTGGAGGCCACGATCAACTCCCTCGGCACGAACTACATCATGCTCTTTCCCGGCGCCGCCACATCGAGCGGCGCGCGCATGTTCACAGGCAACTCCACGCTCACCGCCGATGACGCCGACGCCATCAAGGCGGAATGTCCGGCTGTCGCCTACGTCGCCCCCACCGTTCGCGCCACCGCCCAGATCGTGGCAGGGGAGCTGAACTGGGGAACGTCCATTCAAGGCGTGAGCGTCGACTACCCGCTCATCCGCTCCTGGAACGTATCGGATGGGACCTTCTTCACCGATCAGGATGTGAAGAGCGCGTCCAAAGTGTGCGTCCTGGGCACCACCGTGGCCGACAACCTCTTCCCGGACGGCCAGGCCGTCGGCCAGATCGTCCGCATCAAGAACGTCCCCTTCAAAGTCGACGGCGTTCTCGAGAAAAAGGGCGGCAACATGATGGGCCAGGACCAGGACGATACGGTCATCGCCCCCTATACGACAGTCATGAAGCGGCTCTCCGGCAAGACCAAGATCGATATGCTGCAGATCTCCGCGGTCTCGGCCGATCAGGTGCAGGAAGCGATGAACGAGATCGACGGCGTCCTCCGGCAGCGCCACCGCATTCCTCCCAAGGGCGATCCCGATTTTCAGATGCGCTCGCAGGAAGAGATCGCCCAGGCCCAGACGCAACAGACCGGAATCCTGCGCATGCTCCTCCTCTGCATCGCCGGGATCTCGCTCCTCGTCGGCGGCATCGGCATCATGAACATCATGCTCGTGTCGGTCACGGAGCGGACGCGTGAGATCGGCATCCGCATGGCCATCGGCGCCAAGGGACGGCACGTGCTGCTGCAGTTCCTTTTCGAGGCCGTGACGCTGGCCATCGTCGGGGGAGCACTCGGAATCGCCGCCGGCATCGGCGCCTCGCTGGCCGTGAAGTACTTCCTGCAATGGCCGATCGTCGTAACGCCGACCTCGGTCGCGCTCTCGTTCGGAGTGGCCGCCTTCGTCGGCATCTTCTTCGGCTACTATCCGGCCCGCAAAGCCGCCAAGCTCGATCCGATCGACGCGCTACGCTACGAATAGTGGCCGGCACGGCCGGCAGCGTTGGTTACCCAAGGCGGGGCCACCATCTTCGTCAGCACCTTTCTACCGCGCCGGCGCCTAGTTCGGTGGCTCGACGGGCTGGGCTTCATCACCGGGCTCAGTGATAACCGTGTCGCCGCTGTTCAAGGCCACCGCGTCCACGCGGACTTGCGCCACCTCGCGAACCATGGCCACGAGCTGTGGGATGTCGAACGGCTTCTTGAGGATGCCATGGACGAGGTTCGGCGCGATGTTGCGGACCATTACGTCGTCAAACGCCGTCATGACGAAGATGACCGTGCGCGACTGCGGTACCGCCTCATGGAAAGCCTCCAGGAATCCGACGCCGCTCAATGCCGGCATCATCAGGTCGAGAAGGATGACGGCGTACTCCGATATCCGCGTGAGTTTGAGCGCCTCGGCACCATCGCAGGCAGAGTGAACTTCGAACGGCTCGCGACGCAGCGCCGCCACCAGCAACGCACGGATCGCTTCATCATCCTCCACCACCAGGACCTTCGGGAACACGGGCATCCCGTGACTGCATGCGGATTCAGAGCCAATGTGCCCCGTCACCATTCTCATACCTGAGCCCGGCATCGATCCCATTTCGGGTCTATCAGTTGCAATGAAGTCTGACGCGGCGGCTCCCGGCAGGGACAGGCCGCGGAGGAAACCGATGAAAAGGATCGCATTCCTGTTGATTGCCGCGGCGATCGTGCCGCTGCAAGCCAAAGCACTCAATACTGATGACCGCGGCGACATCCTTTCGTACGTGGCGATGCCGCTGGCCGTTTCCGCGGTGTGCGACGTCCGAGGGGTACAAACGGACCGCGTCGGACAACTGGTTGCGTACATGGACCAGGCCAACGTCTCGCCCGCGGACTTTATCGACGTGTTCCGCTACGTTCCGGTCGCGCTGGTCCTGCGCACGGATAACCGCCCCGATTTCGTGGAATGGGTCCACGGACAAGTCGATCGCGGATTGGTGGGCCAAGGCCTCGTCACGGCGATGGAAACGCAACTGCGGACCTACGACACCGATGTTCCCCTGGCTCGATATCGGCCGCACCGCTACGCCAGCGACGAGTACGCGTACGCGTATGAGCCCGACTACGTTCCGGTCGTCATCCGAGACCACTGCGACCGCTTCATCGAAGATCCCCTGTCGCTTGTGGAGATGCCGGTCGCGGTCGCCGATGCCTGCGATCTCGGCGTTCCCTACGACCGGGTGAGTGGCCTTGTCGTCGAGCTGAACCTGGGCGACGTCCCGCCCGTGCAGTTCGTCGAGTTGATGCGCTATGCGCCGGCCGCTCTCGTCGTAGGCGGAGGCTATTACGGCCAACCCGACTTCATCGAGTTCGTGCATACCAGCCGCGTTGGCGGATTCAGCGGCTATCAGCTCGTCCAGGCTGCCGATCAGCAACTCCGGGCATACGACATCGCTACTCAGATCGATCCTGGGCCGCCCGCATATGGCGGGCAGACGTATTACGTTCCGCAGGTGGCGCGGAGCTGGGTTGATCCTGCCAATCCGACGTACTTTCCACCGGCCGTTTCGACGCGCGTCGCCGCAAACTTCACGACGGGACGCACGGCCTTCAATCAGCCTGCTTCTTCAGGGGTCGTGACACCTCAGGTGCAACGCCTGCTCACGTCGCCCGGCGGCGCCGCGGTGGTAGCGAATCCCGCGGAAGCGCGCCGGGAGCTGACGCGGGGGAACAGGTTCCAGCGTGAGTCGCCCATCGCCGCCGCTCCCTCCCCGTTTGCGGGTTCGGTCGCCGCTCCCGGAAGGATCGAGAATCACGGTCGTCACGATGCCATTGCGCAGCAGCCAGTTTTCTCCAACCCGGCCATCACGAACATACCTCGGGGAAATGGCAGGGGCGAACACGGGAGGGTACCGACACCGATGATCTCGTCCGCGCCACCATCGCCGTCTCCTCCCAAGCATGAGCGCGGGGGAGAGCATGTGGTCTCCGCTCCGCCAACCTTCGCGGCACCACCAGTTGTCGCCGGCCCGCCGCACGAGCATGGACGCGGCCACGACGCTGCCACGTTTGCCCCGGCGCCCGCGCCGGTGTCCGTAGCGCCCCCGGGACCACCCAAGGGAGATCACGGCCACGGCGGAGGACAGCCCACCGTGGTCGCGGCGCCTGCCCCGGTTGCACCCGGGCCACCAGCCGCACCTCCCGGTCAGCAGAAGAAGAAAGACAAAGGAAAGGGGAACGACCAATGAAACGACTACTCATACCTACGGCCTTCGTAGCGCTCGTCCTCACGGCGGGCTGCAAAAGCAACTCTTCATCGACCACCGGGGCGTCCGGCAACACCGATGCGACGTCCGTCGCGTCGGCGTCCTCTCTCTCGCCCGAGGATCTCGGAACCCTCGGCGCGCAGATCAAGAAAACACCCAACGAGGCAGACCGGATCCTCGCCGATCATGGCCTCAACGCCCAGTCCTTCGCCGCTGCCGTGCGAAAGGTGAGCGAGAATCCCGCCGACGCCAGGCGTTACGCTACGGCGTACAAGAGAGCCACGTAGGCGGTAGCGCGGTCTCGGGGTAGCGCGGTAGTGCGGACAAAACACGTGTGACTCTCGCAACCTGTAAACCTACGAACGCCCGCGAGACCGCACAACTGCGAGACCCCGCGACCGCGCGACCGCGATACGATGCGCATACGCTTTGCACAGGCGTTCGCAATGACTCGAGCGATCCGGCTCTCCATTCTTCTCCTTCTCGTACCCATCGCCGCGTTCTCCCAGTCCGGGGTGTGGGGCCTGCGCGGCATCAGCGAGCGATTCCTCATCGACGGTGACCTCGTCATCTCGGTGGACGGTGCGGGATTCTCCGTCTACGACGTCAGCGTCCCCGGGACCGTTCGCCGTCTCTCGATGATCGAGACCGACGGCGAGAGCACAGACGGCTCGATCGCCGGCGACGATTTATTCATCGCCACGCGAACTGCCATCGAGCGTTACACCGTCCACGCCGACGGCACTGTCAATCAGACAATGCACGTGTCGATGCCGGGTGTGACCACGATCGCATGGAACGGCCGTCTCCTGGCCTTCGGTAGCGCAAACGCCATCATGATCTGGGGCCTAGCCGGCGACGGGTCGCTTACGAGCACCGGCGAATATCCGATCAACAACCCCGTCCGGACGATGGCCTGGAAGGGCGATAACCTTTTCGTGGCCCTCACCGACCCGGGGATCCGCGTGATCGACGGCAACACCGCCCGCGACATCGTCTTCATCCCCGAGGCGTCGCGCGGCTTTGTCATCAGCGGAAACATCCTCTACTCGGCGTCGGGCGGGGACGGCGTCGCTCTCATCGACATCAGCGATCCCACGGCGCCGGCCGTGACCGGGCGCACGCTGTCCGGAATCCTCAATTTGCAGAACATCGCCGTGGCCGGCACGAGCGTCTTCGCCGAGGAGCCGCCGAAAACGATTCATCTCATCGATGCCTCGTCCATCACCTCGCCACATGAAGTGGCCACACTGACAGAGCCTGCTCAAGTCATGGCCGGCAGCGGCGATCGCCTCTTCGTCTCCGGCCCGAACATCACCAGCTATGGCGATGTAGCGGACAGCGGCAATCCGCTACGCGTCTTCGACATCGGGAACCTCGCCGCGCCGCACCTGAGCGCCGAGGTCACCGGCAACCTTACCGGCCCCGTGGCAGGAGTGGCCACGGATGGAACGCTCGCCTACGTCAGCGACCCGCCGTATTTCCGCGTGCTCGACATCTCGACCACGCAGGCGCCGCGCGAGATCGCCTCGTTGCAGATCGATGGCATTCAGCCGCACGTCAAGAGCCTCGGCACGCAGGCCGTGCTCTATGGCACGGGCGACGTCCAGCTCATTGACGTTTCCAATCCTTACCACCCGCGGCTCGTCAAGACGTTCCAATCCCTCGGCCATACTCCCAGCACCGCCGGCTTCGTCGACACCGGAATCGTCGAGGGGAATTCGTTTACCGGCTTCCACCTCGTCGATTTCGTCGACACTCCGCAGCCGATCATCGTCGCCGGGATCAAGGTGCATCCCTTCGATCTTGTCGCCAACGGCGGTCCGTACGCATACGTCAGTCTTGGCTCCTCCGGTTTTGGGGTCTTCGGCTTCCCGAGTCCGAATACGGCCGTCAACCTCCGGGTCAATCAGATGGCGGTCGCCGGCATGGCCTTCGCGCCGGCAACGAGCGATCATCCGGACACGCTGATCATCCGCGGCATCGACGGCTTCCACGTCTTCACATTGGCCGACCCCGCCAACCCGGTCGATATGAGCATCATCCAGTTTGCGCCGTCCGGTCCTCTCGCAGCCTCCGGCAACTCCGTGTGGATCGGCAGCGCGAGCGCAATGACGCGCATGGACATCACCAAACTGTCGCAGCCGTTCCTCGAGACGACTTCCATGGCTGTCGTCGCGCCGCAGCAGATCGCCGCGGCGAACGGCAAGGTGGTCGTGGCCGATCGTTACAGCGTCCGCGTCTTCGGGCCGCAGACGCCTGCTCCGCCGCCCCCTCCCGTGGCTCGGCGGCGCGCCGCGACCAGCCAATAGCAGATCACTTGGATGACGACTGCAAGGCCACCGCGAACGGGATGCCCAGAAGCGACGGCAGCCAGAAGGAGATGAGCCGATAGGTGAGCACGGCCACGACGGCAACGCTCGCCGGAACGCCGAGGCCGCCGTACAGCGCCGCCATGGCCACCTCGACCACCGCGATTCCGCCAGGCAGAAAGCTGGCCCGTCCGAGCAGGAGCGGCACACCGTATCCCGCCAGCAGGAGACTGAGGTGGAGAGAGTGACCTGTCGCCAGGAAGGCATATCGCAAGGTGAGCACGTCGAAAATGATCACCATCATCGAACAGCAGGCCGGGAGCACCCAGCCGCCGCGACGCATCTTCTCCCACATCGCCGAGGCAGTCTCCACGCTTGCTTTCAGTCCTGAGTCATCCCATCGCGGCCGGAAACGCTTCACGATCCGCGAGGCCACCTTCGAGACCGCCTTCATCCAGTCATTGCGCGCCAGAAGGACGATCGCCGTCACGATGACGAGGCTGAGCAGGGAGACGACGATCACCAGAGCGATGACCGTCAATCGGGAGAGCTGGTGAACGAGAATGAGCTCGATACCGCTGATGAGCGCAAAGAGCACCAGCGCCGCGGAATCGAAGACGGAGGGTAGCCAGCTCGCCACCGTCGCCGCCTCCGCCGGGACTCCGCCTCCGCGCGCCCAGCGATAAATCGCCGCTCCGAACCCCAGCACCCCGGCCGCGACCAGGGCCACCGTTCCCGCGCCGATCTCGATTGCGGCCGCACGCCGGAACGACATCCGGCCGCCCGCCATCCTGACGACCGACTGCAGCAGGGAGCCATTGGCCACGTAGCTCAGGATCTGCATGGCCACGCTCAGGGCGATGGCCCATGGAGCCAGCGTCCGCAGGGTCAATAGAGAGTTCTCAATCGTGTCGAGGCGCGGCAGGAGGGAGTGAACGAGCAGACCGAGCACGAGCAGAACCGGCACGGCCCGGAGTATCCGAAGCTTGAGCGGCCGCGTCTCGTCGGTATCTTCACTCATGGTGCGCCATTGTTCGCGGTCTCGGCGAGGCAGGCAAGGGGGACAGGTTTCACGTTCTCCGGCGGCTGAGCGTCTGCTTATCGATGATGATCGCGGCCGCGGCGCCGCAATGAGGAGCAAACGATGAGCGTCCTGTCCTTCCCCCGCATCTATTTCAAAGGGTACATGGAGTGGGACCCCTGCACGTTCAACAACAACGATTGGGCGGCCTTCACGACGTACGACCCGGTGAACGCGGCGCTGAATTGGGGCTACCTCGCTCAATTCAACATCACCCGCGAGAACTTCAAGACGACCTTCCGGCCGTGGGCGATCACGCTTCAACCCGATAACAACTCCGGCGATCCCGACCCCGGCACGCCGCGCGTTCCGTGCGAGTGGAACATGTTCGGCTCGCACGGCGTCTCGTTCGTTCAGTACAACAACTACGTCTCGCAGGTGACGGGCGGAGATTTCGGGGACGGCACGCCGGTGGCCGGCGACCCGATCATCGGCGGGCAGGTGACGATCAGCGGCGACCGCGGCAATGGGCCAGCGCGGCTTGTCGACACGAACCCGGCCTCTCCATGGTCCTCGCAGATCTATTGGGGAGAGCTCGCCATCGGCAGCGGCAACGCCTCGTTCAGTGGGCCGCGCGAGGTCCGGATGCACTCGCGCTGGCTAAACCCCAATCGGATGTACACCGCGGGCGATGCGCTCCTCGCGCCGGCGTCGGGAATCGGCGTCACGTTCCAGACCGCCATCCCCAACCACAAGGTGAATTGGCCCGCCGCGCCCGGAACGTCGCCGCTCATAACCAAACTGCAGGAGGAGGCGGCCAAACCGGGAGCGCTCGGCATCATGATCCGCTTCGTCGGTTACGTGAACGCCTACTTCTCCAACGGCGTTTTCAACAGCACGCCACAGCAGCCGCTCAACTACAACGATCTCGCCGGCGATCTCAACGCGGCATGGCAGACCTGGTACGAAAGCGGCGGCAAGGACACATCGAACTTCTTCTCCAATCCCTGCTACAGCCACATCGTCGGCGTCGTCGGGGTCTGGAAGGAGGGGGAACTGGCCAGCGTCCCCGGCGGCCGCTGCCTGAACAGCGATGCAGCGGTCACTCCGCTGCAGACGATCATCGGCACGAACCGTCCGGCCATCGTCGGACACCAGGTGTTGACCGCGTCTTCGGCGCCCGCGTCAGTGCTTCTGGGCCCGGTTGCCGCGGAGATCGATTACGAGGCCAAACGGATCTCGCTCGATCTCAGCGCGACGATGCCCGAGCTCGGCGTCACTGCAAACTTTGCAGACAACCTCACCAAGGCCGACTTCGGACCGCTGCTCTTCGGCGCCATCGATGCAAACGGAAAATTCGAGCACGTGGCCACGATCGACTATGCGCAATACGCGCGGGTTCCCTACGAGACCAGCGCCGGCATCATCGACATTCCGTTCCCCGGCGAGCACACGGGAGAAATCCTCAAAAGCGGCACGCTCGCCATCAACGTGATCCAGAACCCTGCTCCGCAGACCGCCCTCCTCGAAGAACAGCTCACCGCGGAGACCGACGCGCGCGGCATCTACCTCGACGAGGGTGAGGCCACCTCGTTCGAGATCACGGTCTGTCAAGACGGTCAACCGGCCGCTGGTGTAAACATCGCCGTGGCCCGCTACAGCGGCTTCTCGAAAGCCACGATGCAGGGATCCGGTCTTCCGATCATTGCAACCGGTGAGCCGCAGCAGGTCAACTTCACGAACACAACCCTGGTGAAGATCACCGTACCGAACCCGAATACGCCGCCGCCCACGAACGTCCAGGCAGAGATCGGCATCGTAACGACCGGGGCGAACGGCAAAGCGACGGTCGGCATCTCGGCGCAGAGCCCGAGCTTCCCCGTGCTCGGGTTCTACCCCTACCGCGGGTCACTCCCGGCAAATCTGGTGGCCAACTCCTTCAATTTCATCGACAACGCCTACTACACGACCGTGCGCGTGCTGCCGTTCGACGGCCGCGTCCCGCAAGCGTTTGTCGATCTCTGGAACAAGGGCCAGAACCGCGACGCGGCCTGGCACTTCATCTACCACGAGATCCTCTACCTCTACGACATGCTCTTCAACGTGATGCTCGAGTTCGTGAACCTCGGCAGCCTGGAATCGGTCGAGGGACACCTCAAGGGAATCTGGGCTCTGATCGCCAAAGACCTGACCTTCGAGAGCACGATGGCCATGCCCATCACTCGCGACATGTCCGCCGGAAAACGCCTCGCGCTGCAGCTCTGGATCTATCTCGTCTCGAACAAATACAACGTGCCCGGCTTCAACGTCGGCTCGATTCCTGCCGGATGGTCGCCAGGTAAATGACGCGCGAAGCGCAAGAAGTAAACAGCCGATCCGCCCCGGCCATAGGATGTCGATTGAATGTGGCGGTATGTTGATTGCGCCTTGGGCGCTGTCCTCCTCGCGGGCTCGATCAGAATGAGGTTTGCGGCGATGAGGCGCGTGTTCGATTGTTGGCGCGCCGCCGATCGCCGCGGATGGGCACCGGTCGCTCGCGAGATGCGGAGGCGCTGGCCCTTTAACGCTATCGCTACCGTCAGGACCTACTCCTTTTACGAAGGGAGGTGGCGGTGGTCGCGGCCCGACTGGCTTCGTGATTCCCGCCCCGCCATGCGGCAGTTTCGCATCGTACGCTTTTCGCACATTCTCGCTTTCGCGGGTACGGTCCTCATCATTGCCGGCGCATTTGGGTAGGACGGGATTCCACTTCTCGGCTGGTCGCGAGCAGTGATCAGCTCGCCGCCATTCCAGTCTGGCTTGCCTATTGCTCTCCAGCTCAGTTAGGAGAGCATCGAAATGAAGAAACTGCTTGGATCACTCATCATGTCCGTGGCACTGGTCACGGCCCTCGGCTGTTCGAACTGGAGCAGAATGACTCCGAAGTCGCTCGACAATTCGACGATAGCGACCGAGATCAAGAAAA
>DATHRD010000047.1:0-34195 GCA_035482045.1 Thermoanaerobaculia bacterium
GGGTGTGCCGAGCATGTTCGATAGCTAGGAGGTGAAAGTCCTTTGCCCAGGTTGATGGAACCGAAGGGCTAGCAAAGCGCAAGGGCGGCTGCCGCGAGGACCCGTCTGAAAGAAGCGTGGAGCAAAGGCATGAGCCGATGAACAAGAACAGGGTATGAGGCGTGAGCGCTGGACGAGGAGGCCCTGCACTGCGAAGTCCACATCCATCAAGAGCGCAAAGCGTAGACCCGGCGGTTGTGTGCTGAAGGCGATCGAACTTACCTCGGGAGATCTGCGTGGTGTCTCGAAACGGGACTGAGGGGACTGAGAGGAACCCTGACCGCCACGCAGAAGTCAGCATAGGGCGTAGTAGGTGGCGGAGCCAAGGCCACCGAAGGCCCGAACGGTCCCCTCGCAAGAGGGTAAATGGAGAGGTTAGTAGGACCAACGACTCATGAGCGAGAAGCGGCAGAAAAACCAGATAGAACTGGCCTTCCCGTACGCACCGAAGGGTGAAGCCCTAAAGGGTGTACGAAAGGGACCAAAGCGCTTGTGGCGAAGGGGGCAACCGAAAACCCGACCGGCAGCTACGAGCCGTCCAACGCTCAATAGCTGACGTGTTCAACCAGCCGAACCGCCGTGTGCGGAACCGCATGCACGGTGGTGTGGGAGGGGCGGAGCCGCGAGGCTCCCCCCTATCCCGATCGGGGACGCCTGCTCTCCCTTACCCACTACAATCCGCGCCCATGCTCTTCGACTCCGGAATGCGCGCGCTGGCGCACGATGCCGTCGATGCTCTCTTCGACCATGTCGGGAACATCGCCGGCCGACGGGTCGTCGATTGGCAGACATCGGATGAGCTGCGGGAGCGAATCAGGATCGACGACCGCGGCGGTGCGGAGGGGATGACCCTCATCCGTACGCTGATGGAGAACGCCATCCAGCTCCATCATCCGGCGTACATGGGGCATCAGGTCTGTCCTCCGTTTCCGAGCGCGGTCATCGCCGATCTGGTGATCTCGACGTTGAATCAGTCGACGGCCGTGTGGGAGATGAGTCCGATCGGAACGGTGATCGAGCAGGAGGTGGTGCGCTGGCTCTCCGATCGAGTGGGCTATCCGTCATCTTCCCTCGGCACGGCGGTTTCGGGTGGGTCGGCGGCGAATTTGACTGCGCTGCTGGCAGCGAGGGCGCGATGGGTGGTGAAACGGGAGTCGGGAGTCGGGGGTCGGGGGTCGGAGAGAGGCCCTGCTCCGCCACATCCGGTAAAGAGAGACTTCGCTCCGACCCCCGACCCCCGACTCCCGACTCCCGCACGTCCAATCATCCTTTGCTCCGCGGATGCGCACTATTCGATTGCCCGGGCCGCGGCGATCATGGGAATCGCGTCCGACGATGTGATCAAGGTTCGGACTGATTCCCAGCATAGGCTCGACGTCGAGGCGCTCGAGGCCACTCTTGCCGAGGTTGGCGATGTCATGGCCATCGTGGCGACCTCGGGATCGACGGCCACCGGTGCGTTCGACGACCTTCGCGCGATCGCCGCGCTGCGCGACAAGTACGACACGTGGCTTCACGTCGATGCCGCACACGGCGCGTCGGTCGTTCTGAGCGAACGACTTTGTCCGCTCGTGGACGGCCTGGATCTGGCTGACTCTCTGGCCTGGGATCCTCACAAGATGCTCTGGATGTCGCTCTCGCTCGGTGTGCTCCTGGTGCGCGACGGCCACTGGCTGCGCCGCGCGTTCGAAGCCGATGCTCCGTATCTCTTCAACGCCGAGCGCAGCGGTGACAACATCGGCGAGGTGACGATCCAGTGCTCCAAGCGGGCGGACGCCATCAAGCTATGGCTGACCCTGCAGATGTTCGGAACTCGTCCGTTCGTCGAGGCGATGGAGCATGTGGCGGACTTGACCCGCTACGTGTACGAGATCGTGGCCGCGTCGGACGACTTCGAGCCGATGCACGTCCCGGAGTTCAACATCTTCTGCTTCCGGCATCGCAGCGACGATGAGAACAACGCCGCGATTCGCGAGAGGCTCATCCGCTCCGGACAGGCATGGATCACGTCCACCTTGCTTAAAGGCCGCCGCGTGCTGCGCGTGACGATGATCAACCCGAGGACGGAGCGCGCCGATGTGGATCGGATGATGGCTGCTCTGCGGACGATGGCGCGTTATTCGGGGGTCGGGAGTCGGGTGTCGGGGGTCGGAGAATGAGCGCAGCAGCGTTCGGGGGTCGGGTGTCGGGAGTGGGGAGTCGGAGATGGAAGCATAAGACTCTCCGACCCCCGACCCCCGACCCCCGACTCCCGACTCCCGCGGTCGTTAGTCCGGGAGGTGGCAAATGAGCTCTGCATCCTCCATCTCCGACTCTCGACCTCCGGCTCCCGACCCCCGTCTACGAATCGTCCTCGTCGAGCCTCACGAGGCAGGCAACGTCGGGGCGGCGGCGCGGGTGATGAAGAATTTCGGCTTCGGCGATCTCTGGATCGTCGGTGAGCATCCGAAGCTGCATCCGCTGGCGGGGTGGTGGGCGAGTGGGGCGGAGGACGTCGTGGAGAACGCCCATTTCGCGCCGACGCTGCATCATGCGCTGGCCGATGCACACGTGACGGTCGCGACGACGTCGTCCCGGGAGCGGACGACGCCGGTGGACTTGAATCCGGTCGAGGCGGCCCAGCTCTTCGGTTCGCTGGACGCATCGCAGACGCTGGCCCTCGTATTTGGCCGCGAGGACAGCGGCTTGACCTGGGAAGAGGTGGTGCAGTGCCAGCGCACAGCCGTCATTCCCACCGATCCGCTGTTTCCGACGATGAATCTCGCGCAATCGGTCGGCGTCTTCTGCTACGAGCTCTCCACAACCTCGCGTGCGCCTGCGGAGCGTGAGCTGGCGCCGGCGGCCAGGATCGAGCGGCTCCACGAGCGCGTCCAGTCGCTGCTCGTCGAGATCGGATTCCTGCACGGCGACAACCCGTTCCGCGTCTACGACGACCTGCGCGCCATCTCCGCGCGCGCCAATCTCGACGGCCGCGAGGCCACGATCCTCCTCGGCATCCTTCGCCAGATCGAGTGGAAGCTCGGTCAGCCCGGAGAGGGCGGGGCCGGTTGAGCGCCGTGCGGGCCCTGAAGGCATTCGGCGATCAGGTCGATGAACTTCTCGAGATCGAACGGTTTGAGGATGGAGTTGCAGATTGCGTTTGCCGGGATCTTTTCCACGCCGCGCTTGCCCGCGGCAGTGAAGACGATGATGTGCGGCCGCGGGTCCGGGTAGTCCTTGCCGATCTGTTCGATGAACTCGTAGCCGTTGACGCGCGGCATCATCAGATCGAGGAGAATCAGATCGTACGGTCCGTCATGCCGCACCCTTTCCAGTCCGACAGCTCCGTCTTCCGCCAGATCGACGTCGAAGTGCATGCGCTTGAGGACGGCCTGGAGCAGGACGCGGATCGCAAGATCGTCGTCAATGACCAGGATCCTGTGGCCGCTCCCGTCCATCTTGTCGGACATAACCAACGTAGTCGTTCGTACTCTCTCAGATGGTCGCTATGCGAAAGGCATACCGGCCTCAGGCTTAGCGGTCCGGTGAGATTACGGTATCGAACAGTGTCAGGCAATGACTGATTCTCCTGAGGCCTACGCGTTCCGGCCATGGGTGAGACGCGCCGGGGCGTCGATCGTTCTCGTTGCGGCGGGCGTAACCGCTGTCATCGCCGTTGCACTTTTTGCAAACCCCGCCGCGCGCTACGGCTGGATCGGCGAACGCGCCGTGTGGGTCTACATCGCCACGCTCTGGATCGGCGGCCTGAAGGTCTGGCTCGGTTCCCGTCGCCCGGTCGCGGAGCTCCGCGAGGAGACGTTGACCCTTCGTCCGCTGCATCAGTTCCGGTCGCGCACGCTGCCGTGGAACGAGATCCGCGGCACGGAACAGATGATCGGGGGCGACCGCATGATCGTCTACTACGACACCCCCCGAGGGATGCGCTTCGTGGCCCTGAACCTCAACCTGATCAAGGGCCGCCGGAACTTCCAGGCCGAGGTCGACGAACGGCTGACGGCGATGGGATTCGTGGAGAAGATCGTCGACCGCTCGCGGTATCGCTCCAGGCCGGCGTGAGCAAGCGGCGGGCGGATAGGACCCGAGAGTCGCTGGATCGCGCGCGTCACAAAGGGGTGTGATCGACGACACATTGCCGCCAGCCGGAATAGACGATCGTACGCAAGTGCTTGTTGAGACATAATCTCAATTACATCGGGTGAATCGAATGATCGTCTGCCTCTGCCGCGCAAAAAACGAACGGGATGTCCTGCGAGCCATCGAGGCAGGATCGGAGACGCTCGGGGACCTGCAGGAGTGCGGGATCGGGACCGACTGCGGTGGCTGCCACGGCCATCTCCGCAAGATGCTGGCAGCGAACGAGACCATGCCGCAGGCGTCCTTCCTGCCGATGCCAGCCGCCGTGTCGTGCGCGGAGAAGGTGGCGTGATAGCGTGTTGCCGAGGAGCTCTCCGAGATGAAGGGCGACAAGAAAATCATCGACATCCTGAATGACGTGCTCACCTCCGAGCTCACCGCCATCAACCAGTATTTCGTTCACGGCGAGATGTGCGACAACTGGGGGTACCAGCACCTTCATGACCGCATCCGCAAGCACTCCATCGGGGAGATGAAGCATGCCGAGTCGCTGATCGAGCGTGTTCTCTTCCTGGAAGGCATCCCGAACGTCCAGCGCCTCGGCAAGATCACCATCGGCGAGAACGTGCCGGAGCAACTGGCCTTCGATCTCGTGCTCGAGATGGATGCCGTCAAGCGCCTCAACGCCGGCATCGAGACCTGCCGGCAGGCCGAGGACAACAACAGCCGTCACCTGCTCGAAGAGATCCTCGAAGACGAGGAGGAGCACATCGACTGGATCGAGGCCCAGCTCGCGCTGATCGAGCAGGTGGGCGCCGCGAACTACCTGGCCGAGCAGATTCACGAACACGAGTAGCAGGGCGGCCATGGCATCGTAAACTTCGCGCGTCATGACGCCGAAGAAAGAGATCGAGACACTGCGGGCCGATCTGGAGCGGCACAACCGCCTCTACTACCTCGAGGCCGCTCCGGAGATCAGCGACTTCGAGTTCGACCAGCGGCTGAAGCGCTTGCAGGAGCTCGAGGCCGCGCATCCCGAGCTCGCTGATCCGAACTCGCCTTCCCAGCGCGTCGGCGGCGCGCCGATGACCGGCGACTTCATGACGGTGATCCACGAGCCGCCGATGCTGTCGATCGAGAACGCCTACACGATCGAGGAGCTCCGCGAGTGGGACGCGCGCGTGAAGAAGGGGCTGGGCGTGGAGGCGGTAGAGTACGAGGCGGAGCTGAAGATCGACGGCGTGTCGATCGATCTGCTCTACGAAAACGGCGCCCTGGCCCGCGCCGCGACGCGCGGCGACGGAGTCCGCGGCGACGATGTGACGGTGAATGTCCGCACCGTGCGCTCACTGCCGCTGAAGATCGACACGAAACTCAAGCGCGTCGAGGTGCGCGGCGAGATCTACATCTCCGCGGGCGATTTCAAGATCCTCAACGACGCGCTCGAAGAAGCCGGCCAGCCGGTGCTGGCCAATCCGCGCAACTCCGCCGCGGGCTCTCTGCGCCAGAAGGATCCCAAGCTCGTGGCTCAGCGCCGGCTCAGCGCCTTCGTCTATCACCTCGTCGCCGCCGACGATCTCAGGATCGCATCGCAGTCCAAGGCGTATGAGTTGCTGGGCACGCTCGGCTTTCCGCTCAACCCGACGCGCGCTGTGTTCCCGGACATCGCCGCGGTCGAGCGGTTCATCGAGGACCAGCGCGAGGAGCGTCACAAGCTTCCGTTCGACATCGACGGCATCGTCATCAAGGTCAACCGACGCGCGCAGCAGCAGGAGCTGGGATCGACGTCAAAAGCGCCGCGATGGGCCATCGCCTTCAAGTACCCGCCCGAGGCGGCGGAGACGGTGGTGCGGGCCATCAATCTGTCCGTCGGACGTACCGGCACGGTGACGCCTGCGGCCGAGTTCGACCCGGTTCATATCGGCGGGACGACGGTCATCAACGCCACGCTGCACAATTTCGACGAGGTGGCGCGCAAGGATGTGCGCGTCGGCGATCGCATCGTCGTCGAGAAGGGTGGCGACATCATCCCGAAGGTCGTCGACGTCCTGGTCGACAAACGGCCCGAGGGGACGCAGCCGGTGACGCTGCCGACGCATTGCCCGGCCTGCGGACAGCCGTTGCACCGCTTCGAGGGCGAGGTGGCCATCCGTTGCATCAATCAGGGCTGTCCGGCCATCGTGCGCGAGTCACTCTTCCATTTCGGGGCTCGCAAAGCCATGGACATCGAAGGGCTCGGCTACCAGACCATCGCCCAGCTGCTCGACGCGGGGCTCATCACCGACTACGCGTCGCTCTACGAGCTGCGCGAGGAGGATGTGGCGAAGCTGCCGGGGAAGGGCGAGCTGTCGGCGCGCAAGCTGGCCGAGGGGATCGAGAAGTCGAAGACGGCGGAGTTGTCGCGGGTCATCTTCGCCATCGGCATCCGGATGGTGGGCGAGCGGGCCGCCAAGCTGCTGGCCGGCCGCTTCGGCTCCATCGATGCGCTGATGAATGCCACGACCGAGGAGTTGGTGGAGGTGGAGGAGATCGGGCCGAAGGTGGCCGAGTCGGTCACGTTCTACTTCTCGGTTCCCGCGAACCGCGAGCGGGTGGCGAAGATGCAGCGGCTCGGTGTGTCGCCGCGGCACGTCGCCGCGGTGCGCGGCGACCGGCTGGCCGGAAAGACGCTCGTCGTCACCGGGACTCTGGCGCGCTTCTCCCGTGACGAGATCCACAAGCTCATCGAGGGTGAGGGCGGCAAGGCCTCGGGATCGGTATCGGCCAAGACGTCGTATCTCGTCGCGGGCGAGGCGGCCGGTTCGAAGCTCGACAAGGCCCAATCCCTCGGCGTTCCGGTGCTGACGGAGGACGAGTTTCTGGCGTTGATCGGCCTTGCCTAAGATGATGTTCAAGCCGATGCGTAAACCGCTGGCGGTCATCATGGCCGCCGTCGCCGCCGCGCAGCTCTGGCTTTCGTATCGCTATTACGGATTCCTGACCGGCGACGATGTCGAAGTGCTGTCGGAGGCGTTTCGCCGCGCGCGCGGACTGGCGTACGCGCCGTGGGACGTCCGCAACCTCTTCGTGCCCGACGTGTTCGTCGCGCCGGTGGTGTGGTTGGCGCGGGGAGCCTCGACGCGTGCGACGATCTTCGCCGCGTCGCTGCCGTTCATCGCGCTCTCCGCGCTGACGATCTGGCTCGTATTTCGGTTGGCCCTGCGCTGGTGCAACGACGAGCGCGCGGCGCTCGTGGCCGCGCTGCTCTTCGCCACACACTGGATCCCGCTCGGTTTCGGCGGCACGGTCTATCCGCGCACGCTGGCGGCGGCATGCGTCGTCGCGGCGGCGCTGATCGTGGATCGGTGGCCGTTCGCGGCGGGTGCGCTGATCGGATTGGCGTTTGCCGATCGGTTCAGCGAGATCGTGTTTCTGGCGCCGGTGGCCCTTACTGTCATCCTGAGCCGCCGACGCCCCGGAGGGGCAGAGGAGGGCGAAGGACCCCCTGACTACGTGCGGATATCAGACGCCGAAGAAACCGCATCCGTTGTCCGCGCCGCCCCCCGTCCGGGTTTCAGGGAGGGGGTCCTTCGCCGTGCTTTGCCCCTCCGGGGCGCCGCCGGGCTCAGGATGACAGTGGTGCTGATGACAGCGAGCCTTCTCGGCGGCTGTCTCATCTCCATTCTCCTCACCGTTGGCGCGTACGACTGGCTGACATGGGGAACGCCGTTCGCCAGCGTTATCAAGTTTGCGCACCTCACGCTCGTCGCACCGGACTTCGCGTCACGCGTGAAGTACCAGGCGTCGTGGTGGTACGTCGCAAACCTGGTGCGGTGGTGTTCGCCGGTGTTGCTGCCATTGCTCTGGTACGCGCGGCGCAGCAGGGCCATCTGGTTCATCATCATCCCGCTCCTGGCGTTCTCCGCGGTCAGTCACAAAGAGCTGCGCTACCTCCAGGTGCTGATCCCGTTTCTCTGCATCGCCGCCGCGATCGGATTCGCGTCGATGCGAAACCGCCGCCTCGCCATCGCGCTCGTGGCGGTTGCCGCTCTGTGGGATCTTTACGGGGTTCGCTCGTTCGCGCGGAAGTCGCAGCCGGCGGTGATGGCGGCGCGGTGGATGGCATCGAATCAATCGATCCATTCCGTTGCGGCATCGCAGCTCTGGGCGTTCGGCGGCAAGTTGTATCTCGGCGAGGGCATGGCCATGTCGGATGTCGGCACGCCGCCGGAGAGTCTCGGCGACGTGCGGGCTGATGCGGTAGCGCTCTACGAGACCGATCTCGATGTTCCGTCGCGCCTCGACGCGCTGCGCGCGAATGGTTATGCGCCGGTGCGGACGTTCCGCGATGGTACGGCGCGGGCGGTGGTCGTCTTCATGCGAAAGTAGCGCCGGCGGCCCGCCGGCTGGACCGCTGCCGGCTCGGCGGCGACTCTACTGGAACCGCCAGCGAGCCGCTGGCGGTCCAGCCGCCGAGCCGGCGGCGCTACGCTCGGCGGCGCTACGTTTCGCGGTGCTACATCTCTTTCCGATATTTCGGATCGAGCGCGTCGATGAGGCCATCGCCGAGGAAGTTGAGGCCCATCACGGCCAGCATGATGGCGACGCCGGGCCAGATGGCGAGATGGTTCGCCAGGCCGAGGTAACGGCGGCCCGAGGTCAGCATCGCGCCCCACGACGGTGTCGGCGGTTGCACGCCTAACCCCAGGAACGACAGCGCGGCCTCGGAGAGAATCGTGCCGGCCAGGCCGAGTGTGGCCATCACGATCATCGGATTGATTACGTTTGGCAGAACGTGCAGCACGATGACGCGCGGCGAACGTGCGCCCATGGCTTTCGCCGCTGTCACGTACTCCATCTCGCGCACTTTCAATACCTGGCCGCGCACGAGACGTGCGTAGCCGACCCATCCGATCGTCACGAGCGCCACGATGACGTTGTTGAGGCTCGGGCCGAGTACGGCCACCATGGCGATGGCCAGGAGGATTCCCGGAAACGCCAGGAGGATATCCGTGACGCGCATGATCAGCGTGTCCATCCATCCGCCGAAGTAGCCGGCCATCGCGCCGAGTGTGGTGCCGATCAGGGATGCCAGGATCACCACGCTGAAGCCGACGCGCAGCGAAACGCGCGAGCCCCAGACGATGCGCGAGAGAACGTCGCGCCCGAGGTCGTCGAGGCCGAGCCAGTGACCGTGCGACGGCGCTTCCAGGCGGCGCGCCGTGTCCTGCGCATCCGGATCGAATGGTGCCAGCAGCGGCGCCGCGACCGCGACGATGATCAGCGTCACGGTCAGGATCAGGCCGGCGGTGAAGGCGAAGTTTTTGAGGAGGTGGTTGAGCTTAGGCATCGCTGTCTACCAGGAGTGAGCACGCGTAGCGCCGTCGGCTCGACGGCTGGACCGCCAGCGGCTCGCTGGCGGTTTCCGGATGCACCCGCCGCCGAGCCGGCAGCGGTCCAGCCGTCGAGCCGACGGCGCTACGCGTTCGCGACGACGGTGTCTGTGCCACAAAAACCCGCGATCAATGTGGCACAGACACTCTTGTCTGTGTTGCGGAATCATTCCAGTTTGATCCTCGGATCAACGACTCCGTACAACAGGTCACTCGCGAAGTTCACGAGGATGTAGGTCAGGGCGATCACCAGAATCGATGCCTGCACCTGCGGGTAGTCGCGCGTCGAGATCGATGTGAGCAGCAACCGTCCCAGTCCAGGCCAGGAGAAGATCTGCTCGGTGATGATCGCGCCGGTCAGGAGAGAGCCGAACTGCAGCGCCAGGACGGTGATGACGGGGATCATGGCGTTCTTGAGGGCGTGGCGAAAGATCGCCTTCGCGCGCGTCACGCCCTTCGCCACCGCGGTCGTTACGTAGAGCTGCGACAGCTCGTCGGCGAGAGAGATGCGGATCATGCGCGTCAGGATCGCCGAGAGGGCCAGCCCCATCGTCAGCGATGGCAGAACGAGCGACTTCAACCCTTCGTCGCGTCCCGATACCGGAAACCAGTGACGGTCGATGGCGAAGAAGATGATCAGCAGCGGTCCGAAGAGGAAGCTGGGCATGGAGACGCCGATGAGAGCGAAGAAGCGCGCCACGTTGTCGATCCACGAATTTCGATAGATGGCCGAGACGACGCCGAGGGGAAACGCCACCAGCAGGGCGACGAACATCGAGCCCATGGCCAACTCGATCGTTGCCGGATAGCGCTGCCGGATCTGCTCCGAGACGCTCGTGTTTGTCTGGAATGAGGTGCCGAGGTCGCCGCGGAGCGCGTTTGTCACGTAGTGGACGTATTGCGTCCAGAGCGGCTGATCGAGCCCGAGCGCTTTGCGGACCGCCAAGACATCGTCGGGACCTGCCCCTTCGCCCGCGATCTGCACGGCCGGATCGCCGGGGATCATGTGGATCAGCGAGAAGACGAGCGTCAGTATCCCGAATGTGATCGGGATCATCTGGAGGAAGCGGCGGAGGACGTATTGGGACATGTTAGGAAGAGTGAAGTGTGAAGGGTGAAGAGTGAAAGTGGAGGCGATGGCGATCTTCACTCTTCACTCTTCACCCTTCACTCTTCACCCTTCACCCTTCACTCTTCATGCAAAGTTCCATCCGGCGATCTTCATGACGGGTGCGATCGTACCGCCGAAGGGGTTGTACCAGGTGGCGACGCGGCGGCGCTCTCGTGTAAGCCCTTCGATGCGCGAGAAGGCCTCGACGATCGATTGCGTCCAGCGAAGGTTCGGCAGGCGCGATACGACTTCGCCGTCGCGAATGAGGAACGTGCCGTCGCGTGTGGTGCCGGTCATGAGCGCGGTCTTCGGTTCGAGGAGGCCGTTGACGTAGTTGAAGCGCGTCACCCAGATGCCGCGTTTCGTGGAGCGGATGAGGTCCTCTCGGGTCGCATCGCCGCCGTCGATGGACAGATGAAACGCTGATCCGTGTTCCGCCCCGCCGAGGCTCCAGCAGGTCGCCGTCGGCGTGAAGCCCAGACGGTCGGCGTAGGCCTTGTCGACCGCGGGGGTGCGCACGATGCCGCGCTCGATGAGCGTCACGCGCCGTTTCGGCAGCCCTTCCAGATCGAACGGAAAGGGGAGGAACACATCGTCGACCGAATCGTCGGCCAGCGTGAAGTTCGCGCCGAGAACCTGCTTGCCGATGTTGTTTACGAAAAACGATGAGCCATCGTCGAATGCCGATCCGCTCAACGTGATCATGTTCAACCAGTCGGCCACTTCCGCCGTCGCGGCAGGTTCGAGGATCACGTCGTAGGGGCCGGGCTCGATCTCTCCGAGCACGTCCGCGCCCAGGATCGCTTTCACCGTCGCTTCGTCGCCGAGGCTGACGACGTCGACGTTGCGGCGGTCGATTTCGGTGGCGTAGCCGGAGCCGTTCGTGCCGATGGCGATCACGGTGGCATCGGACGCGGTCATCGTGCAGTAGCGGCGGATGCCGTGCGTGTTGGCGACGGCGACCGACGACGCCCCGGTGCCGTACGCGCCGGCGAATTCAGTGTTGAGTTTACGACCCCGATCGAACATCTCGCGAAGCGCCCGCGCTTTGTCCGCGGGGGCGATCGCCGCGGTTGCCTCGTCGAACGTGTGAACCGAGGGCAGCGGCTCACTCTCGCGATAGAGACCGCTGAAGTTCTGCAGCGGATCCGAGTGCCTGGCCGCTTCACGCGCCAGGGCGGCTGTTCGCGCGATCTCGTCAGCGTCAAACACCGTCGTCGATGCCACGCCCATGGCGTCGTCGACGATGATCCGCAGAGTCAGCTCCGCGCTGATCTCCGACATGTTCTGGTGCAGGTTGGAGTTGGCGAATCGGCTGATGTTCTGGTCGGTGGAAACGAAGACAGCATCCGCCTCGGGCGCGCCCGCCGCGTTCAGCGCTGCGTCAAGGATTGCGAAAGAGTCGTGTTCGGGGCGCATGGTTGAGTTGTGGGTTGCTTGGTTGCTGAGTTGCTGGGTCTCGCGGTCTCGTGGTTTCGGGGTCTCGCGGTGCCGGTGCCGGGCCGCTAGTACCAAGGCAAATAACAGCTTAGCAACCCCGAGACCGCGCAACCCCGAGACCGCGAAACCCAGCAACTCAGCAACTCAGTAACCCTTCATTCAAGACATCTCCACATCCCGGAACCTAGCCGCGGGCGCTCCGTGCGCCACGCGCATCGTCTGCATCGGGTCTCCTTTGCCGCAGTTCGGAAGGCCCCAGATCTGCCAACTGGAGCGGTCGGCGACGGCGTCGCACGAGCGCCAGAACTCCGGCGTGTTGCCGGTATAGAGCGGATTGCGCAGCAGCCGGCCCAGGCGGCCGTTCTCGATCTCGTAGGCCACCTCGCAGCCGAATTGGAAATTGAGGCGGAGGTCGTCGATCGACCACGACTTGTTCGTCTCCACGAAGATTCCTCGTTTCGTGCCGGCGATGATATCGGCCAGCGGTGTGGTTCCCGGCTCGAGGTTGATGTTCGTCATGCGGATGATGGGGATGCGAGCCGCGGTCTCCGCGCGAACGGTTCCATTCGATCGCCTGCCGATGGCCGGCGCGGTGTCGCGCCCGGTCAGATAGCCGACGAACATCCCCTTGTCGATGAGGTGAAAGCGCTGCGCGGGAACGCCGTCGTCGTCGAAGCCGAAGGAGCCGATGGAGCCCGGGATCGTGGCGTCGCCGAGGATGTTGACGTGCTCGGAGCCGTAGCGGAAGTTGCCCAGCATCGATGTTTTCAGGAATGAACCACCGGCCAGAGAGATCTCGAGGCCCATGGCACGATCGAGCTCGGCCGGATGGCCGCACGACTCGTGAACCTGCAATGCCAGTTGCGCCGAGCCGATGATGAGGTCGAAACGTCCCGCCGGCGCCTTCGGAGCGGCAAGGAGCGCCAGAGCTTCATCGCGGATCTCCAGCGCTTTGCCGGGCAGGTTGAGCTGCTCGATGAACTCCCACCCCGCTGCCTGAAAGTCGCCGCCGAACGGATTGGGGTAGGTGCGGCGCTGAAACTCGCTTCCGTCGATTGCCGTCGCCTCCACGCCGCCGCCCATCTCCGTCGTCGTCTGCTCGATGTAGCTGCCGGCCGTGGAGGCGAAGATCTTCTCCTGCCGGTAGCAGGAGATGTCGCCCACCGCCTGATGGATGCGGGGATCGCCGCGCATCGGTTCGGTCGATTGCAGAAGATGGTCGATCTTCTTCTCGATCGGAATCGACCACGGATCGATCTCATAGGTCGAAGACCACGTGGCGACATGGGGCTCGATGTCACTGAGCACGACGCGCTGCGTCGAGGCGATGTTGCTGGCCGCCGCCACCTCCACGGCCCGCCGCGCTGTCTTCCTGAGCGACTCCTCGGATGTATCGCTGTTCGCCGCGAACCCCCATCCGTCGCCGACGAGGACCCTCACGCCGATGGCCCGATCGATCGTCGACGACAGCGTTTCCACCTCGCCATTGCGAACACGAACGTGCTGTTCGTGTGTGGCCGTCCATCGGATATCGGCATAACGCAAGGCGGGATCTTTGAGGGAGGCGAGAACGTCCTCCAGTTGCGCGCGGGTGGGCTTCATTGAGGGGCCGGATTATAGCGGCGAGACGCGCCGCGCCACGGCAGGCAGCGCCGATGATCATACGTCTTGATGCAGAGCAGTCATTCGCCCAGCGTGAGTGTTCCGTGCGGGGCAAGCACACCGCTCACGCATTCCGGTGTACCTGTTGATGAACGCGACGCTTGCAGAATCCCGTACCAGCACAGACTGTACGGTCCAGGTTCGGCCGAAGGGATCTCGAACTTCACGCGTTCGGAAAGGTTCGCGGCAAACGTCGCTCCGGCGAGGTAGCCGACCGCGCCCGCCGGAAGGCTGGCGCCGCCGTGCAGGAGATAGGGGCGAAGGCCGGACTTCAAGGCCGGTACGTCAACGGAGAGCGTCCCGCTGTTTTGATCCACGGCGAAGGTCTCGTCCTCGTCCAGAAGTGGAATTCTCATGAGGCGAAACGCGAATCCGGGTGCATTGATCGCGACCGCGACCTCGGGAGTCCCTGATGGGAAGCGGATGTCAAATCGACCATCCGGATCGACGCGCGACAGGATCAAGGGGCGTGTTTCATCACCGGGCACCGTCGCGAATAGCGCCGCACCGAGAACAGGCCCGTCGAGTGATTGGACCACACCACGCAGATGGCCCACGGGAGAGACGGTAATGACGACGTCCGCCGTCGCATCGTCGTCGTCGCTCAGCGTGGTCTCCGTCCGATGATCCGACTCGCGCTCCCTGGTTGCCGCGCGCAATACATAACGTCCCGGTTCCAACCCGACCGCGCTGAAGGTGCCGTCCTCGCTGGCGATCTGCTGGATCGACCCGTTTGGCGACACGACATCGATCAAGGCACGCGTGGCCGGGTTTCCCCTCTCATCGACGACCGATCCCGTGATGGATCGGGAAGGCAAGTCGAGATTCATCTCCGCCGTACCGTCGTCATATACCTGAAAACGGACGTGATCCAGAACGCGTTTCACTTGCGGTGAATCCGCCCGCACCTCGATCTCATCCCACATGTCGTGGTCTGGTTCGGGAAGACGCGCGGCGAAGGTTCCATCGGCCTTCGACGCGAAAAAAACGGAAGCCCCCTGATCCTTGGAACGCAGTGTGGCAACCGCTGCCAGAGGTTTCGAACCCAACCGGATCGTGCCGGTCAGCCGGACGACGTGTACGTCGATGTCCAGGGTTTGATCCTGCTCGACTTCGAGCATCCGCGTCGCCCAGCTCTGGTTGTTCGCCCGGACGATGTTCACGCGATGGGTGCCAGGCAGAACGTTGCCGAACCGGCAACTGCCGTCGGCGGAGGTCTTCATGGCCCGTTCCGAGAGCACCACGCCGGTGGGGTCCACCTCGGCGAATTCGACCGTCCACGGAGTCGACCAGGGATTAACGGGTGGATGGACGCGAACGGTCACCGTGCGCTGAGGCTCCAGTTGCAGCGGCTGGCGCAGCATGGCTTCGCTTCCCGCGGCAATGTCGACCCTTCTCTCTTCCGAGATCAGATCTCCCAGCGAGGCTTGAACGGTGAACTCGCCCGCGGGCAGGTCGACGGCGAAGAACCCCTTCGGCGTTGGGTGGACGGTGATCCGCGCGGATTCCGCGCGGTGGCGCTGATCGTCGTTTGCGCCCGGAATCGCCGCGGGCTGCACGCTGACGCTCACGTGATCCAGCAATGCCTTCCGAGGTTGAGCGACCTCTACGCGGCCACTCAGCGTCGCGCCGGGAACGAAGCGAAGCGTCCCGACGTCGACCGTCCGGCCGTCCGCGGCCAGGAGCTTGTTCCAGCAGTAACGCGTGGCATAGCCGTGGATGCGGAAGGCCACGTCGTAATCGCCGGCAGGCAGGGCACACGTGGCCGCTCCCTTCGAGACCGTGCAATTGACGTTTCCTTCTGGAGGTGCGTTTACCGCCGCGATCTGGACCCGGTGAAAGTAGGCCCGCAACTCGCGCGGCGTCCTGCCGTCTGCCAACGTCACTCGCGCGGTAAGTCGAGCGAG
The DNA here is from genome assembly GCA_035482045.1 of Thermoanaerobaculia bacterium. Classification (GTDB taxonomy): domain Bacteria; phylum Acidobacteriota; class Thermoanaerobaculia; order Gp7-AA8; family Gp7-AA8; genus JADGNZ01. Next base: position 15,606 of record DATHRD010000047.1, read on the forward strand.
AGGGTACGTATCGAGCTCAATCGTCTGCTGCTCAGCACCGCCACCGACTGTAACCAGCCGGTCCTCACTCCACTCATCGGCGAAGCGGGCGGCAAGAAACCAATCGCCGGGCGGCAGAGAGAGCAATCCATCCCGCCCCGCGAACTCGCGGGGCGGGACGGAATCGTTGACGCTGTGCGCGACGATCGTACCGATGACGGCCTGGCTGGTGGTGGTGTTCGGGCGATGCCGGTTGATGTGGATGGCGATGTCCGCCGCACGCGCAACCGGCGCGCTCGTAGCCAGAACGACGAGGAGCACGAACAGAACGACAGCACTGCGCACGCGAATCGTTTTCATCGGTGTCCAGCGCAGGAGCCGCTCGCCTTACAGTTAGGAAGTTTGTTGCCGTACTTGTCCCACGCGATGCCGCCGCCCGAGCAAAGGCAAAACCCACTCTGGCCGAACAGCTTGTAGCAGACGGACGAAGTCATGGTCTGATCGAACCCGCAAGCCGGACAGGCGTCCATGGTGCATATAGTGGCCGAGGAATCACCGCTGGCCATGCAGTCGTCGGGGTTCATCGTGTCGCCGCAACCGTCGCTGATACCGGTCATGCTGTACACGGCGCTACCGTCGTCGCCAAGCATCTGAGCGGACGCCGCGGTGGCGCCGAACAACATCACGAACAGCAAACATCCGAGAATCCGGGGGGCGAGGTCTCTAACTCTCATCGTAAATCCTCCCTTTCGAGTCGGGAAGTTAGCGATGATTGTTGCCGGTTGTCAATAAGTAGCGCATGTGTGTCATCAGCGCGTCTCGCTAACGGCACGCATCCGTTACCTATAGAGGACCGTTCACCTGACTCTCTAGCGTTCCGTCCTAGGGGTGCGGCTGCCTGAGCAGGCACTCGGTGCGCGGGCGCTCGCACCCTGTATACCGCTCCCCGGCAACTCGCGCGTCGCGCCAGAGAGCTGCTGCACGCAACTTGCGTTGCTCTTCACCCTAGGGCCCCCCGCTATGGAACGTATGGAGCCGGAGCGAAAAAGATGTCGTAAACGGGTTTCTGAACCGTATGCCCTGAGCTGTCCGTGATCGAGACGAGCGACTCGTACTTGAAGAGGTTGCCTGACGTATCACGTCTGCCAGACCAGTGATCGTGAAGATCGATCGAGGTGACACCGCTTCCGGCGATCGGTAGGATCTCGTTCGGTTCCGAGATACCGTTGTGATTCAGGTCCCGCCATAGCATGAGCCGCGACCAAATCGGGTCTCGTTCGTCGATGACGCCATCTCCGTTCGTGTCGAACTCGCGAAGAGCCTCGAAACCATTCTTGGCAAGCTGACCGTTCTGCAGCGGTGTGAAGTTGCCGAACAACTCAGCGCCGCTCGTCACCTTGCCGTTCTGGTTGCGGTCCAGCCAGAGAAACGCCTCGTCTGCTCCGGCTGCTGTCCAGCCCATCGCCCGCGGGTGCCCATCCCCGGTCATATCGAAGATTACGGGCGCGTTGATGCCTGTCAAGCGGTAGTCGCCTTTTTCCAGATTAATGATGATCGGTGAGCTGTAGCAATTCACGTCTATACCCGGGAAACACGGCAGGTCCTCGTTGTATCCACTATTGTCGCCACCCGGGTCGCCGCCGCCAAAACCTACGTATGTGAAGTTGCCACATAGGCTTGTGTCCTGGCCAGGCATCTGGAAGGTGATGGTCTCCTGTGATGAATTCACGATGCCAGACCAACCGGTGAACCGGTAACCCGCCGGCGTGATTGGCGAGTATTGGCACGTCGACCCTTCCTGGGCGCGATCATTGCGTAGAGTCGTGACCGTTCCGTCAACGTTAGTGGAGATCAATATGTTGTAAGAGGGTGGCTGCCAATACGCGCATTCCGTCCCGCTGCCGGCGCCTTGAGTCGTGCCGTAGAAGCCGTCGAACGCTGTCGCGTACGCCTGGTAGCAGGACATGTAAGTGCCGTCATAATCCCATTGACCTGAGGCAATGTCGGGATGATTGGCGATGGTGGGACCGAAATATTGCGACGCTTGGCCGCTGCCGTTTAGTGTTGCAACCCCCCACACATTCGTTGTAACAAACTCCCACATGTCATACGCGTAATAAGCGTCCGCGCTGTAGGACAGATGGTTCTGAAAGACAAAGTGTGCGTCGACTTGCACGTAGACCTGGCCAGCGTGCGCAGGCGGCGCGGTAAGCACGTAGAGAGTGGCGACCAGAAGGATCCAGAGTTTCATTGACGGCACCCCCCAGCAACAAAGATGAGCTCCTGTGCACGATCGGGCCCGTGCGCAGACTCGCCCTCGCTCGACCAGACCTGCGGAGCGACAGCAGTGTACAGAAACCGCTGAAATGCCTGTGCACCGAATGCAATGCGCGCGGACTGGAGAAGGTTGTGACGGGCGACGCAGCGGTCTACGTCAATGAGGAACGACGCCGTCTTCCCATCAGGCGTTGTCACATGCTTGACGGTGAGGTTTTTCGGTCGCGACGTTAGCGCCCGGTAGGGGGCAGAGAGCTGCTCAAGCTTGTTCCAAAAGCCATCCTCTGAGTAGCCCATTCCCCGGATATCCTTTGCGAGGGCATCGCGTGCGTGCGTACGAAATGATGCATTGGAGTGGAGCCCCTCCAGAAGGGCGTCGAGCAACTCGGCCGGGAGGAAGAGGCCGGGGTCACGTGAGCCATCAATGACGCGCTGTGAGGCGCCAGGCGCTGCAGCGGACTGCGCCTGTACATGGGCGTACGTAGGCAGCGAGGCCGCGTGTGCTGTGGCCCGCTCACGGATTGAGGCGGGGTCAAACCGCACTCTGATACGTTCCTCGTCACTCCACTCCCACGCCGGCTTCCCCGGTGATCCCTGGACACCGCCGCCGCTCACGCCGGGCGGGCCCGCCGCGCTCGCCTTGGCCTTGACGTCAGGTTTCGGCTGCGTGTCCCCAAGCTGCACCGCATAGGTTGGGAACCCTAAGAGCATGAGACCGACGAGCATTGTTCCGCGTTTCATAGGCACCTCAGTTTCGCTTAGTACGTTCATTCAGTCGGACGCGTTGATGCACCCTAGGCACTTCTTCGAGTATCTGAATGGCGTTTGGTGTGTACATGCGGAAGGTAGGCCGCGACTGGCGCGATGTCTAGTCGCAATTTGGGACGGCCTTACGGAGCGCTCGTGGGGAGCATCCGAACGCCCGGCGGAACGCACGGTAGAAAGTGGTCCGGTTACCGAAGCCGCACATGGCCCCTATTTCATCGACCGGCCTTGCCCCGCTTTGGAGCAGCGCCGCCGCGTGCGAGAGCTGGCGGGAGCGCAGCGCCTCTTTCGCCGGTGCCCCGAGAAAGCGGACGCACACCCGTGTCACGTTCCGGCGGTTGATGCCCAGAAACGTGGCCAGCTCCGTCGCACGAGCGGCGGTGCGCTCCTCGTAGCAGTACGCGAGGTAGGCGCCGATGCTGGCCTCCAACTCCTCTTTCGAGTCATGGGTCATCTCAGTGATCCGATCACTCGCTCCTCCCAGACTGGCAGACAGACCCAGGAGTAAGTTGACTACAAGACGAACGGCGCGATGCGTAGCGTTCGCCGCGGCTTAGGAGGCGAATGCGGCCCGCGCGTACTTCCATCGGGACGAACGCCTTGCTTTGACGGAGTGACGGAGCGGGGCCAAATGACCCCCCCCGTCTCGCTTTAGTTTTGGCGGCGGTTAAGTAACGGAAACGCGTCTCTGTTATTCATGGTCACGCCGCAGTTGCCCGTCCGGATTAAACAGAAAAATCTCCGTCTGAGCCGTCGTGCCCAGGTTGAGTAGCGCATGCGCGACAGGCATGTTCTGCGCGAGCGATGCGAGAACAGTCTTTGCTCGCGTGCGCGTCGCATAGGCTCGAATCTCGCCCGGATCGTCCGATGCCAGGACAATCGCGTCCAGACGCGGGCTCGCTTGCTGGTCGCGGCGAGCCGTGCCAACTTCCAGTGCATGAATGAGTGCGCTGTCGTTGTCGAGGCTTCCGACGAGGATTGCGCGCCATTTCCCGCGCCCGTCCGCCACGGCATCGCCAGAGAGGTCAAAGATCGTACTCTTCAGCAACGCGCTCCTGACGGTGGCGCGATGCAGGCCATAGCCCAGCACCGCGAAGGAAACCACGAGCATCGCGATGGTTGCTGATGTTTCTTTCGAAAGTCTTGTTTGAATCACCTGGACACCTCAACTGAAGACTTGTATGAAGGGGCGTACGAAATCAATGCCGTCATGATATAAGTAGCTCCTAGTGACGTCTAGTGGCATTTTTGCCCATGCTCGCTGCTGTCGGCCTCCCGGCGCCGTTTAGCAGATGTTTGCAGGCTTCCAACACGGCCGGGCATCCAGCGGCGAGTTGACCAGATCGAAGACCTGTGCGGAGGCGCTTCACGTTGGCGGCCCAACCCTGGACTCCAGCCGGTATTCGACCGGGCTCGCATGAAACGCGGCGCGAAACGCTCTGAAAAACGAGACGCGATCGCCCGCCGCGGTCTGGCGAATGATTTCTTCGACTGTCCGGTCCGTCGTCCGCAGCAGAAAGGCAGCCTTTTTCAGCCTCTTTTGACGAAGCAGCGCTGCCAACGGGACCCCATACATGCGTCTGATGAATCTGCGGAAAGCTTTCGTGTCCAGTTCGAGCGATGCGGCGAACTCGGAGGCTCGCGGTACTGAGCGAGCCCGATAGCACCGATCGAGGTATTCCTCGATCAGCCGCGTCAGCTCTCGCTTCTTTAGCCCCGCTGGTGGCACGTGATCAGTCCTCCATCAGGTTGACTTCTTGCCACTCCTTCCTTCACCGCGAGGCCCGCGCGTCCTGTACTTGTTCACCGGAACTCGTTTCTGGAGCATCGCTTCCAAGGCTGCGCGCGGCCTTCGGCGCGAGGCCTCGATGAACGCGGCGATGATGCCTGCGCGAGAGAGCACGACACCCGCCCGCAACCTGATGGTGACCGCCAGGTGATCCAACGCCGAGATGTGCCTCAGCAAGAGAACTACAGTGAGCTTCAGGTGGCGGGCGTCATCCTTCGCTGATTCAGGCATCATGATTCTCCGGCTGTTGCTCGTCGTCAGGAACGTTCTGGTTGTTTGTTGGGGAACTGTCATCGTCGTCCAGCGCGAAGAGGTCGTTGGCTCTGATCGAGCGATCTTTCGTCAGAAGACGCGCGGCTCTTACGAAAGACGGAATGGACTTGGCGGTAGGCTCCGCATCGCCAAAGCGCACGCTCAGTACCCACTGTCTGCTGTAGCCTGTCTCCTTGGCAAACCTCGTCCGGTCGATCCCCCTTGCAATCAGGAAGCGTTCGAGGCGCGTATCAGCGTGTGTTCGTGGTGGATGTCTAGCCATCGTCGTCCAGCGGGAAGAGGTCGTTTGCTCTGAGCGTCGAATCGCTTGTCACTTCCTGTATGCCTCGCACGAGCTTGCGTATGCTCGAGAGCATCGGCGACGATTTACCCTTGCGCCACAACAGGAGCCGCTGACGACAAACGTGGGACGCTTCGCCTACCTGCGTAGGGGAGAGTCCTCGGGAGCGTATGAACGTCTCTAGCCTCGTCTTTGCGACGCCCTGATATTTCATGCGCTTCTGCCTTGTTCGCGGGTCGGCAACCCGCGGCTTTGAGCAGGGAGAGAACGTGTCCGGTCAATCATTCCCCGTGTTCCCTTCGCGGCCATCGCGGCCGCCGTATTTTCGTCGGATGGAGTGTAGAATTCCGGAAGTCCGCGCGGCCCGGTCGTCCAACCAACATCAACTGTGGGAGGGGCGCCCTTCAGAAGCAACCGGGACGTGTGGCCTATCCCCGCAGGCGCGCCACGTTACTCGTCGCAAGCGACGTGGCGCGACCTGCACCTTGCCTAGAGGGCGGCGGCGCACGGCCGCCCGAAAGGCTTGCTGCTGGTCCGAACGATCGCACGAGGGAACATTGTAGGCACTAAGCACAAAATAGGCAACTACGCTTACTTGATGGTTGCGTTCAGCATGTGCGTCAGCGTAGACTCAGATCCTCCATGGTAGGCTCCCACGTGATGTCGCCGCACACTCGCGCGCACGATTCATCGGACGTCGGCGCACTCATTCGCCAGTTTCGTGGCGAACGACAGATGACGCAGCAGCACCTCGCAAACCTCGCCGGTATCCACGCGCAGACCGTCTCCGACATCGAGCGCGGAAAGCATCACCCATCCGATGAAACGATGGACAGTCTTGCTGCGGCGTTGGGTGTGACGCCCTCGCAACTCGACGCACGGCGACTCGGGGATGCGGTAGCACGCGATGCCAAGACGCTCGTGCAGCGCGAGGCGATCGCGCTCGCGCTTGAGCTGCCCGATGCGGATCTGAAGGCGATGATTGCTGCCATGCGGGAAAGGCAGTCGCGCCGCTCCAAGCGGGGCGGAGTTCGTCGATGACGGCGAGTGGCCGCTGTCCGGAACTCCAGGCCGTGATCGCCGCGTTTTTCAGCAATGGCGTCAACATGACCAGGGAGGAACTGGTTGCAGCGAGCGACGCGTTGCTCCATGCGCGAAAGTGTCCGGAATGCGAGCGCGTCATCGATGTCGCGAAGAAGTTGGATACCGCCTTCGATGAAGATCCGGATGCAATTCAGCTAAGTATCGAACGCAATACCGAAGAGCTGCTGACCCGACTGCCCGTTCATCGCTGGGCGACCGTGGCGGCCTGTGATCCCGCGATGCAGCATGATGACGTCATCACCTACCTCTTAAAGCGTGCGGACGCAGTATCGGCTGCAGCAGACATGCGCCGAGCAGCCGACTACACGGATACCGCAGCGTCGATCGCAGAGAAAATGTACGCCCGCGGTGATCTTTCGCCCGAGCGGGTCGTCGAAGTTCTGAAAGATCATTCGACCCACCTGCGGGGCGCTCGGATGTACGGGGCAGCATTGAGGGTGTTGGGCATCGCCGAATCGATTGCCCCAGCGACGCAGGAACCCCGGCTTCAACTCGCAATCCTGCGATTGTGCCGAGCGATACTGTTTGCGGATTCGAACGTCTGCCGCCTCGACGAAGCGGAGGAGTTGGCGCTGGCGTGTGAGCGCGATTTTGAGGGGCGCGATCCGCGACGGTTGGCTCTCGCAACATTCGTGAGGGCGAATTCGCGCAGGCGAGGGGGTGATACACCTGCGGCGCTGGTCTTTTACAGGTCAGCACGCGAGGGGTTCGTGGCCGCGGAGGGCGCGGACGAAATCGATGTGGCGTTTGCCGATCAGGGCATCGCCACCTGCCTCGTCAACCTTGGGCGCGCAGTCGAGGCGAGGCAGACGATCGCGTCAGCACGACGAATCTTCGCGCAACACTTTTCGGCAGCAGAGCTTCTGCGGCTTGAATGGCTCTCGGCACGCGCCGATGCGATCGATGGATCGCCTGATGCCGCTATCGGCGCCTTGCACACAGTGGCCAGGTCGTTTCTTGAGGCACGGCTGCTCGATGAATGGGTGCGGGTCAGGCTGGACATCGTCGCCTTGATCCTCGAAGGCGATCCAGCGTCCGATGTGACCGACCTCTGCGAATCGATCGCGGCGATGTCGATCTCGCTCGACGAGCGCGAGCCGAACCGGAGCCGGCGCTGCACGGCCGAGGCGCTTGAGCATCTCCGGCAGATGGCGCTCAGGCGGTCGGTTACCGCCGAGCTTGCGCAGTATGTGCGCAGTTACATCGCCAGCGCGGAGTCCGGCCGCGCCGTGCCGTTCGCTCCTCCAAACACGCTGGTGATGTGAAGAAGGGGCGAAGGCCACCGTCGCGTAGCCTCCGCGCCCTCACCGTCTACCGCTGCGGCACTTACGGCTTCGGCGTGCCAACTTCATCCAACACGCGAACCACGCAGTTGCGAAGTTTCGCGAGGATCTGATGGATGATGCCGAAACCTCCATCGTCGCTCTGCGGAGCCGCTTGAACCGGCATCGAGACCGCGAGAACGGACACAACCGCCAGGGCACCAAAGAACTTGCGCATGTACTCCTCCGTTTGTGGAGAGGCCGCGCCACTCAGAAGCGAGGATGTAGTTTACGGTGAGTACCGCTAGAGCAGACCGACGAAGCAAGCTCGACGAGAAGCGCCGCGGTGTGTTCGAGCAGCTTGGCGAAGCCCTGACGCTGTCTGTCAAACCACCCGTTTTCGGGGTTTCAGCGTCCAAAACCTTTTAGGAAAACGCCATTGCAATGAGTGCGCGGCGTTGCATAGGGCCGGTGTTACTCTGTTCGCCCAGCCCTCGGCGCCTCAGTAGTTTGACGCGCAGCTGGTCACGACGGCCACGCGAGCCGCCAGATCGCTCGGTGCATGGATGAACGCGCTTCGCGCAGGCACCGAGAGTGTCCGATGCAGGCAAAAACTGCCGTGAGCTAGCACGTTCGTCCTCCCTCGGAAGCAGAATCTGTTAACTCAGAAGGAGAATCTGTTCACTCAGAAGGAGAATCTGTTCCCTCAGAAGCAAAATCTGTTGCCGAAGAAGGCCATGGCCTTATGAAGGAAGAGAATCTGTTCTTGATGTCGTGCAAACCGGTTGTCTTCAAGCCAAATCTCCCGTGAAAAGAGCACATTTCGCTTCAAATGGAGCGCAAAGTTGTCTTACGCCAGCGCATTCCGCCTCTGGCAGAAGCGATTTTTGTTTCGCTGTTGCCAAAATCTGTTTATCGCGTTGATGGTCGCAACGCGTGAACCGGCGATTACAGTCAACTATGCGCGTCAGTTTTGCACCCGATGGCTTTATGCCGTCACACCATAGATTACAGATTTGTAACAGGTAAGTAGTGGCTTCCATTATTCGGTGATCCTATATTGCTGGGGTCGGCCCGACTCAAAAGGCACATGCGCATAGTGCCTATCGCCCGCAAGGTCTCACGGCCCGGAGCCTCGCGGGTAACAAACACCGCGGAACCTCGCGCATAGCGAGACGCGGCACGAACCAAGGACGGAGGTCCATTATGTCCGACACACCGCAGAGCGGCGGTACTGGGAGCCCTGTATCAACCGGCCCAACCGCGACGCCGACCCCCTTCGACGACGTCGCTGCGCAAGCCAGCGCCGGCATCGATGCCGTTGTAAAACTCATCCCGGCGTTTGAGCCGAGGCATGCCGAAACAGCCCAATTCGTGCAGAGGTATCAAGGCTTCTCCATCGACTCGATCAGAAGCACGATTGCCGCAGTTGACGCTAACCCGGAACTCAACGCCGCGAACAAGTTCGACCTGGAGGAAGCGAAATCAACGCTGCAGTTCCTCGACGCGTTCCGGCCCCTCATTGATCAGGCTGACGAGTTCCGTTCAAACCTGAGATTCACGTACTTCGCCCGGAAGGCCCGCGTCGTAGCCCAGGTACTGCAGACGTATGCCATCGCCAAGGGGATCGGTCGCGATCCCTCGAGCGCAGGCGTGGCAGCACACGCCAAAAACATCAAACGGGACTTGCGGCACAAAGCGGTCAAGAAGCCGAAGCCAGCACCGGCGCCGGCACCAGCACCAGCACCAGCACCAGCACCGCCGCAGACTCCGAAGCAGTGAAGCAGGCAGTGAAGTGAAGTAGATGACGGCTCGACCACGCCTATCTGGGGCGTGGCCGAGCCCCAACACTGACCCTCCAAACGGATTAAGAAAGGAGATTCGTGTCATGGGAAAGATACATCAACCCCGTTGCACTGTCATCCCGGACCACATACTGCGGCACGTGGCCGAGCATGGAGATGACGAAGCTCGCCACACGATCGCGTCAACTATGCACCACACGGCGCAGATTGCCCAGGAGCGGGCGCTCACGATCATGCCAGCCACCACTACGCCGGGCGCAGGGAAGCGGCGCGCTGTGTACGACGCGTCGCACGGAACCATACTCCCGGGAAAACTCGTAATCAACGAGCTCAAGCCCACAACGCAGGACGTCGAAGCAAAGGAGGCCTTCGATGGCGCAGGCGCCACAGAGGACTTCTACTGGAACGTCTTCCGTCGCAACTCGATCGACGGGCGCGGCATGCGTCTGATCTCGACCATCCACTACGGCAGAAACTACGACAACGCCATGTGGAACGGCAAGCAGATGGTCTACGGCGACGGGGACGGGAAGCTTTTTACCCGCTTCACGGCTGCCCCCGACGTCATCGGCCACGAGATCACGCATGGCCTCACGCAGTTCACTGCGAAGCTGCTGTACAGCGGCCAGCCCGGCGCTCTGAACGAGCACATCTCGGACGCGATCGGCATGATGATCAAGCAGTACATCCTTCGCCAGACTGTGGACAAGTCGGACTGGTACATTGGTGAGGGCCTGTTTGGCCCAGCCGTACACGGCAAAGCCCTTCGTTCCATGGCCGCGCCGGGTACAGCGTACGACGACCCTGTCTTAGGCAAGGACCCGCAGCCGGCGCACATGCGCGACTACGTGATCACGGCCGACGACAACGGCGGCGTGCACATCAACTCCGGCATCCCGAATCACGCCTTCTACCTCGCCGCGACAGAGTTGGGTGGATACGCGTGGGACGTGATCGGAAACATCTGGGTCGTTGTGTTGACGGAACGGCTTTCGTCCAAGGCGCAGTTCCAGGACTTCGCCAACCTGACGGTGGCTGTCGCGGGTGAGTTGTACGGAGTAGGCGGGCGGGTGCAGAACGCGGTGCTCGCTGCGTGGGTGGGGGTCGGGATCATCGTCCCGTCAGCGCCCACGAAAGCGCTGTTGCCTGTCCGACCGGTGAAACCGGCCACTGCGAAGAGACGGCTGTATCGCCCGACACTCGAAGTGAGCCACTGACCACAAACCTTCAACACGCGCGGGCGCGGCGACGCGCCCGCGCATTACCGGGCCGCGTTCCATGAACCCGGCCACCAAGAGGACATTATGAGCACTGGTTATCAGCATCATGAGAAAGCGCAGAACCTCTCATTCGACAGCATCGACAGCGCCGTGAAGGCGTTCGACATCGTCGCCTTCAGCTCTGAGAACGAAGTCCAGACGCTGGGTACGCGTACCGAACGCCTGGTCAACGTGTACCAAAGTGTGCGGCCGATCATCCTGGCGTTGTCCACGATCCCGCTGATTCCGGCGGCATGGCGCGCCCTGCTGGCGGTCTTCGCCGGATCAATGGATGATCTCTCGGCAACATTCAAGGCTGGCAAGGATCTGGCCACGTCGCCTGTGGACGCGGCGCCGAAGGCGGACATGGAGCCGAAGCTGCCGGTCGGGTGAGAAGTCGATCCATGGTGAAGTGAACCGGGGCCCGCGCAAGCGGGCTCCGGTTATTTGCAACTGACAGGCAAATCAGTCTGGCGGCGGAAAAAAATCGTTGCGTGTCGCATGAACCACAGATACAATGGCCCGCGTACGTCTCGCCGGAGTTTAAGGTTAAACAGGGCTGAAGATGAACTACAGAAGATTGCTGGTAATCACATCGATCGTGACACTCTGCGCGCTCAGCCCTTCGGCGCACGGGCTCTCCGGGCCAGCTGTAGAGCAAGTCAAAAGAGACCTCGTCGGGCAGACCTTTGTCGACCACGATCGGGGGCAAAGCTTTGAGATAGTCGCGGTTGGCGGTCTGCTGATCAAGGATCGTCTCACTGACAGTGACGCAAAGACCGAAGATTTGCATGTTTCTGTCGACGTTACTGTTCGTTTTGCTGGTTATCCCTATACGGCTCGCGGTGTCCTTGCGGTTCACTACAAGCACTTTGATCAGGGATGGAGGATTCAGTCGGTCAGTGCCGAACGGGGTTTTACCTACACTAGCCCTACCGCCTCCGTGGCGCCCTCCGACGGCGCTGCTGATAGCTACAAGACGACGTGCGCACCTTGCCATGGCCCTGACGGCAGCGGGCAGACGGGTCTCGGGAAAGTACTGAAGCTCCGTGATCTCCGCTCAGCGGACGTGCAGCAGCAGAGCGACTCCGAGATCCAGACCATCATCAGCGATGGCAAAGGTAAGATGCCATCCTACGGCGCGAAAATGAACGCGGCGGATATCTCGGCTCTCGTGGCTTTTGTTCGCCGCTTGGCCAAACATTAGCTTGTCCAGTAGGAGCGTTGCGTCACTTCATTAGGAGGTCTCTGCTACAACCCTGTCCGGCCTTCCCCGCGCGCCTCAAACCGGTGCAGCGCCGCATCATCTACACGATGTCTGAGCTGGGGCTGGGGCCGAAAATGCGAAGCCCAAGAAGTCGGCGCGCACCGTGGTCGATGTGATCGGCAAGTTTCATCCACACGGGGATACGGCTTGCTACGAGGCTATGGTGCTGATGGCGCAGCCGTTTTCGATGCGCTATCCGCTGGTTGAAGGGCAGGGCAATTTCGGATCGCCGGACGGTCCGATGGAGTTCGCGGCCAATGCGATCATCATGATGCGATGAGCGCGAACAGTGCTCGCCCCGCCTCTTCTAGGAAGGCAATTGCCTGTTCGCGGGAGACACTTGGAAAGTCGTCGAGGAACTCGTCGATAGTTTCGCCGCCCTCGATGTAGTCGAGCAAGGCCCGAGCGGGTACCCTCGTTCCCACGAAGACGGGCGTCCCGCTAACAATCTCAGAGTCCGAATGTATGATTTGCTTGGCGTCCATAGTTCGCGTTCAACACCTGGGAGGCAGATGTCGCCATCTCCTCCCGATTAGTTTACCCTTCGCGCCCTGACCCATGGCTACGCGTCGCGTTGGTTTGGGCCACATCGCACTAACTGACTAGGCCACGTTAGAATCGATGGCGGCCTGCGCCGCTGTTGACCGAGGTGAACCGCTGATGAGCATGTACGCGACACTTTGGATTCTCAAGTTCCCCGCACTAGGTGACGCCTACGCGGGCTGCGAGTGGGAGACCGTGATCGCGCAAGGCGTCCCTGGCCGCATCGGGGCTCCGACGAGAGGACACGGCTACGAATCGGGCGATCCTTACAGCAGCTTCCTGCCACCTGCGATTCCGGTACCGGACGACGAGGAGGAGACCGCCCTCAGAGCGGTAGTCATCATTCGAGAAAGGACTGAGAAGATTGGACAGGAGTACATCGGCCCGCTCCTTGTCCTGTCCGGAGCCGAGTACGCGGCATCGTCTTTCGAAGTGCTGCGCAACCGGATTTGCGACGCGCTTCGCAGCGGCAGGCCGCGCCTTATCGCCGAGATGATCCGCCACGATGGCGAGACAAAGTTGATCTTTGAGGACGACACCGTAAAGCCGCTGATACCGAAGGACTCCAGGAAGCATTAACAGGCGCTCGGTCGATCTTGCGCAGCTTGATCCAGAGTTCGCCAAGGCTGGGCCTGAAGCCCCTCCGTCGCGGTGTGTGCAGTCGCCTGTCGCGATCTCCTCGGATTTCGTTTACCCTTCGCGCGCTCATCCATGGCTACCCGCAAATCGAAAGACCAGACTTCCTTCAACCCACCGCCGCCCATCATTCCCGAGGTCGAGCACCAGGCTGTGGCCGACTTTGCGCGGAAGGCGTACCTCGACTATTCGATGTACGTCATCCTCGACCGGGCCCTCCCGCATATCGCGGACGGCCTGAAGCCCGTCCAGCGCCGCATCGTCTACGCGATGTCGGAGCTGGGGCTGGGGCCGAACGCCAAGCCGAAGAAGTCGGCCCGTACCGTGGGCGACGTGATCGGCAAGTTCCATCCGCACGGCGACACGGCCTGCTACGACGCCATGGTGCTCATGGCCCAGCCGTTCTCGATGCGCTATCCGCTCGTGGAAGGGCAGGGCAACTTCGGGTCCCCCGACGATCCGAAGGAGTTCGCGGCCATGCGCTACACGGAGGCCAAGCTCTCCAAGTTCGCGCAGTCGCTGCTGTCCGAGCTGGAGCAGGGGACCGTCGATTGGGGACAGAATTTCGACGGGACGCTGCGCGAGCCGAAGCTGCTGCCGTCGCGCCTTCCTCACGTGCTGCTGAACGGTGCCTCGGGGATCGCCGTCGGTATGGCCACGGACATCCCGTCGCATAACGTCCGCGAGGTCGTGGGCGCCTGCATCGAGCTGCTCGATAATCCGGACGCCACCATCGCCCAGCTCACCAAGCACATCAAGGGGCCGGATTTTCCGACCGCGGCCGAGATCATCACGCCGTCCGCGGAGATCCGCGAGATGTACAAGACCGGCAACGGCTCCATCCGGCAGCGTGCGAAGTGGGAGGTCGAGGACGGCGACATCGTCATCACGGCGCTGCCGTTCATGGTCTCCGGCTCGAAGGTGCAGCAACAGATCGCACAGCAGATGAACGCGAAGAAGCTGCCGATGGTCGAGGATATGCGCGATGAGTCGGATCACGAGAGCCCGACGCGCATCGTGTTGGTGCCGCGCTCGAACCGCGTCGATCTGGACGAGGTGATGGCCCATCTTTTCGCCACGACCGATCTGGAGCGGAGCTACCGCGTGAACATGAACATGATCGGCCTGGACGGCCGGCCGCGGCTCTACGCCCTGAAGGATCTGCTGGCCGAGTGGCTGGAGTTTCGGATCGAGACGGTGCGGCGCCGTTTGCAGCATCGCTACGATCACGTCAACGCGCGCATCCACATCCTCGACGGCTATCTCACCGCGTTCCTGAACGTGGACGAGGTGATCCGCATCATCCGGCGCGAGGACGAGCCGAAGCCGGTGCTGATGACGCGATTCAAGCTGTCGGATCTGCAGGCGGAGGCGATCCTCGAGTTGAAGTTGCGCTACCTGAATAAGCTCGAGGAGATGGAGATCCGCGGCGAGCAGGCCAAGCTGCAGGCGGAGCGCGCGGAGCTGGAGAAGGTGCTCGGGTCAAAGGCGCGCCTCCGCAAGCAGGTGCGCGATGAGTTGGAAAAGGATGGCGCCGAGTTCGGCGATCGCCGCCGTTCTCCGATCGTGGAGCGGGAGGCGGCCAAGGCGCTCGACGCGGCGGCGCTGATTCCGTCGGAAGCGGTGACGGTGGTTTTGTCGGAGAGAGGTTGGGTGCGTGCGGGCAAGGGGCACGAGCTCGATCCGACGACGTTGCAGTACCGCTCGGGCGACGCCTTCCTGCACGCGGCGCGCGGGCGCAGCAATCAGGTGGCGGTGTTCATTGATTCGCAGGGGAGGACGTACTCGCTCCCGGCGCACGAGCTGCCGTCGGCCAAAGGGCACGGAGAGCCGCTGACGGCGTTCACGTCGCCGGCGCCCGGCGCGACGTTCGTGGCGGTGGTGATGGGCGATGCCGAGGATTTGTGGCTGCTGGCGACGGACGACGGCTATGGGTTCGTGGCCCGGCTGGAGGACCTGATCACGGACCGCAAGGCCGGCAAGGCGGTCGTGAACGTGAACGCCGGATCATCGATGTTGAGACCCCAGCGGGTGATGACGATCGAGACCGACCGCATCGCCGCGGCGACGACGAGCGGCAAGCTGCTGCTGTTCGAAGCGGTGGATCTTCCGCTGCTGGCGCGGGGCAAGGGAGTGCAGACGATCAAGCTGCACAAGACGGAGTTGTTCCCGGAGAAGGTGGTCGGCGTCGCCTCCGTCAGCAATGACGGCACGCTGGTGGTGCAGGCCGGCAAGCGCCACACGAATCTGAAGGGCGCCGATCTGGAACCGTATATCGGCAAGCGCGCGCAGCGCGGGTTGAAGCTGCCGCGGGGGTTCCAGAATGTGACGCTGATCCGGGCGTGGAGTGATCGGGACTCTCGAACGCCGGAGACTGTGATGTAGTCACGCGGTCTCGCGGTCTCGGAGTTTCGCGGTCTCGCGGTCTCTGCTTGCAAAGTTGCTTGGTGCTCAGTAACCCTGCGATAACAGACAACCGGGCGATCAGACACCGCGAGACCGCGAGACCCAGCAACTAAGCAACCCAGCAACCACCATGAGCATGCCACGCCGCATCGCACTTGCCTTCATCATCGTCCTCACGATCGCGCTCGATCAGGGGACGAAGGTGCTGGCGCGGCAATCGTTGATGAAGGCGTCGCCGCGCCACTACACCGATGTCCTCACGCTTCTCTACACGGAGAATCCCGGGGCGTTCCTCTCCCTCGGCTCGAATCTGCCGGCGAACGTCCGGCATCTGATCTTCGACGGCCTGGTCTCGGTAGGATTGCTCCTGGCGGCGTTCGTCCTCTTCACCGGCAGGATGCAACCGGGGCCGGACGATGTGGCCATCGCCTTCATCATCGGAGGAGGAGTCGGCAATCTGATCGATCGCTTCCGCCTCGGCGGCCGCGTCACGGACTTCATCTACATGGCTGCCGGGCCGCTGCATACGGGCGTGTTCAACGTCGCCGACATGGCCATCACCGGCGGCGTGCTATGGCTGGCGCTCTCGTGGGCAGCGACGTCGATGCGTAAGAAGCCCGCTGTATGACCGAAGCCTCGCCCTACCTGATGTTCGACCGCGCGGCCTGGGCGTCGCTGCGCGGCGGGACGCCGATGACGCTGACGCCGAACGACGTGGCGGAGCTGAGCGGGATCAACGAAGCGCTGTCGATGACCGAGGTCGAGGAGGTCTATCTCCCGCTCTCCCGGCTCGTCAACCTGCACGTTGCCGCTGTCGGCCAGCTCCATCGCGTCTCGTCGCAATTCCTGAACACATCGGCGCCGAAGGTGCCGTATGTCGTCGCCATCGGCGGGAGTGTCTCGGTGGGCAAGAGCACGACCGCACGCGTCCTGAGCACACTTCTCGCGCGCGCGCCCGACCATCCTCGCGTCGATCTCGTGACGACTGATGGCTTCCTCTTCCCCAACGCCGAGCTCGATGCGCGCGGCCTGATGCAGCGAAAGGGTTTCCCCGAAAGCTACGATCGGGGACGTCTGATTCAATTCCTGTGCGATCTGAAGTCGGGCCTTTCGCCGCTCTCGGTTCCGATCTATTCGCACTCCGTCTACGACATCGTCGCTGACGAGCATCAGGTCGTCGACCGGCCGGATATCGTCATCCTGGAAGGCCTGAACGTGCTCCAGAGCGGCTCGGAGCAGACCGTCTTCGTCTCCGACTTCGTCGATTTCTCCATTTATGTCGATGCCTCGGAGGCGGATCTGCAGACCTGGTTCCTCGATCGCTTCCGCAAGCTGCGGGAGGCGGCCTTCGACGATCCCACGCTGTTCTTCCACCGATTCTCGATCATGCCGGAGGAGGAAGCGATGGCGATGGCGACCTCGGTATGGGAGCAGATCAACCTCGCCAACCTGCGCGAGAACATCCTCCCCACCCGCGAACGGGCGCGCCTGATCCTCGGCAAGGGAGCGAGCCATGTGGTGGAGAGCGTGATGTTGCGGCGGTTGTAGACCGCAGAACAACGTAGCGCCGGCGGCTCGCCGGCTGTACCGCCGCCGGCTCGGCGGCGACTCAAGAAACCGCCGGCGAGCCGCCAGCGGTCCAGCCGTCGGGCCGACGGCGCTACGCTTCGAACCTCAGTCGCCGTCGATCAATCGCCGCTCGCCGCGGTCTACGTGCAGAGTAAAGATGTCTGGCCTTGCGTAGTGGCCGCCGGTATCGAGGTCCCAATTCGCCCCGCTGGCGGCGTCGAGGTCGACCTCGGCATAAAGGATCTCCTCGCGTCCCTCGATCGGACCGGCCACGATCGTGCCGGTGGGATCGATGATGGCGCTGCCGCCGGGGTTCACCCATTCGCGGGACGAGGGATAGAGCTTCGCGAACTCGAGATCGAGCGGGAGCTGGTCGAAGCGGAGCGCCATCGAACAGCCGACCACGAAGACGCGGCCTTCGCGGGCGATGTGCCGGAGGGTGGCCAGCCACCCTTCGCCGTGGTCCCACGTCGGCGCGAGATAGATCCGAACTCCGCCGGCGTAGAGCGCGTAACGCGCCAGCGGCATGTAGTTCTCCCAGCAGATCAGGCCGCCGATGCGGCCGGCCGAGGTGTCGTGCACGCGCAGGCCGCTGGCGTCCCCTTGCGCCCAGACCAGGCGTTCGCCTCCCGTCGGAACGAGCTTGCGATGCCGTCCGATCACCTCGCCGTGCTCGTCGATGTAAAGGAGAGAGTTGTACATCGTCGTGCCGCTGGCCTCGTCGTTCCGCTCGGTGACGCCGATGGCGACGACCGTTCCCGCTTCCCGTGCTGCTTCACCGAGGCGATGCGTGGCCGCGCTCGGGATGGTGACGGAATTGGCGAGGAGTTTGGCGTAGAGATCGCGAAGGATGGCCCCGCGTCCGGCCGGCACGACCCAGACCCAATCCGGATAGCCGGGAACGAAGCTCTCCGGAAAGACGACCAGCTTCGCGCCTTCTTTGCCGGCCTCAGCGATCCGTTGGCAGGCGCGCTCGATGGTCGCGTCGCGGTGGAGGAACGCCGGCGCGGCCTGCACCGCGGCGATCTTGATCACGGCCCGATGATACGACGCCGGCGGATTTTCCGGCCGCCGAGGAGAGCAGGCGTCTCGCCTGCTCCCGCCGGGCGTCCCCGCCCGGCGGTGGGTCCCGCCAAACGGCAGGGTTGAACCTGAAAACGCGGGATGGAGGCAATCGCGTCCTTGCCCGACAGTACGTCCGCCTTTGTCCCCACCGCCGGGCGAGGGCCCGTCGGGAGCAGGGTGTGCCGAGCATGTTCGATAGCTAGGAGGTGAAAGTCCTTTGCCCAGGTTGATGGAACCGAAGGGCTAGCAAAGCGCAAGGGCGGCTGCCGCGAGGACCCGTCTGAAAGAAGCGTGGAGCAAAGGCATGAGCC
>DATHRD010000048.1:0-54958 GCA_035482045.1 Thermoanaerobaculia bacterium
GGCAAACAACTGCCTCTGGGAGGCAAACAACTGCCTCTGGGAGGCAAACAACTGCCTCTGGGAGGCAAACAACTGCCTCTGGGAGGCAAACAACTGCCTCTGGAATATCGGCGTTTCTCTGGTTGGGGACTCTGGAAGGCAAACAACTGCCTCTGGGAGGCAAACAACTGCCTCTGGGAGGCAAACAACTGCCTCTGGGAGGAAAACAACTGCCTCCGGGAGCCAATTAACCGCCTCTGGGAATGTGTTCACTGCCTCCTGGAGTGTGTGAACTGCTTCCCGGACCCATCGCACCTTCTACGCAAATCCGACTGGACTGCCGTTTCGGATGCCTTCGAACCGACAAAGCGCCGGGCACTTGGGCCCGGCGCTGGCTTCGTCAGCGGAAAGTAGTGGTCTCTGGGCGTGCCGTCGTAGCGGCCGGAGCGGAGGCAGCAGTTCTTGAAAACGCCTCCCGGAGTGGCATGGGCAGGGGTCGTTCCGGCCGAGCTTCTCCAGCAACTCTTTGTCGCCGTGGACGATCCGCACGCCGCGCTTGACACGCGTTTCGGACGGGAAGCCCTTCCGGCGTTTGCTGCTCACTTCAAAAGCAGTGATCCTCGTTCTGATGCTTGCTCATGGTGTCCCTCCTTTGCTCGTTCGAGCGCGCGAGGATCGCATGAGAGGTGGGACATGGCAAGTCGCCGGGGCGGACAAGAGGTGTCTCTGCCACAAGAACGGCCCGCGAAGTTCAGGCGGCTACGTGAACCATCTCGTATAGAAACTCGGGTGCAAAGTCAGCGCCGTTTGGCCACTCGATGGTTCCGGTAACAGGATTCACATCCCACCACTCCAGCAGCAGCGCTTTCACCCTTGGCGGAAAGTTGCCTTGCACGTATCCATCGTCGATCCGAAGCGTTCGGGCTGCGGGAACGGCTGCGCGTTCCCTTATCATGCCTGCACGATGATCGAGGTAAAGAAGGTGCTTCGGACGTGAGCCCGGAAGAGCAGTTGTCCCTCGCGCGGTCTCCGATCGTCGAAGCGGTGGTCGACATCGATTGGGACTTGCCGGCGGACATCGACTTTGTTGACCTGGAGGAGCGAGCCCGGGAGCGAGTCTCGGATCATTATCCCGGGTTTCGTCGACGCCTCCGGCAACCGCCGCCCGAGCTGCCCTCGGGGGACTCGCCCCGGAAGTTCAATCTCCGGGATGCGACCTATTCGTTTCAGTTTCTCAGTGAAGAGCCCCAACTCTTGCAGATCAGACGGGACGGTTTTTCGTTCAATTGGTTCAAACCGTACAAAGATCTTGACGAGTACCTTCCGGAGATCCAGCGGACATGGCGGATCTTCGTCGATCTGGTCTCGCCTGTGGCGATCCGGCGCGTCGGCCTGAGGTACATCAATCGCATCCTTCTTCCGGCTGGTGAGGGAATTATCGATCTCAGCGAGTATGTGTCCCTCGGTCCGAAATTTCCGGAAGAAGTTTCGCTGGAACTTACCTCCGTTCTGAACCAGTACACGGCTGTGGAGCCTGCCACGGGTCATGAGGTCAACGTCAGGATGGTGATCGATGAACAGGAGCAGTCTGCGTGGCGTGAGCGACAGCCATTGATTGTCATCCTCGATATCGCTGGAAGCCATCGCGGCTCCGCCGATCCGCGGGTATGGGAGAATATTGAGGAGACGATCCTTACTTTGGATCGGATGACGAACGCCGTTTTCCGGAGCAGTCTGACCGAACGATGCCTGAACCTGTTTCGCTGACACACGCCCCTGCCGTCTATGCGGCCTCGAACGCCGCTGCCGG
Source organism: Thermoanaerobaculia bacterium (assembly GCA_035482045.1). Lineage (GTDB taxonomy): Bacteria > Acidobacteriota > Thermoanaerobaculia > Gp7-AA8 > Gp7-AA8 > JADGNZ01. The sequence continues at coordinate 1,790 of DATHRD010000048.1, forward strand.
CGATGGGACTGCGCTCTCTGCTGAGGCGGCGACCATTCGCAGATCGGTATCCGCGGCGATGGAGTCGATGGAACAATCGATCGCATTGTTCGGACCGAAGACAGAGGCCATTTCCGAGATTCTCGCGGTGGCGGCCGAGCACGGCGAGACCGGCTGGAATGGCGAAGGAGCGGAGCCTATCTCCATGCTGGCTGTTGATCGGGCCGTGGCTTTCATTCGTGCGTTACCCCGCAGTGTTTCCATGCCGGAGGTGGCCCCCGAGCCAGACGGGTCGATTTCCCTCGACTGGATTTGCTCCCGCAGCCGCATCGCTTCGATCAGCATCGGCGTAAGCGATCGGTTGGCCTTCGCCTGGTTGGACGGGACTGATCAGGGCCACGCGGTGGCGCGATTCGACGGAGAGAGGATTCCATCGCTCATTCTCGAGCGAATCCGCGAGGCGATGGGGCATGCTGCCGTCCGGGCTGCCTGAGAACGTAGCCGACGAGGAGGCTTTGGCACGCTTCCTCATGTCTTCCTCGCACTACAACGCGACTATGGTCAAACCGGCGGCCTTTCTGCCGAACCCGAAAGCCCGGATGACGACGTCGGTCTTTCGCCATGGTGCCGAGCCGCGCGAGTCGTTGATTCAGATCGCTGGCGAACAAAGGCCGGACGTTACCGCTTACGGCGCAGCGATCTGCAAGGCTGTCGCGGTTCGCTCAGCAAAGCTCGATGTCATTGCTGACGAACCGCCTCCACTGCATGCAAATATCGTCGGATGGCCGGTCAATGGAACGGATCAGATGCTTGAGAAGGCAGAACAGAAAAGGGCCGCGCTGGTCCTTGTTTCAAGGTGCACGCTGGTTCTTTTCGAATCGAAGGCACCGTGACCAAGCCAGCGGCGAAGACCATTCGGCTTCGCTCGCACTCCGGTCACACCATCCCCCGTGCCTCCGCCACCGTCACGTCCTTGTTGTACACCGCGGCATCCGGCTGCTGCTTCGCGCTGTCGTGGAGGGAGCCGAGGTCGTAGGGGCCGAAGCCGATCTCTTCGATGAGCTTCGAGACGATGCGTTTGGCCTCGGCGTCGTCGCCGGAGACGAAGATGGCGCGGCGCTTGTCCATGGAGACGGTTTTGTTGCCTCTTGTCTTCAGGTGCTCGGACCAGATCGTGTTGAAGGCTTTGACGATACGGGCGCTGGGGAGGTGGGCGGCCACCATTTCGCTGGAAGTGCTCTCGCCTGAGTCGAGACGCGGGACGTGGCCGTCGCGGTCGGGGTAGTAGTTCATGGCGTCGATGACGATCCTGCCGCGGAGGTCGTCGGCGGGAAGGGTTGTGTAGTCCTTCAAGGGAATGGCCAGCAGGACGATCTCGCCGAAGCGGGCCGCCTCGGATGGAGTGGCGGCGCGTGCCCTCGGTCCGAGGGAGGCGACGAGATCGCGCAAGGTTTCCGGCCCGCGCGAGTTGCTGATGGCCACTTCGTGGCCGGCGTCGACGAAAAGGCGAGCTGTCGTTCCGCCGATGTTGCCTGCTCCGATGATGCCGATGTTCATTGTGGGCTCCTTTCTCAGATCACTTCGCCGGGGCCGCGGGCTTTGTCTCCGTCGTCGTCGCGGCCTCCGCCTGCCAACCCCCGCCCAGCGCGCGATAGAACTGCACCAACTCGACCAGGCGGTCACGCCTTGTGCGGGCCACGTTGTTCTCGACGGTGAGGAGTTGTTCCATGGCGTCGAGGACCTCGAAGTAGGCGGAAAGGCCGGAGGCGTACCGGAGGTTGACGAGGCGCACAGCCTCCTGGTTGGCGTGGAGGGCGCGCGTGCGCTCGTGCTCGGCTTCGGCCAGACGGTCCATGGCCACGATCGCGGTCGACACTTCGCCGAGGGCGTTCATGACATCCTGCTCGTACAAGAGACGGGCCTGTTCGAATTGGGCCACGGCAACGCGGCGCTGGTCGCGCAGCCGGCCGGCGGCGAAGATGGGGCCGAGAAGTTCCGCGGCGATCGACCAGGCCGGGCCGTGATCGATGAAGTTGGCGAGGTCGGTGCTCTGCCCGCCGGCCACCGCGGTGAGGGTGAGCGTTGGATAGAACGCGGCCTCGGCCACACCGATGTTGGCGTTGGCGGCGATCAACTGCTGCTCCGCGGCCCGAAGATCGGGCCGCCGCAGCAGAAGGGCCGAGGGGAGACCCGCGGGAACCGCGGGAGGTGTTGGCAGATCGGTCAGCGCCACGCCGCGCGCGATGGGTCCCGGCGGACGGCCGAGGAGGAAGTTGATCCGGTTCTCCTGCTCCACGATCTGCAGCTCGAGCGACGGGATTTCCGCCGCCTCATTGGCCAGCAGCGCCTCGGCGCGGGAGGTCTCGACCGCTGAGGCGGTTCCGCCCTGAAGCTGGCGGTTGAAGAGGTCGTATGTTTCCTGAAACGCCTTCGTCGATCGGCGGGCGATGTCGAGCTCGGCGTCGAGCTCGCGCAGATCAAAATAGGCGGTGGCCACCTCGGATGTGAGCGCGAGCAACGCTGCGCGGTGTCCCTCTTCCGAGGACAGATACAAAGCAAGGCCCGCCTCGTTCGAGCGTCGGACGCGGCCCCACAGATCCACTTCCCATGACGAGATGCCTACCCCGGCGATGAGGACGGTCGACCCCTGTCCTGCCACGTGCTGGTGCGTGGGAAAGATCTCATAGCCGACGGCCGGATAGCGTTCGGCCGCCACGATGCCGAATCGCGCACGCGCTTCGTCGATGCGTGCTGCGGCGATGCGCGCGTCGTAGCCGTTGCGCAGCGCTTCGTCGATGAGCGATCGCAGGGTGGGGTCGCCGAAAACATCGAACCACGGCGCATCGGCGAGCGACGCGGACGATGCGGCGCCGTTCGCGCCGTAGAACTGGTCGGGGATCGCGACCGGCGGCCGCTGGTAGTTCGGGCCGACGGTCTTGCAGCCGGCCAGCACCGTGGTTGTCAGCAGGACGAGGATTGCTCGTTTCACGAGTGTGCCTCCTCGACGACCGGCTCTCCATCGACCAGGCGCGCTTCGGCTTTCTTCTCCGATCGCGCCAGACGCTCGACGATCACGTACAACACCGGGATGAGAAAGATGCCCAGCAGCGTGGCGGTGAGCATGCCGGAGACGACGACGGTGCCTAGAATGCGCCGTGATGCGGCGCCGGCACCCGAGGCCAGCCAGAGCGGCACGCAGCCGAGGATGAAGGCGAACGACGTCATGAGAATCGGGCGGAGCCGCAATCGGGCGCCGTACAACGCCGCGTTGACGAGATCGCCCCCTCTCTCGAACTCCGCCTTCGCGAATTCGACGATAAGGATGGCGTTCTTGGCCGCCAGTCCGATCAGCACGACCAGACCGATCTGGCCGTAGACGTCGAAGTCGTATTTGCGCAGCAGCAGGCCGAGGAAGGCGCCGAAGATGGCCACGGGGACGGAGAGCAGGACGCTGAGCGGCAACGACCAACTCTCGTACAGCGCGGCCAGGATGAGGAAGACGAAAACGAGTGACAGAGCGAAGATGCGTCCCGAGGTGCCGGAGGCGCGCTTCTCCTGATACGAGAGGTCCGACCATTCGTAGCCCATCTCGCGCGGCAGCGTCTTGGCCGCCACATCCTCGAGCGCGGCCATGGCTTGCCCGGAGCTGTAGCCCGGCGCCGCGGCGCCGGTGACCTGCGCGGCACGGAAGAGGTTGAAGTGCTGCGTGTATTCGGGTCCCGAGGTGGAGCGGACCGTGGTCAACGCCGACAACGGGACCATGGTTCCGTCGTTGTTACGAACATAGAAGCGGCCGACGTCAGCGGGATTGAGGCGGGTTGGCGCGTCGGCCTGCATGAAGACGCGCCACTGCCGGCCGAAGCGGTTGAACTGGTTGACGAAGGAGCCACCCAGCAGCGTCTGGAGCGTGTCGTAGATGCTGGCCACAGGCACGCCTTGCTTGAGGGCCTTGTCACGATCGACATCGACGTACAACTGCGGCACCTGCGCGCGATACGTGCTGTTGACGTTCTGCAGCTCCGGCCGCTTGCGCGTTGCCTCCACAAACTTCTGCACGTTGTCGCTGAGGAACTGTGGGGTGCCGCCGCTGCGGTCCTGCAGCCAGAGCGAGAAGCCGCCGGCCGCGCCGAGGCCGGGAATGGCCGGCGGTTGGAAAGCGAAGACCGTCGCTTCCGGGATCTCTGCCTTGAACCTCTGATTGAGCCTGGTGACCAGCGCGTCGGCTGTGAGCCCCCCTTCTTCGCGGTCATGCCACGGCTGCAGCGAGATGAAGTAGAAGCCGTTGTAGGAGGCGGAGACATAGGACAGGAGGCTGAAGCCTGCGACGGTGGTGTAGTAGCGAATGCCTTTCGTATTCGCGAGGATCGTCTCGACCTTGCGGCAGACGGCATCTGTCCGCTGCAACGACGAGGCGTCGGGAAGCTGCACGTTGAGATAGAACGACCCGTAGTCCTCCTGCGGCAGGAAGCTGGTCGGCACCTTCTTGCCGGTCAACCCGGCCATCAGGGCGAAGCCGAGCAGGATCGCCACCGCCAGAATGGCTTTGCGGATCAGCAGCGACGAGACGCTGACGTAGCCGCGCGTGGCGCTCGCGAACATCCGATTGAACCCGCCGAAGAAGCGCGCCAGCAGTCCGCGGGACGCGGTGCGCGGACGGAGCAGGAGCGCCGAGAGCGCCGGCGAGAGGCTGAGCGCATTGAAGGCGGAGATGAGCACGGAGACGGCGATGGTGACCGCGAACTGCTTGTTCAGCCGTCCCTGAATCCCGCCCATGAAGGCCACGGGCAGAAAGACCGAGGAGAGGATCATGGCGATCGCCACGACCGGGCCGGAGACCTCCTTCATCGCCTGCAGCGTGGCCGCCCGAGGAGCCATTCCCTCCTCGATGTGATGCTCTACCGCCTCCACAACCACGATGGCATCGTCGACGACCAGGCCGATGGCCAGCACCAGTCCAAATAGCGAAAGGGTATTGATCGAGAAGCCGAGCATCGGAAAGACGGCGAACGTGCCGATGAGCGAGACGGGCACTGCCACGAGCGGAATCATCGTGGCGCGCCAGTTCTGCAGGAAGAGGAAGACGACCAGGATCACAAGCAGCATCGCCTCGAGGAGGGTCGTTGAGATCTCCCTGATCCCCTCAGTGACGGCGGCGGTGTTGTCGACGGACACGGCGTAGTCCATGTCTTCGGGGAAGCGCTCCTTCAGCGTCAGCATCGTGGCGCGCACGGCCTTTGCCACCGCCAGCGCATTCGAGCCGGGAGCCTGGAAGACCCCGATGATGGAAGCGGGCTTGCCGTTCAACCGTCCAATCTGTTTGTAGGTGAGGCCGCCGAGCTCGATACGAGCAACGTCTTTGAGCTTGACCATCGAGCCGTCGGGATTGAGCCGCACCACGACGTTCGCAAACTGCTCCGGTGTGATGAGGCGGCCTACGGCGCGCACGGTGTACGTGAACTCCTGTCCAGCCGGCGCGGGCTCCGCGCCGATCTGGCCGGCTGGATTCACGGTGCTCTGGGCCTGTACCGCCGCACGCACGTCGCCGACGGTGAGGCCGAGCTTGGCCATCTGGTCGGGATTGAGCCAGATGCGCATCGCGTATTCGGCAGCGCCGAAGTTCACTACCTGTCCCACGCCGGGCACGCGGTAGATGGCGTCGTTGATGTTGATGAGCGCGTAGTTGCCCAGGAAGAGACCGTCGTAGGTGTTCTTGGGCGAGTAGAGCGAGACCAGGATCAGCGGCGTGCCCTGCGTCTTCCGGTATGTGATGCCGAACTGATTGACCTCGGGCGGCAGATTGGGCAGCGCCTGCGACACGCGGTTCTGCGAGTTGACCTGATCCGTGTTGCGGTCGGTGCCGACGTCATACGTGACCCGCACGGTCATCGTGCCGTCGTTGGCGTTCACCGACTGCAGGTAGAGCATGTCCTCGACCCCATTCATCTGCTGCTCGATGGGAGTGGCGACTGATTGCTCGATCGTCTGCGCGTCGGCACCGGGATACGAGGTCTGGATCTGAATGAGCGGCGGGACGATGTCCGGGAACTGCTCGATAGGAAGTCCGAACAGCGCGATCAGTCCGCCCAGGACGGTGACGATCGAGATGACGATGGCAACGATCGGTCGATTGATGAAGAAGCGAGCCATGGATGCCTTACCTTGTTCCTGCCGTGCCGGAGGCAGGCGCCGGTGCTTCGCCTGGCGCGACGGTCATGCCGGTCTTCACGCGGGCAAACCCTTCCACGACGACGCGCTCGCCCGGTTTCAGGCCCTGATCGATGAGCCAGAGGCTGCCGATCTGCGGGCCGGCCTGCACGCTGCGGATTCGGGCCACGTTACCGTCGCCGACGACGGCGACCTGAAATCCGCCCTGCATCTGATTGACGGCGCGTTGCGGCACCAGGATCGCGCCGCGCCGGATCTGTGTGACCGCGCGGATCTTGGCGTACTGGCCGGGCCGCAGGCGGTTGCCGGGATTCGGAAAGATTCCAATCGTAGCGATGGTGCCTGTCTTCACGTCGACATCACGTCCGGAGAGCAGCACGCGACCTTTCTCCGGGAAGGTGCTGCCGTCGGAGAGGATGAGATCGAGCGGTGCATTGCGCATGGCAGGATCGTTCTGAAACTGCAGGTACTCCTGCTCGCTCATCTGGTAGAGAACGCGGATCGGATCGACCCTGGAGACCGTGGCCAGCACGGTCTGGGGATTGACGAGATTGCCGACCTGCGCCTGGGCGATGCCGGCGATGCCGCTGATCGGTGACGTGACGTGCGTCCAGGAGAGGTTGAGGCGGGCCTGTTCGACGGCGGCGCGCGACGCGCCGACGGTGGCGCGGGAGGCAGACTGCGCCGAACGGGCATCGTCGAGCTCCTGCTGGCTGATGGCCTTCTGCGCCGCCAGCGGCTCGAAACGGGTCACGTCGCGGTCGGCTTTGGTCAGGCCTGACTGCGCCTGGGCCAGGTTGGCCTCGGCCTGCTGGAGCTGGGCCTCTACCTGCCGTGCGTCGATCTCGAACAACACGTCGCCCTGATGCACGAAGCTTCCCTCGGCGTAGACCCGGCGGAGCAGATAGCCGTCCACCCGCGGACGGATCTCCGCGTTCACGTCGCCCTCCGTCGTGCCGATCCACTCCTGATAAATCGGCTGGTCGCGCTGAATCACCGTGGTGACGACGACAGCCGGCGGAGGCGCCGGCGGCTTCGCGGTCTCTGTTTTGTCGCAGGCGACGGCGCCCAGCGAAAGGATCGACAAAAAGACGACGGCGCAACGCTTCATAGGTTCTCCTCGGGTGTTGCAGGTGGAGCGGCGATGCCGCGGCAGATGAAATCGCGGACGAAGGCCGCGTCGTCGGCGAGAGGGCGTTTGTTTTTCTCGGTCATCCGCTGCAGGCCGATGTCGCGGATCACCGAGGCCAGGGCGATGGCGATCCGCTCCGGCGGTTCGTCGCGTACCTCGCCGCTGGCCGCGGCGGCTTCCACCATCGACACGAGCTGGGCGATGTGCGTCCGATAGGAGGCGTGCTTGCGCAGGCGCCTCTCTCCGAGCGGCTCGGCCATGGCCAGATAGAGCCGGAAGAACTCCTGCTGCTCTTCGAAGTAGCCGAGGTGTGCCTTGGCCACTTCCTCGACGCGCTCCACGAACGTGTTACCGCGGAGGATGGCTTCGCGGATGAGGATGTGAAAGTCCTCGAACGAGATCGACATCGTCTTCTCGAGGACGTCCTCGCGGGACCGGAAGTAGAGGTAGACCGTCCCCTTGGCGATGCCGGCCTCGTCGGCGATGTCCTGGACGGTGACGTGGTCGTAGCCTTTGCGGGAAACCACGCGCATGGCCGCCTCGCGAATGGCCTGACATCGAAACTGCTCGACGATTTCACCCTTGGTCGTAGCCATATGACTCCCGCGGCCGGCTGACTGACTGCTGCGTCAGCTTATTCGACAGTGGCGTCAGGCAGCAATGGGAGAGAGTGAGGGATCGGTTACAAGGGGTAGGCTTTCACTTGCGCTCCAGCTCTCGCGAGCGAAAGCGCTCTGGCTATTACTGTCGTGCAACGCGCTCGCGGCTGCAGAGCTGACTAGATGGAGAGACGATTCAAAGTTTGACCAATCTTCACCCTCGCACCTCAAAGTTCTCCTCTGTGCGGTCGACGCCGGCCTCTGGATTGCGTCAGCTCCCGCGAACGAAACTCTAGAAGCTTTCCTCGTCATTACATTCAATTTTCAAGGTGGTGGTTGTGGCGGCGGGGCAGCCTTTGGTGCAGCAGCCTTTGAAGTATCGTTCCTTGGAGAAGCCTCCTTTGGAGAAGAGGCCTGTGGAGAAGAGGCCTGTGGAGCAGCCTCCTGTGATGCAGCCTCCTGCGATGCAGACTCCTGTGGGGCAGCCGCAGCCTCCAGTGGAGCAGATGCAGCCGTTGGTGCGGACGCCGCCGCGCGTGACGCCGCCCGTCCTTCCTCGACTGAAGTGACAATGTCAGGTGAATCCCTGCGTGATTCTTCGCGGATGTAACGCGGCGCCTTATCCACGCGCTTCATCTCGTCGAGTTCGATCTCTCTTCGGAAAGAGTCAGGATTAGCGGCCGGCTTCGAGTTAGACGCGGGGACGGACTCCATTGATGGAAAAACGATCGCTGATGGCTCAGATACTTTTTGCTGCAGAGCTGCCGGTACCGCGATTGGCTTGCCGGACGAGGTTGAACCGCCGAAGAGCCACATTCTAAAGACGCCTGCGATGTGGCTGGAAATGCCCGAGCCACCTTCCCTCAAGTCAAAGGCTAGGAAGACGATAAGGCCGACTAGCACGATGACGAGGAACACATCTCTTTTCTTCATGGCTCTCTCACTTTCGCTGCCTGCTCTTTCCATTCGAACACCTGCTCACCGAGCACGTGGCCACCGAGCAGGACGGTAGGCACGAACGCTTCGAAGAACATTCCGAGGTTCTGCCAGAAGAAGAATGTAAGAAGGAGAATGAAGAACGTGCCACCGAGTACTGTCGTGATTCGCCAAACGCCGCGCGAGGCCGTGAACAGGATTGACATCGTTGAGGCGATGAGAAGCTCGACGGTGGTCTTTACCCAGCCAGGCATTTCGCGCATCGTGCCGTGCAGCAAGGACTCGATGTAAGTTGCGTGAACGTAGACCCCTGGGATATCACCCACCGGCGTGGGCACGATGTCGATGCGTTCGTCGCCTCCTTTGCTCCGCAATCCCCAGTCACCGCCGATGAGGACGATTCGGTGGGCGAACCATTTCTTCAGGTCGGGGAGTTGGGCGGAAGGCACATCCCGCGAATGCACCGTGACGAAGAATGACGGTGGTCGGAAGAGCGCGTATGGAAAGGCGTGGTCGCTGGATGGCAAGCCGCGCGTCGTGCGGACCTTAGCGGCAACCACCGCAAGCGAAAACGACTGAAGAGCGTTCTTCGACACATGCAGAATCAGCGGGACTTGCCTCACGTCAGTCGCCACGTTCAGGAAACCGCGTCCGATGCTGTCCTTCATTGGGAGGAGGTCAGCCATGTCGGCAACTGTGTTCTTCGCATCGAGCGACAGCGCCTTCGCCACAACGATCGGGCAACGATCAGAAAACTTGGATACTGCTTGAACGAACGTACTCGTTCCCTTCTCGTGGTTGAGTCGCTCCGCTCTTGATGGGTCGGGCGAGCGCATCTCGACATCGACTCCGACGACCTCAGGATTGCCCGAGGTGACTTTGTCGAGAAGTGACGCGAGGTACTCACGGCTCAGCGGCTGCTGATGATCGAGCGCCGGCGAATAGAATTCTTCGTCTCCGATCAGGACCACGACAACGCTAGCGAATGGCGAGGTGGACGTGGCGCGTTGTATCAGGCCATAGACAACGTTTCTGGCTCGCATCATCCAGGAGTAATGGGAGACGATGAGCGCCACGACCGTAAGAATTGCGGCCGTGATCCAATGATGTAACTCCGCCTCGCGCACGCGACGTGAGTCGAATGCTCGCAAGTTCCCTCCGTTGTGGTGATGGACGGATGGTATCACCGATTTCCTGCAAAGTTATCGGGACGGAGACGGACATTCGTCTCGTATTTGCGTTACTTGGGTGGGCGCTTGCTCCCAATGCGCTCGCCCTGCTTCCGCCAGCGCTCGGCTTCGCCTGGCTCGCCGGATTCCTTCAGCAGATCGGCCAGCATCACATACGCGCGCGACTGGCGGGGATCGACGGCGAGAGCGCGATGAAGATCGGCGATGGCTTCGCTGCGCCGTCCGAGCGCGGTCAGCGTTTCCGCGCGCATGATCCAGGCGGCCACGAAGTTCGGGCGCAGCTCGATGGCTCGCGTCAGCGGCGGAAGGGCTTCGGCGTCACGGCCTGTTCGATGGAGTACGGCGGCGAGGTTGAACGGATACTCGGGGATCTCCGGCTCTGCGTCCATGGCCGCGTGCAAATCGGCCAGCCCCTCTGTGGTCGATCCCACTCCGATCTCGGCTGAGCCACGCCAATCGCGCAGGCGCGGATCGTTGTTGGCGGCGTCGCCGAGGATCCTGATCAGATCGAGCGCCCGGCGGAACTGACGCTGCTGCAGAAGCACGGCGACGAGATCGAAGCGTGGGACGAGCGAGGGAGTGGCATCAAGATGGGTGGCCAGGTAGCGCGTGGCGTCGGCGTTTCGCGGCATTATCCGGAGCACGGTCACGGCCCGGTACAACTGGCTGAGCGTGCCGTCCGGAGCCTCGGTTCGATTGAGGAGCTCCACATCACTTATGTTCGACTCGTGCTCGGCGAGCGGTGCGACCAGGTCACCCGGCGGCGGACGGCGTTGAATTCGATGGTCAGTCATGACGACGTGTACAACGTCCTGCGCCCGCCGCGACGGCATGTGGCATCGCACGCAGTCGTTCGATTCGGTGTGGCGCTGGTGGCAGCTCAGGCATACGGAGACGACGTTCGCCAGCCGGGGATCCTTCTTCAGCGGTTGATGCGGATCGTGGCAGGAGATGCATGTGATCCCGCCCTTGATGTAGCAGAGACTCTGCCGAAGGCGATAGGCGTGGTGGTTGATCTCGAAGCGCTGTCCCCGCGGGCGTCCCGGCTCGTCGATGTCGACGTGCAGCATGTAATCGCCGAGCGCTTCGCCGGGACGGAACGAGTAGTCGCCGCGATCGAACCGTCGCACGCCGATCATGGCCACTGCGGGCTGCAGATGGCATTGAAAGCAGACCGAGTCGCGCAGCGCCGGCGGTAGGCGCGCGGGATTGACGATGGCCGCGCGCACCGCGGCATTGCTCTCTCCGCTCGTGGCCATCTGCACGTGATCGGCGCCGGGACCGTGGCAGCGCTGGCATCCCGTCCCCTCGGGGAGCGCGGCCGGATATCGCTGCGGCATCCAGTGGGCGTCGCTCCCGGCCGGAACGTCGGGGTAGGCGTTGTGGCAGAAGAGACACTCGCGGCGGACGGGGCGGGTGATGCCGTCGTTGTCGGCGCGGTCGTAGCCGGGCGCCATCCCCCAGGTGTGCTCCTGCGTGTACCAGGCGATCGGCAACTGATACAGCTCGCCGCTCGGCGTGCGGTAGAGATAGACGCGGGAGCGGTGCCCGGACCCGACGATCCAATCGACCTGCTGTTCGATGAAATTGATCCGTTGCCCGCCGGCGTCGATCTGGTACCGCCGGAAGAGCAGCTTCCCATCCTTCCAGGCCATCTCGTAATGGCACCGCGACGGCTGATGAACGAAGTGCGCCTTGCGGAAGTCTTCGATCAAGACCTCGGCGCGCGGCCGCCTCATCGACTGCGCCATCCCCACACCCTGGTACGACGCGTATTTCGACGCATGACACGAAGCACAAGCCGCGTCCGCGACGTAGTCATTCGCACGCAACGGTAGACCGATGAGGGCGATCGTCAGCAGGAGAAGGAGTGGGCGCAAGTGTGGGATAAATGATAGGGCGTGTGTCGAAGCCAGAAAGCAGAAGGCAGAAGGATGAGGGATGAAGGATGAAAGCGGAAGGTGGATGCCGCTGCTGAGCTCCTCATCCTTCATCCCTCATCATTCTGCCTTCACTCTTCATCATTCTGACTTACCTAAGTCCTTGCCAGTTAGTGATTTGCGCTACTATTCGTGTTCCCAGAGAGAGGTCCCCGCAGATGAACTTTGATTGGGCGACGATCAGTTATCCGGACGGACGTGTCGCCAAGGTGGCACCGCAGGAGTTCCTCGGTATTCCTTTGGGTGAGCGGATCGAACTGCTCACGCGCGGGTGTATCAAGTTCGAGAAAGACAACCAGCGGATCTCCCCGCTCGACGCGATCAAGCCCAAATGAGAACACGCTCCGTCATCGTCACGGCGGCGATCGTCACCGCCTCTATCGTCTGGATAGGAACCGTGGGCGCCGCGTATCGCGCCATTCGGCGCTTCGAGACGACGCCCGGACGGGCGGCCGTAGCTCCGAGGAACTGGCCGGCGGATAGCACCCTCGTTCGCAACCAGGGCGCGCCGACGCTGGTCATGCTCGTCCACCCGCAATGCTCGTGCACGCGCGCCAGTCTGGCCGAGTTGCAGGCGGTCATCGAGAACTCGCCGCGCTCGCTGCGCACCTACGTCGTCGTCTACCGCCCCAGCCAGGCGAAGCCGGGATGGGAACAGACGGACGTCTACACCGCCGCGATGCGGCTTCGCGGCGCGCGCGTCATCGTCGATGAGGAGGGACGGGAAGCAAAGCGCTTCGGCACGTTTACCTCCGGGCAGACGTTTCTGTATGACGCCCAGGGAGCTCTTCGATTCGAGGGTGGCATCACCATGTTGCGCGGTCACGCCGGGTTGAACAGCGGGCGCGTCGACGTCATCCGCATCGCCAACGGGGAGAGCGGGAAAGGCAGTCATCCGGTGTTCGGCTGTTCCATTGTCGCCAGAAGCGAGCGCCGGTAGAACGCAGGCGTCAGCAGAGGAGTAGAGAAGATGAGCGAATTCGCCGTTTCTGATCCGAAGACCGCGGAGCGCGCCGCAGAACTGGAGAAAGAGCAGTCCTACATTCGCCGGGCGAAAGTGGATCGGATGTTCGCATTTCTGCTGATCGTGCAATGGATCGCCTGCATCATCGCCGCGATCGTGATCTCGCCGTACGCATGGGAGGGGAAGGAGCGTGTGCTGCACATGCACGTGTGGGTGGCGATCCTCGGCGGTGCCGGCATCACCATTCTGCCGGTCATGCTGGCATTCCTCCGCCCCGGTACGAAGCTCACACGGCACGTCATTGCCGCCTCTCAGATGCTTTTCTCGGCACTGCTCATCCACCTGACCGGAGGCCGTATCGAGACGCACTTCCATGTCTTCGGCTCGCTGGCTTTCCTGGCCTTTTACCTCGATTGGCAGGTCATCGTCACGGCCACGGTCGTCGTCGCGGCCGATCATTTCCTGCGGGGCATCTTTTGGCCGGAATCGGTCTACGGCGTGAGCAACCCTGAGTGGTGGCGCTTTCTCGAACATGCCGGATGGGTCGCCTTCGAGGACGTCTTCCTGATCTGGTCCTGTATCTTCGGGCAACGAGAGATGGCCAATGCGGCCGCGCGTCAAGCGGCCATCGAGCACCTCTCGGAACAGGAACAGCTCAAGACCGCGGCGCTGGAGATGGCAATGGCGGAGATGGGCGTGACAACTGCGCCTGGGTAGCCGGATTGCCGGCGGTTGGATTCTCCCGCCCGGCCTTGTGGTTCCGTAGACGGACGTTCAGGTCACGAAATCGGCCTTGCGTTTTTGCGCGGATTCAAACGCCAATGGCGTCTCATATGCGGGAGAGAAACCTGATGACTTGTCGGCTCCGTACGGTATTGGCCTGCGTACCGGTGTTGCTGGTCGCCTGCAGCGCGGCGGGACAAACGGTCGGAAGCATCACGTTGAGCCAGGGGATGATCCTGGAGCGGACGCTCGGTCCGTTGGACGAGCATGTGTACACGGCAGACCTGGACGGCGGCTCCGCGATCATCGGGGAGGCCGATCAGGACGGGATCGATCTGGTCATCGACGTCTTCGCCCCGAACAAGCAATCGGTTGCCCATCTCGACAGTCCGAACGGGACACAGGGCGCAGAGCCGATCGACTTTACGGCGCCGCTCACTGGCACATACCGCTTTGTCGTCACGGCGTCGGACAAGAGCGCCAGGCCGGGCAGGTATGTGATGAGGATCGAGCAGATCCTTTCAACGGCCAACAATGCCAGGCGGTTGGCCAGGCAGGCCTATCCGGTGAAGGTTCTTTACGACTTGTGGGAAGCTTCCTTCACAGATCCCACCGCTGTCGACCGATTCATCGCCACGCGGAAGGGGAAGACGCCGGTGATCGATGCCACGCCGGTCAGCGCATCGGAGACGCGGGTCACGTATATCTGCCTCGGCGACCGCGACACGGAGAGAGTTGTCCTGTACGGCGGGCCGGATTTCGGGGTGGTCATGCGCCGCCTGGGCAGGACAAACCTCTTCCTTGGGACGCAGCTCGTCGCGAACGATGCCCGCTTTGAGTATTCGTTCGTCTTGCGGGAGGTGCATCGTTTCGGCCCGAACGGAGAAGTCGAGATTACGGAAGGAGCCCGGACCGGTCCATGGCTTCTGGAAATGCCGGACGCTCCGAAGCAGCCTGACGTCGTCGTGAAAGACGGTGTGGCGAAGGGGAAAACCGTCACCGCGACGATCAAGAGCACGATCCTGTCCGAGGACAGGAGCGTTACCGTGTACACACCCGCCGGCTACGACGGCAAAACGGCCTGCAACCTGCTGGTTGTGTTTGACGGAGCCACGTATGGCGGACAGCCCGGCCAGGAGCCGGCGGAGATTCCCGCGCCGGCCATCCTCGACAATCTGATCGCCGAGAAGAAGATCGGCCCGACGGTGGCGATCCTGGTCCCGTCGATGGGAAAACGGAATCGCGATCTCACGGGGAGCAAACCGTTCGCGGACTTCATCGCCGGCGAAGTCGTTCCCTGGGCGCGCTCGCATTACACGATCCTGCCAGGGGCCGGCAGCGTGGTCATGGCGGGATCGAGCCTGGGCGGGTTCGCCGCTAGCTGGTGCGCATTCGAGCATCCCGAGGCCATCGGCAACGTCCTCTCGCAATCGGGGGCGTACTGGGTCACGAAGGACTGGCAGTCGGTCCGGCCACCCTATCCGCGCGAGACAGGGATGATGATCGAGATGTTCAAGGGACGGGAGCGCCTGCCGATCCGCTTCTACATCGATGTCGGACGCTACGATCTGGGAGCCGCCCTGCTGGGATCGAACCGCGAGCTTCGCGACGTCCTGCAGTTGAAGGGGTATGACGTCGACTACCGCGAGCTCGACGGCGGCCACGATTACGAGCAATGGCGAGGCTCGCTGTCGGACGGACTGGTTTCGCTTCTGGGCAGGAAGGGTGGGGGGTAGCGGGTTGCCGAGTTACAGGTTGCTGAGTTGCCTTGGCACTCGGCAACCCCAGAAACTCTGCAACTCAGCAACTCAGTAACCCAAAACCAAACTCACCGCTCGCTGTCCAGCGCCTTCATCTGGTGTTCGTCATAGCGCGTGCCGGCTACCGACCCGGCGGGGACGGCGCGCTCGATCTGATGCATCTCGTCGGCGGTTAATCGGATCGTCAAGGCGCCGAGGGATTCTTCGAGCTGGGCGCGGCGGCGGGCGCCGATGACCGGGACGATTGTCTCGCCGCGGGCGAGAACCCAGGCGATGGCGAGCTGGGAGGGAGTCACGCCGCGGGCGGCGGCAATGGCGCCGAGAGCATCGATGAGCTGGCGGTTGCGAGCCATGTTCTCGTCGCGAAAGCGGGGGAGGAAGGCCCGGAAGTCGCCCTTCCCGGGCGTCGATCCGCTGAGCAGGCCGCGTGAGAGGACGCCGTAGGCGGTAACGCCAATACCCAGCTCGCGAAGGGCCGGGAGGATTTCGCGCTCGGGACCGCGGCTGATGAGCGAGTACTCGATCTGCAGATCGGTGATCGGATGGATGGCGTGCGCCCGGCGGATGGTCTCCACGCCGGCCTCCGATAGTCCGATCGCCCGGATGTACCCCGTCTTCACGAGATCCGCGATCGCGCCGACGGTCTCCTCGATCGGCACGGATGGGTCGAGACGTGCCGGCCGGTAGATGTCGATGTAGTCGACGCCGAGGCGTTTCAGTGTGTAGGCGAGGAAGTTCTTCACCGCCACCGGACGTGTGTCGACGCCGAGCCAAGCGCCGTCCGGACCGCGCAGAGCGCCGAACTTCACCGAGAGCAGTATCTTGTCGCGGCGGCCGCGGATGGCCTTTCCGACGAGCAGTTCGTTGTGGCCCATCCCGTAGAAGTCACCGGTATCGAGCAGATTCACGCCGCTGTCGATGGCCTGCTGGATCGTGGCGATGCTCTCGTCCTCATCCGCCGCTCCGTACATGCCGGACATCCCCATACATCCGAGAGCGAGCGGGAAGACTTCGAGGGAGCCGAGTCTGCGGGTGGTCATGATCGCAAGTGTATGTGGGTCTGGGCAGTCGTCGAAATGTTGAATATTGAATCCGCAGATGACGCAGATGTACACAGACAAGAGGATGGTCGCAATCCGCGGTCTGCGTATATCTGCGTCATCTGCGGATGCGGTTCAAGGCGTGATCACCACCTTCATCACACCATCCGCGCGCGAGCCGAAGAGCTTGTAGGCCTCTTTGATGTCGGCGAGCTTGAAACGGTGCGTGATCAGCGGGCGGAGGTCGAGCCGGCCGCGGCGCACCATCTCGATGAGGCGGCGCATCCGCTCCTTGCCGCCCGGGCAGAGGGTCGTGACGATGCGATGGTCACCGAGGCCTGCGGCGAATGCTTCGTAGGGAACCTGCAGCTTGCCGGAGTAGACGCCGAGGGATGAGAGAGTGCCGCCGGGCCGGAGGACGCGGAGGGCGTTCTCGAACGTCGACTGCTCGCCGAGCGCTTCGATGGCCACATCGACGCCGGTGCCGCCGGTGAGCCTGCGGATCTCGTCGACAACGTCAACCTTGCGGTAGTCGAGGACGACGTCGACGCCCATCTTCCTGGCGAAGGCGATGCGGTTGTCGTCGCCGTCGACGCCGATGACGATGGCCGCCCCCATCAGCCTGGCGCCGAGAGAGGCACAGAGTCCGATCGGGCCCTGCGCGAAGACAGCCACGGCGTCGCCGATCTTCACGCCGCCCGATTCCGCGCCGCTGATGCCGGTCGAGGCGATGTCTGTAAGGAGGACGACCTGTTCGTCCGTGACATCGTCCGGGATCTTCGCCAGATTGGCCAGTGCGTTCGGGACGAGGAGGTATTCGGCCTGCGCGCTGTTGATCGTGTTGCCGAAGCGCCATCCGCCGGCCGCCTCGTAGCCGCTGCCGTGGCCGCACTGCGAGAGATTGCCGGAGAGGCAGGCATTGCACTGGCCGCATGGGGTGATGGCGCCAACGATGACGCGGTCGCCGATCTTGTAGTCGGTTACGCCGATCCCCAACTCCTCGATCACGCCGATCGGCTCGTGGCCGATGATCAGGCCCGGCTTGACCTTGTACTCGCCGCAGACGATGTGGATGTCCGTCCCGCAGATCGTGGTCATCGTCACGCGAATGACTGCCTGGCCTGGACCGGGGCGGGGCCGCGGCACTTCCTCGAGGCGGATCTCGTCGACGCCGTAGAAGACGACGGCGCGCATCGTGGCGGTGTGGGTGTGAGGAATCAACATCTCTTCGACTTCGAATGTGGTGGCCATGGGTTTTCTCCTCTTGCAGTCTCGATCCGCGCCAGGCAGCGATCAGTGACGTGTAAGCGATCGACGTGTGATCGCCGGCACAGGCCCCGTGGTCATACTTCGATGGCAGACGAAGCAAGGTCGTCGGACAGCCGCGACACTGTGCCGAACAGCGAGGAGGACCGATGACGATTACCTGCTTCATCCGCTACCAGATCGATCCGTTTCAACGGGAGAGTTTTCGGGAGTACGCCGAGAACTGGGGCCGCATCATTCCCCGATGCGGAGGCAACCTTGTCGGCTACTTCCTCCCGCACGAGGGGACGAATGACGTCGCCTGGGGCTTGATCGCCTTCGACAGCCTGGCCTCGTATGAGGTCTACCGGAGCCGGCTGAGGTCGGATCCGGAGTCGCGCGAGAACTTTGCCATGGCCCAGGAGAAGCGATTCATTCTTCGCGAGGAGCGGACGTTCACGGAAGTGGTGAACGGGACGTTTGGCGTTCCGGCAATGAGCGAATGAGGGAGTGGGGAGTGGGGTGTGGGGTGTGGGAAACGGACGGGTTTAGCCCGCGCGACGAAACTGCGAAACCGCGAGACCGCGAGACCCCGCAACCGCCTCACCCCGGCGGCCGCACCAGCTTCGCGAACAGACTCTCGATCGCGGCGTTCAGGTCGTGGCTCACGCCTGAGTGTACCGGCGAGGTCTGGATGATCGTGCTGCGCGGTGCGACGAGCCAGTGGAAGCGGGCTCTTTGTGGGAGCGCTCCGATCGAGCCGGCATCACCCCCACCCGCGCACACCTTGGGGATGGCATCGAGGTAGCTGTCGACGAGCGCGACGTCGATGGCCGGGGCCAGCGCCTTCAGCCGGTGGCGATCACATCCGATTCGGGCATCGAGGAAGGCGGCCGTCGAGGAGAAGAGGATGACGCCGGCGTTGAGGAACTCGCCGCGGTCGACGCGCGGGACCACGCGCACGATGGCGTAATCAAACGGATAGCGCTTGCGCATCAGCGGCATCCTCCATCCAGTGTCGCGGCGTTTCCAGACGTTGCAGCAGGTAATCACGATACGCGGCCCGGTGCTCCTTCACGCTCGCGAACCGCGGCTCGTCGCCGAGCCAGTCATCGGGAATGGCCTGGACGATCCGGTGGATGACCTCGCCCGTGAGCATGGCCGCCATGGCGTCGTCGACCTTGCGGATCTGCGAGGCCCAGCGCAGCAGGACGTGATGCTTGATCTGCGGGAACGGCTTGCCGCTGCGCTTGAGAACGTCATCGCTCCAGTTGTGATGAAAGATGAGCGTGGCGCTGTGATCGATCATCCAGAGGTTCTTATGCCAGACCAGCAGGTTCGTGTTCTTCGGTGTGCGGTCGACGTTCGTCACCAGCGCGTCGAACCAGACGATCGATGACGCCAGGCGCTCTTTGCCGTGCATCGGCCGGTCGATGAGCGGATCGAAGGTGATCGATCCCGGGAGATAGTCGAGGCCGATGTTCAGCCCTTCGCTCTTCCCCAACAGCTCCTGAATCTCGGCATCCGGCTCCGTCTTGGCGATGCGTCCGTCGAGCTGGACCAGGACGATCTCCGGCACCGGCAGGCCGAGCGCGCGGCCGATCTCGCCGGATACCAGCTCCGCAACGAGAGCGCGCACACCCTGTCCCGCACCGCGGAACTTGACGACGTACGTGCCGTCGTCATCGCCGTCGACGATCGCGGGTAGCGAGCCCCCCTCACGGAGCGGGGTTACGTACTCGGTGGCGGTGACGGTTCGGATCATCGGCGCAGATCATGCACTATCAGTCGATTTGCTCCCAGGAGCAACCCACGATGGCGGGCGAGCTGGAGCAGGGAACGATGAACGGATGATGCCGCCGCGCCGCGATACGCACGCCTCCGAACCGCGTCCCGATGAGTTTGCACTACTCGTTGACGCGGTGCAGGACTACGCGATCTTCATGCTCGATCCCGAGGGCGGAATCCGCTCATGGAACGGCGGTGCCGCGCGGATCTTCGGCTATGCGGAAGGCGAAGTCGTAAGCCGCCATTTCTCTCTCTTTTACGGGCCGGATGAATTGGCGGCGGGCAAACCGAAACATGAGCTCGAGGTCGCCCTGCGCGACGGCCGCGTCGAGGACGAGGGATGGCGCGTGCGAAAAGACGGCAGCCGCTTCTGGGCGAACACGGTCATCACTCTCCTTCCCAATGAGGGAGGCGGCATCCGCGGATTCGTCAAAATTACGCGCGATATGACCGTGCGGCGTACCGCGGACGAGCACCTGCGCCAGAACACGGAAGTCTTTCAACTGCTCGTGTCCGCCGTCCGCGACTACGCGATCTTCATGCTCGACGCGCAGGGGAACGTTGCGACGTGGAACCTCGGCGCGCAGAGGATCAAGCAGTACATGCCGGCGGAGATCATCGGCCGGCACTTCTCCACGTTCTACACCGAGGAAGACAAGCGGAACGGGAAACCGGAGCGTGAGCTTGCCATCGCCCGCGAGGAGGGGAGCGTGGAGGACGAAGGGTGGCGTGTCCGCAAAGACGGCACCCGCTTCTGGGCGAACGTGGTGATTACCGCCGTCCACGACGCGCAGGGGACGCTGCGCGGCTTCGCGAAAGTGACGCGCGACATCAGTGACCGGAAGAAGGCCGAGGAGACGCAACAGGCGCTCGCCGAACAACGCGAAGCGCGGGTGCAGGCGGAAGAAGAGCAGAGGCTTGCCGAGGCTTCCTACCGCATCGCGCAGGAGGCGAATCGGACCAAGGACGAGTTCCTGATGACGCTCTCTCACGAGCTGCGTACGCCGATGACGGCCATCCTGGGCTGGTCGCGAATGTTGCCGGCCATATCCCCTGACAATCCTCTTTTCCATGAGGCCATCGATTCCATCGCCGCCGGGGCTCTCCTCCAGGCGCGCCTCATCGACGACATCCTCGACGTCTCGCGGATCGTGTCCGGCAAGCTGCGTCTCGTGCCGGAGACATTCGAGGTGGGACATGTGATCAAGGACTCCGTGGACGCCATGAATCCGACCGCGTACGCGAAACAGATCACGATCACCACCTCGCTCGCACCGGACCTCGGCATGATGGTTGCCGATCCGACGCGGATCCAGCAGGTGATCTGGAACCTGCTCTCGAACGCCGTGAAGTTCACCCCGCGCAATGGAATCGTGCAGGTTTCTGCCCGGCGTACGTCGTCCCATATTCAGATCAGCGTCCACGACAACGGCGAAGGGATTGATCCTCATTTTCTGCCGCACATTTTCGAGCCGTTCCGGCAGGCTGAGTCTCCGCAGACACGGGTTCACGGCGGCCTGGGTCTCGGCCTCTCGATCGTTCGCTACATCGCCGAGGCGCATGGAGGAAGAGTGAGCGCGGAGAGTGAAGGCCGCGGCAAGGGGACCACATTTGCCCTGACGCTGCCGGTGCGTGCCGTGAGCGAAGGCCCGGGCGCGGTGAGGAACACCTTCGGCGACACATTCCTGCATCGCGACCGGCTTCGCGGTGTCGAGATTGTTCTCGTCGACGACGAGGTGGAATCACGAAAGATGATCGCCACGGTGCTTCGCGCAGCCGGAGCGAACGTCCTGCCCTTCGATTCGGCGAGCACGGCGCTGGACGCGATCGACCAGCGCAGGCCCGATCTGGTGATCACGGACATCGCCATGCCCGGGACGGACGGATATGCCTTCACTCGTACACTGCGTGAGCGCCACTATCCAGAGGAGCTCAAGATCGTCGCGCTGTCGGCATTTACGGCAGCCTCCAATGAGCAGAGCGCCTTCCAGGCCTACCTCTCGAAACCGATCGATCCGTTCCAGCTCGTCGATGAAATCGCGCGGATCGCACCGTCTACGACGGTGTGAGACCTCGGTCACCAGGAGCACAGACAAGAGTGTCTGTCCCAAGCCGCCGGAGGCGGCTATTTGGCGCAAGAGGAGTGTTGTGTGGCACAGACACATTGGACGTTCAAGGAACGTATTGGAATCTTGCCGGACCGCTGGCGTAGCCGGCGTGAGCACGCTGGAGGCGTGCGGTAGATTAGCCGGTGGCAAGCGCCGCAAGGCGCGCCGCCACCGGTTACCGATCCGCACAAATGTCGTACCCCGGCAGGGGTACCGGAGGGTTGACGCATGCCGTCTACGACATCGAGCTTCGACGAGCGTGTCCTCAGGTGGCGCGGGCGCGGTCCGCGACCCCTACCGGGGTCGGTGATGGCCACGATCCCTAACCGGTGGCGGCGCGTCCTTCGGCGCTTGCCACCGGCTAATCTACGGAACGCCTCCGGCGTGCTTCGCGCTAGCTTGCCAGCGATCTGTAAACATCAAATTCCAAATACACACCTTTGACGTCCAATCTCCAGACTGCGGCGTTAGCCGCCGTAGTCACGGGCCGAGGATGCCGAACACCGTCCGCGCGATCTCCAGCTCCTCATTCGTCGGGATCACCCATACCCCGACGGCGCCTGAACTGATCCTGCGCTCGTCATGCGATACCGCGTTGTTCGCGGCTGCATCGAGCGACACTCCCACGAAAGCCAGGCGATCGCAGATCCGTTTGCGCATGGAGGCGGAGTGCTCGCCGATGCCGGCGGTGAACGCGACCGCGTCGACGCCCTCCAGCACCGCGCAGTACGCCGCGATGTACTTGGACACGTGATAGGCGAAGACGTCGAGCGCCAGTTCAGCCCTGGCGTCGGCAGCGGCATGCTCGAGCTCGCGGACATCGCCGCCCGTCCCCGACAGGGCGCGAAGTCCGCAGCGATGGTTGAGCAGATCATCGAGATCGGCCTCGCTCCGGCCGCCGCGCATTAGATAAAGGATGACGCCCGGGTCGAGATCGCCCGCGCGCGTGCCCATGACCAGCCCCTCCATCGGCGTAAAGCCCATGCTGGTGTCGACGCTGCGGCCGTCGCGGATGGCGCAGACGCTCGCGCCGTAGCCGAGGTGCGCGACGATGAGACGGGACCCGGCGTTGAGCGCGTGCAGACGTTTGGACACATAGGAGTAGGAGATCCCGTGGAACCCATAGCGGCGAATGCCAAGCTCGGGCGGAACGGCATACGTGAATGCCACGGGAGGTAGGGTCTGATGAAAGGCGGTATCGAAGACTGCGACGATTGGAACGTCGGGCGACGCACGGCGCACCTCCTCGATGACCCCGATTGCCAGCGGATTGTGAAGCGGCGCGAGCTCGCTGAGCTTGCGGATCTCCGCCAGCACGTTGTCATCGACGACGGCGGGATTCTCGAAGCGCGATCCACCGTGGACGACGCGCACGCCGACCGCGTCGATGGGACCGGAGATGCTGTGGATGACGTCGCTGACCGTTGTTCCACTCCCGGTGTGAAGCGCGGTCTCGCCGGGAAAGCGGTAGAAGCCGGCCTTCAGCGAGGAGCTGCCGGGATTGAGGATGAGGATGTTCATTGAAAGGCGAATGTTGAATGTTGAATGTTCAATGTTCAGTGTTGAATGCAAAACAGGGCTGACTCAGGCTATGGCTCACGCCGCGGGTCCCCATTCAACACCTAACATTCAACATTGAACATCCAACATTGCTTTGAGAGGTGATTCAAGAACGAGCCGAAGACGTCCCAAGCGTCCATTTCCAGTCCCGAACAGCCGGCATATCGTCTCCGTGTTCGTGGATGTACTGCGTGTGCTCGACGAGCAGGCCGTGCATGTCCTGTTTCACGTGCGCGTAACGGGTCGCCAGTCCGGGCACCCGGTCGATGACGTCGATGACGAGGTGGAAGCGGTCCAGATCGTTCAGCACGGTCATGTCGAACGGCGTCGTCGTCGTCCCGTTCTCCTTGTAGCCGCGGACGTGCAGGCTGTCGTGGTTCGTCCGCCGGTAGGTGAGGCGGTGGATCAGCCATGGGTAACCGTGAAAGGCGAAGATGACCGGCTTGTTTGCCGTGAAGAGCGAATCGAAATCCCGGTCCGACAAGCCGTGCGGATGCTCGCCGGGCGGCTGCAGGGTCATGAGGTCGACGACATTGACGACGCGGATCTTCAGGTCGGGAATGCGCTCGCGCAGGATGGAGACCGCGGCCAGCGTCTCCAGCGTGGGCACGTCGCCGGCACAGGCCATCACCACGTCGGGCTCGGAGTCCTGATCGTTGCTGGCCCAGTCCCACATGCCGACGCCGGCGCTGCAATGCTTCGTCGCGGCGTCGATGTCGAGATACTGCAGCGCCGGCTGCTTCCCGGCGATGATCACGTTGACGTAGTGGTGACTGCGCAGGCAGTGGTCGACCACCGACAGCAGGCTGTTCGCGTCGGGTGGCAGATAGACGCGAACGACCTCGGCCTTCTTGTTGACGACGTGATCGATAAAGCCCGGGTCCTGATGGCTGAAGCCGTTGTGGTCCTGCCGCCAGACGTGGGAGGTCAGCAGGTAATTGAGCGAGGCGATGGGGCGGCGCCAGGGGATGTGGCGCGTGGTCTTCAGCCACTTCGCGTGCTGATTGAACATCGAGTCGATGATGTGGATGAATGCCTCGTAACACGAGAAGAAGCCGTGCCGCCCGGTGAGTAGATAGCCCTCCAGCCATCCCTGGCACATGTGCTCGGAGAGAACCTCCATCACCCGGCCGTCTTGCGCGATGTGCTCGTCCGTCGGCAGAATCGTTCCGGTGAAGACGCGGTCCGTGGCTTCGAAGACGGCATCCAGACGGTTCGAGCTCGTCTCATCCGGCCCGACGATGCGGAAGTTCGTCGGATTCTCTTTGATGATGTCGCGCAGAAAGCCGCCGGCGACCTTCGTCGCTTCCGCCAGCTCCGTTCCGGGGCTCTTTACGTCGACGGCGTAGGCGCGGAAATCAGGCATGCGCAGGTCGCGCAGCAGCAGACCGCCATTGGCGTGCGGATTCGCTCCCATGCGCCGCTCGCCCGCCGGCGACAGACCGGCAAGCTCGGCACGAAACGTCCCCTTCTCATCGAAGAGCTCCTCCGGTTGGTAGCTCTTCATCCAGTCCGCGAGAAGCTTGACGTGGGCAGGGTTGCCGGCCAGATCAGTGATCGGCACCTGGTGCGACCGCCACGAGCCTTCCATCTGCTTGCCGTCGACCTCTTTCGGCCCGGTCCACCCTTTCGGCGAGCGAAGGACGATCATCGGCCACACCGGCCGCGCCGTGAAGCCGCTCGTCCGCGATGTCCTCTGAATGTCCGCGATCTCGTCGAACACCGTATCGAGCGTCTCCGCCATCAACTGATGCATGGCCTCGGGGTCATCGCCTTCGACGAAATGCGGTTTGTACCCGTACCCGGCGAGCAGGTCGCGGAGCTCGTCGTGGCTGATGCGCGCCAGCACCGTCGGATTGGCGATCTTGTAACCGTTGAGGTGAAGGATCGGCAGCACCGCGCCGTCGCTGACCGGATTGAGGAACTTGTTCGAGTGCCAGCTTGTCGCCAGCGCGCCGGTCTCCGCTTCGCCGTCGCCGATGACGCACGCCGCGACCAGATCGGGATTGTCGAAGACCGCGCCGTACGCGTGCGCGAGCGAGTATCCGAGCTCGCCTCCCTCGTGGATCGATCCCGGGGTCTCCGGCGCGACATGGCTGGGGATGCCGCCCGGAAAGGAGAATTGCCTGAAGAGCTTGCACATCCCCTCGGCATCGGCAGAGATGTGAGGATAGATCTCACTGTACGTGCCTTCGAGATACGTGTTCGCGACCATGCCGGGCCCGCCGTGGCCAGGACCGGCGATGTAGATCATGTTCACGTCGCGGGCCTTGATGATGCGGTTGAGGTGGACGTAGATGAAGTTGAGTCCCGGCGTCGTCCCCCAGTGCCCGAGGAGACGAGGCTTCGTGTGATCGATCGTCAGCGGCTCACGGAGCAGAGGGTTGTCGAGCAGGTAGATCTGACCGATCGACAGATAGTTCGCGGCGCGCCACCAGGCGTTCATGCGGCGGAGGTCGTCGGCGGAGAGAGGTTCGTTGTCCACTTCGGCGATTCTATTGCGGAGGCTGTGCCGCCAGTGACCGAGCGCTCGCCTCTGGCGCGTTGACACCCAGCGAACGTTCGTGGTCTGGCGGGCAGGCGGCGGGCAGTGGAGTCTACTTAGTGACCTCTGGAGTCCACCTGATGACCTCGTGGAGTGCACCTAGTGACCTCTGGAGTCCACCTAGTGACCTCGTGGAGTCCACCTAGTGAGCTCGTGGAGTCCACCTAGTGACCTCTGGAGTCCACCTAGTGACCTCGTGGAGGCCACCTAGTGACCTCGTGGAGCCCACCTAGTGACCTCGTGGAATCCACCTAGTGACCTCATGGAGTCCACCTAGTGACCTCGTGGAGTCACCTAGTGACCTCGTGGAGTCACCTCGTGACCTCGTGGAGTCAACCTAGTGACCTCGTGAAGTCAACCTAGTGACCTCGTGAAGTCACCTAGTGACCTCGTGGAGCCCACCTAGTGACCTCATGGAGTCCACTGGTGGCATCGCGGAGTCCACCTAGTGACCTCACGGAGTTGACTAGGGGAGTCGTGGAGTCCACCAGGTGAGCTCTTGGAGTCGACTAGTGGCGCGTCAAGATTGAAATCATGGGTGGAGCATGCTCGCGCAGAGCTCCACTTTCGCTGTCATCCTGAGGGCTGCCGCAGCCGCGGTACGAATGTTGATGCTTGCTCCGATCCAGTCCCGCGGCGGAGGACGCCGAAGAACCCCTCGACTACTTGCGGGAGAGGGTGGGGGTTCTCGATCATCAACGTATCACCTCCCTTTCCGGC
This sequence comes from Thermoanaerobaculia bacterium, assembly GCA_035482045.1. Classification (GTDB taxonomy): domain Bacteria; phylum Acidobacteriota; class Thermoanaerobaculia; order Gp7-AA8; family Gp7-AA8; genus JADGNZ01. The sequence goes on from DATHRD010000048.1 coordinate 28,184, forward strand.
CTGTAGTCGGGGGGTCCTTCGGCGTCCTCCGCCGCGACGCTTGACCCTTGCAAGCACCAACAGTAGAGGCGCGGCTGCGGCAGCCTCAGGATGACAGTGAAGTGAGAGGCGCTTAACCATGGTGCTCACGCTTTCCATTTGATCGTGCAGCCGAACGCTCTCGTAGTCTGATTCGCCACCGACTTGCCGGCCAGCAGATCATCGAGGGCGTTGCTCAGGCCGGTCGTGCGGCGCTCTTCCGGCTTGGCGCTGTCGTCGACGTAGCCGCGGTAGCGGAGCGTGCCGCTGCCGTCGATCACGTAGACGTGAGGCGTGACGCGGGCGCCGTACGCGTGCGCGATTGCGCTGTCGCCGTCCTTGAGATAGGGGAAGGGATAGCCGTTCGCCATGGCGCGGGCCTTCATCTCGGCCAGCGACTCGACCGAGTACTGTGCCTCGTCGTTCGGGTCGATGGCGTAGAACACCACGCCCTTGGCCTGATACTGCCTGGCCAGCTCGATGATGCGCGGCTCGAACGCCTTCGCGTACGGGCACTGGTTGCAGGTGAAGATGACCACCGACACCTTCCCGTCGCCGGGATGGAAGGCCACGGTTTTTCCGTCGACGGCGTTCACGAGCGAGAACTTCGGTGCCGTCGAACCGATGGACAGCTCATCGGCATTGACGCATGTGGCCGTCGAGAGGAACAGCAGGAACGAAGCAAACAGTCTCATCGGGCTTTTCAAGGTTTTCAAGGCATCCTCCTCAGTAGCGTACGCAGCTCCGCGATCGTGCTCGCGCTCTTGATGACTCCCTGATGCCGCCACACCTCGCGGCCGGCGGCATCGAAGGCGATGGTCACGGGAATCTCGCCTTCGAAATGATAGTAGGCGGAGATATCGTCGGCATTGCCGTTGTAGTAAACATTGACGTAGGCGATCTTCTGCCTGTCGAGAAAGGCGGCCACGTCCTCTCGCTTCGCGCCGGGGATCATGTCGTCCATCGACACGCCCGCCAGCGCCACCTCCGGACCGAAGGCCGCGCCGACGGCGCGCAGCTCCGGCATTTCCGCGACGCACGGGACGCACCAGGTGGCCCAGATATTCACGATGCGGAGCTTCGCCGCGCGCGGGAAGACGTCCTTGATCTTGGCGGGGTCCTTCACGTCGCGAAGATCGGCCGCGGAGGCCGCGCTCGCCAGGAGCAGCAGCACGAACAGGATCGGTGCTCTCATCGTGAGAACGATATCGTGGAAGTGGATTAGTAGATTAGTCGATTCGTAGATTAGTGGACGGGCCGGCTCGATCCGACCAATCCACAAATCGACTAATCTACTAATCGACCAATTCACTAATCGACTAATCCACTGCTTCTACGTTCGTTTCGGTACCGCCAGCAACAACCCGCCCGCAACGATCGCGGCGATGCCGGCCCATAGCGGGACGTTGACCGTCTGCTTCTCCTTGATCGACAAATCGAGAGGGCCGAGCTTTGCCTCGTGCGTTGCCTTGGTATAGGTGAACTTGCCGTAAACGAGGCCGGCGATGCCGGCCACGATCAGCAGGATGGCTACGATTTTCAACGCGCTCAAGACCACAGTCTCCGTCGCGACGATCTGCTGCGCCCGGTGAACAGGCGGACCACGAAGAGCAGGACCACCGCGCCGAGGAAGGCCACGATCAGGCTGCCGATCACTCCGCCGCCGAGACTGACTCCCGCCAGGCCGAACAGCCAGGCACCGATGAAAGCGCCGATGATTCCGACGATGATGTCACCGAGCAGGCCGAAGCCATGCCCCTTCATGAATTTTCCGGCGAGCCAGCCGGCGATCGCGCCGATGATAACGAACCAAAGTAAGCCCATAGAGTCCTTCTTTCTCGCTCCGGATTCACCGGCAGCGCAGGTTGGCAAAGCCGCGGAGAGCCCGCGGCATTCGATTTCAGAGTCACAGAACCTCAGTCACGCACCCAGGGCTGCGGCGTGACCGAGCTGACCTTGCGGTCGGTGAAAGCGATCCACGTCATCACCTTGTCGTCGTAATTCGTGATGTAGCCCCACGATTCAGTCGAACCTTCGACGGTGCGGCGCTCGGCCGCATGACGCATGATGGCTCGCACGTCGGTCAGAGTCTGTCCCGTGTGGATCTGGGCGATTACGGTCTGATTGAAGATCGCGTTGCCGCAGACTTGTGCGTCGCGGTGGTCGCGATGACACGGTCGGATCGTTCCTGCTTCGTCCATCCGGCCGGGCGGGAGAGCCGTGTTCATCGCGGTGGTACAGCCCGCGAGCGTGAGAGTTGCTACGGAAAGTGCGAGAAGTGTCTTCTTCATTGCGAGGCCTTTTCTGGTGCGGATCGGTGGCTCGAAAACCCGGTGGCCACTAGCGGAACATCGCTTGTCACCGGACTGAATGCCATCGGCGATTCAGAAGTTTTCGGACCGAGCTGACCGGAATGGCCGCTCTTGTCGTGCTTCAGGTTTCCCGACTGCGTGCGCTGCACGCACCCTGCCAAGCCCTTGCCCAGCGCGGTTCTCGACGGTCACGCCTCGGCGTGAGGACTCTGCGACGCAGGCAGCGGCATGGGAAAGCCCGGCTCGTAGGCGCAGAGGGGATCGTCGGCGAAGACGTTCCATTCCATCGCCCAGGCGCGGGCACGCGAGCCGCCGCAGATCCGGCGATACTCGCAACTCCCGCATTTGCCCTGCAGGTTCTCGGGATCGCGAAGGGCCACGAGGAGATCGCTGCCGCGGTAGATCGAGCCGAGGGGACGGTAGCGCAGATTACCGGCGCTGAAGGGGAGGAACTCGCTGGCGCGCACGTCGCCGGCGTGGGAGATGAAGACGAAATCGCGGGCGCCGTCGAGCGCCGATTCCATCACGTCCTGCAATCCATTGTTGTCGTCCGGTTCATAGCCGCTGAAGTCCGACCAGTTGGCGTTCGCGGCATTGTCGAGCCGCACATCGAGCGAGCGCTGCAGACGATAGCGCCGGTAATGCGGCGCCTCGATCACGCGCACCGCAAAGGTCTCCCGTCCGCGGATCTGGTCGATGATTCCGAAGAGGATCTCGGTCTCCGCGGCGCTGATCAACTCCGTATGCGAGGTTGCCAGGGGCACCTGGAAGTAGAGATTCCAGCGGGCGATGCCGATGGAGCGAATGAGATCGGCGATGGCTTCGAGATCACCGGCGTTTCGGCGCGTGATCAGCGTATTGATCTCGATGGCGAGGTTCGCGCTCTTCGCCGTTCCTGCCGCCCACATCGTGACGGCGAACGTGCCGTGAACGCCGTGGCGAGCCTCGTGGATCTCAGGCGTGGAACCGTCGATGCTCAGCACGATCCGCGTGAGGCCGCTGCGCTCGACGCGCTCGATGGCGTCGCCCGTGAGTTGCGAGGTCGGGCTCAGGACGAGCGCCGGGTCAAGGCCGCGCCGCCGGGCGTAGTTGACGATCTGATCGATATCGCCGCGTTCCAGAGGGTCGCCGCCGGTCATGATCAGCTCCCGCGGCGTGAGGCCGGCGATTTGATCGATCGTTTTGTAGGCCTCGTACGTCGTCAGCTCATTCGCTCCCCGACTATCCGTCGCGCCGATGGTGCAATTGCGACAATGGAGGTCGCAGGCGCGGGTGAGCTCCCACATGACAACCGGGTGTGTCTCGTATGCCGGCATGATTTGCCTCATAGGTTTGCCCAGACCAGTGACCATGATTCGCCTCCGTGGCTGTCATGAAGATAGGGATGGCGAGGGAAATCAGTGATGACCCCGGTCATTCGAGCAGGTGATGTTCGTCACACGCCGGTGTGACTCCCTTCGCGTCGCGCCTCGCGACGCGGCCATACTGTGAGACGGAGGCAGCACATGACCGTAGGGCCGTATCCGACGCAGTTCGAATCCGAGGTCGTTCTCAGGACCGGACACACACTGCACCTTCGCCCTGTCCGTGCCGAGGATCGTGAGCGGCTGATCGCGTTCTACGCGCGCCTGTCGGCCGAGGCGTTGCACGCGCGGTTCTTCGACACCTGCACGCCTGATCGGGCGGCGGCGTACTCTCCCGCCGAGGTTGACTACGACCGCGAGTTCGGCGTGATCGGCGAGAGCAATGAAGACATCATCGCCGTCGCCCACTACTTCGCGTCGCCCCGCCGGAACAATGTCGCCGAGGTCGCATTCGCGATCGCGGACTCCGGCCAGGGCCACGGCATCGGAACGAAACTGCTCGAGGTGCTCATCGCCGCGGCGCGTACCCACGGCATCGACCGGTTCGAGGCAGACGTGCTCGCCGACAACCGGCGCATGCTCGACGTCTTCCTGGGTATGGGCTTCATCGTCGAAACGGACATGGAAGCAGGGACTGTTCATCTGTCGTTTCCGATCGCGCCGACTCTGCTGACCGAGCAACGTGCCGCCGAGCGCTCGCAGACCGCCGCCGCGGCCTCGATGCGGACCATCTTTGCGCCGCGCTCGATTGCGGTCGTCGGCGCCAGCCGGCGGCCAGGCCAGCTCGGGAACGAGATCGTGCGGCACCTGCGCAGCACCGGATATCGCGGATCTCTGTACGTCGTGAATCCGCACGCGATCGACGTCGAATCCGTCGCGGCCTTCCAGAGCATGATCGCCATCAAGGACGAGATCGAGCTCGCCATCATCGCCGTGCCGGCAGCCTTCGTGGAGTCGGTCCTCGACGACTGCATCGCCAAACATGTCTCGGCCGTCGTGATCATCAGCGCGGGCTTCGGTGAGACCGGCGAGAAGGGACGCGCCATCGAGAGAAGGCTGCTAGAGAAAGTCCGCGCCGCGGGTGTGCGCATGGTCGGCCCGAACTGCATGGGCGTCATCAACACCGATCCGTCCGTTCGCATGCAGGCCACATTCGCGGACGTCTACCCTCCGGCTGGCAACGTGGCCATGTCCAGCCAGAGCGGCGCGCTCGGGTTGGCGGTTCTCGACTACGCGCGTTCGTTGCACATCGGCTTCTCGACGTTCATCTCCGTCGGCAATAAGGCCGACGTCTCCGGAAACGATCTCATTCAGTACTGGGCCGACGATCCGCGCACGAACGTGATCCTTCTCTACCTGGAGAGCTTCGGTAACCCGCGCAAGTTCTCCGAGATCGCGCGGCGTGTCGGGCGGAAGAAGCCGATCGTGGCCGTGAAGGCCGGCCGTTCGGCGGGGGGAGCGCGGGCCGCCTCCTCGCATACCGGGGCGCTGGCCTCCGCCGATGCCATCGTCGACGATCTCTTTCGCCAGGCGGGTGTGATCCGCACCGATACGTTGGAGGAAATGTTCGACGTGGCCGCGCTGCTCGCCAAGCAACCGCTTCCTAAAGGCAGCCGCGTGGCCATCGCCACGAACGCGGGCGGGCCGGGAATCCTCGCCGCCGATGCCTGCGAGGCGAACGGCCTGACGCTGGCGCGGTTGAGCAGGGAGACGACGGAGAAGCTCCGTGCCATTCTTCCCTCCGCGGCCAGCGTCGGCAATCCGATCGACATGATCGCCTCGGCGACAGCAGAGCAGTATCGCGCTGCGCTGCAGTTGCTGCTCGCCGACCCAGGCGTCGACTCCGTGATCGCTATCTACATCCCCGTGCTGCCGACGGAGGCCACCGAGGTGGCCAAAGCGATTCAAGGATGCGCCAGCGACGCGAACGGCAAGACGCTGCTGGCGACGTTCATGGGCGCGGCCGGCACTCCGATTCCGCTCGATCCCGTTCCCGCGTATCCATTCCCGGAGCGTGCCGTGCAGGCGCTGGCCGCGGCCACACGCTACGCCGACTGGCACCGGACGCCGGTCGGGAGCGTGATCTCGTTCGACGACATCGACCAGCCCCGGCTGCGCTCCATCGTCGACGCCACGCTGGAGCATGGCGGCGGCTGGCTCGAACCGCTGGACGTTGCGGCCGTGTTGGCGGCCACCGGCATCAACGCTCCGGCCATCGCCTTCGCCAGGACCGCCGACGAGGCGATGGAAGCGGCGATCAGCATTGGGTTCCCCGTCGCGCTGAAGGCCTATGGTCAGGAGCTGCTGCACAAGAGCGAAGTGGGAGGCGTGAAACTGGGGTTGCCCAACGAATCGAGCGTCTATACGGCTTACGAGGATCTGCTCTCCGCGATCGGAAATCGGATGACCGGCGCCCTCGTGCAAGCGATGGCCTCGGACGGTGTGGAGATGATGGTGGGAGCCACCGTCGACCCGGCCTTCGGCCACGTCATCGCCGCCGGAGCCGGTGGGACGCTCGTCGAGCTCCTGAACGATGTCGCTTTCCGCCTGAACCCGCTTACCGATGCTGATTCCGAGGCGATGCTCTCCGGTCTCCGCTGCCTGAAGCTGCTCCGCGGATTTCGCGGATCGAAGCCATCGGACATCGCGGCGCTGCGAAACGTCATCCTCCGCGTATCAGCATTGCTGGAGATCTGTCCCGAGATCCGCGAGCTGGATCTGAATCCGACCAAAGTGCGCGAATCAGGTGCAGTGGTGGTCGACGCGCGCATTCGGGTGGAGCGTCCGGCAGTGACGCAGCCTTCGTTGCGGGTCGCGTACTGACGGACGATCGAAGGTCTGCCGATCAAATATTGAGGAGGCTTTCGACGCATGAAGGCGCATCTCTGTCTATCCTCTCTTGCGCCCGCGTCGCGGCGTGGCGAGTCAATGCTGCTAAAATCTTGCGTCATGGGTCGCTTACTGCGAAAGGCGGTTGCGGAGGCTTCGAAACTGCCGGAAGCCGAGCAGGAAGCCGTAGGTGCCTGGATTCTTGCGGAGCTTGAATCGGAACGGCGGTGGGACGACTTGTTTGCAAGGTCGCACGACATGCTGGCAGAAATGGCGGCCGAAGCGATCCGCGAGGATGAGGCGGGCCTGACGCAGCCTCTTGATCCGGACGACATTTGAAGTCGCGGACCAATCAGACCTTTCGGAAGCTGCTTGCCGCTCTTCCTCGTGACGTACGCGAGCAGGCGCACACCGCATATCAGCTTTTCCGGACGAGCCCTCATCATCCAAGCCTTCACTTCAAGAGGACGTTCACCCGCGATCCGATCGTATCTGTCCGCATCGGTCGTGACTATCGGGCCGTAGGTGTGCACGCGAGGCAGGCGCTATTTTGTGGTTCTGGATCGGTCCTCACGAGGCATATGAAAGATTGCTGGCAAACCGCAAACGGTAGAGCCGCAGCTTTCATCGGGGGACGTCTCGATCCAGCCCGAAGGATACCGGTCGTGTTGACCTGGCAACCCAGCAACCCAGCAACCCAGCAAACCCAACCGCCCAACCCCCTAAACTCCCCACCCACCCGCGATGACTTCCCTACCCCGTGGGGTGGTGTCGAACATCACATCGCCGTGTGACGATGGGCTCACGAAAGATGAGGTGCGATATGCCGACCCCGTACAACCTTGCCATCCACAACACCTGCTCCGACTGCACGGTTCGTGAGAGCCACACGTTCTGCAACATGGCCCGACCGACATTGACGGCGATGGACTCGGTGAAATTCACCAGCGTCTATCCCAAGGGCTCGGTCCTGTTCGTCGAAGGCGAGGCTCCGCGCGGCGTCTTCGTGGTCTGCAGCGGCAGAGTGAAGCTGACGACGTCGTCGAGCGAAGGCCGCACGCTCATCGTCCGCGTGGCAGGACCGGGCGAGGTCCTCGGCGCCAGCGGCGCGATCCTGGGCCGTCCCTACGAGCTCTCCGCGGAGACGATCGAGCCGACGCAGTTGAACTTCATCGGCCGCGACGACTTTCTGCGCCTCCTCAACGCCCATCCCGAGGCGTGCATGCACACCGCGGAGCAGCTCAGCGAGAAATATCACTCCGCCCAGCGCGAGATCCGCTCCCTCGGGCTGTCGCAGACCACCGGCGAGAAGCTGGCCCGTCTCATCCTCGACTGGTGCGCGCGCGAAGGCGACGAAACGCCGCGCGGCATCCGTCTCCAGGTGTTGCTCACGCACGAAGAGATCGCCCAGATGATCGGTACCACGCGCGAAACCGTGACGCGCATCCTCAGCGATTGGCGCCGGAAAGAGATGATCGACATCAAGGGATCGAATCTCTTCGTTCGCGCTCACCAGAAGTTGAGCGATATGGTCACGGTGTGAGACGTAACGCACCACCTCCTGTGCCAGTTGTCACAGCGGGGTTACAAGGTCACCTCTATTGTCGCGATCGAGGTGAACCTTGTGACCAGCGTACTCGCAGTTGAAACGCACCCGATCGAGTCGGCGCTGCTAGACCACCAGACCCTGGAAGTCTGGCCTGCCGGCCGAACGCTTTTCTATGAAGGCGAAGAGCCCCGCGGCGTCTATGTCATTCACTCTGGAACCGTGGACCTTATCTTCTCCGCGAAGGACGGCCGTGCCAAGGCGCTCAATGAGGCCCGCGCGGGACAGATCATCGGACTGAGCTCCGTTTTCTCGCATCGGCCCCACGACTACACCGCCACGGTCCATTCCACGAGCAATCTCGGCTTCGTCGACGAAGCCACCTTCCACCAGCTCCTTGAAACCACGCCCGAGATGCTATTCGACGTCCTGCGCCTCCTGAGTGAGGACGTGAACGCGTGCTACGAGTGCATGCGGGATATCGCGTTGGCGAAGTGATTGTGAACCAGGGCCTGTGATCGTCATCACAGGCCCGCTTGACGAGCGTCATCCCTCGTTGTTCGGCTGCGAAGTACCTTGCGATCCGAAGGAGACGCGCCACCATGTCGCTCGCCGAAGTCCTCGCACCGCATCAAACTGCATCCCCGAAAAACGTCGCCGAATACGCGATGGTCGATGGCAACGAAGCCGTTGCCCGCATCGCTTATGCAATGACCGAGGTGATCGCCATCTACCCGATTACACCGTCGTCGTCGATGGGTGAATGGGCCGACGCCTGGTCGGCGTCGAAACAGAAGAACCTGTGGGGCACGATCCCCGCGGTCGTGGAGATGCAGAGCGAGGGCGGCGCCGCGGGTGCCGTACACGGCGCGTTGCAGACCGGATCGCTGGCCACGACCTTCACCTCATCGCAAGGTCTCTTGCTGATGATCCCGAACATGTACAAGATCGCCGGCGAGCTCACACCGGCGGTGTTCCACGTCGCCGCGCGCTCTCTGGCCACGCACGCCCTCTCGATCTTCGGAGACCACTCCGACGTCATGTCCGTGCGCTCGACAGGTTGGGTGATGCTCTGCTCGGCCAGCGTGCAGGAGGCCCAGGACTTCGCCCTGATCGCGCACGCCGCCACGCTCGAGGCGCGCATCCCGTTTCTCCACTTCTTCGACGGGTTCCGGACCTCGCACGAGATTGCCAGGATCGAGCTGCTCAGCGCGAATCAAATGCGGTCGATGATCGACCTCGAGCTCGTCTTCGATCATCGCAGCCGCGCGCTCTCGCCGGACCATCCGGTGATCCGCGGCACCGCGCAGAACCCCGACGTCTTCTTTCAGTCGCGCGAGCGGTCCAATCCGTTCTACCGCGACTGCGCCTCGATCGTCGTCGAGACGATGGAGCGATTCGCCCGAATGACCGGCCGCGCCTACGCGCCCTTCGAATATCACGGCGCGCCCGACGCCGAGCGCGTCGTCATCGTCATGGGCTCGGCCACCGAGACACTTCACGAAACGGTCGATGTGCTGCGCGCGGAAGGGGAGAGCGTCGGTGTGCTGAAAGTGCGGCTCTATCGCCCGTTTGACAACAAGCGGTTCCTCGATGCGCTGCCGCAGTCGGCCCGCGCTATCGCCGTCCTCGATCGCACCAAGGAGCCCGGCGCCGCCGGCGAGCCGCTCTATCTCGACGTCGTCAATGCCCTCTTCGACTCCGATCGACGGCCCCGCGTGATCGGCGGACGCTACGGTCTCTCCTCGAAGGAGTTCACTCCGGCCATGGCCAAGGGGGTCTTCGATCATCTGCTCGATCCCAAGCCGCTGAAGCAGTTCACCGTCGGAATCGTCGACGACGTGACGCATCTCAGCATCGACTACGACCACTCGTTCTCGACAGAACCATCCGATGTCTATCGCGCGCTCTTCTACGGCCTCGGGTCGGACGGCACCGTTGGCGCGAACAAGAACACCTGCAAGATCATCGGCGAAGAGGGTGGGAGGTTCGCGCAAGGCTACTTCGTCTACGACTCGAAGAAGGCCGGGGCCATCACCGTGTCTCATCTCCGGTTCGGGCCGCGACCGATCCATTCGACCTATCTCGTAACCAGCGCCAACTTCATCGCCTGTCATCAGCCGCAGTTCGTCGAGCGGGTGGATATGCTGAAGGACCTGGCGCCGGGTGGTGTGTTCCTGCTCAACGCGACGTCGGATTTCGTGCTGCCCCGTCATTTCGCCGAGCGGCTGGCCGCCAAGCAGGCCCGCGTCTTCGCCATCGACGCCACCCGCGTGGCGCGGGAGTGCGGCCTCGGCAATCGCATCAACACGATCATGCAGGTCTGCTTCTTCGCCACGTCCGAGGTGATGCCGATCGAAGAGGCGCTGGAAGACATCCGCGACACCATCCGCAAGACCTATGCGAAGAAAGGCGAAAAGGTCGTGGCCATGAATCTCCGCGCCGTCGATGCCGCGCTGGAGAATCTGCGCCCCATCGAACTGAGCGACAGCGGAGCACAGACAAGAGTGTCTGTGCCACAAAAGGAGAGCCAATGCGGCACAGACACTCTTGTCTGTACCGGGCTGGTCGGCAACGTCGTCATCCCCATCATCGAAGGCCGCGGCGAAGACCTCCCGGTCAGCCTCATGCCCTGCGACGGCACCTTCCCCTCGGGCACGGCCCGTTATGAGAAGCGCAACCTGGCCACCGAGATCCCGGTGTGGGATCCCGTCTCCTGTATCCAGTGCGGCAAATGCGCGATGGTCTGCCCGCACGCGGCAATCCGCATCAAGGCCTACGACGAGTCGCTGCTGACAGGCGCCCCGGCCACGCTCAAGTCGCTAAAGCCGATGCACAAGGATTGGGCAGGGTTGGCCTACACGATCCAGGTCGCACCCGAGGATTGCACCGGATGCACCATCTGCGTCGACGTCTGTCCGGCCAAGAGCAAGACCATTCCCGATCAGAAGTCGCTGTACATGCAGCCGCAGCCGCCCTTGCGCGACGCGGAGCGCGAGAACTGGAACTGGTTCCTGGATCTGCCGGAGCTCGATCGATCGAAGCTCAACCCGACCCTGATCCGTCATCAGCAGCTCCAGCAGCCGCTCTTCGAATTCTCGGGTGCTTGCGCCGGCTGCGGCGAGACGCCGTATGTGAAGCTGCTCACGCAGCTCTTCGGCGACCGCCTCGTCGTGGCCAACGCCACCGGCTGTTCGTCGATCTACGGCGGTAATCTTCCGACGACGCCATGGTCGACGAACCGCGAAGGCCGCGGGCCGGCCTGGGCGAACTCGCTATTCGAAGACAACGCCGAATTCGGCCTCGGCTTCCGCGTCTCCATCGACAAGCAGCGCGACTTCGCCATCGAGCTGCTGAAGTCGCTCGCGCCGGCCGTCGGTGAGAATCTAGCGGCTTCGATCATCGAATCGACCCAGCACGATGACGCCGAGATCTTCGAGCAACGCAAACGCGTCGAGCTTCTCAAGGTCGCTCTCCGCCGCCTCGAGTTGAAGACGCGGATGCACAAGCTCGATCCCACGGACGAGCAGCAGCTTCTGGCTCTGGCCGACCTGCTGGTCAAGAAATCGGTATGGGTCCTCGGCGGCGACGGCTGGGCCTACGACATCGGCTTCGGCGGGCTCGATCACGTGCTCGCCAGCGGGCGGAACGTCAAAGTCCTCGTGCTCGACACCGAGGTCTATTCGAACACGGGCGGCCAGATGTCGAAATCGACGCCGCGCGCGGCCGTGGCCAAGTTTGCCGCCGGCGGCAAGACGGCCAAGAAGAAGGACCTGGGCCTGATCGCCATGACCTACGGACACGTCTATGTGGCCAGCGTGGCCATGGGCGCCCGCGACGAGCACACGCTGAAATCGTTCATCGAGGCGGAGGCCTACGACGGCCCCTCGCTGATCATCGCCTACAGCTCCTGCGTCGCGCACGGGTACGACCTCGGCACCTCGCTCCAGCATCAGAAGGCGCTGGTCGAATCCGGCCAGTGGCTGCTCTACCGCTACAACCCGGACCGCGTGGCCAAAGGCGAGAACCCGCTCTCGCTCGACTCGCGCGCCCTCAAGCTCCCGGTCGAGAAGTTCCTGCGCATGGAGAACCGCTTCAATCAACTACTGAAGAACGACACCGACGAATCCCGCAACGTCATCGCCGCCGCCCAGCACGATGTCGACGCGCGCTGGAAGATGTACAGCTACCTGGCGGCGGAGAAGTGATATCTGGGGATTAGTAGATCAGTAGATTGGAATCCTCTCGCGATCCAAGTGGGATCGCGGATGAACATGCTCGTTCTCTGCGCCCGAACCCAGCGCGCTGTCATCCTGAGGCTGCCGCAGCCGCGCCTCGAATGTCGGTGCTTGCTCAGATGAAGCGTCGCGGCGGAGGACGCCGAAGGATCCCCAACCTGCAACCCGGGCGTGCGGTGGCTTCGATTGGGGGGTCCTTCGGCGTCCTCCGCCGCGGGAATCAGAATGGAGCAAGCATCAACAGTCGTACCGCGGCTGCGGCAGCCTCAGGATGACAGGCAGGAACTCACCGCGTCCCTTCGAAAACGTTCAACTACCTCACCGCGCAACACGCCTCGGTGGCGATTGGATCCTCTCCCGCCTCGGTGAGAATGATCTCGTACAGCGCCAGCGTGTCGGCGATCATCGCGTCATCGATGCGGCGCACGGCGTGACCCTCGTGATCGAGGATGTAGTCGCCGACGGCGAGCTCGCCGTCGAGCAGATCGAGTTTCACCTCACGCGTCATGCCCCAGAAATCACACTCTGCAACATTCGTATCGATGAACCGCACGATCTGACCGGGAGCTCCAAGACACATGACACACCTCCGAGCCACGACGATCGCACGCGGCTCCCTCCGCGTCGACGGCTGCCGGCACAGGTGCGTGTGACTCGCGTCACCCGGCTGTGGCCGTACGCGCCGAAGCGTGGCGTCCCGCCGCCGGTAGAGTTGGCAGGATGTCGTGCTTAGCCGCGCCTCCCGCCGATAGGAGCGGTACTCCCGCCCCCTACCCCTTCCCCATCACCCGCTCCAGCTCCTCCCTTCGCGTGCGGCTCAGCGGCAACTCCGTCCCGTCCTTCAGGCGTACCGCGTAGTCGCCGCCTGAGGCGCGGAGGAGAGCGTCGATGCGGTCCAGGCGGGCGATCGCGGAACGGTGGAGGCGGAAGAAGATGGCGGGATCGAGCTTCTCTTCCAGCGTCTGCATCCGTTCGCGCACCGCGAAGGTCTTATCGGCCACGTGCAGCTCCGCGTAGGAGCCGCTGGCGGTGATGTAGTCGATCTTCGACACCGGCACGACGCGCATCTGCCCGCGTTGCTCGACCGGGATGCGATCGAGATACTGCCGTTTCGGCGGTGCGCTGCTTGCGTGCAGCAGCGTCACGAGCTGTTTCGTAATGCGTTCCACCTCGCGCAGCTCGATCGTCTTGCGCCCTCGGGCCAGCGCTTGTGCGAAGCGTTCGTCGTCGAACGGCTTGACCAGATAGTCGATCGCGGCCACGTCGAACGCCTTCAGCGCGAACTGGTCGAAGGCCGTGACGAAGATCGTTACCGGCATCTTCTCCGCGCCAATGGCGGCCACGACCTCGAAGCCGGTCATGCCCGGCATCTGCACGTCCAGGAAGACCAGGTCGGGCGCGGACTTGCGGATGGCTTCGACCACTGCCGGTCCGCTCGCGGCCGTGGCCACGATCGAGACCGACGGATCCTTCGCCAGCAGATCCTCGATCCGCTGGCGTGCCAGAAGCTCGTCATCGGCGATGACGACGCGCAGAGTTTTCCCCTCAGCCATGCGTGGCCGTCCGGAAGGGAATGATCATCTCCGCCATCGCTCCTCCCTCGTTGCGCGACGTAAGAGTGAACGATGCCGCGCCGTCATACAACTCGGCCAGCCGCGCCCGCGTGTTGCCGAGGCCCACGCCGGTCGCGGCGTTCATCTCCACACCAGGACCGTTGTCCGTCACCGTGACGACGAGCTGTGCTCCCCGTCTGCGGGTCGCGATCTCCACGAAGCCCTCGCCGGCCGCTTGCGCGGCGCCGTGCTCGAGCGCATTCTCCACGATCGGCTGGAGGATGAGGCGTGGGATGAACGCCGGCAGGGTTTCCTCCGCGGCGTCGATGCTGATCCGCAACTGCCCCTGAAAGCGCACTTCCATGATCTCGATGTAACGGCGGAGGAATGACAGCTCCTCGCCGAGCGTCACCTCGTGCTCGGCCTCGTTGTCCATCGTCAGGCGCAGCAGCTCGCTGAGGCGCGCGATCATCCGGCGCACGCCGGCGGGATCCCGCTCGACCAAAGCGGCGATGGCGTGCAGCGTGTTGAAGAGGAAATGCGGATTGAGCTGCATCCGTAGTGCGTCGAGGCGGGCGTCGGCGAGCTGCACCTGCAGGAGCGCCGCGCGAGCGGCGAGGGCGCCCGCTTCCCGCACGCGCTGCTGATCGCGAATGAAGTACTTGCGCGCGTATCCGGCCACGAGCACGGCCAGGAAGACGAGAAGATGGTTGACGAAGCCGAAACGGGCGATCTCGCGCAGAGGCGCGAAGATCGTCTGCGGCTGGCGATGAGTGACGAGCGGTTCGAAGAACTCTTCACGCGCCTCGGCCAGAGCGGAGTAGACGGCCACGGAAATGGCCACGCCGATCCCAAGCAGGGCCGGGATGTGGATCATCCATCGCGACCGCTCCATGCTGAAGCGGCTGCTGAGCCAGAAAACGAACGGCGTGAGCGCAGCCCACGCCCACGATTCGAGGAACGCCAGCGCGATCGGGCCTACCGGCGAGATGCCGCGGAAACCGTAGCCGCGCGGGTCGAGAAGACGATTAGCGGACGCCAGCGTGGCCAGCGACGTCCAGAAGACGAAGATGAGGAACAGCTCCCGTCGCGAGAATCGTTTCATTGCTGCTCTCATCACGCCGAACGTAGCACGAACGAGGCCCTGCGGCCCGGCAGCTCGTTTCACGGAAGTGCAATTCGTGTCATGCAGGTGCAAATCGCGAAAAGGGGGAAAGGAACGCCGCGGGCGATTTGTCGTTCTGCGCGACTGGCAACCAGCAGATAGACCGATCGGCAAACCCTAAACGCCAGCCAAGGAGAACCAACGTGAAGACCAACAGCAAATGGATTACCGCAGTAGCCGCCCTCGGAATCACGGCCTCGCTCGCATTCGCCGGCACCTCGCTCGCCAACGGGAATGGCCACGGTTTCGGGCATCATCACTGGGGAAGCAAGCTCGCCAGCAAGCTGAACCTCACCGACGCGCAGAAGGCGCAATGGAAAGCGATCCGCAAGAGCTCCCACGAGCAGAACGCGGCCTTCTTCCAGCAGGCTCGCCAGACGAGAAAGGACTTCCACGCGGCCAAGAAGGCCGGCGACACGGCGAAGGTCGACGCACTCAAGCCAACGCTCCAGTCGCAGCGCGCGCAGATGCAAACGATCCGCGCCGCCGAGGAACAGCAGTTCGTGAAGATCCTGACGCCTGACCAGAGCACGCAGTACCAGGCCCTCAAGGCCGCCCGCGCGGCCCGTCAGGCGGCACGGAACGCCCAGAAGCAGTAAGCGTCCCAGCATCGCAGTAGCAAATGAGGAGGCGGCAACGCCTCCTTTTTTGTTGGTATTGCCAAGACTGTCATCCTGAGGCTGCCGGAGCCGCGGTACGAATTGTTGATGTTTGCTCCACTCTGATTCCCGCGGCGGAGGACGCCGAAGGACCCCCTGCGCGCTTGCCGGGTCGGGAGGTGGTCTGTCGATGCTCGCGCCGTTGTGAGGACACGTTATTCTCCAAAGCCCTCACCCTTTCCGGCAAGCACGCGGTGGGTCCTTCGGCGTCCTCCGCCGCGACGTTTGAGCTGAGCAAGCATCAACATTCGAGGCGCGGCTGCGGCAGCCTCAGGATGACAGTGACCCCCACTCATCACATCCGAATGCAGTTCATGCCATGCGCGTGCAACTCGCCAAAAGAGCGCAAGCGGCTGCATTCGTGCAGTGTTGTGAAGGGCAACGAAGGGAGTCAGTCCTCATGAAACGCAAATCGATCATCGCAGTCATCGTGGTTGCCGTCCTCGGTGTCGCCGGGCTGTTCATCTATCGCGACGCCATCGCCAAGCCGGCGGAGTCGTTTCGGTTCGTCGCCGTCGAGCGTGGCAATCTGCAGCAGACGGTCTCGGCGACCGGCACCCTCGGCGCGGTGACGACGATCAGCGTTGGCACGCAGGTATCGGGACAGGTGTCGTCGTTGCTCGTCGACTACAACGATCATGTGACGAAGGGCGAGCTTCTGGCGCGGATCGATCCAACCCTGGCCCAGCAGACCGTCGTCGACGCCCAGGCGAATCTCGACAAGATGCGGGCCGTGCTCCTGCAGGGCCAGCGCGACAACAACCGTAACCGTGAACTGAACGGCGACGGCCTGCTCGCCAAAAGCGCCTTCGAGCAGAGCCAGTCATCGGTCGACGTGGCAAATGCGGATGTGAAGTCGGCTCAGGTCGCGCTCGACAGAACCTGGCCTACACCAGCATCTTTGCCCCGATCGACGGCGTGGTCGTCGACCGCAACGTGCAGCAAGGGCAGACCGTCGCCGCCAGCCTTTCAGCGCCGCAGCTCTTCCTCATCGCCAACGATCTGGCGCACATGCAGATCCTGGCGCAGGTAGGGGAGAGCGACATCGCCCAGATCAAGGAAGGGCAGCCGGTGAACTTCACGGTCCTGGCGCTGCCGAACCAAACGTTCAAAGGAACCGTACAGCAGGTGCGTCTGCAGTCGACGACCTCGGACAACGTCGTGGATTACACCGTCGTCATCGCCGTGGACAACGCGCAGAACAAGCTGTTGCCCGGCATGACCGCGCGCGTCGAGTTCCAGACCCAATCGGCAACCGATGTGTTGAAGGTCTCGAATGCGGCGTTGCGTTTCAAGCCCACTGACGCACAGCTCGCGCAGCTCGGCGTGCAGAAGGCCGCCTTACCTGCCACGACAACGACGGCGACGACTTCGACGATTTCGGCCGCGGATCGTGCCGCGCGCAAGGCGGCAGGTGGCGGACAGAGGCCGGCGATCGCCACCCTCTACTACGTCGACAGCAACGGCAACCTTGCCTCCGCGACCGTCGCCACCGGTGTGACTGACGGAACATCGACCGAGATCAAGACGAAGGGCACCTCCGCGATCAAAGAAGGGACAAGGGTCGTTGCCGGTATCACCTCGGCATCGACGCCTGCCGCGGCGGCGTCCACGACTACGTCCGCCACTCCATTTGGCCAGAGCAGCGCACCGCAGCGTCCCGCGGGAAGAGGGGGATTCTGATGAGCGACGTCGTCATCGAAACACGTCAGATCACCAAGACGTACGCCAGCGGTTCCAACTCCGTGCACGCCTTGCGCGAAATCGACCTGACCGTCCGCCGCGGTGAGTTCATCGCCGTGATGGGAACGTCGGGCTCGGGCAAGTCGACGTTGATGAACGTTCTCGGATGTCTCGACACGCCGACCTCGGGCTCCTATCTGCTCGACGGCGTGCAAGTCGAGTTGCTGGACAGGAACGAGCTTGCGGCCATCCGCAATCAGAAGATCGGCTTCGTGTTTCAGGGATTCAACCTCCTGGCCCGCACCAGCGCCGTGGAGAACGTGCAGCTTCCGCTGCTCTATGACCGCAGCGGAAGGAAGCGCGACACGCACGCGCTGGCCATCGCCGCCCTCGTGAGCGTCGGGCTGGGAGAGCGTGTCGAGCACGAGCCGAGCGAGCTTTCGGGTGGGCAGCAGCAGCGCGTGGCCATCGCACGCGCGCTCGTCACCGAGCCGGCCATCATTCTCGCCGACGAGCCGACCGGCAACCTCGACACGCGGACGTCCATCGAAGTGATGGCGCTGTTTCAGACGCTGAACGATCAAGGCATCACCATCGTGCTCGTCACGCACGAACACGACATCGCTCTCTACGCCAAGCGGATCGTTGAAATGCGCGACGGTTCCATCCGTCGCGACGAGCTCGTCAAAGACCGCCGCAACGCGGCTGCCGATCTCGAACAGGAAGAGAGGAGTGCAGCATGAAGATCCGGACCCTCGTACGCCTCGCCCTCCAGGCCATTCGCAAGAACAAGATGCGGGCGACATTGACCATGCTCGGCATCATCATCGGCGTGGCCGCCGTCATCGTCATGGTGGCCATCGGCTCCGGCGCGCGTGCCCGCATCGCCGCCCAGATCAACAACCTGGGCACGAACATGATCGTCATCACGCCCGGCTCGTCCAATACCGCCGGCGTCAGCCAGGGAGCGCAGGCATTTCCAACGCTCTCGATCGCTGACGTCGACAAGATCCGCGCCGAGGCGCAGTACGTGACGGGTGTGTCGCCCGTCGTCGTCAGCCGCTCCCAGGTCGTGGCCGCGCAGGCGAATTGGCGGACGACCATCAACGGCGTCGACACCGATTACCAGACCATCCGCGACTGGCAGACCGATGACGGTGTCTTCTTCGGCGACGATGACGTGCGCGCCCAGCACACCGTGGCCGTGATCGGCCACACCGTCGCCCAGCGTCTCTTTGGCACCAACGAGCCGGTGGGGCAGGACATCCTGATCGCCCAGGCCTCCTTCAAAGTCGTGGGCGTGCTCACGCCGAAGGGCCAGACCGCGGCAGGCACCGACTCCGACGATGTCATTTTCGTGCCGTACACCACCGCCGCCACGCGCCTCAACGGCAAGAACCGGATCCCGCAGATCGTGGCCTCGGCGGGCTCACAGCAGGACATCCCCGCCGCTCAGGACGAGATCCGAGGTCTCGTGCGCGAGTCACATCGCCTGACCACCAACGATGAAGACGATTTCACCGTCCGCAATCAGACCGACCTGGCCACGGCGGCCGAGAGCTCGACGCAGGTGATGACCATGCTGCTGGCCGCCATCGCCTCCATCTCGCTGCTCGTCGGCGGCATCGGCATCATGAACATCATGCTCGTCTCCGTCACCGAGCGGACGCGCGAGATCGGCATCCGCCTCGCCATCGGCGCCCGCGGCTCCGACGTCCTCACGCAGTTCCTGGTCGAGAGCATCGTCATGGGCCTCCTCGGCGGCGCCATCGGCCTCGCCCTCGGCGTCGCCGGCGCCAAAGTCCTCGGCCACTTCACCGGATGGGAGACCGTAATCTCCCCCATCGTGATGCTCATCGCCATCGGCTTCTCCGGAGCGGTGGGTGTGTTCTTCGGGTACTACCCCGCGAGGAAGGCGGCGGCGTTGAATCCGATTCAGGCGTTGAGGTACGAGTAGGTAGGGTGAATGGACATCAGGCGCCGTGCGATTCGACGAATCCCCCGAGCGAATAGTCGACGACAAGTTCAACTGCGCTGCGGACGGCCTCAGAGCAATGCTTGAACTCCACAAGCTCCAACGCGCGTTCTCCGTAGCGTTGGAGTGCCTCTCCGATTAGGGCATGTACGAAGGACTGTGTGGCGTATTGGATTTCCTTGAAATCCAGCACGACAGCCTCACTCCTGGAAAGCGTGGGTAGGATCACGGAAGTACGAATCAGTTTGGCCTGATCTTTGTCTTCGGCGAATCCATTCATCGCTTCGATGATGACGGTTGCGGTCATGTGAACTTGATCCTTCGCGCGTCCGATTTCCGGCTTGGAACCTGTTTGAAGACCCATTCGACGAGATTCTCGTAGTGCGCGATTGTCTCTGTTCTTATCTCGACACTGCAAACTGTACCGAGCCATGGTGCCGGAAACAACCATCTGTCGCCACGCTTGTCCTGGTATGGATCAGGGAATAGCTCCATCATGTCGTCCTGAGATCGAGCACGACGCAGCCGATAAGCCGCCTTACCTGAATAGAGAAAAAAATAGCCGCCGGTTCCCTTTGCTATTGAGCGAGTGATGTAAAGTCCAGCGCCGGCGTTGTCTGGTGTGCCGTAGGTTGTTGATTGCGCTCCGGTTATGCCGGGGCGCATCGCCATCCTGATTGCTAGCGCATCGGCAGCTCCTACCTCGGGATGCGCCCGTGCCAAATGTGCGGCAATACCTTGGCCGCAATCGGCGACTGCGATCGTCACACGGTGTGGCTCCTTATCGGTGAACCGGTGCGCCGCGACAAATGCGCCGTCCGGCGAATTGGCATGCTCAAGCACGTTTCGAAGCAGTTCACTCACGCAGAAGCGGACTGCGGCTAGGCTTTCGGGATCGTGCTGCAAATGCAGCATCGCCGATATGTTCGCAAGGACGGCGCTAGAATCAGCCTGGGTTTTGACTTGCGTAAGCGGAAGAAACCTGCCCGCTTCCTCGTACTCCGTCACGCCCGGATCGAAGTCTATGCCTAGGTGCTGAAACAGCTTCATTCTTGCCGCGTAAGCCGCATGCTTTCCGAGATTCTCCACATGAAGAGGGAATCCTTCACGGCGGCACCACGCGGCCCACGCCGCGATCATGGCCAGGGCTACAGGTTCGACGTGGTACCACTTCGGGTGAAAATGCAGCACGGCCTCGCGTTCATCGCGCGAGAAGAAGTCATTGGCTCCAATCAGCGCGCGAGTTGCGTGGATACTGGCGTTCGTCGGGACGATGAATCGAGGCATCCTCAGAAGGATACACGCGCCGTCAGAGGCGGAGCGCGACGGATGCTAGCCGGCGACGGCGTTACTCCCCTCATCGAGTCCGCGCTCGGCCGAATGCGAGGAGGAGGTTCGCACGGCCGAGCGCGGGGACGAATGAGCGTCACGTTGGCCGCAGGGGTGGCCGCGCGAGGCGGCACACGACGGTTGCACCATGCGCGGCTTGGGGGCACGCATGTTGCGCAAGAGTGGCCATCTTGCAGTAGTCGTTACCTGCAAGGTTGGCCGGAAGGCCTGCGGTTACGGGCAGTGGGAGGGCGCGACGGCTCACGAGCAGCACATTAGAGGTCGCCGCGAATGGCGCATCGTGATGATGCTCACTCCTGCGTGTGACACGGCCGCACGTAGATCTCGCGTCCGATCTCGTCCTCGAGCGCGATCGACGTCGCGCCGAGGGAGATGACGCAGCTCGGCTTTCGTGCCACGAGACGGATCTCGCTTCCCGGCACGATGCCGAATGCGGCCAGCTTCTCCAGTCGCGCCAGCGTCTTCGGGGCGATGAAGGCGATCGACGCGTTCATCCCGACCGGCAGGTCGATCACGCGCATCACCAGAGGCTCGATCTGTTTCGAATAGAGCCGGCAGCAGTCGCCGGTCGGAATGCGTTTGCCGTGCGGACAGACCGGTGGATGCCCGAGGAACGTGCAGACGCGGTCGACGACCGTATCGGAGAGCATGTGCTCCATCTCGCACGCCGACTTCTCGGCGTCGTCCAATCCCGTTCCCATCGCCTCGACGAACAGCACCTCGGCCAGCCGGTGTCTGCGTACGATCTGCCGCGCGCGATGCGTGCCGGCGGCCGAGAGACTCAGCCCGGAATCGATGGCGTCGTCGGCGACCAACTCGTAGACGGCGGAGCGGAACGCCGCGTCCTCGATGCCGGCGCCGAGGTCGTCGAGCGATTGCACGTGGCGGTTCTCTTCCACCGCGTACCAGAGATGTTCGAGCACTTCATCGGTTGCTGAGTGAATCATGAGACCTCCCTCGGAAAAGCCGTTGCAGGATGGACGCGACGCGGCCGCTTGCTACGAACTCGTACCCGCAGCGCGGGCAGCGCGACATGCCGCAGCCGGAAGAGAATGGACAGGTTGGATGGCAGGACTCGGGCTCGAAGCCGGTGCTGCAAAGCGGGCACTGCACCTCGCTCACAGCACCACCCCGAAGAGATGGAACGCGGCGTTCATCAGCGCGCCGATGCCGAACGAGTAGACCAGGATGAATGCCGCCATCGTCCAGCCCACGCGCGCGCCGCGCTCCTTCAGCATCACCAGCAGGTTGGCGATGCAGGGGATGAACAGCGTGATCACGGTCAGCGCCACCACGACCTGATTGGGCGTGAGGTGCCCGGCCTTCTGCATCGTGAAGAGTCCGGCCGCACCGTAGTCGCGCCGCAGGAATCCGATCACGAACGCATTCGTGGCCTCGGCCGGCAACCCGAGGCCGTGAACGATCATCGGAGCGAGCGCGCGCTGAATCAGTCCAAGCGCGTGGATCCAGTCCAGGATGAAGAGCAGCAGCGTGCCGACGATGAAGAGCGGTACCGCTTCCTTCAGATACCACTCCGCGCGCGCGGCCACTTTGATGACGATGTTGGTGATGCCCGGCATGCGCATCGGCGGAATCTCCAGGACGAAGTCGGCCGAATCGCCGGGCACGACCTTCGCCGCCGCCCAGCCCACCAGCCCGATCGTGCCGAGCGTGATGCCGATCCAGATCAGCGCCGCAGGGGCGCCGAGCGGCGCAAGCATCCCCATGATCACGCCGAGCTGCGCGGAGCAGGGCACCCCGAGGGCCAGGAGAAGCGTGACGATCGTCGACTCCTTCTTCGAATCGAGGATGCGCGTCGTCAGCGTCGCCATCGTGTCGCAGCCAAGGCCGAGGACCATCGGCAGGACAGCCTTGCCGTTGAGACCGATGCGGCGGAAGGCGCGGTTGAGCAACACCGCCAGCCGCGGCAGATAGCCGGTGTCTTCCAGGATGCTGAAGAAGGCGAAGAACGTGATGACCACCGGTAGCACGATGGCGATGGCGTAGGTGAGGGCCATCGTC
Organism: Thermoanaerobaculia bacterium; assembly: GCA_035482045.1. Classification (GTDB taxonomy): domain Bacteria; phylum Acidobacteriota; class Thermoanaerobaculia; order Gp7-AA8; family Gp7-AA8; genus JADGNZ01. The sequence continues at coordinate 50,898 of DATHRD010000048.1, forward strand.
AGCACGCCGTACTGGCCGACCAGTAGCTCATAGATGAAGCGCGGCGGGTGCATCGTCTTCAGGAGACGGATCGCATTCGGGTTGATCCACTTGCCGAAGACCGTGGCCTGCATCCAGTCCACCATGACGCCCGCGCCGATCTTGCCGACGAAGTACCAGGCGAAGGCCAGGACGAGGGCCAGAATCGGAAGACCCCACAGGTGGTGCATGCACAGCGCGCCGATGCGCTCGCGGACGTTTCCGCTGCGCCGCGTCGAGGCCGCGCCCGCGCGGGCGATCAGTGCATCCGCCGCAGCCACGCGCGCGTGGACGATGGCCATGCTGGCCGGTTGCGGGACCGATTCGCGTGCCTCGTCGCACGCCGCGAGCAGCTCGGCCGGCAGCAGCGGGCGAAGCGAGACATCCCCCGCGATGATGGCCAGCGCCACTCCGCGACAGCGCAGGTTCGCCGGGAGAATCGGCAGGAGACGTTCCGCCGCGCTTTCGATCGCCGGTGAATACGTGACCGTCGCCGACGGCCGCTTCGCCCACGAAATGGCATCGCGAAGCCGTCCGATGTTCCAGCGCCGCAGCGCGGAGACCGCCACGACCGCCGATCCGAGCTCGCCCGCGAGCGCGCTCGCGTTCACGCTTCCGTCGCCGTCGTTGCTGTGCAGCTCGTCGGCCATGTTCAGGCAGACCACCAGCGGCACATCCATCTCCGCGAGTTGCAGCGTCAGCAGGATGGTGCGGCGAAGGTTGGCGATGTCGCCCACCTGGACGACGGTGGCGTTCTTCTTCTTCTCCAGCAGCAGATCGCGGGCCACGATCTCGTCGCTCGACTGCGGCAGCAGCGAATTCACCCCCGGCGTGTCGATGATGAGCCCGATATCCGATGAGGCGCTCGTCACCTCGACCGTGGTGCCGGGGTAGTTCGAGACGGTGGCGTGGCGTTTGGTCAGCCGCGAGAAGAGCAGCGACTTACCGACGTTGGCGTTTCCGATGAGGACGATTTCTAACTGAGACTTAGATTGAGACATGGTCTCAGCCAATGTGGACCTCACCCGAACGGTTTCGGGTGATGGTTGTCACCCCCCTTTGTGACGCGTCTCGTGGCCCGCGATGCCCCCGAGGATCCATCCTTTGTCTCGGAGGATTCGCATGAACGAGCTGACATTTGCCTTCGTTGGCGCAGGGGGTGACGGCGCCGTTGCCGCGGGGGACATCATCGCCGTGTCCTGTGCCCGGGAAGGGCTTCACGTCATCAAAACCGAGGCCTATGGGCCGCAGATACGAGGGGGCGAATCGTCCGCGGTCGTCCGCGTGAGCAACGCGCCCATCCACGCCCAGGCCGATACCGTCGACGCCCTGGTCGTCTTCAGTTGGGCCGACTTCGCCCGTTTCCAGAACGAGCTCGTCGTCGCTCCCGACGCCGTCATCTTTCACGAGGTGGGCGATGAGCCGCCGGCCGAGCTGGCCGGACGCAACATCTATCCGATCGCCTTCAAGGGAGCGGCAAAGAACGTGACCGCCATCGCCATGCTGGCCACGCTCTTCGGCTTGCCGCTCGAAGCCATCCGCTCCGCGGTGGCGAAACGCTTCTCGAAAAAGAAGCAGGCCGTCATCGACGCCAATCTCGCCGCCTTCGACCTCGGCATCGCCGAGGCCGAGAAGATCACGGTTGCGAAGCGCCTGGATTACGAGCGCAGCGCGCCGCACCTCATCATGTCCGGCAACGAAGCCACCGCGTTCGGTGCCATTCACGCCGGCTGCCGCTTCTTCGCCGGCTATCCGATTACTCCTTCCACCGAAATCCTCCAATTCCTCGCTGACTGGCTGCCGAAGCTGCGCGGCACGACCCTGCAGACCGAGGACGAGCTGGCCGCCATCGGCGCCGTCATCGGTGGCTCCTTCGCCGGCGTGAAGTCGATGACGGCGACCTCGGGGCCGGGCCTCGCGCTCATGGCCGAGATGCTCGGCCTGGCCTCGATCGCCGAGATCCCGGCCGTCATCGTCAACGTGCAGCGCGGCGGGCCTTCCACCGGCATCCCCACAAAGAGCGAACAGGCCGACCTACTCCATTCGGTCTTCGCCAGCCACGGCGACACGCCGCGGGTCGTCATCGCCTGCTCCGACGTGGAGGAATCGTTCCACGCCACCGTCGACGCCTTCAATATCAGCGAAGAGTTTCAGATCCCGGTGATCGTGCTGACCGATCAGTCCATCGCCCAGCGCCGCTCCACGATCGACGCCAGCGCGCTCGTACACGAGGTGCGCGACCGTCTCCTGGCCACGCCGCCCGCGCTGGCCGACTACCACCGCTACCGCGACACGCCCAGCGGCGTCTCGCCGATGGCCCTCCCGTCGACGCCCGGCGGCATGTATCAGACGAACGGTCTGGAGCACGACGAGCGCGGCAGGCCGAATGCGTCGTTCGTCGTCCACGAACAGATGAACGCCAAGCGCTACCGCAAACTCGACGGTATCGCCGAGCGCTATCCGCTCTTCCGCCGCTTCGGCGCCGCCAGACCGCATCTCGGCGTGATCTGCTGGGGCTCGACCGTCGGTCCGCTGCGCGAGGCTGTGAACCGCCTCGGCGACACCGTCGACGACAGTGGCATCGGCGTCTTCGCGCCGCAACTCCTCATGCCTCTCCCGGCCGCGCCGCTGCAGGAGTTCATCGACTCCTGCGACGAGATCCTCATCGTCGAGCTGAGCTACTCCGCGCAGTTCGAGCGCTACCTGCGCGGCTTCGTCGATTTCCCGCGTACCAGAACGAACGTCTATAAACGCTCGGGCGGAAAGAACCTGACCGCCGCCGAGATCGAGATCGAGCTGCGCCGCTTGCTCGCAGGAAATGAAACACGTAGGTCGGACTCTCCAGTCCGACTCCTGGAAGAGGTGATCGCATGACGCACGAACCGTATTCAGTGCAAGACTACAAGACCGACCTCAAGCCCGTGTGGTGTCCCGGCTGCGGCGACTTCGCCGTCCTCAACTCCGTCTACCGCGCCCTGGCCGATCTGAAGTGCGAGCCGCACGAGACGGTGGTCGTCTCCGGCATCGGTTGCTCGTCCCGGTTGCCCGGGTATGTCGAGTCCTACGGATTCAACACCCTGCACGGGCGGGCCCTGCCCATCGCCACCGGGACGAAGCTGGCCGCTCCGAACCTCCACGTGATCGCGGTCGGCGGCGACGGCGACGGCCTGGCCATCGGCGGCAATCACTTCATGCACGCCTGCCGCCGCAATGTCGACATCGCCTACTTCATCATGGACAACGAGATCTACGGCCTGACCAAAGGCCAGGCCGGCCCGACCACGCCCCACGGCGACAAGACGAAGTCGACCACCTACGGCAACCCCGATACCAGTATCGACCCCTGCAACCTGGCCATCGCCCTCGGCGCCAGTTGGGTGGCCCGCGGCTTCTCCGGCGACGTCAAAGGAACGACCGAGCTGATGAAAGAAGCGATCGCCCACCACGGCTTCGCCTTCCTCAACATCATCTCCCCCTGCGTCACCTGGCGCGGCGACGACCAGACCAAGCTCCTCCGCCCCAAGGTCCGTCCCGTGCCCGCGGATCACGACAGGAGTAACCGCGAAGCGGCCATGCAATTCACGAACGAGTCCGACGACCGGCTGACGGTCGGCGTTCTCTTCTCCTCACCGCGCGCCTCGCTGCTCGATGAAGTGATCGATATCCGGGAACGGGCGTCGGGGGTGTCGATGCCTCCGGGGAGGGAGGAGATATTGAGGGTGTTCGCGTAGAGCCCCAAGTACAGCAGACGTCCCCGTCTGCTCCCGCCGGGCGTCCTCGCCCGGCGGTGGGACCGAGCGCGTAAAGCATCGTGGATCGAAACCCGAAAACGTCACGTCCGCGCATTCAACATTCGATTTGTTCACTCGCCACGACCCACCGCAGGGCGGGACGCCCGGCGGGAGCAGAGTGTGCCGAGCATGTTCGATAGCTAGGAGGTGAAAGTCCTTTGCCCAGGTTGATGGAACCGAAGGGCTAGCAAAGCGCAAGGGCGGCTGCCGCGAGGAGCCGTCTGAAAGAAGCGTGGAGCAAAGGCATGAGCC
>DATHRD010000049.1:0-112560 GCA_035482045.1 Thermoanaerobaculia bacterium
CCACCTAGTGGCCTCGTGGAGTCCACCTAGTGACCTTTTTTGGCCACCTAGTGGCCTCGTGGAGTCCACCTAGTGACCATTTTTAGCCACCTAGTGACCTCGTGGAGTCCACCTAGTGACCATTATTAGCCACCTAGTGACCTCGTGGAGTCCACCTAGTGACCTTTTTTAGCCACCTGGTGACCTCGTGGAGTCCACTAGTGAGGTCCTGGAGTCCACTAAGGTAGATGTCGAAGCGTTCATCAACCACCCGGCGCGGTGACGATGATCTGGCCCGACATGGCCGGCTGGTGCATCGTGCAGTAGAACGGGTAAACGCCGTCCTCGTGAAACGTCATGACAAACGTCGTCTTCGTCAGCGGAGCGAACTTCGTCTGGAGGAGGACGTGATTCTTCGGGTCGGTCAGCATGAAGTCATGTTCGTCGTCGGGCTGGAGGTTCCAGAACGTGATCTGCGTCGGCTGGTCGCGCCTGACGGCGAAGACCTCGGGGGAAAAGGCGTAGACCTCGCCGAACTGCTTCACGGTTACCGCCGGCCCCGTCTCCTTGATGGCCACGCCGACCGTGGTCACCAGCACGCGCGCGCTCGCCTTCCCGCCCCTGGCAATCGTGACGCTGTAGTCCCGGGGAGGGTGACAGGCGAGAAACAGAATAGAGAGGAGGAGCAGTCGCTTCATCCTTTCTATAGTGTCAAAGGGGAGGAGCCGTGTCGAACGGCAAGCTGAACTGACCCTGTGACGAATGACACATGACGCCGTGATGCGTTCTCTATCCGCTCTCTCACCGCCGAACGAAACTACCGTCGAAGGAAGGATCCAATGAAAAGACTCATCCTGTTCTGCACCCTCTCCGTGTTGATGGCCGCCTGTGGCGGGAACAAAGAGACAACGAGCGTCGCCGGCGCGAGCACGAAGGCAACGGTGAATCCGGCATCCGCGGCTTCGGCTCCGGCGGCCGTTCCCTCTGTCCCACATGCCATGAGTGGGGGCGCCACGCTCGCACCGCCGGCGGGAAAGATCAGCGGCACGGTCGCGGAGACGCTCGACTCCGGCGCCTTTACGTATGTGCGCCTGACGACGGACAAGGGCGACCAATGGGTGGTCTGCCGCCAGCAGCCGATCAGGAAAGGCGCGCAGATCAGCGTCGTCGTGAACATGGTCGCGGACAAGTTCCAGTCCAAGACGCTGAAGAGAACGTTCGACAAGCTTGTCTTCGGCGACATCGAAGGCGCTTCAGCTCCTGCCGGAATCCCGCCCCATGGTCAGGAAAGCATGATGCCGCCGCATGGTCAGCCGGCCGGTGGCGATCTGAGCACCGAGGCCCTTACGGCGATGATGAAGACGCAGCACTCGGGGATGGCAAAGGGCCTGGTCGACGAAACGCCCATCAAGGTCGCGAAAGCCGAGGGGAGCAACGCAAAGACCGTTGCCGAGATCTGGGGGGCACGTGCAACGGTTCACGAAGGACAGCCGGTCGTCCTGCACGGCAAGGTGGTCAAGTTCCTCCCGGGCATCATGGGCAAGAACTGGCTGCACCTGCGTGACGGTTCGGGCTCCGGCGAGAAGGGCGACAACGACATCACTGTCACGACGAGCGACGTCGCGGCAGTCGGCAACGTGGTGCTCGTCAGCGGCGTGATTCACCTCAACAAGGACTTCGGCGCCGGCTACAGCTATCCGGTCATCGTCGAAGAGGCGAAGGTGAAGTAGGGAACGCCCTCCGTGGAAAACCCACGGTCGCACCTCGAGAGTCTGTATGCTGTGCATCCACTCAAGAGGTGCATTGATGCGACCGATCGAACTCGATCCCCGCTCCATCGTGCTGATCCGGCTGCTCGTTGGATGGGTGTTCCTGGCGGAAGGTATTCTCAAGTTCACCCGGCCTGATGCGCTCGGGATCGGCCGGTTTGCGAAGATCGGCTTCGCTTCCCCCGGTCTCGTGGCGTCGTTCGTCGGGTGGGTGGAGATCATCTGCGGTGCGCTGATCCTGATCGGGCTCTTCACGCGGCTGGCAAGCGTGCCGCTGCTCATCGACATCATCGTGGCCATCGTCACGACCAAGATCCCGATCCTGCTCGGTCACGGGTTCTGGGCTTTCGCCAATCCGACCGCGAAGCCCTTCGGCTGGGGAACGATGCTCCACGAGGCGCGCACCGACATCTCCATGCTGCTCGGGCTCGTATTCCTGCTCATCGTCGGGGCGGGCCGATGGTCCGCCGACATCGCCCTCACCGAGCGACGCTGAGATCACAGGACCGCGGGAGAGACCTTCCCGGTCACGCGCACATTCTCGCCGAGCATCTCGGCGCAGAACCGCGACAGCTCCTCGTTGGAGAAGTCATCCCAGGCCCGGCAGGTCTCGTACCCCATGTACTGCACGTCGCAACAGAGCAGAGCGCCCTCCTGCCGCTGCCGCTCGATCTGCCAGACGTTCGCGCGCTCTTCCAGCCCTTCGCGCGTGAGCCGGGCGGCATCGTCGATGGCCGCCGCGTAGCGGAAGCGTAGATCGTCATCGTTGTCGCGTAGGAAGCCGCGGCAGAAGATGTTCTTCTCGGCCGCCATCCGGCAAACCGATTTCCCTTCCTCGCGCTGCGCAATCAGCTTCCGGCGCAGGCGTGCTACGGCGGTTTCACGTGTCAGGACGAGCTTGCTCATCAGGTCCTCCTATCGGTTTCACGATCGAGCACTTCGATCGTGCGCATGAAGAGACGCTCCGCTTCTTCGCGGCTGTTGGCGATCGCGGTCATTCCGAACTTCCCGAATTCCGAGACAGCCCCGATCATGTGAAAGACGACGCCTGTCGTCGTCCGATGATTGAAGTCCAGCCGGTTCCTGGTGACGATCTCGATCAGGTCTTCCGGAAGCAGTCCCCGGTACGCTTCCGACTGTACGTTGTCGGAGGCGCGGTAGAACTTCGGTTGACCGTCCAGGCCGTGCAGTAGTCCTGAATCGGGATCGACCTCACCTCCGGTCAGAAACCGAAGCGCCAGGGTGGGATGGGTCGTTCCTCCCATGCGCAGGTTGATCTCGATGGGCGTCACGCGCCACGGCTCCGCCGTCTCTTCCCGCGAAGCGAGAAAGTCTATGGAGAGCCGGCCGATGACTCCTCGCGCGGCCAGGGCCTGACTGATGATCAGAGCCTGCCGCTGCAGCTCGAACCGGTATTCCGAGTGCGCCGGAAACACACAACCCAGAAAGACCTGCTTGCACGGGCCGCCGAGAATCTGTTCGTGGGTCGACGCCAGGATCACTTCCTGCCGCGGATTGATGCGGATCTGCACGCTCGGCGAGCGCACCTCCCGCGCCTCGATCATCTCCTCGACGACACCGCCGCCCGCGGCGAACTTCGCCAGATAGGCTTGAACCGATTCGGATTCGACGGAGAATTGCAGGCGGCTGAGTGCCAGGCGAACGGACCCGGCATCGACGACCAGCGGATATTCGAAACGAGCGTTTCCTTCGCCGGAGAATCCTTCATTCAGCTTCAGCAGTGCGTACCGGATCTTGGGCCGGTGTTCGTGAATGGCCATGAGCGCGCCGGCGATGTCCTCGGCGGTGTGAAGGTTCTCGCGGCCGAAGGGCAGATCGGCACCGACCTCGGCGAAGAGTCTCCGCGCGCCCGACTTCGACCCCAGGCCGATCAGCCGCGGGTCCGGCGCATTGAGCGGGATATCGAGGCGCACGGCAAGACGCCGCTCGAGAGGCGTGGAGTTGTAGACCGTGAGGTAGGCGCGCTCGGAATCCGGAATGCTCGCCCGGATGCGCTCCATGACTCTCGGACGCTCGAGGATCTTTTCCGTCAGAGATCGCGGCGAGCCGTCGTAGACACAGAGGAGTGTCAGGCGCGCCCGGGCATGGCTGGCCGGGATGCCGACGAGAAGCTGCAGGTAATAGTCGAGCACCATCGGATGGATGGGCTGCGAGGTGATGTACACGATTCTGGCCTGGGGATTTCGAAGCCGCAGGAGAAGAAACAGGAGCCGCTCCTCGTACCAGTGGATGGCCGGGATCTTGGCCATCTCCTCCTGATCGAGGGTGAGCGACGGAACGATGACCGAGGTGTACGCCTCTTCATCGCCCGGGAAAACCGTGTCCCACAACGTGCCGAGCCGCGGCTTGAGGCGCTCAAAGGCCTCGATCTCGATTTCCTCGTCGAGGCGAACATCGGTGGGCAGGGGGCTGGCTGTCATTAGACGTTCATCAAAACAGCAAGTCGTCCATCGAACGATGCGCGACTACACATGGACCTGTGATGATGATCACACGGGAGTCGGGAGCCGGGAGTCGGAACAAGGGACGAGTCGGAGACTACGGTCGCTTCCTCTCCGACCCCCGACCCCCGCTCCAGCGACCACGCAAAAAAATGGCGGCCGCCAAAGACATGGCGGCCGCCAGGGGCAAGGAGCGACGTGAATTACCAGATCCGAGCGCGGTCCTCGGGCTTGATGTATTCCGCGTCGCCCTCTTTCACGCCGAACGCCGCGTACCAGGCGTCGACGTTGCGAAGCGGTTCGAAGGCGCGGACGGTGCCGGGCGAATGCGGGTTGGTCATGATGAGCTGGCGAAGGGCGTCGTCGCGCATGATCGTGCGCCACACCTGCGCCCATCCCAGGAACACGCGCTGGTCGCCGGTGAAGCCGTCGATCACCGGAGCCGGCTGTCCATGCAGTGAGAGATGGTAGGCGTCGAGAGCCATGAGGATGCCGCCCAGGTCGCCGATGTTCTCTCCCATGGTCAGGCCGCTGATAATGTGGATGCCGGGGAGCTGCGGGAAGTTGATTGCCTCGTACTGTGCGCCGTATTTGTTGGCCTGTGCCTGGAACTTCGCGGCATCGGCAGCGGACCACCAGTCGGTCAGCATGCCGTTGCCGTCCGATTTCCGGCCCTGATCGTCGAAGCCGTGCGTGATCTCGTGGCCGATCACCGCGCCGATTCCGCCGTAGTTCACGGCCATATCCGCTTTCGGATCGAAGAACGGCGGCTGCAGGATGGCCGCGGGGAAGACGACCTCGTTCTTGGTGGACTGGTAGTAGGCATTGACGGTCTGCGGCGTCATCCCCCACTCCGCTTTGTCCACCGGCTTGTTGAGACGGTCCAGTTCGCGCGCCCACTCAAACTTCGCGGTGCGTTCGGCGTTGCCGACCAAGTCTCCTTCGCTGATCTGAAGTCCCGAGTAGTCGCGCCACTTCGACGGATAGCCGATCTTGACCGTGAACTTGGACAGCTTCTCCAGAGCCTTCGCCTTGGTGTCGGGTCCCATCCACTGCACGTTCTCGATCCGGCCTTTCATGGCCTGGCGGAGTCCGGCCACGAGCTGCTCCATCTTGGCTTTCGACTCGGGCGGGAAGTACTCGGCGACGTAGGTCCGGCCGATGGCTTCACCCATCGATTGCTCGGCGGCGCCGACGGCCCGCTTCCAGCGCGGGCGCTGCTCGGTCGTGCCATTGAGGAACTTCGAGCGGAACTCCCAATTCAAATCGACGAAGCGCTTCGAAAGGAGCGGCGCCGTGTCGTCGGCGATGTGGAACGCCTCCCAGGCCTTCAGGGTCGCCACCGGGGCATCGGCGAAGATCTTGGCCTCTTTCGGAAGAGCGGTGTTCTGGGCGACGACGACGCGCGTGGATTTATCAAAACCCGATTCCTTGAAGGCGGCGATCCACGGGAATCCCGGGGAGCTCGTCTCCAACTCGGCCACGGTGGTCGGGTTATACGTCTTGTCACGTTCGCGGCTTTCGGCGCGCGTCCAGTGAGCCTCGGCGATCTGGGTCTCCATCGCCACGACGTCTGCCGCACTCTTCTCCGGCTCGTCCCAGCCGATGAGCCGCAGCATGTCGGCGACGTACTTCTGGTAGCGCTCTTTCTGCGGCTTGAACTTGTCGCGCAGGTAGAACTCGCGGTCGGCCAGCCCCAGGCCGGACTGACCCACGTAAAGGGCATACTTGTCGGGGTTCTTGGCGTCGTCGGCGATGCGAACGCCGAAGAACGAGCTACCGAAGCGCCGGGCCGTTCCGCCCATCAGCCGCGCCATGTCTTCGCGCGTCTGCGCTTTTTTCACGGCCTCCAGAAGTGGCTGGATCGGCTTGGCGTCGAGCTTCTCGGCGGTGGCCTCGTCGAGGAAGGTGCGATAGATCATGGCCACCTTGGCATCGTCGGAGCCTGGCTTGAGGCTCTTGTCGGCGGCCCACTGGTCGAGGAGCGCGTGTACGCGCGCCTCGGAGAGATCGCCCAGGACGGCGAACGCGCCGTACGCGGTCTTGTCAGCGGGGATCTGCGTCGTAGCGGCCCATTTGCCGTTGACGTACTTGAAGAAATCGTCGCCCGGCTTGACGGAACGATCCATTCCGTCGAGGTCGACTCCCCACGTGCCGTAGCGCTGCGCGGCGGTGGAGGGGGGCGCCGCCGGTTTCGCGTCTTCAGCGAGTGCGGCGGTGGTGAACAGAAAAAGAGCAATCACGGAAATCGCGGAACCAAGGCGTCTCAAAGTCATCGTGTGGTTTTCCTCTCGTTGTTGGGCCCCCCGGAGTGTGGGGGTGTGGGATCCCCAGGACGTGGGGGGACGTGAGGATAGCAAATCGACGCCGGGAGCGGGCGGCACAGTCCGGCTGGGTAGGATTCGAGACTTGCGGCTAGCCCCCGGCTAGCCCACATTTCTCACACGACGTGGAATTGCCCGCAGCCTGTCTGCCGATCATGCGGAGTGGTGCCGATGAGCAGGACCGATGTGGCACAGACACTCTCGTCTGTGCGGGGTCTCGCCCGACTCTAGAGACTGCAAGCGATCACGGAACGCGTTTTCGGCCTGAGCACAGACAAGAGTGTCTGTGCCACATCGGTCCCTGGCTTGCGGCGGCAGGCAGGGAGGCGCGATCAGGTCGTTAGAAATCCAGGCTAAGGTCCGTTTCTGTCTACGTACGCCTCCGCCTGCTTGATGAGCTCTGCGATGCCGCCGAATGTGTCGCGGCCGTTGTTGATCTGCGTCATCTCAAACTCGCCGAGGGTTCGATAGCTCTCGAACTGGGACTCGCTGAACCACTGATCGCCGGTGGTCTGATGTGGGAAGGCAGCGTTCTCCACGGCGTAGTTGTAGATGTCCTTCGGCTCTTCTTTCCCATAGAAAGCCGGCTTGATGTAGAGCAGCTTGCCGTCAGCGGCGCCGGCATCGACCGCGCCGTAGTGGATGTCGGCGACCGCGCAGTAGATCGGCTTCTTCGGGTCTTTCTGGTTGCGCGGATAGAGTCCCATCGGGCGATTGATCTCGATCGGGATGCCGAGGTCGATACGGATTTTGCGGATGGCGTTGCCGAGACTGTCGAATCCGAACTCCGCATCGGCGCTGGCGTCAGTGACGATGATGTACTTGCAGCGGCGCAGCACCATCTCGTAGACCGCCAGATTCTCGAAGTGACCGCCGTCCGATAGATAGATGTACGGGAACGTGTCGTTCGTGGCGCCGAAGGCCTCGGCGAGCAACGGATACAGCGAGGTGGTCGGATTGGTCTGGTCGTACGTGTGGTTGCCGGCCTCTCCGGGATTGCCGAACCACCATCCGAGCCGGACGTTGAACAGCGTCAACAGGAACGAGAGCGCGGGCGATGAGTTGTAGCCCATGTTGGGGCTCGCCGCCGCGCCGGAGATCGCCACGGCCGTGCCGAGCGAGACGCCCGCCGGTCCCCCGTAGAGCCGCGTCGGGCGGTAACCGAGCGACTTGCCCGCTTTCTCCGAGTACACCGGCGTTCCCGCGTAGAGGGGCGAGACGGCGAACGACTCCGCCTTGCGCTCCTGCCACGCCAGGTTGTCTCCGCGCACGAGGTTGAGGGCCATGTTCACGACGTGCATCGGACGCTGGTGCAGGGTGAGGGGAGTGATGTAGGGGCCGAACGCAAGCTCGAGAGCGCGCCGGTTGCGGAGCGAGCGAGGGAGCGACGATCCGCTGTTGCGATCGAGATCGTCGTGATCGAGCACGTGATTCAGGTCGTTCGCCAGGAGCTCGCCGGCGTCGAGGCGCTTTTCATCCTCATCGGGATGCGCCCTGGCGATTTCCACCGCGTCCCGCGTTTTGTCGGTGATGCGGTCCTTCAGGTCGCTGACCTCGAGCTTGTCCGCGAACTCGACGACGTTGTTGAAACTGTTCGCCCAGAACATCTCCGGACGGAGGAGATGCATGGGAAGGTTGTCATTTGGATCGAATCCGCTGAAGGCGTTGGGATGCCGGCTCCACCGAGACGCGCCGAGGTATGCGCGGACGAGCCGATTGCGATAAAGGCCGTGCAACGAGAACTGATTGACGCCGATGAAGAGCGAAACGAACCATCCGAAGAGGGTCAGACCGAAGACGAGCGCGAGCCCGTCCTTGAGCCCCGTGTGATCGACAGCGTAGAGATGTTCGATGGCCCGTTCCTTGGGGCCGTCGATTTCCGCGGAGGTGAGCAACACGCTGTCCTCAGCGATCTGATACTGCGCGTGGCTTTTCTTCACCTCGGGTGGAAGGTCGGAGTGGTATGCAAGCTTGTCCTTCGGAATCATCGTTGGCGGCTTATGAATCGCCAGCCAAATCATCGAGGTGGCCAGCGAGAGCGCGGCTAGGATGGCCACCGCGAAAATCGGGCCGGCCAGGCCGAGACCGATGTTGGTCGCGCTCGCGGTGGTGGTGGCCTGCTCGTCCTGGCCTTGTTCGCTCGCCGCGGTCTTTCCGCTGCGGCCCATGAGAATCGAGAAGAGGCCGCTCGCGCCGCCGATGGCCGTAAAGGCGCGTGGCGCGCTGTAGATCAGAATCGGCCCGTAGATGGCCAGCGCCGTGAAAGCGATCCAGACGAATCCGGCCACGAGGACCCATCCCGCCGCGCGGCCCCACCATTCGCGGTCATAGTCCTCGTTGAACCAGCTTGCGCCGCCGACGAAGATCGCCGACTGAAGGAAGAGAATCAGCAGAACGACCGGCACGCCGAGGCAGAGAAACAGCTCGCCGGGGGCAGTGGTGAGTTGCGGCGGGATCGTTTTCCAGGCAGCCAGCGTCGGGAGCGCGACCTCTTTCAACGGGTCGGGAAAGAGATAGGTCGCGGCGAGTTGGCAGAGCCCCGCGGCTACGGCACCGGCCACCGCGGCGGCGACAACTTCGAGGACGAACTTCTTTGTCGTGTACGCGCCGGCGCTCGAGTCGTGCCTGACGTTCGAGCGCCGCTCGTGCACGCCGGCGATGGCGAAGCGCACCATGTAACAGACCGCGGAGAGGACGCTGCTTCCGATGAATACGGCGTACACCCAACTCCACGGAATCGGTTGAACGTCCTTCTTGTACGTCGTGCCCCAATAGAGCACCACGCAGATCGAGGCCAGAAAGAGCGGGGCGAAGACGAGACGAAGAAACCTGCCGTTCGTCAACCATCCCTCGTGCCTGTTGGAGACCGGCCGCGTCACCGCCAGCACGATCAGAGCAACGAGGAACGCGACAAACGCGACGATGGCCACGGCGACGATGGCCTTCGGATTGGAATTCTCCTTCCGCAGCACCGCGATCGACAGCCGGGGCACGGCCAGCGCCGCGATCAGCAGCGGCACGAACACCAGCCAGTTGAGCAGCAGATTGCGAAGGTACGACGCGACGTCGGCCCACGTGTCGCCCGAGAGCAGTCCCAACCGAGGGGTGAGGTAGTTGCTGAACTGCCGCAGCCACATCAGCGGCGCCGCTTCCGGCCGGAGCGGATCGCGCGACGACGCCGGCGCGTTCAGCTCCCTGGCCACACCGGCGATCCCTTCCGCGTTGCGGCGCGCGTAGGACGAGAGCCAACCACCGATGTAGCCGCCGCCCGACACCGTGGAGAGGTAGTCGAACATCGGCAGCACGCCAACGCGGGCCAGGCGCTGCATCACGCCGAGCGCGAACGTCGCGCTACGGATCCCGCCGCCGGAGATGCAGAACGCCGTGCGGGGTTCCGGCAGGGCGTGAATCTTGCCGAAGAGATCCTTGAGACGTTCCGGCTCGCTGCCTGAGGGAGGCGGCAGTTCGCCGTGCTGGCGCTCGTACTCTTCGCGCAGGACATCTGACAGAGGAAGCGGGCCGTCGGACATGATCGCTCCTACCTTGTTCGCGGACGAAGATTCTATGTCTGGCGACTGCATTTCTCACAGGACGACCTGCAGCCGGTCTGCCGATCGTGCGGAGTGGTGCCGGTGAGCAGGGACCGATGTGGCACAGACACTCTTGTCTGTGCGGGGTCTCGCCCGACTCGAGAGACTGCAAGCGCTCGCGGATACGCGGCTTCGGCCTGAGCACAGACAAGAGTGTCTGTGCCACATCGGTCCCTGGCTTGCGGCGGCAGGCAGGGAGGCTCAATAAGGTTGTGAGAAATGCAGGGGTCGCCGAACCGTTCGCGATGTCACCGAACCGCGTGACGATCATCACTCCATGGATACGACGCGTCCCGGTGATGATGGCGGCCATGCAGGTGTCTGGCGCCATTTCATCCTGTTCAAAGGCGGCGGTTATGAACCAACAGCACGCGGGAACGGAGCTTGAGCGCATCGTCACGGACGAGCTCCGGTGGGATCCTCGGCTTGATGCGAGCAAGGTCGTCGTATCGGCGGACGGGGCTTCGGTCACGCTCGCCGGCAGCGTACGCAGCTACTTCGAGAGATGCCGCGCCGAGGCTCTGGCCCGTGGGGTGCGTGGTGTGGTGGACGTGCAGAATGCTCTCGACATCCGGCTGACGATCGGCGACTACCGTACCGATTCCACCCTGGAGCGGCTGGCCACGGACATCCTCGAGTCGCTTCCGGCGATGCCTTCGGAGCGCCCGCGGGTCACGGTATGCGACGGGTGGCTCACCCTCGACGGCGTCGTCGAATCGGCCGCGCGGAAGCGGACCATCGAAAACGCCTTTCTTCACATCGCCGGCATCCGCGGCCTCACCAACCGAATCGACATCGTGCCGCGGTCGAAGAACGCGGAAGCGAAGCGCGCCTTCGAGGAGGCGGTCTCTCGCAGTGCGCATCTCACCGTCGCCGACCTACACGCGGAGGTCTCCGGTGCGACGATCGCTGTACACGGCACCGTAGGCTCGTGCGTCGAGCACGACGCGCTGCTCGATCTGGCCTGCTGTGCGCCTGGAATCGCGCAAGTGGAGGACCACATCATCGTCCGTCCCCGAACGGCCGAGCAGGTGGATGCGACATGAAATCGCGGGATCTCCTCGTTTATGTGGCCGCCGGGGTGATTGCCGGAGGCGCGATCGCTTGGACGGCGGCACGCAACGCGCCTAAGCCTCCTGCGCCCAATGAGCGCGCCGCGACGACTTCGGCCCCTCCGCCCGCGGAACCGTCGCTGGAATCGGTCCCCCGGATCCCGATGCCCGCCTTCCAGCAGCGGCGCGAGCGCGGCGAGATCGTCGTGATCGACGTGCGGGACGTCGAGGACTACACCGCCGCCCACATCCCCGGCGCGATGCAAATCCCCCTCTCGTACATTCAGGGCGAGCTGCCCTACCTTCCCCGCGGAAAACCGATCGTCACGTACTGCACGTGACCGGCCGAGGAATCGAGCGCCCGTGCGGCGCTCCTCATCCGCGGAGCCGGGCTTGACGCGTCAGCGCTCCTCGGCGGATTCGGCGCATGGCAGACTGCCGGGTCGCCGGTACACCAGGGGAGGGAACCGTAAGAGGTACTGGGTTACAGAGTTGCTGAGTCACCGCGACGCCGTCGATTTCTCTTGAATGTATCCCCACTCATGAAAGAGAGGGGCAAGCCTCGTATCGTCGCGCAACGCGAGAAAATAGAGATACTCGGGCGCCAGGTCGGCTCCATTTGGCCATACGATCGTTCCGACCTCGGGATCAAGCGTTCCCCGCGCACAGAAGTTCGGATCGCGTAGCGGCGCGAAGATCGGGCCTTCCAGTGATTCGCTCAGATCGGCGATCCCACGTCGGCCATCGCTGAATGCCACATCGAACTGACAATCGCGCAGGTATCTTGCCTTGGTGAGGTGAATGATCATTTCGATCTCCGTTATTCTAGGGGTTGAATAGGCGCTGGAGCCTCCCCTCGGCGGCAGCGCTCCCATGCCTTTCCCAGCTCATCGCGATGCATCTGATACCACTCCATCACGTGGCCGAGGGAACGACGCGGGAACTTTCCCTCGACGATCCCTGATCCAATCTCGACCGTGATCTCGTATTCACCATACCTCGCATGAAAATGAGGTGGCGAGTGATCGTTCCAGAACATCGATATCACGATTCCAAGGAATCTGCTGATGGTCGGCATCACTCCCCCTACGTATCCAGAACACCATCATCTCAAGGAACGTTTCCCGCGCAGACAGAAGGCGTGACCATCGTTTCTTCGCCCTCGTTTTCTCCTCCACCACGGAGTTCGCACCGCGATGAGCAACGTCGGGCAGACCGTCGCCCTCAGTCTGGTTGGGCGGACGTAAAATACGGTCGATGACAGACGAAGAATTTGATCGCGAGCTGCTTCATTTGAGACTGTCGGCGGAAGAACGGTGGCATAAATGGCAAGGAGCGCCGCCGCCCGAGGTCTTTCACTACACCAAGGCTCTTGCCGCAAGTAAGATTATTGACTCTGGCAAACTGTGGGCGGTCATCAGTTCTCAGCTAATCGACCGGACCGAGCTGGTTCATGCCGCCGACACGTTGCGCCAACTGCTGTTTGACCGACTCGGGTCGCCGGAAGGCGGCGACAGTTTGCGCCACCTTTACCCGCCTTCCGTCTGGCGCATCGGGCTCGAAGAAGGAAGTGGTATCGATATCTTTGTCAGTAGCCTCACCCAGCTCGAAAACGACCTGACTCAGTGGGATCGCTACGCCGATCGATTCTATGGTGTCGCGCTGGGATTCGACAGCGGCGTGCTTGCGCAAATGGATACATCTGACGAAGCCGCTTTCCCGGTTGGCTACGTACGAGTCGCCTACGATCGATCGGATCAGGAGTCGTTTTTCGAGAAGCTGATCGATCTATGGCTAGAGCAGGTACCGTCGAATATTGCAGAAGTCCTCGACAAGGTTGCGGATCGGAACATGTACATCGCATCGCGGCTTGGCAATCTCGCGGTTTGTGCGGCAGCCTTCTTCCCCCGCATGAAGAGGCAAGAGTTTCAGGCGGAAAGCGAGTGGCGTCTCATACACGGGCACCTCGTCAAGGCGCCAGACTGCGCTGTGATTCACGCCGACAAGAAGACACATGTCGAACTCGATCTCGGATGCGTGGACGGTCGAATGCCACTGACCTCCGTCTGGTTGGGCCCGGGAATTGCCAATCGAGAGTCAGAACGTCGCGTGCGCCAGCTTCTCGACGGACGCGGTTATGGCGCGGTGCCGATTCGCGTGTCGAAGATTCTGCTGCGTATCGAAAACAGAATTGTCGAATTTTAGCTAGCGGGCCATCCAACTCGCTGGAGCGAGACCCGATGGCGAGATTTCGAAATGCCGCCGCCGCTCCGCGGCTGTTCTCTGGGCCGGCCTCTTTCCCACGGCTCACGCCGACGGCTCACGCCGTCGGCTGGAAGCCGGGGGCTACGTAGATTCCGCCGCTCCCGTTCGGGACGCCTGCTCTCCTCGGGGGGGGCAGCCCCGAGACTCGAGTCGCCTCACGGAATTCCGGGCGTCCGCTGAGGACGTCCCAGGCGTCGGACTTCAACCTTCCAGTCGTCCGATCGCAGCGTTCCGTCGAGGTCATCGGAACGTTGCAGTCGCCCGACGGAACGTTCCGTCGAGGCCATCGGAACGTTGTATCCCCCTCATCGCAACGTTGCGTCGAGGCCATCGGAACGTTGCAGCCCCCTCATCGCAACGTTCCGTCGAGGCTATCGGAACGTTGTATCCCCCTCATCGCAACGTTCCGTCGAGGCTATCGGAACGTTGCACTCGCCCGACGGAACGTTCCGTCGAGGCCATCGTAACGTTGTAGTCGCTCGACGGAACGTTGTAGTCGTCCGATGGAACGTTGCAGTCGTCCGACGGAACGTTGCAGTCGCTCGACGGAACGTTGCAGTTGTCCGATGGAACGTTGCAGTCGTCCGATGGAACGTTGTAGTCGTCGAGTGCAGCGTTGCAGCCGGCCAGCGGGTGTTGGTGACATCCACACGATGTTCCAGTAAACCGTTGTGTCCCTTATGTTTACGTACACATGCCGCGCGTCATGACGGCGGGTTGTGCCCTCTCCAGGCTGCTACGCATACCAAAACTGGTGGAAAACGCCGTTCGCACAGCGAGGGCGTCGTTCCCAGGAGCCAGCGAGGCGCTCATGACCTACGCCGTGGCGCGACGTCTGGCCAAACCCGGAACAGCGATACCGACAACCCGAGGTTCCGGCGGAACCATCGCCTGTGTCACCGGCACCGGCGACACCGTCGAAGTAGTGACGAGCCGGTTCGTACAGCATTTCAAAACCGGCCGTCACATCGACTCGTGATGTCCGCCACCTCCTCGGCGGAGATGACTCCATACCGTGATGGCATCAAAATCCCATACGATGCAAACGAAGAGGAGAAATTGATGAAGAAGATAGTGATGTGTGCGCTGGTGCTCGCGATCGTTCTGCCCATGACGGCATTCGCCGACGGCGCGGCGGTCTACAAAACGAAGTGCACGGCCTGCCATGGGGCCGACGGAAGCGGCCAGACCCCGGTCGGGAAGAGCCTCAAGCTGAAGGATCTCCGTTCACCCGAGATCCAGAAGCTCACGGACGCGGACATGACGAAATCCCTCACCGACGGCAAGGGCAAAATGCCGCCCAGCAAACTCGCCGCCGACGACATCAAAGCGGTCATCGGTTACGTGCGCAGCCTGAAGTAATCGCGGTTTCGGGGTCGCGCGGTCTCGCGGTTGCGGGGTTATCCCGGCCCATCACCTCGCAGACAAGCAGCCTCGCGACCCGCCCGGCCTTCGGCCCCCTCTCTCCGCTCGATCGCGGGGAGAGGGTCCTCGACGCCCCACGACGTGTGACACGTGTCAGTCAAGCTTCGGCTGGTCACCTAGTTAAGTAAGTAACGGCTTTCCGGAAATGAGTGTGCGGTCCGCGGGCGACCGACTGCGCCAGCGAAGCTGGCTTAAGATCCGTAGCCTCCGGCTTTGAGCCGGAGGAAAACGAGCATCCCCAAGTTGGCAGCCCGCTTGAGCGGGCGACAGACGAGCGGTGATCGACGAATCTCTGTCGCCCGCTGAAGCGGGCTCGGAACAATTGATGCCCGCGTTTACCCCCGACTGAAGCCGGGGGCTACAGACCTTAAGCCAGCTTCGCCGGCTCAGATCGGAAGCTGCCGGCTGGACACTCTCTTCCGGGCGCTGGTACTAAAGGATCCCGCGACCTCGCAACCGCGCGACTTCGCAACCCCAGCCTCACTTCGCCGCGCGCGTCTTTGCGATCGCAAGCATTGCGCCGCCGTAGACGGCCAGGGCGATGAACATCATGCCGGCGGTGCCGGTGCGGAGGTCCTGGGCGATGACTTTTGCGCCGGTCATCACGAGCAGGACGATTGCCAGTTGTGACGCTTCGCGCACGCGCCAGTGACGTCCGATCAGGGCCAGCGCCACGGAGGCGGCGGCGAGAACGCCGGTGCGGACGAGCGCGTGAACGCCTTCGCTGGCGAGCCCGAGGGGCGACGAGGCCAGGACCATGGCTATCGACGCCGCGGCGCTGACGGCGATGCCGAGGAGGACGACGTTCCGTTGTCGGAGGAAGGCGACCAGGCACAGCGCCGCGCCCAGGAACGCAGGCAGCGGGAAGGCGATGGCCTCGCCGCGGTTCACGAGCGCGGCGCCGGCGAATGAGAACAGACCGCCGCCGATGGCGGCGAAGACTCCCCACAGCGCGCTTTGCACGCTGAAGGTGATGGTCACGGCGCGCGACGAGCCGCGTCGGGCGACCTCCGCCGCGACGAGGGCGGCCACGCTCCAGAGAATGGTCCGCGGCGCCGGCGAGAGGACGAGCGCGGAGCTGCCGATGATTCCGATCAGCGAGGCCGTCGCCCCCTGGAACATCGCCCGCGCGCTCACGGCCAGCCAGATGACCGCGAACAGAAGGAGAGTGGCGGCAACCCTGGCGTGGGCGTCGTTCGAGGGATCGAGCAGCGTCAGGAGAATCAGCAGCAGGGCCACGAGATCGGCCTCGATGGCCAGCACCCACCCGGCGATCTGCGCGCGCAGGAGGAAAGCGATGGCACTGATGACCGTCACCTCGATGAGGAAGGGAATCAGCTCTTTCGTCGCGTAGGCGAGCAGGAGAGCGTCGCACGTCGCTCCGGCCGCGGCGATCCATGCGAATGAGGGGAGCGAGTAGCGGCGGCCTGCCTCGATCAGGCCGATGCTGAGCGCGGCCAGAACGAGCGCGGCGATGTTCGCGGAGAGCACGCCGAAGCGCGTCGTCGCTTCCCATACGATCGGATAGGCGATGATGGCCGCCGTCGAGGCGTAGAAGATGCCCGCTCTACGGCGCCCGAGGCGCACGACGTAGATCGCCAAGGCGATCGAGGCGATCGCGTAGAAGAGTCCGGCCGCCACACCGGCCGGCTTCGACACCGCCGCCGAGTCGGTGGCCGCTCGAAGGAGAAACGCACCTCCGAAGATGAGGAGCGATTTCCCGATCAACGCGAGATCGATCACTGGAGCGGCTGTCTCTTCCTCCGTAAGCTCGATGGGCTCCTCGGCAATCGTGCCAGCCGCCGAGGGATGCTCCAGAAGCGACAGCCGAAGCTCGATGCGCTGCAGTCTCAGATCGAGATCCTCAAGCCTTTGATCGACGTCCATGTGTCAGCCAAGCATGCAGCAACACGGCACTGCTGTGTTAGCCGTCACGCGTATGAGTGATTTAGAAACATATCGCCGGTTCGCCGCGTGAGCGTATGCTCGCAAACGCTGAACAAAGGAGCAGACGGCGAATATGGAAGCTTTGGAATCCCGACCGCGCCGCAGTTTTCTCAATTGGTTCCTCGGCAGTTCCCTCGTCGCCGTCGTGGGGTCGTTTCTGTATCCGATCATCCGGTTCGTCAGTCCGCCTCGCATCCCCGAGGCCACCACGAACCAGGTCGAGGCGGGCGACACCTCGGACCCGGCACTGCTGGACAAGGGATACAAGATCGTCCGTTTTGGAGCGGAGCCGGTCATCCTCGTCAAAGTGAGCGATACCGAATACCGGGCCTTCTCCGCGACCTGTACGCACCTTGACTGCATCGTCGGATATCAGAAGGACCGCACCCGCATCTTCTGTAACTGTCACGGCGGAACGTACGACCTCAATGGACGAAACGTGGCCGGGCCTCCTCCGCGTCCGCTCACGGCCTACAAAGTGAACCTCCTGGCGAAAGGCTCCGAGCCGGCGAAGATCGTCGTCTCGCGGGCATAGGCGAGGCGATGATCGATCGTTTCGGCAAATGGCTTGACGACCGCCTCGGCTTGTCGACGCTGGTCGAGCTGGGCTCTCACAAAACGGTGCCTGTACACCGCTTCACCGTCTTTTACTACCTCGGCGGGATGACACTTTTTTTCTTCATCGTCCAGGTATGTACCGGCGTTCTCCTGATGCTCTACTACCGGCCGTCGGCGAACGAGGCGTTCGAGTCGGTCGAGTTCATCATGACCGTCGTGCCGTTCGGCTGGCTGATTCGCTCGATCCATTCGTGGTCGGCGAATCTGATGGTCTTCTTCGCCATGCTGCATCTCATCAGCGTCTATTTCATGAAGTCGTATCGCGCGCCGCGCGAGCTGACCTGGGTCACCGGTGTTCTCGTTCTCTTCCTCATCCTCGGATTCGGATTCTCCGGCTATCTGCTGCCCTGGAATCAACTGGCTTTCTTTGCCACGAAGGTGGGAACGGACATCGCCGGGGCCGTGCCCTTCATCGGCCACTGGATCGTTCGTTTCCTGCGCGGCGGTGACCGCGTGTCCGGGGGAACGCTGTCGCGCTTCTACGGATGGCACGTGGCGGTCCTGCCGGCGATCACGTGCGTGTTTCTGCTCGGCCATCTCGCCCTCGTGCAATTGAAGGGGATGAGCGTCCCCTCTTCCTGCGAAGAGGAGAGCCGGCGCCGGAAGCCGATGAAGTTCTTCCCTCATTTCGCGCTGCGCGATCTCTCCGGGTGGCTCTTCGCCCTCGGAGTCCTGGCTGCACTGGCGGCACTCTTCCCGTGGGAGCTCGGCGAGAAGGCGGACCTCTTCGCCCCCGCCTACCCGAACATCCGGCCCGAGTGGTACTTCGTCTTCATGTTCCAGACGCTGAAAGTCATTCCCGGCGGCGAGATCTTCGGGCTTGAATACGAGGCCATCCCCATCCTTCTGTTCGGCGCACTCGGCGGCCTGCTGATGTTCGTACCGTTTCTCGACCGGAGCGCGCCGGGCAAGGGAAAGGGTTGGACGATCGCCGGTCTGGCCGCGCTGCTGTTCGTCATCGGAATGACGTGCTGGGGATACATGTCGCTGCTTCCTCTTTATGTAGTCGTCATCAGCGGGGTCCTTCTCTTGCTCCTCGCCTTCATTACGCGCGGTGGACGGAAGTCGGAGGATCGATGAGAGCGCGCCTGATCGCTGTCGCTGTCGTGCTCTTCTGCGCAACCGGGGTGGCCCTGGCCCAAACCTCGTGCATTCACTGCCACGGCGGTGACCTGTTCGACGATGCCGCCAAGGCCAAAGTGAAGAACTTCCATGTCGACGTGCACGCGCAGGTCGGCCTTTCCTGTCAGGATTGCCACGGCGGCAATCCCGATCCGAAGCTCGGCGACGACATCGCCGGCGCGATGGACCCCAAGTACAAACCGAATCCGTTCGTGGGCGCTCCGAAGCGCACCGCCATCCCCGATTTCTGCGGACGCTGCCATTCCTCGGCGGCATATATGAACCGCTTCAATCCGGCCGCGCGCGTCGACGAGGTGAGCGAGTATTGGACGAGCCACCACGGTCAGCAATTGAAGCGCGGCATCGAAGACGTGGCCACGTGCATCGACTGTCATTCCGTTCACAACATCCTCCGGAAGAGCAATCCGGAGTCGCCCGTCTATCCCACCCACGTCGCCGAGACGTGCAGCCATTGTCATTCCGATGCCAAGCGGATGCACGCCAACGGGCGTTCGTTGCCGACCGATCAGTACGCGCGCTGGAGCACCAGCGTCCACGCCAAGGCATTGCTGCAGAAGGGCGATCTGACCGCGCCGACGTGCAACAGTTGCCACGGAAATCACGGTGCCACCCCGCTCGGAGTGGCAAGCATCGCCTTCGTCTGCGGCCAGTGTCACGTCCGTGAGATGGAGCTGTTCCGGGCCAGCCCCAAAGCCGCCGGCTGGGAGCGTCACAATGACCTTCTCACCGCCGCCGGTGGCAAGTGCGGGACCTGTCACGACGATGAGCGCGCGTCATTGGAGATCAAGCAGCTCAATGGCTGCGTGATCTGCCATAGCAATCACGGCATCAATCGTCCCACGGTGGCCATGCTCGGCAATCTGCCCGATACGCCATGCGCGTTCTGCCACGAGGGCGTGGGCGCGCTCGCCGCGGCGATTCCTGAACCGGCTGATAAGGCGGAGCATTTTGCGCAGATGCGCGGCAGCCTGCTGGCCACGGCCGCGAAACTGCACCTTCAGGGCGACGCGCGATTCGACTGGCTCGTCGATCAGGCCCTGCAACTGCCCACGCACCGCATCCAATCGGGTGACGACGGCAAGCCGCACCTTCGCCCGGAGTTCGCGCGCCTGTTCGAGAAGTTCAGGATCGGCAAGACACATAACTCCTTCCGCGATCCAGCGACAGGCAAGGACGTCAGCATGGCGGTGAGGCAGTGCAGCAACTGCCACCGCATCTCCGGCTTCGCCGGCTACGATACGTCGAAGGGACTGCTGACCGGAACACGCGAGGTGACCAGCATGATCGCGCGCTCCGAGCGCATTCTCCTGGCCGCCCAGCGCGGCGGTGTGGAAGTCCGCTCCGCGCGCGCGGAGCTCGACAGCGCCGTCGACAACCAGATCGAGCTCGAGGCGCTCGTTCATACGTTCTCGAGCGCTGGCCCGTTTTCCGACAAGCGCAAGGAGGCGCTGCAACACGCCCAGGCGGCCCTCAACGCGGGCCAACACTCGCTCGACGAGCTTGCCTATCGTCGGCGAGGTCTCTTGATCGCACTCGGCGTGATCCTGGCGGCATTGGTGGCGTTGGCGCTGAAGCTGAGACAGATGTAGGGGGGGCGTTGTCGGTTGTCGGTTGATGGTTGATTGAGCGCTGCGAGCACGCGAGGGCGTGATTCGGACGACTCTTGTCTGTGCTGGCCGGCGAAGCAGTTGACCTCCCAGCTTCGCGAATCTGTCCGAAACGAGCAAGCTCCACTCGCCGGCGAAGAGAACGCTCTCCGCTTCGGGAAGCTTCTTGGCCAGCGGGACGATCGGGCGGGATGATCACGCCGGAGGCGTTCCGTAGATTAGCCGGTGGCAAGCGCCGAAGGACGCGCCGCCACCGGTTAACATTTCATACAAATGTCGTACCCCGGCAGGGGTACCGGAGGGTCTACCGATGCCGTCAACCGCACTGTCTTGCCGATGTCCTCCGTGAAATCAAGAAGGTTTCGTCTCGATGGGTGCACGAGGATCTGAGATTACCGCAGTTCGCCTGGCGGGAAGGTTATGGCGCGTTCACGGTAAGCCGCTCGAACGTCGCGACCGTCCGGAACTTACTTGCCAGGCAGGAGGAACATCACCGAAAACGCTCGTTTCAGGAGGAGTATCTCGACCTCCTGAAGAAACACGACATCGAGTTCGAGGAGCGTTTCCTCTGGTAACGCGTGCGCGGTACGCGACCCCTTCGGGGTCGGTGATGACGGCGCAACCGTCCCGGTGGCGGCGCGTCCTTCGGCGCTTGCCACCGGCTAATTTACATCACGCCTCCGGCGTGTTTCGCGCGCCAAGGCGCGTAAGGCAAGGTCCGTGCGTGTCTCGATTGCTGGAGTCGTTCAACGCAGGCATCTGAGGCCGCGGTCTCGAGTGGTGGCGGGCATCCCGCCACCTCCCGACTCGATCCAATGTAGTTCGCGATCCTCACCCCCCCTACTGCGACATGACGCCCCCGCTATGGCAATCGGCGCAGTTGAAGTTGCGCAGGTCGCCCAACTCGACGGGGTGCTGGAACTCCGCGGTGGCTCCGCTCTCGCCCATGACGGTGTGGCAGACCGTACACTCCTTGCTGATCCGCTTCCCGTCGGCGCTCACGTGCTGGTCGTCATGGCAGCGGAAACATCCCAGCGTGTAGAAGTGCCCGACGTTGTCGCGGTGTGTGCGCCAGTCGACATTCATCTCCGGAAAGCGCGTGTTGCTGAAGATCTGCTGCAGGGTGGCAACCGAACGGTCGATCGAAGCCTTCTTCGAAGCGTAAACCGCCGGCTGGCTGGCCTTGTAATAGGAGGTGAACCCGCTGGCGATGGCCTGCAGGGCCTGGGGCGTCGACTTGTAGTCTTTCGTCAGAACCGTCACCGACTGTAGTTTGGCGAAGGGGAGGGATCGATCGATGGTGCCGGCCAGGAGAGCGCGGTCGACGGAGCGGTCGGGAGCGAGATAGATGTGAGTCGGCCGGTTATGGCAGTCGACGCAATCCATCCTGCGGTGGGGCAGAGCATCGATCTGCGCGGGCGTCAGCTTCGAGCTCTCGGTGCGGTATTCCGTCACATGGCCGCTGCGGTCTTTGACGCGAATCCACGGGATCTCCTGGCGCTGCCGGTCGGTGGCCACGTAGGTGATCTCATTGGCGATGTTCATGTGCCAGTGAATCCCGGACGTCATCCCCGAGGAGGGGCTGCCTCCACCGGTTTTGATCAGCATCCGCACTTCCTTCGGCGTGCTCTGCTCGTCATATTGGTAGTGATTGAAAATCTTCAGCTGTGCGCCGAAGAACTTCTCCGGCCAGTGGCACTGCTCGCAAGTCTGCTGCGCCGGCCGCAGGTTCTCCACGGGCGAAGGAATCGGCCGCGGGTATTTGTTGGCCAGCGCGGCATACACCTGGTAGGACCCCGACAGCTTCGAGCGCACGTACCACGTCGCTCCCGCTCCCACGTGACAGCCGACGCAACCGACCCGCGCGTGCGGCGACAACTTGTAGGCGGTGTATTCGGGAATCATGATCTGGTGGCAAAGCGTCCCGCAGAAGGCGTCCGTTTCGGTGTAGTGGAAGGCCTGGTAGCTGCCGATGACGCTGGCGGTGACAAAACAGATCACCCCGGCGAACGTGGAGACGACGATGAAACGCGTCCGGCGGACGTTCAGGTCGATGCTCGGGTACGGTCTGACCACCTCGGGGGCGTGCTTGCGGCGTCTCCGCCGCTCGATGAGCAGTCCGGCAACGTAGACAGCCAACCCGAACGACAGGATGGCCGGCGCGACGATCCAGGCCAGGATGCCGAGGTAGGGATTGGCATGGCTGGCGCGCGCGTCGATGTAGATCAGGAAGATCGTGTTCATCAGCGCCACGAAGGCGATCAGCGCGCCGGCTAGGCTGATGGGGTTTCGGCCAAGGCTGGTGTTGTTGTGTTTCATAGATAGTTGAAGGTTACTCCCTCACCATGTGATACGGCGTACGCAGCTCAAGTGTGTGCAATAGGGAACACAATTCGCTTTTTCATGCGAACGCGAACATAGTCAAGGTGCCGCCAGATCTCCGTACCTAAGGTCACGAGATGCTGTGACGGACATCACTCGACACGGGTGCGGATTAACATGGTCTCCCTCGTGGGTGCGGTATTACGGTATGCACAGTGATATCAGAACGTATGAGAACAGACCCATGGAGGATCGCATGAACTCAGGAATGAAGCGCGCCGTGATCGTAGCGTCGACGGCCGCACTACTCGCCGTTTTGCCGCTCGTGGCGCAACCGGCCGGGCGGTCAAGAGCCGCCGCTTCCCCCACGGCACCGACCCAGCCGCGCTTCGGGCCCACGCAGGTGGAAGCCTTCGCCTCGGCGGCCGATATCGCGTTCATTCGCCCAGGTCTGAAGATCATCGTGAACTCGGTCACGATCGGCTCCGACCGCAAGGTGGTCGTCGATTTCAACCTGACCGACTCCCTCGATCAGCCGATCGACCGGCTCGGCAAGACGACGCCAGGCCCGGTATCGGCCAGCTTCGTGCTGTCCTGGTACGACCCGACGACACGCCAGTACACGTCGTACAACACGCGCGTCGCCACCGGGTCGCCCACCAGCGCGCACCCTGGGGCGACGGCTACGCAGGCCACGGCCCTCGCCGGAGCGGTTACCGACCTGGAGACCGGGCATGCCAAGTTCATCTCCACCACGGTGTTGCCAGCCGGGTTCGACCAGACCAAGACGACCACGCTCGGCATCTACTCCACGCGGAACCTGACCGCTGTCGTGGGGATCGACCCGGCGCTTCAGAAGAGCTACTTCGCGAACGCCGAGTTCGATTTCCGGCCCGACGGCGGGACGGTGACTGACAAGTGGGACAAGATGCGCGAGTCGACCACTTGCAACACCTGCCACGACCCGCTGGGAGAGCACGGTGGCTCACGCCAGCAGATCAAGCTCTGCGTCCTCTGCCATCAGCCGCAGTCGACCGATGCCAATTCGGGCAACACGGTGGACATGAAAGTGATGGCCCACAAGATTCACATGGGCGCGAGACTGCCGAGCGTGCTCGCCGGCACGCCGTATGGCGTCAGCAGCTCCGACTTCTCGACCGTGGTCTGGCCGCAGATGACGCAGGGCAAAGCCATCACGAATTGCGCGCTCTGCCACGAGGGAACGGACGCCACGAACAAAGGCGCGCAGTCGGCCGTCTGGTATACCAACCCGAGCCGTGCAGCCTGCGGCTCCTGCCACGACGACGTCGATTGGGTGACGGGCGCGAACCATCCCGCCGGCCCGCAGGCCGACGACAAGACCTGCGCAACCTGTCACCAGCCCGATGGCATCGAATTCGACGCCTCCATCAAAGGGGCGCACACGGTGTGGGAGAAATCGAAACAGCTCAAGGGGCTCAACGCCTCCGTCGTCAGCGTGACGAACATGGCGCCGGGCAAGCATCCGACCGCTGTTTTCAAGCTCACGAATGGCGACGGTTCCGCTGTCGATGGAACGAAGCTGGCGACGTTCTCCCCGATTCTGGCCGGCCCGACATCGAGCTACTCGAAGTACTACCGCGAGAATGCCTTGACCACGGCGGTCTTCAATGCCACCGCCGGCACGACCAGCTACACCTTCACGGCGATTGTGCCGGCGGATGCCACCGGTAGCTGGACCGTCAGCGGCGACATCTACCGCAACGCCACACTGGTGCGCGGCGACGGTAAAGCCAGCATGACCATGCGCGAAGCAGCCGTGAATCCCGTCCAGTACGTCGCCGTGACCGGACCGGTCACCCCGCGCCGGGTAGTCGTCGCACTGGCCAATTGCACCGCCTGCCATGACGGCGGCCTCAGTCTTCACGGCGGACAGCGCGTGACGACCCTGGAGTGCGTGATCTGCCACAACCCGACCGAGGGTGATGAATCGCTCCGTCCGGCGAACCTCGGCCCGACTGAGTCGATCTCGCTCCAGCGGATGATCCACCGCATTCACACCGGCGAGAACCTCACCCAGGACTACACGATCATCGGATTCGGCGGCTCGACGAACAACTTCAACGACGTACGCTTCCCGGGCGATCGCCGCGACTGCGCGAAGTGCCATACCGGCACCACATTCACGCTTCCGCTGCCGACCGGCATTGCTTCCGTCACCACACTGCGCGACTACTTCACGCCGCAGGGCCCGGCCACCGCGGCCTGCCTTGGCTGTCACGACAATTCGGATACCGCGGCGCACGCGTTCCTCAACACCGTCACGTTCCCCGGCTCCACGATTCCTAACGAAGCGTGCGCGACATGCCACGGCGCCGGCAAGGATTGGGCGGTCGACAAGGTTCACGCCCGGTAATCGAGCGCAATCGAGGGGGGCCGCGAAGGCCCCCTCAACGCGTCAGGAGAATGTGATGAGACATCATTGGTCCGGGCCGGCGACCCTCATGCTATGTCTCGCTCTGTCGCCGGGCCTGGCCCGCGCCGCGCAGCAAACGACGACGCAGCCGCCGCCCGCCGCACAGACAACGACACAAGCGGCTCCGCCAGCCGCGCCGGCGCCAGCACCCGCTGCCGCCGCCCCTGCCGAGCCAACGGCTCTCCCCGCCTGCACTGACTGCCATGACGCGATGAAGGCCGTTGCATCGACCCCTCACGCGCACGGCATGGCAAAAAAAGGCGAAGTGCCGAACACCGTCTGCGAGGCGTGCCACGGCGACGGCAAGGAGCACATCGAGGGCGGCGGAGACAAGAGCAAGATCTACAAGCCCGCCGGTCTGGCCGGCGCGAACAAGACCTGTCTGCTCTGCCATGACGTGGCCACGGACAAGGTCTCGCGCCACGCGGGCGTTCACGCGAACTCCGCGACGGTGAACTGTCTCACCTGCCACTCCATCCATGCCTCGGAGCCGCATTCTCCGCATCTCCTGGCCAGGAAACAGCTCGCGCTCTGCGATAGCTGTCACATGACGCAGGTGGCGTCGTTCCGCAACAAACCGTACGCGCACCGTCTGGGGCGCGGTGGTATGGAATGCTCGTCGTGTCACGAGGCGCACGGGCTGCCGGGAAGAGACAACCTGCGCACGACGCGCGCCGGCGAGCTCCCATGTCTTTCCTGCCACGCCGATAAGCGCGGCCCGTTCGTTTTCCAGCACGGTGCCCTGGCGGTCGGCGACTGCCTGACCTGTCACGAGCCGCATGGCTCGTCGAATCCGAAGCAGCTCAAGCGCGGCACGGTCGCGCAGCTCTGCCTCGAGTGTCACTCACCGATCGGCGCCGGCACTCTCGGCTCACAGCCGCCGTCGTTCCACAACCTCAACACGCCACGCTTCCAGAACTGCACAACGTGCCACGTGGCTGTTCACGGCTCCAACCGCGATCCGCAACTGTTGAAGTAGGCCGAGATGAAAAGAATCCTCACAGCCTCCCTTTCCGCCGCGCTCCTCGCGATCGCGTTCTCCGCGCACGCGCAGGTGGTTCCCTTCGACCTCGAGATCGGCTATCGCTGGCTCGATCTCAAAGGCAACGAAGACATGTACCGGACGCAGATCAACGAGCAAAACGGCTTGTTGATCCGCAACTTCAGTCTGGCCACCTCCGATTTCAACGGCGACACGACGCTCATGGATCGCTTCCGCGTCGACGTCAGCGACCTCGGCGCCGGCCCGGCCAGATCGATCCGCATCGAAGCGGCCAGGACGGGCGCCTACGACCTCAAGATCGGCTATCGCTCCACGGACTCGTTCAGCGCCCTCCCAGCCTTCGCCAATCCTTTCCTTGCGCAGGGCATCATCCCCGGGCAGCAAACCTACGACCGGACGCGCTCGATGGTCGACGTCGATCTCGAGTTGATGCCCGGCCGTGCCATCGTGCCGTTCGTCGGCTTCACGTGGAATGACGACCACGGTCCCGGCACAACGACCTACACGCTCGGACAGGATGAGTTCAGCCTGGATCAGAGTCTCAATGAGCGCGATCGTGAGGTCCGAGCCGGCGCCTCGTTCCAATGGCGAACCATCAGCGGCCAGTTCACCGAGGGATTGCGGAACTTCCGCAGCGACGAGACGCTCTCGCTGGCGCCCGGAGCGGGAGCCGGCAACAACGTCGGTACCGGCAACAACTTCGGCACCGTTCTCGGTCAGCCGGTCACGGCCACGAGCATCTCGCGCGTCGACAGCACGCACGTCAAGACGCCATTCACGAATTTCTACATCACCGATCAGGTGATGAACAGGTTGCGGCTGATCGGCAACTACGTCCGCTTCTCCGCCGATTCGGCAAGCGGCGAAACCGAGGCCGACGCGGGGTCGTTCGTCTCATTTCCCCTCAGCCGCTTCTTCAACGGCATCAACGAGCACGATTCTTCAGCCGCGAAGAACAAGACGTGGCGCGGCGGCGGACGGGCGGAAGTGAGTCTCTATCCGAACGTCGACTTCATCGCCGGCTATCAGAAGGATCACCGCGAGCTCGACGGCACGGCTCTCATCGATACGACTTTTCTGCAGACCATCACGTTCTCCGGATTCGACAAACGCGACCTGGAGACGATTCTGGCGTCGTCGGGCTCCATCGATCGCGACGAAAGCGTCGTGAACGCCGCCGTTTCGGCACGCGCCGTCGGACCGTTCGCGCTCCGCGGCGAGTACCGCGAGTCGAAGCAGGATTTCAACGTTTCGCCCGACCTCTCCGAGATCGTCGTTCCCGGCGCCCAGGGAGGCGACTTCACCCGCCGCGTACACACGTTTGACGTCACCGGCAGCTACACTCAGTCCGGTTTCATGCTCGGTGCGGCGTGGCGCAAGGACAGCGCGAATCAGCCTGTCTTCCGCACCGACTTCCTCGATCGCGACCGCATCCGTCTTCGCGGAGCATGGACCTCGCCCAAGAGTTTCTTCCGCGCCGGCATCACCGCGGAGCGTACCAATCAGAGCGACGACCGCTCCGACATCGGCTATGACGCGCGGATGCGCCAGTACAGCGGCGACGTCGAGCTCGTTCCGCTGACATGGCTGCACCTGCGCGGCTCGCTCTCGCAGTTCCGCGCCGACAGCGACATCAGCATCCGTCAGCCCCAGGACTTCTCGATCATTCCCTCCATTCAGGCCGAAAACGGCAAAGCCCACGAAGGCGGATTGAGCCTCCTGCACGGCCCGGTCTCACTCGACGCCAGCCTGGGACGTTTCGAGAATCGCGGAACGACGCCTTTCGACATCGACCGTCTTCGTGTTCGCGTCACGTACGACTTCGGGCCGAAGACGGGTATGGCCGGCGAATGGAATCGCGATAAGTACAACGAAGCGTCTCCATCTTTCGGAGATTTCGAGGCCAGCCGCTACGGCCTGTACTTCCGCTGGCACCCGTAGGCCGGCCGGCACGGCCGGCGGCGTTGGTTGCCCAAGGCTCGGCCACCATTTCCGTGAGATCTCCTGATCGCGCAGACCCTGGAGCGACTCCGTGAAGATCTCGATCTTCGTCGGAGATCTTTGCGACGCGCCGGCCGAGGCGCTCTGCACGTCGACCAATCCCCGCCTGTCGCTCTACATGGGCACGGGCGGGTCCGTGCGGACACGTGGAGGATTCACGATCTTGAGATCCTGCGAAGCGATCGTCGAGGCGGAGTTTTCACGCTCGGGGAATCGGCATCTGCCGGCCGGCTCCGCGCACGTCACGGCCGCGGGCGAGCTGCCGGCGAAGGTGATCATCCATTGCGTGGCCAGCAACGCCCGGCATCAGTCGTCTCCGGAGATCGTCCGGGCGTGCGTGATCAACGCGCTCCGGTGCGCCGGGGAAGCAGGCTGCACGACGATCGCGCTTCCGGTCTTTGCCAGCGGCCACGCAGGACTCCGCTTCGATCGCGCCCTGCGCGTCATCGTGCAGGAGCTGCGCGACGCCGGATCACCCGAGCACCCTTACATCGTCTTCAACGATCCGGATCGGATCGACACGGCGCTCGGTGTGATCCGCGAGAGTTTTCCGGATGTTGATACGGACGTTGAGATATCGCCGAGTCTGAAAGCAGACGAGCCAAGCACGTGGTTCAGCTAGCTTGCTTGTAGCGCCGGCGGCTCGCCGGCTGGACCGCCGCCGGCTCGGCGGCGCTTCGTATGCTGCCGCGCAGGTGATCAACGTCACCTCCACCTGTGTTCCTCTGCACCGCCCCATGACTATCGAAATAGCGATACTGCTTGCGGAGTTCAGGAAGCCGTGCATTCACTCGCCACATCGATGACCAGACGCGTTGCGACGATGATCGTCGTAGGGCTCGTGCTGCTCACCACGGCGCTGCCGGCCGCGACCGTCTGCTGCGCTGGCAAGCCGGACAGCACGATGGCGGCCATGTATGCCTCGATGCCGTGCTGTGCGACAAACTGCACAATGTCGGGCCCCAACGCGAGCCGCGATCACGATGTCGCGCTGACGGCTTCATCGCCGCAACCTGCAGCTCCGGCCGTCGGTACGCTCACGGTACTTGCGTCGTCGGCTGCCGAGGCCATCGCCACCGTGGCGAAGGACGGGGCAGCGATCGAACGCACGGCGCCCCCTCCTTTCCTCCTTCACCGTCAATTCCGCATCTGATTTCGCGTCTTCCCACGCACTGACGTTCCATCGAACGCGCGCGACATCCATGCCGTCGCGCAGGGGAGATCGGAGAAGTGTTCATCATCAGGCAGGCCATCGCAACGGGCGTTCTACTGCTCGCTGTAACGGCTGCATCAGCACAGCAGGTGCGGCTCGCGCCGGACGATCCGGCCGCTGACCGGCTGGTCGCGGAGGCGCTCGGGAAAGCACCCGAAATCGATGCGGATCGCGCCATGCTCGAAGCGGCGCAACGACGCGTCGAGCCAGCACGAACTCTGCCGGATCCGAGCGCATCCTTCGTCTACCAGAACGACGGCCGCTCGATCTCGCTCGGCACGGCCGAGGGAAGTTTCGCTGGCTTCATGCTGAGCCAGCCGCTTCCGTGGCCCGGAAAGCTGGCGCTGGCAGGCAAAGCGGCAGCCAGTGAGGCCCGCGAAATCGAGGTGGGAGTGCTGGGCCGGACCACGCTCACAATCGAGGCGCGGGTGCGGAACGCCTGGTTCGACCTTCTGCTCGCTCGCGCCATCGATCATCTGATCGAAGAGCGGCGCGGGACGGCGCGGCAAATCGAAGAGACGACGCGCGACCGGTACGTCGCCGGACTGGCCGTCCAGCAGGACGTGTTGCGGGCGCAGATCGAACTGGCCCGGATCGACGAGATGAAAGCGGCGCAGCGCGCCATCATCGCCGGCCGCCTCGCGGAGCTCAATCGGCTTCTGAGCCGGCCACAGGATGCGGCGCTCGATACGCCCGCTGACCTTCCCCCGGTCGCTGCGATCCCCGCGGCCGCGGCGGTGATCGCAAGCGCAGTGGCCCGGAGCCCCGAGGCGGCCGCCGCGCGGCAGGGTATCGAAACAGGACATCTGCGCGTGCAGATCGCAAAGAAGAACTTCCTTCCCGATTTCGTGGTGAGCGGCGGCTCGATGTACCGCGGCAACTTCGCCATGGGACCGATGTGGCAGGTCGGTGTCGGCGTTTCGCTTCCGGTCTGGAGCAACAAACGCCAGCAGAACCAGCTTGCCGAAGCGCAGGCGCGCGTGGCCGGGCAGACGGCAAAGACGGACGTGATCGGCCGGGAGCTGGAGCGGCGCACGCGGGAGCGGATCGCGCAGCTCCAGGCCGCGAACGACGTGGCCGTCCTCTACCGCGAAACGATCGTCCCGCTCGATCAGCTTTCGTACGAATCGGCGCTGACGAGCTATCGGGCCGGGAAGGTTCCGTTCATCACCGTCTTCGATGCGGTCAACGTTCTTTACAGCGATCGCGCGAATTACCTCGGCCGGCTTGCCGAGGCCGCGAAGTGGCGCGTGGCGATTGATGAAGCGGAATGAAAGCAGAAGGCAGAAAGCAGAAGGCAGAAAAAAATGAAGACGAAACTCCCCTGGATTTTGACGATTCTCTTCGCGATCGCACTGGTCGCTGTCGTCGCACGACCAAACACGAAACCGTCTGCGCCAGGCGCCCCGACCGCGCGGGAGAAGAAGGTTCTCTTCTGGATCGACGCGATGAACCCCAGCTACAAGTCCGATAAGCCGGGGAAGGCGCATGACGGGATGGATCTCGTTCCGGTTTATGACGAAGGGGCCGGCCCCGCGACATCGACCGTCAGCGGCTACGCGAACGTCAAGCTGACCTCGGAAAGGCAGCAACTCATCGGCGTACAGACAGGCATGACCGAGGTGCGCTCGCTGGGACGCACGGTCCGCACCGTCGGCCGCGTCGCCGTCGATGAGACGCGTCTCTACAAGATCTCGACGAAGTTCGACGGCTACATCGAGAAGCTGTACGTCAACGTCACCGGACAGCAGATCCGCAAAGGTCAGCCGCTCTTATCGGTCTATAGCCCCGACCTCCTGGCCACGCAACAGGACTATCTGCTTGCGATGCGCGCTGCGACGCAGGCGCCGTCGCTTCTCGCCGCGGCGCGTCAGCGACTCCTGCTGTGGGATGTCACGCCGGCGGAGATCCGACAGCTTGAGCACACCGGTACGGCGCGGAAGTCCGTCACGATCTACTCGCCGGCGAGCGGATACGTCCTCAACAAGATCGCGGTCGAAGGAGCGCGCGTCACTGCCGGTGAACCGCTCTTCGAGATCGCGAATCTGGATCACGTCTGGATTCAGGCGGACGTTTACGAGTCCGAGTTGCAGTTCATCCGGATGGGCGCGGCGGCCACGACGACGCTCTCGTACATTCCGGGCCGGACCTGGACCGGACGCGTCACCTTCATCGCGCCGACCGTCGACCCGATCACCCGCACGGTCAAAGTACGCAGCGAATTCGACAACGCCGACGGAGCCCTCAAGCCCGAGATGTTCGGTGATGTGGTGATCCAGCAGCCGGTACGTCAGGTCGTCGTCGTCCCGGAATCCGCCGTGCTCCAGACCGGTACGCGCTCGGTCGTGTTCATCGTGAAGGACGACGGCACATTCGAGCCGCGTGAGATCCAGGTCGGAACGAAATCCGAGGGGTTCTACGAAGTCCGCAGCGGTCTCGAGGCCGGCGTGAAAGTCGCGACGCAGGCGAACTTCCTCATCGACTCCGAGTCACGTTTGAAGGCGGCGCTCAGATGATCGAAAAACTCATTCGCGTCTGCGCAACCAACAAGTTCCTCACTCTGACCATCATGGCGGGGCTGGTTTTCGCCGGTCTGTGGTCGATGAAGCGGATCGCGGTGGACGCGCTGCCTGACCTCTCCGATACGCAGGTCATCATCTACTCGAAGTGGGACCGCAGCCCCGACATCATCGAGGACCAGGTTACCTACCCGATCGTCAGCTCGCTCCTCGGTGCGCCGAAGGTCAAGGACATCCGCGGCTTCTCGGACTTTGGCTACTCCTACGTCTACGTCATCTTCGATGAAGGGACGGACCTCTACTGGGCCCGGTCGCGCGTTCTCGAATCGCTCTCAAAGACGCAGTCGTCCCTGCCGCAAGGCGTGAAGACGGAGCTGGGCCCCGACGCCACCGGTGTGGGATGGGTGTTTCAGTACGCGCTCGTCGAGAAGAGCGGGAAGCACTCGCTCGCGGATCTCCGCTCTCTGCAGGATTGGACGATCCGGTATCAGTTGCAATCCGTACCGGGCGTCGCCGAAGTCGCTTCGCTCGGCGGCTTCGTGAAGCAGTACCAGATCACCGTCGACCCCAACAAACTTGCGGCGTACCGCATCCCGCTCGCGGAAGTGATGGAGGCGGTGCGCGGGTCCAACAATGAAGTGGGCGCGCGCCTCGTCGAGTGGAGCGGCGCCGAGTACATGGTTCGCGCCCGCGGCTACGTGAAGAACATCGCTGACCTCGAACAGATCGTGGTGAAGAGCGACGAGCGCGGCACGCCCGTGCTCCTGCGCGACGTCGCCAACATTGAGCTCGGGCCGGAATTGCGGCGCGGGGTGGCGGAGCTCGATGGCGAGGGGGAGACCGCCGCCGGCGTGGTCATCATGCGGCAGAGCGAAGATGCGCTCGATGTGATCAAGCGGGTGAAGGTCCGCCTCGCCGAGATTGAGAAGACCCTGCCCGAGGGCGTGAAGATCGTCACGACTTACGATCGCTCGGATCTGATCGAGCGATCCATCCACACCCTGAAGCACGAGCTCCTGCTGGAGATGATCATCGTCTCGCTGATCATCCTCATTTTCCTATGGCACATCCCGAGCGCTGTCATCCCGATCTTCACTCTGCCGGCGGCGGTCGTCATCGCCTTCATCCCGATGAAGCTCCTCGGTATCAACGCCAACATCATGTCGCTTGGCGGCATCGCCATCGCCATCGGAGCGCTCGTCGATGCCTCGGTGGTCGTGGTCGAGAACGCGCACAAGAAACTGGAAGTGTGGGAGGCCGATGGAAAAAAAGGAGACTACAAAGAAGTCCTGATCAAGGCCATCCAGGAAGTGGGGCGGCCGAGCTTCTTCTCCCTGATGGTGATCGCTCTCGCCTTCATGCCCATCTTCGCGCTCGAAGCGCAGGAAGGCCGCCTCTTCAAGCCGCTGGCGTTCACGAAGAACTTCGCCATGGCCATCGCCGCCGTCCTCGCCGTAACGCTTGATCCCGCGCTACGACTGCTCTTCACGCGGATGAAGCCGGTCTTTGAAAACCAGAAACCAGAAACCAGAAACCAGAAGGGGTTCGCCGGTTTCTTTTCTGGTTTCTGGTTTCTCGTTTCTGGTTTGACCAAAAAGGTCGTCAACGCAATCGTCGTCGGGAAGATGGTCCCCGAGGAGAAGCATCCGATCTCCAGGATCCTCTTCAAGCTCTACACCCGGCCGGCGAAGTTCGTCCTGAAACATCCGCGGATGGTGATCGGCACTGCGCTGCTCGTCGTTCTGTGCACGATCCCCGTGTACCGGAAGCTCGGTCACGAGTTCATGCCGCCGTTGAATGAGGGCACGATCCTATACATGCCGACCACGCTCCCCGGCATCTCGGTCGCGCAGGCCGAGGCGCTGCTGCAGCGGCAGGATCAGTTGCTGAAGAGCTTCCCCGAGGTCGAGCGTGTCTTCGGCAAGGCCGGGCGCGCGGACACCTCCACCGACCCCGCGCCGTTCTCGATGATGGAGACCGTGGTCGTGCTCAAACCGGCATCGGAGTGGCGCACGCGGCCGCGCTGGTATTCAAGCGGGCCGGACTTCATCAAGCCACTCTTCCGGCCGCTCTGGCCGGAGACGATCTCCCCGGACGATCTCGTGAACGAGATGAACGCGAAGCTCACGCTCCCGGGACAGACGAACGCCTGGACCATGCCCATCAAGAATCGCATCGACATGCTCACCACCGGTATCCGCACGCCGGTTGGTATCAAGATCTTCGGCGCCGACCTCGGCGAGATCGAGAAGATCGGCCAGCATCTCGAAGGGATTCTGCAGAACGTGCCCGGTACGCGCAGCGTCTACGGCGAGCGTGTCGCGGGCGGATACTTCGTCGATTTCGATCTCAATCGGGAAGCCATCGCCCGTTACGGCCTCCGCATCGGCGACGTGCAGAGCGTGATCATGACCGCCATCGGCGGCGAGAACGTCTCCACGACGAACGAAGGGCGCGAGCGCTACCCGATCAATATCCGCTACCCGCGCGAGATGCGCGACGACGTCGACAAACTGGCCCGTACGCTCGTGGCCGTTCCGAACGCCGCCGGGGCGATGGGTGGCGGCGCACAGATCCCGCTCGGTCAGCTCGCGACCATCAAGCTGGTCGAAGGGCCATCGATGATCCGCGATGAGAACGGCCGGCTGTCAGGCTACGTGTACGTCGACGTCGACACCGCCAGGCGCGACATCGGCGGCTACGTCGAAGAGGCGAAGAAAGCGGTCGACGCGGAGCTGAAGCTCAAGCCCGGATACCTGCTGGCGTGGAGCGGCCAGTACGAGGCCATGACACGGG
Source organism: Thermoanaerobaculia bacterium (assembly GCA_035482045.1). Classification (GTDB taxonomy): domain Bacteria; phylum Acidobacteriota; class Thermoanaerobaculia; order Gp7-AA8; family Gp7-AA8; genus JADGNZ01. The sequence goes on from DATHRD010000049.1 coordinate 34,491, forward strand.
TGCGGGAGAAGATGAAGATCGTTCTCCCGCTCACCCTCTTCGTCGTGTTCTTTCTCATCTACCTCAACACGAAGTCATTCCCGAAGACGGCCATCGTGCTCCTGGCCGTGCCCTTCTCCGCCGTCGGCGCGGTCTGGTTGCTCTACGCGCTCGGCTACAACATGTCGATCGGCGTCTGGGTCGGGCTCATTGCCTTGCTCGGGCTCGACGCCGAGACCGGCATCTTCATGCTGCTCTACCTCGACCTCGCGCACGACGAGCGGGTCGCCGCCGGCACGCTGAACACGCGCGAGGATCTGAACGAAGCGATCCTTCACGGCGCCGTGCAACGCGTCCGGCCGAAGGTGATGACCGTCGCCTGCGCGTTCTTCGGGCTCGTGCCGATCATGTGGTCGGCCGGCGCGGGTGCCGACGTCATGAAGCGCATCGCCGCACCGATGATCGGAGGCCTCTTCACGTCGTTCCTGATGGAGTTGCTCGTCTATCCGGCCATTTACCTCTTATGGCGGGAGCGGAGTCTGCCTCATCCCAAGCACGCGGACGACGAGCACCTGGCGCTTCATTGGTGGCAACGGCCGGCATTCGTGACCGGGCTGACAGGTGTTCTGGTCGCGCTCGGAATCGCCGGTTACATGGCCTTCTCCCGAACGGAGGCGAAGCCGCTCTTCCCTCGCTACGAGTCGGTGCGGCAGTCGTTGCTGGCCGAATCACTCGACGGTGTGAAGTCGAGAGCGGCGTCGCTGGCGAACGACGCGGGCCAGTCGAAACAGCTCGAGATCGCGAAGGACGCCGGCGCGCTTGCGAAGAGCAGCGACATCGAGAGCGCACGCCGTTCGTTCGCGATGCTCTCCGACGCCATGATCGCCTATCGCAAGGCCGGCAACGAACAGCCGTCGCCCCAGGTCGTCTACTGCGTGATGGCCAGGCACTCCTGGCTCCAGCCGAAGGGCGATATCAGTAACCCGTACTTCGCCGATCCGGGGATGCGTGAGTGTGGAGAGGTGAGGTGAGGGGTTGCGCGGTCTCGCGGTTTCGGGGTTTCAAGGGTCTCTCGGCGAGGTGATGGAGACGCGAAGGGCGTCTGTGGCTACCCGCGAGACTGCTGGCCGTATCCTGAAAAACCGACAGTAGATCCGCGAGCTCTATGGCGCGAACATTTCTGCCAGCTTGGAGAGGATCTCAAGTTGCGCGGAAGGCGAGATCCTGCCGATGCGCCTGACCAGCCGGGCTTTGTCAACCGTCCGGAGCTGATCGAGGATGATCCGGGCCCGCCTGCCACCGAACGTACATCCAACGCGCGTCGGATATGCCTGGCCCTTCGTTGTCATTGGCGCCACGATGACCGTGCGGATGTGACGATTCATCTCGTCGGGGGAAACGATTACGCACGGACGCGTCTTTCGGATCTCGCTGCCAACCGTGGGATCAAGATTGACCAGGTAGACTTCAAAACGCTGCGTTACCACTCCCATTCCGTTTCATCGAAGGCAGTGCGTCTTGCTTCGTCGAGCAACTGATCGTCCCCGCGCTGTGCCATGCCGAGGAACGCCTCTTCCCAGTCCCCCCTGGGGAGCCGTGCTGAGCGAATGACGATCTCACCTGCCTGAGCCTCGATGTGGACGTCTTCGGTCAAGTGCGTCTGTTCGAGTAGTGCCTTCGGAATGCGTATCCCTCGCGAGTTGCCGATCTGAATCAGGCGTGCTTTCATATGCACAATGTAATTACGCGGCTCCGGCGTGTCAAGAGAGCCTTGCAGCGATTCGATCACCCGCAGCAGGCGCAGATCAGCTTCGGTTAAATTGGTCCTAAGTTCGCGACGCGCGTGGCAACTTCACGCGTCACGCGAAGCAGAGCGGCCACGAGTTGCTCATCGACATCTGCGACGCCTTCATACTCAATAAAGTTTCGCTTGCGGTGCGCGCTGTCGAGCACGCGCCATTGCTCCGCGGGGAGCTTCAGCGTGTGAGCAAGTGTCTGGAATACGAGATAGCGATTGTCCGACCGATAGCCGTGCCAGCGCAGCGCGGCCAGGGAGAGAGCGTGCGCGGCGTTGTAGGCGAGGTCGAAGCGGCTGTCCAGCGACAGTGCCTTGTTCTCGGCGTCGTTCAGCCGTGCGAGTCCCGAGCGGATCAGTCCATCGAGCTCTGACTGTGCAGTCGGCTCGGCCTTGAGCTGTCCACCGCGTACGAGGTTATCGAGACTCGTCAGCGCCATTTTCGGTCCCAATCAGGACGATATGTTCTTCGCGGAGCACCTTCTGCAGAAACGCGTTCCCGCTACGACGCCTCGCGAACTCCTCGTGTGTGTAGAGCGTTGGGTTGATCGTGCGCCCGACCTTCTTTTCAACCGGCCCGAGGCGCGCGAAAAGATCCTCCAACGTGAGGTCGTCGCCGACCACGAGGAGGTCGATGTCGCTTTGCGCCCGATCGTTTCCCTTCGCCACTGAACCATAGACGAGCGCGAGCTCGATCCGTTTCGCGAGCGGCCGGAGAGCAGCGCGCAACGGGTCGGCCAGGCCGATTGTCTTCGTCACGATCCCTCGGAGATCCTCGAAAACAGGCGCGGTCCGGTTGGCTTGATAGTGCTTCTGACTGCCGATCCGCGAGACGGTAACGAGCCCGCTGTCGACGAGCCGCGCCAGCTCCCGCTGCACTGCGCCGGAACCGGAGCCGGCGCGGTCGATCAGCTCCTGTTTGAAGAACGAACGATCGGGTTGACCAAAGAACAGCAACAGCACCCGCTGCTGTGTCTTCGTCAGCAGAGCGTCCGCGATGCTCGTGCGCGCTGTAGCAGTGCGGGCGCTTTTTTGTAACGCTCCACCCATTTTGGGCATTCTACTGCCCGAAGTGGGCATGTGACAACGGAACGAGAGAAAGACCTCGCCCGTAACCGCGACACCTACGCCGTCGCGTACCGCATGCCCGCCGGCACATACGTACATAGCGGATCAGCCGCGTAGACATCCCCCGTCATGGCCCAGGCCCTTGCGCGGGAGCCGCCGCAGAGGTCACGGAACTCGCAGACGCCGCATTTGCCTTTGAGGTTGCTGCTGTCGCGAAGGCCGGTGAATAGGTCGCTCGAACGATAGATCTCGCCGAGGGATTGGTGCTTCACGTTGCCGGCTTTCAGCGGCAGGAAACCGCTCGGGAAGACGTCGCCGAGGTGGGAGATGAAGACGAAGCCCTTCCCCTCGTTTACGCCGCGCGGAGCGCGGGAGACGGCGCCGGTCTGAGCCTGCACACCGAGCGGCATTTTGCGCGGGCCGTTCTGCAGGAAGAGCGTCGAGGCGTCGATGAGTCCCGTGGTGGGATCGAGAAGATTGTCGATCGATTCCCCTCTCTCGGCGGCCATCCGCTGCAGCATGTAGCGGCGGTAGTGCATGGCCTCGGTCGTTCTGATGGCGAAGGGAACGCGTTTGCTGGTCTCGTAGAGGTAGCCGAAGAGCTGCTCGACCGCTTCGGGGGTGATCAGGTCGGCTTGTTTCCCGCGCCCCGTGGGAACGAGGAAGAAGACGCTCCACATGACGATGCCGAGGTCGCGCAGAAGGTTGACCATCTGCGGGAGATCATCGACCGTGCGGCGCGTCACCGTCGTGTTGACCTGTACGGGGATGCCTTCGCGTGCGGCGGTGCGGATGGCGTTGATCGTGATGTCGAATGAGCCCGGAACGCGGCGGAACCCGTCGTGCAGATCGGCGCGGGAGGCATCCAGGCTGACGGCCAGGCGGGCCACCCCGCGGTGTTTCATGAGCGCGATGGCTCCCTCGGTGAGCAACGGCGTGGCGCTCGGAGTCACCGATGGTTCCAGCCCGCGCTTCTTCGCGTAGGCGATGTAGTCGTATGTGTCTTCGCGCTTGAGGGGGTCGCCGCCTGTGATCACAAAGACCTTCGGCTTCAGGAGCGCGATGTCGTCGATCAGCTTGTAGCCTTCCTCCGTCGTCAGCTCGAACTGGCTGCGGCGCGGTTGAGCGGCGGCACGGCAATGTACGCATGACAAGTCGCATGCGCGCGTGCTCTCCCAGATCACCACGAATGGATGGAGATTGAAATCGACCTTGGCACTCATATGACACCTGCCTTTCGCGCCCACTCCTGATAGGCGACGGGAGAAACCTCGGAGGGCTTGATCTCCGCGCGTCCGCCCCAGTAGACGTTGGTGTAGGTAAAGCCGATACCGATCTCGTTCAGGTACGCATCGATGGCGGCCTTGTGGGCCATGACTTGTTCCTTCGTCTCGCCGTGGGCCACGGCCATGATGTTGACGTTATTCAGCTCCGGACCGGCGTCGCGCCAGTAGCAGTGCGTGAGGATGGCGAACCGGCCGATCTCGCGTCCTGCCTCGATCTCGCGACCGGGTGGGACCGCCCAGTGGAAGAGACCGTTGAAACTGGAGAGGCGCTCTTCGCCGGCCACCGGCTTGGAGTGCTCGAGGAACGTCGAGAAGCGTCCGATGACGCCGCGGCGATCGAGGTCCTCGGCGATGCTGAAGAACGTCTCCTCATCGATTCCGGCGGCGCGCGCGCGACGCTCCCACATCCCCTCGCCGATCTCGTCCGGCGTGAAGTCGTGCTTCAAGGCCACGAGCACGCTCCACTCGCGTGCGGAGAGCTCGACGATCGACGGCTCCATGACGTCGGCGAGCAACGGCGACTTTTCGCCGGGCTGCATGCCCTTGCGCCGCATGTGTCCCACGCCGAGGACGAAGGCCCGCAGCGAGGGCATGATGCGGTAACGCTCGGCGCCGATCTGGCGGCGCAGGTATTCGCAGTGCGCTTCGACGGAGAAGCCGGACGGCACTTTCAGCGTCGTCCAGAGACGCCACTCCGTCTGCCCGTTCTCGCAGTTGCGGATGACGACGTGGCCGGAAAAGGGATCGCGTTTGGCGATGAAGTCGAAGGCGGCATTGATGAGCGAGTCGCCGAGCGAGTCGTCGATCTTCCAGGCGATCAGAGCGCCCTGCGCGAGATTCGTGGCCAGCAGCGTCTGCCGCACGCGCCGGATCGTCCCCGCGTCCAGCATGGCGCGAATGCGCTCGATGACGACGAGCGGATGGAGTCCGGCAATGCGGGCAATCTCGCGAATGGGCTCGCGAACGAACCCGCCGATCTGATCCTCCGAAACCTCGAGGATGGCCCGGTTAATCGGATCGTAAACCGAGACCGGCACCGCGTACTCGAGGGAGGCGCTCATGCACTCACCGCCGCGATCTCCGAGTCGAGGAGGTAGCAACCCGGATCGGATTCCCAGTAGTCGCCCGTGGCCGCCTCGGCGCGCGCGCGGAAATTGCCGTTACACATCGGCAGCCAGCGGCACGCGGCGCAGCGGCCCTTGAGCAGGGTCTTCCGTTTGCGCAGCCCGTCGAGCAGCTCGACGCGCGAGTCGCTCCAGATCTCCGAGAACGGCCGCTCCCGGATTGAGCCCAAGGTGTGATTGGTCGTGAACTGGTCGGGATGAACGGCCCCGAAGCTGTCGATACAACCGATGGCGATGCCGGAGCGGTTGCCGCCGTTGTTGCTGATCAGGGCAAAGGCATCCTCGGCGCGGGCGGGATCGGTTTCGAGCAAGCGCAGATAGATGTAGGGGGCATCGGCGTGGTTGTCGACCGTCATCACTTCGACGTTGCGGCCTTCGCCGTTCCACTTCTCCACCTTGGCCATCATCTTGTTCATCAGCACGCGCTTCTGCGCGGACTCGAGATCGATGCCGGACAGATACGAGCCGCGACCGGAGTAGACGAGGTGGTAGAGGCAGAGCCGGCCGATGCCCTCGTCTTCGACGAGTTGGAAGACGCTGTCGATTTCCTCGACGTTGTCCTGCGTGACCGTGAAGCGGACGCCGACGCGAATGCCGGCGTCGCGGCAATTGCGAATGCCGCGGACGGCACCCTGGAACGCGCCGGTGCGACAGCGCATCCGATCGTGACGCTCCTCGTTGCCGTCGACGCTGATGCCGACGTAGGCTACGCCCATGTCGGCGATGCGGCGGGCCCGCTGTTCGTCAATGAGCATCCCGTTGGTCGAGAACGTGACGCGCACGCCGTGCGTGGTCGCATATTCGGCCAGGTCGAGGATGTCCGGCCGGACCATCGGTTCGCCGCCGGAAATGAGCAGCGCCGGCACCTTGAAGGCGGCCAGATCGTCGATCATCGCCTTGGCCTCGTCCGTGCTCAGCTCGCCGTCGAACTTGCGGCTGCGCGCGTCGGCGTAGCAGTGAACACACTCGAGGTTGCAGGTCTTGGTTGCATTCCAAACCACCACAGGTCCGGTGTCGGACCGTGCGCCCGTTTTCTGTCCGGCTGATTGGTCGTGGTACCGAAGCCGGTCGCCCGAAAATGAGGCGCCGCCGAGAAGTCTTGTCACACTGATCATCGGTTTTATCTCCGTTCTGGGGAGCATGATCGCGCCCCCTCAAACACGGCGACGTGACGGCGTGTACCAGCGGGTGTGACGGACGACACATGGGAAGGCAGAAAGCAGAAAGGATGAAGGATGAAGGATGAAGTCAGGGGCTGAGTCGGCGCTGCATTTACTTCTGCCTTCAGCCTTGTGCCTTCTGCCTTTCAAAGAGCCGCAGCAGCCCGTCCAGGATCGTCAGCGGATGCGGCGGGCAGCCTGGGATGAAGAGATCGACGGGGAGCATGGTATCGATCCCGTCGTGCTGTTCGGGGTGGCCGGCGTAGATGCCTCCGGAGATGGCGCAGGCGCCGATGGCGATCACGATCTTCGGGTCGGGGATGGCGTCGTAGGTCTTCCGGACCGCGACACGCATGTTCTCGGTCACAGGCCCCATGATGACGAGGCCGTCGGCGTGACGCGGCGAGGCGACATACTGAATGCCGAATCGGCCGATGTCCCATCCGATCGTACTGAGGACGTTCACGTCTGACGCGCAGCCGTTGCAATCGCCGGCGCTCACGACCCGCAGTTTGAGTGATCGGCCGAATAGCTTGCGGAGCTTCGCATCGAGCGCTTCGGCGAGCTTCAGCTCCACGCCGGCGAGGAGCTGAAGCTCGGCACGCTTGCGCGCAGCGAGGCGGTAATCATCGGTGAAGGTGATCGCTCCTTCCGGACAGGCCGACTCGCATTCGGGGCAGAAGATGCATCGTCCGAGGTCGAGACGAACGTGGCCGTCCGCGACGACGATGGCGTCGGTGGGACAGGCCTCGGCACAGACGCGGCAGCCATCGGGGCAACGAGTCGGATCGATCTTCGGCACGCCGCGGAAGTGCGCCGGCATCGACGGCGGGTTTGTGTCGGGATAGCCAATCGTGCGATGCCCTTGGCGGGCGCGTGCGAGTAAAGCCTTAATCATTCGTTTCTTTCTCGCGCGGAGGCGCGGAGACGCGGAGATAAGAAGGGTTTGCATCTCCCTCTCCGCGTCTCCGCGCCTCCGCGTGAAACATCCTTTTCATAAGTCATGTCCGCAGTAGGAAAGGTTGAAGCTCTTGTTACAAAGCGGAAAGTCGGAGATCTCACCTCCGCGAAGCGCCAGGGCCAGACCGAACCAGTTGTGAAATGACGGGTCGGTGATCTTGTATCGCGCGAAGCGGCCATCGTCGCCGGTGATGGCGACATGACAGACCTCGCCGCGCCATCCCTCGGTCAACGAGGCGACGATCATCCCCGGCCGGAGCGACGGCATACCTTCCGAAAGAACGGGGGTCGTGGGGAAGGTGCGGAGCTGCTGCGCGACGAAGTTGGCTGACCGCTGCAGCTCGAGCCAACGGACGAAGGCGCGGGAGTTGACGTCGCCGTAATGCGCCGTGATCACCGGAATGTGTACGAAGCGGTAGATGCCGGACGGGAAGTCGTGCCGGACGTCGATGCCGCGGCCACACGCTCGGGCGGCCACACCGACCATGCCGATGGCCTCGGCATCATCCGCTTCGACGACGCCGGTATTCTCGAACCGCTCCATGACCGTCGGCGTCGTCCAGAGAAGCCCGACCGCATCGACAACGTCACGTGTGGCTGTGTCGACCCGCCCAACGAGTGCGTCGACCCGTTCCTCTGGGACGTCGAACTGGACGCCGCCGGGACGCACGAAGCCGCGGCCGAATCGTGATCCGCAAAGCTCGGCGGTGAGATTGAGATAGTCGCCGCGGATTCGGCCGCAATAAGAGGCAGTGGGGAGATACGCAACGTCGCCGCTGAGCGCGCCCAGATCGCCGGTGTGATTGGCGAGGCGCTCGAGCTCGAGTGCGATTCCGCGAAGGGCCTGCGCCCGGGCGGGCGGCTTGGCGCCGGAGAGCGCTTCCATGGCCTGGCAGTAGGCGAGTGTGTGGGCGATCGTGGAGTCGCCGGCAGCGGTCTCCATGTAGTGGATGGTCTTCTTCGACGGCCCGCCGATGAGCGCCCTCTCGATTCCGCGGTACTGATAGCCGAGGGCAATCTCCAGATGGAAGACATGCTCGCCGTGACACTGGAAGCGGAAGTGGCCGGGCTCAATGACGCCCGCGTGTACCGGCCCGACGGCGACTTCATGAACCTCGTCGCCCTCCACGCGGAAGAAATCGGTGACGCCCGGCGTGGGATCGCCGAAGACGTCGTGGCCGGGACGAAAGGATGCGTGGAAGCGGAGCGGTTTGAGCCACGGGTGGCCGGCCGGTCTCACACCGAACTGTTCGGCGATCTCGCGCTCGAACGTGTGGAGCTGCGGGCACTCCGGCGTGAGGGAGTCGAAGCGATCCTCGTCGAGCCGCGTGCGCACGAATCCAAGCTCGCCCGTCAAGTCGTCGGCGAGGACGGCGATGAGCTCGATGTGTCCCTCCGCTTCGCGCGCGAAAAAGGAGGCGACTCGGCACTCTTCCCGCAGGACAGAATCGAGGACCGTATTACGGAACGCCTGGACGGCGAGCAACGGTACGTCCGCGAGCGGTGCGGGCTCCGCATTGCGGCGGATGAGGAGACGATCGTTCATCTCACGATCCTCCCAGCAGCCGTGCGGCCGCGTGCAGGAGCCTGGAAACGGACTCCGGAATCCACACGCCCATCCAGATCACGAGCGCGAGACTGACGATGATGGGGATGGTCTTGAATGGCGACTCACGGAAGCTGCGCCCCTCGGTATCGTCGGGGGGCACGCCTAGCACGACCGCGAGTACGGAGCTTCCCATCCCGATGAAAACGACAGCGAGGAGGATGAGGTAGAGCGCGCTGACCAGGTAGCGATGGGAATCCATTGCCGTGGTGAGAATCGAAAGCTCGCTTACGAACGGTCCGAACGGCGGCGATCCGCTGATTGCGAAGAAACCCGCCAGGAAGAGCCCGGCCGATAACGGCAGCCGCTGCAGTGCTCCCGTCACGTCTTCGAGCCGCTTGCTCTTGAATGCGCGATGGATGTTTCCCGCGGCGAGGAAAAGCAGGCTCTTCGTCAGCGCGTTGTTCACGACGTGGAGGAGCGCGGCGAAGATCCCCGCGCCGCCTAGCCCGATTCCGAGCACGAGAATGCCCATGTGCTCGACGCTCGAGTAGGCCAGGAGGCGTTTGAAATCGCGCTGACCGATCATGAACACCGCGGCCGTGGCCATGGAGAGAAGACCGAAAACGACGAGAAGCTCGCGCGCAAACAGCCCCTGGCCCGCCGCGTCGACAATCCGGTAAACGCGGAGCAGGGCCAGGAATGCGCCTGTCGTCAAGCCGCCGGCCAGCAGCGCTCCTACGACGCCGGGCGCCTCACCATAGGCATCCGGTTTCCAGGTGTGCAGCGGCGCCAGACCCATCTTCGTGCCGTAGCCGACGAGGAGGAACACGAAGGCGGTACGAACCCACGGCGCGGGCAGGTGACCGGCCCGCCTGACCAGTTCTGAAAAGAGAAGCGTTGGCTCGCCAAGTCCAAGAAGCGCGCCGTAGGCAAGAAAGAGCGTGCCGAGGAGCGCCAGGGCAATGCCGACCGAACCGATCATGAGGTATTTCCATGTCGCCTCGAGCGAGCGCCGGTTCTGGTTGAAGTAAAGGAGCACCGCCGTCGCGAGCGTCGTCGCTTCCATGGCCACCCAGAGAACCGTCAGGTGCTGTGCGAGCGCGACGAGACTCGTCATGGCCAGAAAGCCGAGGAGCGCGGTGCAGAAGACCCGGTTCGGCCGTTCGGCGCGGAGCCGCAGGTATCCGATGCAGTACATGGCGCAGATGAGAAAGATCGTCGAGATCACCAGGAGCACGAGCCCGCCCAGGGGATCGAGCTGAAGCCAGTCCGAGGCCGCCTCCCCCATCTTCGTGCGGACCGCTTCAACCGCCAGGACAGTGTGGATGGCCGCTACCGCCGCCACGACCCACGGCCGGTACCGATCCGCCGGCATGAGGAACGCCGCGAGTGCGCCGATAAGGGGGACGATGATGAGGGAAACGATCATTGTGTGAGTCGAACCAGATATGTAAACCAGAAACCAGAAACCAGAAGCCAGAAACCAGAAGCTAGAAACCAGAAATGGTGGCTGAGCGAAGCATTCTGGTTTCTGGTTTCTGGTTTCTGGTTTTCACTCACGCAGGCTCGACAGCTTCTCCGTGTCCAGCGATGAGAACTCGCGTTGAATGTGATTCAGGACGATGCCCATGACGAAGATGCCGACGAGGAGGTCGAGGAGCACGCCGACCTCGACGACCATGGCCTGATAGAGCAGGAGACCGAAGACGTAGTTGCCGTTTTCGAGGACGAGGTAGCCGGTCACCTGCGAGATTGCTTTTCGCCGTGTCGTTAACCCGAGGAAGCCCGCGAAGAGGGTCGCTAGCGAGGCTGGGACGAAGAGGCCGGCGCGGTCTGCCGCCGCGAGCGGCAGATGGTCGGCAAAGAGAAGGGCCAGCGCCGTTCCAATCGCACAGAGAAAGAGGGACGGTACGAACCCGAGGTACGGCTCGACCTCATGGCGGATATGAACGTCGCGGATTGCCTTAAGCAGGAGCCCGGGGATTACCGCACCTTTGATGATTGCCGTCGCCGCGACGAGCGTGACGAGGCGAAGGGTAAGGTGCGATTCGACGAAGAGAGGCAGCGAACTGAGGAGCAGACCCTGAAACGCCACCGCGTGAATCGCGGAGCGGAGATTCGCCGTCCCGAGAATGAAGAAGTTCGTCAGGAGGAGGACGATGAGTATCGAATCAGCGATCATCGAAGCACCAGCACCACCGCGAACCCGGCCACCAGGCTTGCCGTGATCAGTAGTTGGGGCACGCGCACGAGTCGCAGACGGGCCATCACGCTCTCGACGAGTCCGATCACGATGCCCACGCCGAGCACGGCGGCAAGCGTGGCCGTGGCGTCGGCGAGCGGCATACCGGTTCGGGGCAACATCATGTCGACGATCAGTGCGCTGAAGACAAAGAGTTTCATGGCGCTGCCATAGAGGATCAGTCCGAGCGGAGGGCCGCTGTGGTCCAGAACCATCACCTCGTGGATCATCGTCAGCTCGAGGTGCGTGTTCGGGTCATCGAAAGGAACGCGGGAGTTCTCAGCCAGCAGAACGATGAACCAGCTCGCGATGATGAGGACGAGGGCCGAGCCGGCGCGATGCCATTCCGCGCCGTCCACCGTGAGCAGCGCCGAGAGCGAGAGGGTGCGCGAGATTCGGGCCAGCGCCAGAAGGCCGAAGAAGAGCGCCGGCTCCGCGAGCGAGGCGAAGGTCAACTCACGCGCCGCTCCCATTCCTTCGAACGCGGAACCGGTGTCAAGCGCGGCCGAAGTGGTGAAGAACCGGGCCATCGCGAAGAGATAGACGAAGACGATGAGATCGCCCGCGAAGGCGATTGGGGCACGCGCGCCGGCCAGCGGCAAGAGCAGGGATGCCAGGAGAGGGACGACGACCGCGATGGCCGGGCCGGCCAGAAACAGCCACGTCGTCGTGCTGCTGAGAGTCGTTCCTTTTCGGAGGAGCTTCCCGATGTCGAAGTAAAGCTGGAGAATCGGAGGCCCGTTCCGGCCGGCCACGCGTGCGTTCGTCCTGGCAATGACGCCGGGAAGGAGCGGCGACGCCAGAAGCACCAGGACTATTTGCAGGATCGTGCTCACCACGCGCTCCACGCCAGGAGCGCGACCAGCGTCGCGCCGATATAGAGAAGGTAGAGCTGCACTCGGCCATGCTGAAAGTAGCGTGCGAAGCCAAGGAACCACTGGATGCCGCGAAGCGACGGCAGCAGCGTCCGATCGAGCACCGTGTCGGGCACGTGGCTCTCGAAGCTGGCCGCGGCGGGAAACAAGGGAAACGGCGGCGGTTCATGAACGACAGGAGGCATGGCCCAGGAAAAGAATCCCACGAGCCCGCGCGCGACCGACGATGCTGTGTACTGCATGCGTGGGGTCGGCTGTGCGTATCCGCAGTCCCATGTGACCGCTGTGGCGGCGCGGCGAGTGGCGGCGATCATCGCCAGGACAGCGATGGCGGCGACGGCCGCAATCACGAGAGCGGTCGTTTGGATGGGTTGCAGGAAGGCCAGGAGGTTCCGCGGTTGTGCCAGCCGCGGCGCGGCGACGGCGATCACCCTGCCGAGGAGCGGCACGAGCCAGGCGGGGAGGAGTCCGATCGCGGCACACGCCAGGACGAGTGGCAGCATGGCCAGCCGCATCGTCCGCGGCGCCTCGGATGCGTGTGCCGCGTCCGCGGTGCGAGGCGATCCGAGAAATACCACTCCGAACGCTTTGACGAAGCAGGCAAGCGCGAGCGCGCCCGTGAGCGCAAGCGCCGGCACGACGAGAATGAGAAGGAGGATCGGCCCTCCGCGCGCCGGCGTCGTATTGCTCATGAATCCGGCGACGTAGAGGAGCCACTCGCTCACGAAGCCGTTGAGCGGCGGCAGACCGGTGATGGCCACGGCACCGGCAAGAAATGCGGCAGAAGTCCACGGCATGAGCCGGCCGAGGCCCCCCATGCGATCGATCTCGCGCGTGTGGACCGCGTGAATGGCCGCCCCGGCACTGAGGAAGAGCAGGGCTTTGAAGAGACCGTGGTTCCAGACGTGGAGCAGCGCCCCCGCATATCCGAGGAGTGCGATGAGCGGCTGGCCGTGCGCCTGCGCGATGACGCCGATCCCAAGGCCCGTCACGATGATGCCGATGTTCTCGATGCTGTGGTAGGCGAGCAGACGTTTGAGATCGTGCTGCGCGAGCGCGAAGGCGACGCCGAGGATGCTCGAAGCGATACCGGCCAGAAGGATCGTCACGCCGAAGCTCGACGGAATGACGTCGAACAGCGTGAGCACGCGCACCAGGCCGTAGATCCCGATCTTGATGACGACGCCCGACATGACGGCCGAGACGTGACTCGGCGCCGCGGCATGCGCGCCCGGCAGCCAGACGTGCAGAGGCATCACGCCCGCCTTCATGCCGAAGGCGATGGCCGCGAGCCAGAAGAGAGCGCGGCCGGCCGGCAGCGCTCCGGTTCCTGAGGCCAGCGGCGTGAATGCCCAGGTTCGGGTCAACGTGTGCAGGAGGGCGACGACCGCGAAAAGCGCCATCGTTGCCACATGGCTGGACGCGAGATAGATCCATCCGGCGCGCCGCGTCTCCGCTTTCTCGTGCTCGGTAACGATGAGGAAGAACGACGCGATTGAGACGATTTCCCAGGCGGCGATGAAGAGGAGCGTGTTGGCCGCGGTCATGACCAGCGCCAGCGCTCCCGTCATCAGTCCGAAGAAGACGCGCAAGTAGACCGCTCGGTCGCGGGAGGCCGGCCAGTATCGCTGCGCGTAAAGGTTTCCCACGCCTGCCAGCAGGAAAACGGGAGCAGCGAAAAACGCCGAGAGCGCATCGACCCGCAGGTGCATCGCTCCGCCGGGCACGAGCCATGGGAGTGTGATCTGAGCCGGCGCCGTGACAAGGCCGATGGCGCAGCCGGCCAGACCGGTGATCGAGCCGGCCGTGGAAAGCAGAAGGCAGAAAGCAGAAGGCAGAAGTGCTTCGCTGCGCCCCATATTTCTGCCTTCTACCTTCCGCTTTCCACTCTTGTACAGCGTGGGCAATCCGCTGACCATGCAGAGCACAATCCCAGTGAGGACGAGAATCGCGCTCATGAAACGCCTTCCTCCGACGGAAATGCTTCACGTTGCTCCCCGTTTCGGCGCAGCGAAGCATTTCTGCCTTCTTCTTTCTGCCTTCTGCCTTCATGAATCGCGCTCATCGGAATCCTTCCTCGAGCGCGGCGGCGATGCGGATGATCTCCTCCGCCGCGGCCCGGCTGCGTACCGCGGCGCGGAATGAGGGGTCCTTGAGGGCGTAGGCAAGCTTGGCCAGCATGGCTAGGTGTACGTGGACGGTTGGACAGATCAGAAAGAAGAACGTATCGACCGCCTGGCCGTCAGGCGCGTGAAGATCGAGCGGCGTCGTGAGAAACGACAGCGCCAGCACGGCATTCGCCGGCGCGAGAATGATCGGCGTTCGTACATGGGGAATGGCGATGCCGTCGCCGACCGCGGTCACCCCGAGCATGTCGCGCGCGAGAAGCACTTGAAGGAGCATGTCCCGGTCCGCGCCGTCGGCGAGCGGCAGCGACGTCACGATGTGACGAAGCACCGAGGCCGGATCAGAACCGGGAACGCGATCGTGAACACCGCCCGCGCGGAGGGCTTCGGCGAGTGACGGCGTGCCTCGCTCGTGATCGAACGCGCGCGGCGCGACGCTGACGTTGTGCGCCGTCGCCCATTCGAGCAGGTCGCTTCGGTTGATCCGATACTGACCTCGGATCCGCTGAGCCGGCAATGCGGCCTCTTCGATCCAGTCATGTACGCGCTCCTCGTCGGCGTCGAGCAAGGCCGCGGCTTCGGTGATCGTGATTTTCACGTGGTTGGACGATAGACCAGAAAGACGAAACTAGAAACCAGAAACCAGAAACCAGAATTGAAAACCAGAAACCAGAAACTAGAAACCAGAAATGGTTGCCGAGCGAAGCATTCTGGTTTCTGGTCTTGCTTCTAGAAACTAGAAACCAGAAATGGTTGCCGAGCGAAGCATTCTGGTTTCTGGTTTCTGGTTTTCATTCTGGTTTCTGGTTTTTGGTTAACTCCAACCCACACCAATCAGGACCACCGTGGCGGCACCGTAGAAGAGCTCGCGTATGCCGACGCGTCGCGGCGGATCGGTGCGTGCCGGTCCGATCAATGCGCGCCCGAGGAGCATGAGCATGGCCACGATTGCGGCGAGGGGAGCGAGGTGCTGCCGCCACAGAACGATGGCGATGCCGAATGCCGCGACGTGAAGGGCGACGGCGATCGATTGACGTCCTCGTTTCAAGACGGCGCGTACGAAGACGATGGCCGGTATCGATCGTAGCATCGTCAGGATCCACAGCGTCGATGCCAGCGTCATCGTCCTTCCGCCGGCGAGCGCGATCGCGGCAGCGGTCGCTCCTGCCGCCGCGGCCCCCAGGATCTCCGGCGTCAACGCGCGGCCGCGCTTGCGTAACTCCCACGCGAACTGGGCCAGCCCGGACGGCGCGGCGATCGCGAACGGCACCAGGATCCGCGCGCTCGTGAGCGCCATGGCGGTGGCGATCGCAAGGAGCATCGCGGTCGAGTAGATGAGAACCAGTTGCTCGCAAACGGCCGTTCGGGGGAAGCGCCGGCGACGCATCCAGTCGCCTGCGGCGAGCCGCAACGAATGTCGTGCCAGAAAGGCCGCCACCACCGCGATACCGATGGCGATGCCCGCCCACGATGGCGCCACGAGCAGAGCGAGCGCGACCGGCTCCAGGACGAACCCCCACCCGCCATGCTCCGCCGGCAGCGCCAGCGGCCGGATCGAGACGGGTATGACTGCGTTCGAAACGGCTCGTTCCATCCCCATCAACATCGCCACATCAACGGACGGAGGCGAGTGATCGAGCACACAACCATGGGTGACCGTCATCGCAGCGGTGTCTTCCGGAGAGACCAATTCCCGATCTCGTGACCGATCGGGCCGAGACATCGCTGCGAGACCGGATGTTCCACTGATCGGAAGGCGGAAGGATGAAGGCGGAAGGATGAAGGTGGAAGTCATCCTCATCCTTCATCCTTCCGTTTTCATCCTTCTGCCTTCCCTGTGATGTTCGTCACGCGCAGTCGTGACCGCTGCACCGGGCGAATTGTGAGGAGTCCGTCTACATTCGACTTGTGTAATCAGCCTTGACCAACCCGGAGGTCTACCATGCCGACCCCATATAACCTTGATGTCCGAAACAACTGTACCGAGTGCAACGTTCGCGAAGGGCGTACCTTCTGCGATATGTCGGATGAGACGGTGGCCATGCTCGACACCATCAAGTTCACCGGCATCTATCCGAAGGGATCGCTTCTGTTCGTCGAAGGAGAGGACCCTCGCGGCGTCTTCATTCTCTGCAGCGGCCGCGCGAAGCTGACGACATCCTCGACGGAGGGCAAGACGCTCATCGTGAAAGTGGCCGAGCCTGGCGAGGTTCTCGGTGCCAGTGCCACGATCCTCGGCAAGCCGTATGAGGTCTCCGCGGAGACGCTCGAGCCGTCGCAGATGAACTTCATCAAGCGTGATGACTTTCTGAACTTCCTCAACACGCACGTCGACGCCTGCATGCACACGGCGCAGCAGCTAAGCACGAAGTATCAGTCAGCACAGCGCGAGATTCGTTCCCTGGGCCTGTCACAGACGACATCCGAGAAGCTGGCCCGGCTGCTCCTGGACTGGAGCGTGAGCGGCGGCGAGGAGACAGCGAGGGGAACGCGCCTGGTCGTGCTCCTCACGCACGAAGAGATCGCTCAGATGATCGGTACGACACGCGAGACCGTGACCCGGATCCTCAGCGATTTCAAGAAGAAGAAAATCATCGAAGTGAAGGGCTCGAACATCTTCCTCCTGGAGAAGAAGTCGCTGGAGGGGATGATCAGTACCTGAGCGTCGGGGGTCGGGGGTCGGAGAACGCGGGGCGCAACTTGACCCTCCCTGTAGGCATCACACGACAGGGCGCTCTCTGTACTAATGATCAGTAGTCTCTTCGTACGCCGCGAAGATTTCTGCCGCCTCCGAGAAGCCGTCCGTAGGCAACCCAGGTGAGGACCGTTGCGCGCGGAGGCGCGTCACACAATTTAGCCCGGCGCTCGGCGCAGCGCGAGCGCGGGGTATCGGTGGTCATGGAAGTGCGGCCGCGGAGGCGGCCGCCACAGGAGTAGGCGTATCGCGCTTCTGGTGCAGATTGGGCGGCATGTCCCGGCCGCCTCCGCGGCCGGGAACTTGGCGACACCCTCATACCCCGCGCTCGCGCTACGCCGAGCGCGGGGCTGGATTGTGGAGCGCGCCTTCGCGCGCATCCGGGTGAGCGCTGGCGTCCAATCGCGTTGGGTTGAGGGCGAAGCCCGCGCTGTGACCGGTTGATCTTTGCCATTGTGTCTCGCGATTCTCCGACCCCCGACCCCCGACTCCCGACCCCCGAACAATCACACCACCAGCACAGGACACTCGCTGCGCTGGACGATCCGATCGGTGGTCGTTCCGCGGAAGATGTCCGACATTCCGTGACCGCGCTGACCGCCTGCGATCAGATCGGCGCCGACGGTGGCGGCGAAATCCGCCAGATGCTCGGCGGATCACGCCTCGGCGTGACGAACCTCACGCCGCCGGCCGCTTCTTGTAGGCGATGTACGGACGGGCCAGTTGGCGAAGGCTCCAGTTTGTGGCCGCATAGATGTGGTCCTGGAGCGTCGGCTCGATCAGGCCGGCCGCCTCTTCCGGCTGGACGACCAGGGAGACCTCGATCGGCAGGATTCCCACAGGCAACCGGGCCCGCCGGCAGCTCTCGTGGACGTAGGCGAAGACTTCCTTCATCGCTTCCGGGTCGGGAGGCGGATCGTTTTCCATATCGCTGCCGACCGTCGGGCGGAAGATGCAGACCGTGGGGAAGGCTCCTGCCGACACGATGCGGTCGATGCCGCGCTTCGTGGCCTCGATCGACTCGACGCCGGCGATGATCTCGCCGGAGACCCGCCCGCGCCCGAGCTTCTTCGCCGTGTACTCCATCGCCTCGAAGAACGCGTGCTGCCCGACCGTCTGCGCCTTGCCGGGACAGATGCGAGCGAAGACCTCGGGGTCTTCGAATTCGTAGCAGAACGAGAAGTGGTCCGTGCCGGCTTCGATCAAATCGTCGTACTCCTGGAACTGGGCGCGCGGCACCGGTACGGCCTGAATGCCGATGAAGCCGCCGACATTCTCGCGTACGGCGCGGACGAACACTTCGCACTGCCGGAGGCCGTGGATGACCTCGCGGTCCGGGCGGTCTTCGTAGTGGTAGCCGGTGTTGAAGTGCGTGAAGATGCTTCCCGATTCATCGCGCGCCGCCTGGGCTACCTCGACCACGTCCCGCCAGTTCTTTCGCGACTCCTCGGCTGTGCCGACGTTCTTGCCCGTCGTGCAGAACTTGCACGCGACGGACGGTGACCAGGTCCAGTAGAGACAGCGGTTGGAGACGTAGACGGCCAGGTAGTTGCCCTGCAGAACGCCGACGCGGCTCATCTCCACGCCGGACGTGGTCCGTCGCGAGTACCAGGCCGGCTCTTCCGGAATGCGAACCGGATACTCTGCGCCGTCCCGCCCGTCGAGAACGAAATAGCCGTCGTCGCCTTTCTGAAGGGTGAAAACGGAGCGCTGCGCGAAGGGCTCGACGACGGGGACGTTGACCCATATGTCCTTGGGCCTGGCCGGAATGACGATCTCCAGCCCCGATCCAAGGCCCGCGCGCGTGCGGCTGATTCGCCGCCCATCGTTCGTACGGCAGGAGTCGCCGATCACCATTCCGCGACAGAAGAGCTCGATCTCCAATTCGACCGGTTTGAGCATGGAATGAGTGAACGCCGAGGCCGATCCACGACCCTATGACGTTCATCACATCGACGTGTGACGGGGTCCACCGTTTGCCGGTGTATGTGGATCGAGAATGGCGTTGTGATTAGTGGATTAGTAGATCAGTAGATTGGTAGATCGCAGTCGAACACCCACGTGGAACAGAAGCGGCAGTCGTTCAGATCCACTAATCCACTAATCGACTGCTTCTCGGAGGTCATCATGGCGCGAATCGAACCGAAACCGGAACCCCTTACCCGCGATGGAGCGATCAACGTTCTCCGTGCTGAGCTCCTGAAACTCGCCGGCGACGACGTCTCGATCTGCAAGATCGCCGCGGAGAAGAACATCTTCTGCCGAGGCCTGCATCGCCACAGTGACATCGAGCTGCGGCGGCGGTTCGCCTGGATCAATGCCAGGAACCCCCGCATGCCCCGCGCCGAGATGGAGGAGTTGGTGGACCGCTGGCAACTGGCCCGCCAGGACGTCGATGACCTGCCCACCGCCTGCGACGTCCAGCAGCTCGAGCATGACGGCTGCAGCGGCTGGGACGACTTCTCCAACGAGGACCTCTCCCGCTTCTGTCTCGAACTGACCGGACGCAAGGTCGTCGTGAACTAGACGTCACGCCGCACGATGTCATGCGTCACAGCGTGCGCGGACGTCCAAACCTAGGTTTCATGGAAAAGGAGAAGTAGGCCATGCGAAAGAAACTCTTCTGGATTGGCTGGACGATTCTCTTCATGATCCCGTTGGCCGCCGGAGCGGAGATCTTTCTGAGTCAGGACCTCCCCGCGCTGCCGCCATGGAAACTGGCCCTGTTCGCGGGGGCCGTCCTGTTGGTGATCTTCTCGCGGAATCGTGACGAGGTGCTGAAGCACAAGCTCGTGTGAACGGCGGGCTTCGCCGCGTTGTCGGTTGACGGCGTAGGCCGCAAGGCAGCATCGATCTCCGTGTAGGTCTGAGACCTTACGAGTAGGTGGGGGCTCGCCGCCCGACGGAGCCAGACCGACCCGGCACCGCTCACACTGAATTTCGGCCGCCCGCGGTAAGCGTTCCGGTCGTTGGACTTCAACCTTCCGGTCTGGGGATCAACCCTCCCGGCCGTCTGACCTCACCTTCCGTTCGTCCGATTACGGCTTGCGTTCGTCCGAAGGTAACGTTGTAGTCGTCGGACCTCAACTTCAGGTCGTCGGATCTCAACTTCAGGTCGTCGGATCTCAATTTGAGGTTGTCGGACCCCAACGTTGAGGTCGTGTCATCTCAATTTGAGGTTGTCGGGCCCAACGTTGAGGTCGTGCCATCTCAATTTGAGGTTGACTGACCTCAGCGTTGAGGTCGTGTCATCTCAATTTGAGGTTGTCGGACCCAACGTTGAGGTCATGCCATCTCAAGTTGAGGTTGACGGACCTCAGCGTTGAGGTCGCGCCATCTCAATTTGAGGTTGACTGACCTCAGCGTTGAGGTCGTGTCATCTCAACTTCAGGTTGTCCGACCTCGATTTCAGGTCGAGCGACCTCAACTTCAGGTCGAGCGACCTCAACTTCAGCTCGAGCGACCTCAGTTTCAGGTCGGACGACCTCAGTTTCAGGTCGGGCGACCTCAGTTTCAAGCTGGACGACCCCAACTTCTTGTGGAGTGACTCAATTGCCCGAGCGCTCCTCCGTTCTGCTCCAAGGTCACTGTCAGAGGGCCGTGACGGACGTGCCAGTGCACCATCTCATTGGAAAGCCGGGGGGGGGCGCCACGGCGAAATCGGTCTCCTCAGCGCCGGCTGGCAGCGGCACGCGGGAAGCGACCGTCTACTTTGCCGTCGATGCATCAGCGGCGCGGACCATAGCCCTCGCCGCTGCCGATGTGACCCAGAATCGCGCTTCGAACAAAGCGTCAACAACAGAACTGTCACGAGAGCCGCAGCAAGCCCAGCGACCCATGGAGTGGTTGCGGTGCGGGTTTCCATCCACGATAACGCATCGATTCTCGCGATTCGCGCTGAGGACAATAGGTAGCGCCACCAGTCATACGCGTTAGGTACGCAGGAAATCACCGACCAGGACGGATTGAAACACGAGGAGAAGAAGATACCCGAGAACGGGCCTGGCGAACGATCGAATCGTCATCTTCGCCGCCTCCGTCGGGATGCAACAGATGACAGCGACGATCACGGTCCATACAAAGTATAAAACCGATGAAACAACATCAGTCCGCGTGCCGGTAGGCAGAAGGAGGTACGGAACGTCCGGTCCGATTGCTTCAGGGCACCATCCGTGCAACCGGTGCAAGAACGGATATCCCCATGCAAGGAGCCATGAAGACCAGACAAGAGCAAGGACCATCGTTGCGCTTCCGCTCGTTCGCAGCAGTCGAAGACTCCAGCGCATGTCCACATGATCTTCCTGGCAGAGCCTGCTGTAAAATCATCGATCAATACGTGCCCGTGCTATGGCGTCTACTGCGCAGCACCTGCACCAGGGTGACGGCTACAAGCGCGAAAAGAGACGGCGCTAAGCCCACCCACCACGCCAGATCGACAGCTATGTAAGCGAAGCCTTTGCGTTGAACAAGAGAGAGCACGATCGCATCGAATGCCAATGGAGAAATAACATAGAGCAAGACGGTGGACGCCGTCACCAATAACCGCACGGCACGAATGCTGCTGAGCCGTCTCAACTTCAGAGCGACAAATGTCACGGTGTAGAGCAGCGCCGCGATCAATGAGCCCGCGACAAACACCATAATTGAAATTACCATCCGTCCTTATTAGTTCATGGATGAGGATTATTGCATGAATCAAGAATTGGAAGTATTCAAACTGTGTGCCTGCGGTTCCGCCGTCCGCTGCCGCAGGAGATCGTCGAGGTCATTCAATGTTCGTGCAGCTTTTGGACCTCGCTCTTCAGGTCGCCGTTCACGAGGTGGCGAAGGTCAACGATGAATCGATCTGCGACTTGGTAGTCGGAACCGCCTCGCCAGTCTTGCCACTCAGCAGAGGCGAGTTCTTTTCCGTTGGCGTCAACGACAGCGAGGATTGCAAAGGCGGACCGGCGGCTGGAATGTTTGCCGTCGCAGTCGATGCAGACTCCGTTGCCCGCTTCGTAAGAAATCAGCAATTGATATTCTTGCGGCGATTCACATCCGGGCAGACGCTTGTCAGATCGCAGGTTGTCTAGTATATACCGGCGGATGTTGGCAGAACTGTCGATGTCGCGAGCATCGAGTGTACGCACGCATGTTACGTTCAGGAATAGCCCTTCGCTACCCGCACCTATGGCAACATAGTGATCCGCCAGCGACGGATCTGATCGCCGTGAGTCATTGACGCGCACCACTACGCAACCTGTCGCAAGCGATGCTACGATCGCAATCAATGCAGTCGCCGGTTTGAGTCTGTAGCCCAGTCGTTCAGCCACTGATGAAATCCTCCGATCACCTTTCCGCAGGCAATGTTGCATTCAGTCGCCGAGTCGTATCGCTGGCTCTCCAACCCGTCTGCGTATTCCTTAAGCTTCTTTCTCAGGTCCTCCAAGTGCAGATCTTCGTGGCGCCGATAGCCATTCCAGTAGAACGTCGGTGGCAAGTTCGAACCTGGTTCCCCGCCAGCAAGGTTATAGCGGACTTGAACTATTGCGGACACGTCCATTCCCCAGCCCGTTCCCTTGCAGGAGCAAGGGCATGCGATGTCTTCTAGCAAGCGCTGCGTGCAGGAGTAGCTCGTTCCGGAACTCTGACAAGGATTCGCGTGTTGGTATTCAGCAAGCGAGTTGTATCTCTTCTCGTCAGCCTTCCGCACGTCGACGAAGGAGAGGCCGTTGGTGTCGTCAACTTGGAGCGGATTTCCGTTGCCATAAGCGTAGAGATCGATACCTCCGTCGAGCCCGATCGGATCCGACTGTGTATACCTGCCCGACTCACTCCGATACCATCTGAAGATGTTGTAGTTTCTATCCGTCGACGCTTCATCGTACTCCTGCCCAGGGAAGCGTAGCGGCTGGTGTCGGCTCGCGCCGGCTCTGACTACGTTAGCTGTACCATATGGGTCATATTCGACTCGCCAATCCACGGCGCCTGCAGCGTTAGTCTGAAGGATTGGCGTGCCGAGGTGGTCGAAGAACGTCCAGTGCGTGGTGTTGGTGGCGACGTCGAACTGCGCTACCGGCTGGCCGCCGAACCAGATGTACTCGTAGGCGATGGCGGGACTCGACGATGTTGTGGTCTCGGTCTCGGTCATGAGATTGAGCTCCGGCGTGTAGAGCGAGTACCGGCTAGGCAATCCAGTTGGGAGCGGCTGTGCCACGTCAGTGGAGACTGAAAGCGATAACGGTACATGCCTGAACATGTCCGCGATCCTGCCAAAGATACTGAGCCCAGCAACGCTCTTGGTCACCGTGAGCTGAGCGGTCTTCGTAACGCTGGCATAGGTCGCGGTGATGTCGACAGTGTGCGTGGACTTCACCGCTTGCGCGGAGACCGTGAATGAAGCGGTGGCCGCTCCGCCAGGTACCGTCACGCTGGGAGGCACGGTAGCGAAGTTCCGGTGGCGCGAAGCGAGTGAGATGAGAAGGCCACCGGTCGGCGCGGGGGCGCTCATGGTCACGGTTCCCGTCGCCGTCGTCCCGCCGCTGACCGAGCTTGGTGTGATTGTGAGACTGGTCAGTTGAACGGCGCTTGCCGGGATCACGGTCAACGTGTCGTGCTGGGTGAGGCCGCCGTACGAGCCGGAGACATTCGCGCTCTGCGTGGCTGTCACCGAGAAAGTCGTGATCGCGAACGTCGCCGTTGTATCGCCTTTTCGGACCGTTACGTGCGAGGGAACATTCACGACGGAAGTATTATCGCTCATCAGGGAGACGTCGGCACCCCCGTTGGGCGCTGATCCGGTGAGGGTGACGGTCCCCGTCGCGCCCGAACCACCGGCAACATTGACGGGTGTGATCGTGAGTGACAGGAGAGCCAGATTCGCTGGCGGCTGGACGGTCAGGGGAATGGTCTGACTTACGCCGTTGAAAGAGGCGGTGATCCCGACGACGGTCTGCGTGAGGATCGTCGTCGTATCGATGGTGAAGGTCGCTGCTGTTGCCCCTTGAGCGACGAGTACGCTGTCCGGCACGGAGGCGATCGAGAGGTCATCGCTTGTCACAGCGACGAGTGCTCCGCCAGTGCCGGCAGGATTCGTCAATGTGACGGTGGCATTGACAGGCAGACCTCCCTCCACCGTTGCGGGCGAGAGAACGAGTGAGGCAAGGGCTACCGGCGGCGGTTCGACGGCCAGTGTTGCGGTTACCGAGGTCGTACCGACACTCGCACGGACCGTGGCTGTCGTCGCCGACGAGACGGCGCTTGATGTCGAGAGCATGAAGGTTGCCGAGGTCGATCCGGCTACGACCGTGACATTTGCCGGTACAGAGACCGCGCTGTTGTCGCTGGTCAGCGCAACGAGCGTTCCACCCGAGGGTGCCGGGCCGTTGAGTGTTACGGTTCCGGTCGCATTCGTACCTCCGGTCACACTCGGCGGCTGAATCGTCAGCACGGCTGGCACGGGTGGGTCGATCTGCAGCGAGGTACTGGCCGTTCCGCCGTTCGCGGTAGCGGAGATCGTAGTGGTCGATGTTGCCGGCACAGGCGTTGTCGTGACGGTGAACGTGCCGCTCGTGCTTCCGGCAGCGATCGTGACGGTCGGCGGGGCGCTGGTATTCGAGCCCGCGATCAAGATCGAGACCGTCAGGCCGGTGTCGGCAGCGGCTCCGTTGAGCGTAATCGTGGCGGTCGCAGTCTGGCCGCCGGTAACTTCAGCCGGGGTGATCGTCAGTCCGCTGACAGAAAGCGGTTGCAGTGTGCAGGGCGCTGTACGTACACGGCTGCCGTCACTGGCTGTGATCACGACGGTCGTCGATGAGCTGACCGCCGAGGTCGTGATGTCGAACGTCGCGCCGACCGCGCCTTCCGGCACGATGACCGTGGCAGGTACGGTTGCCGCAGTACTGCTGGAGCTGATGGCGATCGACTGTCCGCCGGCAGAAGCGGGACCGTCGAGCGTTACCGTAGCGGAGAGGGTTGTACCGCCGAGCGCCGAAGTCGGGTTGACCGTGAGCGTAGCCAGTCCCGCGGGCACCGTGGTAATGGTCCTCACTCCCCGCCCGTCGTACGCGTAGGTCGAGCGGTCGCCGCCGACGAGCTGGTTCCGGGCGGAGTAGTCGTAGGAGGCGCTGCCGATAGCCAGCTCGTTGCCGGCCGGGTCATACGTGACACTCCGCGGCGTTCCATTCTCGACGACGCTGGAGAGCTTCGGGGTCGTGCCGAAGTACGCGAACGAGGTATTGCGGCTTCCGAGGGTGCTGGTGAGCAGATTACCCATCGCGTCGTACGAATAGCCGCCGTTCCCCCATAGGGCCGAGCCGCTGTTCGCCGTGGTCAAACGATTCAGATCGTCGTACCCGAAGTCGCGGTTAAAGCTCGGATCGGTTGCGTCATGGATCTGGAGAATGTTGCCCCCGGCATCCTCGGCGTAGTTGTAATCGGCGATGGTCCCGGTAGCCGTGGTCAGCTTGTTCTCCAGTGGCCGGTAACGGCTGTCGTAACTCATCGTCTTCGTCGTGCCGTTGCCGAAGACGAGTTGGGTTGCGGGGCCGAACGGCAGATAGGCGGCGGAACTGACGATCGTCGTGGCTCCCGAGGACACCGAGAATGGGTGATCGGCGAGGTCGAAGGTGTACGTCACCGTGCGCCCCGAGGGGTAGGCTATCGACGAACGGTTGCCGTCCGAGTCGTACTGGTAGCCGCTCGAGTACGTGGCGCTGCCGATCGTCTTCTGCTCGCGCTGCAAGAATCCGCGCCGCTCGTAGCTGTAGCTCGTCGAGCCGGTCGGATCAGTCATCGACGCCAGGCGCCCGAGGCCGAACGCTCCCGAGCCGTCGTAAGTCCATGAGATGGTCTCGCTGGTTGAACCGCTTGAGGCCGCGGATGTGACGCGGTTGAGCGGGTCGTATCCACGCGTGGTCGTGGCGCTGTTGGCGTCGGTCGTGTTGATCAGGTTGCCGGCCGGGTCGTAGGCGTACGTGGTTACTCCGGTGACCGGGCTGGTCTGCCGGAGCATTCGGCCGAAGTCGTCGTACACGTACGAGGTCACGTTGCCGTTCGGATCGGTCACCGAGGTGAGGTTGCCGTGAACGTCATACGCGTATGCGGTGGCGATCTGACTGCTTGGCTCTGTCGAGAGCGTTTGGGTAACCGAGGCGAGGCGATTCGTCGGGTCGTAGGCGTAGTTCGTGTTGGGCGATAGGTGACGCTCGTCCTGAACGGAGATCAGATTGTTCGCGCCGTCGTAGTGGTAGATCACTTTCGAGCCGTCCGGGTGATCGATCTCGCTGAGCCGGGCGAATGTGTCGTACTGAAAGGCCTCGGAACGAGTGATGGTCCACGAGCTGGGATGGCCGGTGAGGTAACGCTCGGCGGACTTGCGGCCTGTGGCAGGGTCGTAGTCGTACTCCATGCGTTCGTATAGGGTCGCCGAGACCTGCCGCGTCATCGCCGATGTCCGGCCACGAGTATCGTACTCGTATGTCGTCGCTCCACCGCCGGGCATCGTGGTAGAAGCCAGTGGGCCAAGCGCCGGCTGGTAGCTGCGTGAGCTAACGAGATCCGTGGCGCAGAGAGGATCGGCGGTCGTATCGCAGCCCGTTACGCCTTTGAGTGTCGAGGTGAGCGCGCGCCCCATCGTGTCGAACGTCGATTCGGTCGCCACGCCGTTTGCGTCAACTGTGCGGCCTGGGTTGCCGAAGATGTCGTAGCTCTCGAAACGGGTGACATTTCCCGCTGCGTCGCGGACGGCCGCGAGGTGTCCGCGCAGAAGAGCGGGCACATTCGTGCTGATCGGGTAGTAGACCAACGTGGTGATGTCGGCCACATCGGTGCGCGGGCCGTCCGAGCTCTTGCGAAGTCCCGGAGGCTGGGCAAGAGACATCCACGCCGGATCGAAAGCCCCGCCTGGATTGAATGCCGCGCCTTCGCTGCCGTCGTAGAGAGTAGTCGTGGTCGTGTACTGGGCGGCCTGCGCGGGCGACCCGGTCAGGCCGCTCATCACCTGCTGGGTCACCGCTCCGGTCGCCGGGTCGAGCTGGACTGACGTCGTGCGGGACTCGTTCGGGTCGAGCACGCTCACCGTCGAGGTGTCCGTGGCGATCTCGGGCCAGTTCGTGTCCCCGTAGGCGTAGGTGGTCGTCAGTGTCGACGCGGTCGGCGCCAGCAGCACGGTCTCGAGGGACGTAGGCGTTTGCCGGCAGTGGTTGAGATCCGTCATCGGATCGCAGCCGACGGGCTGATACGGCCTCGCCTCCGAGATGACCCGGTTGCTGTCGTCGAACGTACGAACGGTGATGTAGCCTCGGGCGTCCTGCTCGCGGAGCAGGTTGCCGCTCACAAGGTCGTAGGCATAGACCGCGTCGTTCGTCCCGCAGGAGGCGCAATGCCCGTCGATCTGGACCGTGCGTGGACGGCCGGCGATGATGCGTGAGTAGAAGTCGGTGGTGGCCCCGGTGCCCGAGGTGGTCCGGGTGATCTTCTCGAAGTTATCGCGGCCGGCAATCAGATAGGTGATCGAGGTGATGTCGTCCTGATCGGCCAGCGAGGACCCGGCGCGAGACACGCCGTTGGTGAAGGTATACGCGTGCGATTCGATCAGATTGCCGGGAGCATCGTGCGCCGCCGTCAGGCCATCACCGCCGTAGGTGTAGCTTCGCCAGGCCGCACCGGAAGGCCCTGTGACCGAGGCGAGATTGTCGTTGCCGTCGTAGTTGTAGGTCCAGGCCAGCGAGGTACCGTCGACGGAGATCGTGCTGATCCGGTTCGCGGAATCCAGCGCGATGGTCCACGACCAGTTGCCCCACGAATCAACGACGTTCGTGGGTGATCCGTTGGCATAGGCGATGACGGCATCCCGGCCGAGGGCCCGGGAACGCGTCCGCGTCACTCGTCCGCTCGCCGCGTCGAATACGGTTTCGACCACGCTATTCGGCTCGCGCAGCGTGTAGGTCCCCGCGCCGGCGGTCAGAACGGCCGGAGTCGTTCCCTGGGGCCACATCTGAAGCCAGCTTCCGCCGATGTTCTGGAAGAGATACTTCGAATTCGAGGCCGTTCTGATCTCGAGGAAGGTCGTACCGAGCGCCTGGGACTGATACGTGCGCAGCCGGGCGTCGAAGACGCTTCCCCACCCGTTGCCGAAGAATCCCGGCACACCTCGGCTGTCGTACGTTCGGGTCAGCGAGAGCGCCTCGCTTGCAGGCAACGGATCCCGATCCGTCATGCGCATATTGCCGTTGGAAACGCGAATAGGCCTGCCAACACACGATGGGCACGATGAACCTGACGACGAGCCGCCGCCAGCCGGGCACTCGTTATCGTCCGCGTTGACCACCGTGGAGGCCTTCCGGTCGCTGCACGCCTCCACCGTGATGAGGAGCATGGTCGAGCCCGAGCCGTCGGGACCGGCGCTGAACCCGGCCGTGTAATCGGGTCCTTGTCCGCCGTTCGAGCCGAAAAAGGACGGAGAGGACGTCCCGCCGAGCCACTCCACGGAGATGCCGTTGTCGGTCCAGGCGGCCGGTGCCTGATAGGTGATCGAACCGACGACAAGGCCCGGCCCGCCACTGTCGGTGTTCGTGCTCACGCTGGTGATCGATGGTGTGTGGTCGATGTTGACGGTCTGCCGGGATGACAACCCAGCCTGGTCCTGCTCACATGAGGAGCCCACCGCCTTCCAACATTCCACTTGCAACTGCCACGAATGTTCGCCCTGCAGGCAGGAGAAGTCCAGATCGTATTGGGTCGAACACGGTGATGAGAGGCACTTGAAGGCATCGACAAAAGGCCCGCTATCCTGACTGATACTCAAATTTACGGGGGTCTGGTCGTCGCCCTGGTTTGGGCACGAGCCACTTCCGATCAACAAGAAGTGGATGTTGCCGTTACCCGTGTTTTGCAACGTTAGGCTGGCCGAGCAGTCCGCCTCTACGCGTGGGACGGCCATCAGCGTGGCCATCAGCAGGAATAGCGCGGCGGCACGCGGACAAGCCGATGGCACGTTGATCCCCTTTCCTGCGATCATGGGAGTGCGCTGATTGAACATGCATGGCTCCTTTGCGAAATTACGAACGTTTCGCTTGCCGTGGCGAGACGCAAAGACGGCTCTCGCCGTACCTTGTTACGCCGGTCCACCGTTTGCCTGAACGATCCATTCATGGGAGAGACGCAAGCGAGAAAATCCCACCCGTGTGGAAGATGTTTTCATTGGCTTTCGGCCCCGAAGAGCTCCGATTCCGTGAGTCGTCGACGTTTCAACGCGGAGCAAGCCGCGAGAAGCTTTGCCCGCGTCCTCGCTGAACCGAGGCTGCCTTTCCGCATCCGCAGGATCGTCGGCCTGCTCAGGTTCGCCTTCCGCGAGAGTGCCAGCGGCCGGATGCCGTGGGCTTGCAGCCATCGGTCGAACGGGGTGTCGAATGTCGCTGGCATCGCCTGCGCCTCGTTCTTTATTGCGGACTGTCATCGTCGTCGAGGTGAAACAAATCGTTGGCTTTGACCGAGCGATCTTTCGTCAGCAGGCGCCCGGCCGTTACGTAGCGTGGAATGGCCTCGGCGGTCGGCTGCGCCTCGCCGTAACGCACGCGTTGCACGTGCGGTTTGCTGTAGCCGGTTGCCCTCGCAAATCTCAACTTCCCGATCCTCCTGGCAGTCAGGAAGCGGTCGAGGCGCGTATCTCCTTGCGTTCGTGGCTGTGGTTTATTCATCGTCGTCCAGCGGGAAGAGGTCGTTTGCCCTGACCTTCGGGTCAGCGGTTAATTCGCGAATGCCTCGCACGAGCTTGCGGATGCTCGACAACAGTGGAGACGATTCGCCGCGGCGCCAGACCTTGAGCCGTTGCCGGCAAACGTGGGAGGCCTGGGCCACGTCAGAAAGGGCCAATCCCCGCGAGCGGATGAACCTCTCCAGTCTGGTCCTGGCGACGCCCTCATACCTGACGCGTTTTCGCGTCGCTCGTGGCGCCTCGGCGCGGACAGTGTCGCTCATCGATCTACGCGCCACGGTACGCGGCAAGAGCGACGGAAGGAAGTCTCATTTTTTCACTTTGGATCAGTCGACGAGTTGCAGAAGAACGTCATTCACCTCGTCATATGCCCGCTGCACGTGTTGTTGGATCCAGCGGAATGCGTTGGCTTCGGCGGGCTCCAACAACGACAGGATCTCTTCGCCGTGGAGCATCATCGACGTCAGCTCTTCAACGATCTCCTGCCGACGATCGATCCGCGAGGGAACCGGCAGATTTCCTACGGTAGTTCCCAGGCGTCTAGGCAGGCTCGGAGCGCTCATTGCTTCGCGACGGAGCGGTAACAGTAGGCCCGGTCGAACAGAGAAGGAAGTATCATTTTTTGCCCGTGCCAGTTCGGGCGCGACGATACTCTTCGGGTGCGATGCCGAACTGGTTGAGAAAGAGACGGTGTAGCGTCGCGCGTGTACCGAAGGCGCAGATGACCGCAATTTCATCGATTGTCTTCGTCGATTTCTCCAGAAGGCTCACCGCGTGCTGGAGCTGGCGCACGCGAAAGTACTGGAGCGGCGTCTGGTGAAACAGGCGCCGGAAGATTCGAGTGAGCGACGGCGGCCTCAGACTGAATCTCTCGGCGAACTCGGAGGTAGTCGCTCGGGAGCCTGCGCGATAGCAGGCGTCGAGGTAGGTATCGACCGCTCGCTGGTACCACGCACGTTCGTCGTTGAGGCTCGTTCGCGCCGCAGTAGATCGCCTGACGGTGGCCATTGTTTCGCGCGGCATGGCGCCGCGTCTGATGGGGAGTGGTCTCTACCAGCGATCTACCTACCCTCCCCCCCTAACTATTTTTTCGACTGACGGAGGGGGTGGGTCAAAGTCTCACCCACCCCCACAGTTCTCAACCGGGCGGCAAGCTGATGTCCGGAAGCACATAGTCCAGGATGCGAGCGATGATCCCTTTGTGGATCGATCTCGACCCGGATTTCGGCGCAGCGGCGGTTGAAGGCGCCCGTAGTGCTGCGGTGAGCAGGCAGACGATGAACAAGCGGAGAAATACCCTCGAGACACTTCGCATAGACCCTCCTCGTGCCGGATTGTTCCGGCAGTTTTAGAGGGCGCGCCCGAAGATACGACGTGGGGGTGCTCCGATTGTTTGAGGAGGAACTTAATCGACGGGCGGTTCGAAATGGAGCGAGGGCCGCGCCTCGAGACGGTGCACGAACTTCCGAACGTGCTCTACTCTTCTCAGCGTCAGCTCGCGCCTGTTCGCAGCCTCTTTCAGGTATGCCGCCGCGATAAAGGCCTGTCGGCGATTGCCAGCCCGTCGGATGAAACGCATCGCATCGGCGCATAGCTTTGGAATCTCGCCGGTCTGTCCGGCGACCAATAGCGATTCGACCAGATCGATCGTAGCCAACGCAGCATCGTAGAGCAGCCCGAGCCGGTCGAAGTCGTTGCGAGCTGAACGGAGGCGTGCTATCGAGTCCGCTACATTGCCCCCGACGCGAGAAAGCACGCCCAACCATCGTTCGATCCGAACGAGTTCTGGTTTGTTCTCCAACTCAACAAACAGCTGATGAGCGACCAGAAGACATTCGGCAGCCCTAGCTGCGTTTCCGATCTGGATGCAACAGACGCCGACGTTCGACGAATGTCGAGCCGTTTCCATTGTGTCGCTGTTTGCTTCTGCGAGTTTCAAAAGACGCTCGAACAGCGCCAGCGCTGACTCGTAGTCGGACCGGTAGTAGAGAATCGCCGCTTGCGCAGCGGTCGCAAGGACCCATCGCTCTGAATCTCTGAACGCATCGAAGATCTCCGCACTCCCGGCCGCGAAGCGCTCCGCCTCGTCGAGCCGGTCCATGTAGGTGAGCACGACGCCTCGAATGTAGGCGGTGTTGCCGAGCTCGATGGACGGCACCAGCAGTTGGCGGAACTCTCGTTCCGACCGGTCCAGAGAGAGAAGCGCCTCCGGGTATTCGCCGATATAGCGCATTGCGTTCGCGCGCTCTTTCCAGGCCAGACCGCGGAGCAAGTGAACGACTGACGCGGGATACTCGCTCTGTGGCAGTTGATCGGCAATCAACACAGCCGCTTCAGCGATGTTGCGGGCATGCATCGGCTCGCGCTCGCAGCAGGCGTGGGCGGCTTCCGTCAGCATCCGAACCGCACCCGCGGTGCGGTATTCCGACCGCCGTTCCACTCGCTCATGGACGAACGCGAGTGCGTCGTTCAAAAAAAGCGCGAGCGTTGCGCCGGCCCGTCCGTATTCGTCCTGCACGCGCGAGGCAAAGGCGACAAGCTGCTGCCGATGTTGTTCGGCTTCGATAACCTCCTCGGCAGTCTCCCACGCCTCATTTGAAGCGATGGTCTCCAGGAAGACCGCGGTCGAACGAACGCGCATTCTGCACCGCAGACACTGGTTCAGATGCGCTTCGATGGCCGCGCGGCCAGGGAGCGTTCCGTCCACATCGACTGCGTATTCGTCGAGGATGTCGTCATCGATATGGGTCATGACGTCACCCGGGTCAGCTCCTCGAAAATCTGGCGCGCCGCCTTGCGGCAGTGGTGCAGCAACTGACGCACGTACGTCGGGGATGCGTTCAGTTCCGCGGCGACGGCGGCGCTCGACTTGTTTTCCAGGTGAAAGCAGCGGAGCGCCTCCCGGCAGCGCGGACGTAGCCGAGAGAGGGTCTCGGCCATGGCAAGACGATTCGCCACTCGGTCCGAAAGAGAGCTATCTCCTCGAACGTCCTTTACGTCCTCGAATACGGCTCGCTCTCTTCCGAGCTTCCGCAGGTAGTCGATACATCCGTTGCGAACGGCGCCGCAGAGATAGGACTTCACCTCACCTCGAACGACCTGCGGATTCGCGAAGTAACAGAGGAAGATGTCGTGAACGATGGCCTCGGCATCGCCGAACGGTACGTGAAAGTCGCGCACTGCGATCACGCGCAGCAGGCGCGCGTACCGTTCGTAAACCTCGGTGAACGGCGTGGCCGCGAAGAGCGCCGGTTGACCGGTTGCGGTGCAGGTGCCGCCTGGGACAGGAGGCAGTGCTTGCACATCCGGCGCTGGTGAGTCGGTTCCCACACTTAAGGAGTGACTGGAATCGCCAAACCCCTACCGGGTTCAGAATGGTCTGGCTAAATAAATAGGTAGCAACGTTCCGATCGGTCCTCCCGTAACGTTGTGGTCATTGTCAATCGACGGGGGCGTGGACTTCATGAATTGACAAAAGTTGTCTATCTTGATCGACAAATTTTGTCAATCGTTGAGGACGCGAACCTTATCAACGACTGACTCCTGTCGAACGTGGAGGTTGGGAGGTGGCGCGCCGACCGGCAAATACCCCTGGCCGGGCCATATGACCGCAAGAATCACCTGAAAATTCTTCCAAGATCACGAAGACATTGGAATTCTTAATGCGTAGCATGCGTTCTACCTTAATTGCCGTGTTTCTTGGCACACCGCTTGCTTACTCTATCAGAAGGCGATGAGGAAAGCACGATTTTGAGCCACGCAGACGATCGGAACGACCTGGGAACGGACGCGAGCTTTTCGCGGCAGGTGAGTCTCCGCCTGCCCGCGATGGGGTTCCGTCTGCCGGGGTACGAGGCGCTGCGCAGCATGCACCAGGACATCGCTTGCTCGAGGCTTTTTATCTATTCCGCCCGTTTGGCCATCGAGAACTCCCGAAGCTTCGGTGCGAGCGACCCGCTCTGGAACGCGGAACAGTTGAATCGAGCCGCGCACAATCTCACGGAAGCCGCCGATCTGATCCACCGCGCCACCTACGCCATGCAGGAGGCCAACGCCGCCCTCACCTCGGCTCCCGAGTCCGATGGCCTCGGGCGCGAACAACTGGCCGTGTACGCGCAGCGGATGCTGGCTGTTGCGGGCGAACTGAACAGGGTCACTCTTCAGCTCGAAGCGGCTGTGGCCAGCGCTGTTCTGCTCGAGCGCTCCGGGCATGTTGCCGATTCCCGTCCCGCCATTACTGCCCCTCCGACGGTCGTCCGGCCGTACCAGGACGACTCACCGCCCCTTCCCCTTCGGCGCCGCCGATCGGTCCTCGCCACCATCGAGGACGCGTTCCGAAGAGTTTGCCGGGGGCGCGCCCCTCCAACAGTTTCACTCTGCCCGCTCTGATCCACGGCAGTTGTGAAAACTGAATAGGAGAAAAGTATGAGTACGCAAAATGACGTACCGGCGACGCCGTCGCCGGTTTCTCACATAGATGCTGCGCAGGCGCTGATCGATCAGACCCGCGCCATGCGCCAGCAGATTCCGAATTTTGTCGTCCCGTCTTCCGGGAGTAACTCCCTGCGTCTTGCTCCTTCCGCCTCGGTTCCTCCGGAGTTTGTTGAGCTGACGGCCGTGGCGGTGAAGAACAACGACGCCCTCGTCCGTGGAGGGGCATTGGATCCGGGTCAGACCCGAGACCTGATGTCCTATGCCGACGCGTACAACCCGGTGGCCGATGAGCTGGAAGCACTGGCTCAGTTCATCCGCCACAGTACGCTGGCAGCACGGAACAAGGCCGGCAGCGAGGCGCTCATGACCTACGCCGTGGCGCAGCGCCTGGCCAAACGGCCGGAGACCGCCGAACTCGCTCCGCATGTCGCTGACATGCGCCGCGCACTCGGACGGACCCGGAAGGCCAAGTCCCAGCCGGCCCCGGCGCCGGCACCGGTTCCGACGGAACCGTCGCCTGTGACGCCGTCGTCACCGGCGACACCGTCGAAGTGATGACGAGCCGGTTCGTGCAGTAAGTACCGCGCGGGCGCGTCCGAAGGCGCGCCCGCGCATTTCAAACCAGAAACCAGAAAAAAGAAGCAGGGACTCCTTCCGGTTTCTCGTTTCAAGAGCCGCCGTCACACCGGATCGTGCTATCCGCGATGTCCTCGGGCGAGATTGATTCCAGAGTCGGTAGCCTCACAGAGCAGGCCGGAACCCGCACCGCTACGCCGTCGGCTCATGCCTGTGCGGCACTTCGTTGTGTACCGGCGGCACGGTCCGGAGAAAGCGATAGATCGCTTTCAGGTCGTCGTCCGACATCCGCCGGTTCTGGTGCCACGGCATGAACGGGTGAAGCTGATCGCCGGACGGGTTTACTCCCGTGCGAATGGTCTGGATGAAATCTGCCTCACTCCATTTGGCGATGCCCGTCGGGTCAGGAGTCAGATTGGACGGACTCGCGGGAAACCCTTTCGGCGGATTGGCCACACCGGCAAACAGACGATTCAGGTCGGCTGTCGACCGAATTCCGCCTCGCGGCGTGTGGCACTCGGCGCAAAGAGCGACATGCTGTGAGAGATATCCGCCGTACTCCGCGGTCGCGCCCGGCGCGGGAGCGGTGATCGACTGACCAGGCTTTGGTCCGAGAAAGAGCTTGCCGAATTTGAACAAGATGCTCGGGCTCTGGATGACCTCGTTCCGGACCGGCGGAAGACTCTTCAGATAGTGGGCGACCGCGAAGGCATCGTCATCGGACATCTCGTGCAGCCACTCGTACGGCATCACCGGCGCCAGGAGGCGTCCGTCTTTGCTCTGTCCGTTGCGCAGAGCCCGGACGATCTCGGCCTCGCTCCACGTTCCCAGTCCTGTCTCGTTGTCCGGCGTCAGGTTCGACGCCCGCGCCGTGCCGATGCGCCAGTCGTGGAATTCTCTTCCGCCGCTGAGCGGACCGTCGGGATCATGCTCGGAGGCGGAGTGACATCCCCCGCAAACCGCCGCGTTGCGGACGATGAACTCGCCGCGCGCGACGAGCGCCGCCGAGGTGCCTGAGATACTCGGCGGAGACGCCGGCAGGGGGATCTGCGCATGGCTGCACCGCAGCGTGACGAAGCAGAAAACAGCGAGCGCGAGGGTGAACCGTGACGGCCGTCTCATGCAATAGCCGCCGTGCAGAATCAGTTCCACGTCCTCGCCAACCCGATCCGCGTGAGCTGCGGCACATCTCTTGCGTGATGAGCAGCATAGCCGCGCGGTCCGGGCGGACAGATCATATTCAGCGAAAGGAGTAAAGCCATGTTCGAGAGAAAGAGCACCTTTAAGAAGTACCTCTTCACCTTCGTAGGCGGTATCGCCTCCGGCGTGATCCTCGGCCTGCTGTACGCGCCGGTCACCGGCAAGAAGATGCAGAAGAAAGTTGCCGATGTCACCGATCAGGTCATCGACAGAGTCGACGATCTGAAGCAGACCGTTCGCAAGTTCGCGAACGCCTGAGGTTTGCCAGGCGCGGCGGCGGCCGAATCCCGGCCTGCCGCCGCGTTGTCTGCGGCTTCGCCGCGTTATCGGTGGTCTGCGTCGCTTCGCGCGCTCAAACCGGTTGAAACGCGCGAACTGTATAGGTAACCGATCACGCGCGCCGCAGCGCGCAGACAACCGACAACGCGGCGAAGCCGCAGACAACGCGCGCCTAGGTGTGCACGCTACAGCGCGCCTAGCCAGTGCAGAACATCGTTCGCCATCGCGTCAAAGCTCGGAGCGACGAACAGCTTCTGCTGGTACATGGTGGGGTCGTACGCCGTATAGGCGATTTCGTCGACGCTCCACTCATGCAGCTCTTCCTCTCCCTCGAATCGGCCGAGCTCACCGAATGAGGAGAGCAGCCCCGCGCCGTAAACCCGCAAACGGCCTGCTTCGCGAACGACGCCGAATTCGAGCGTGTACCAGTACAGGCGGCCGATGCGCTCGATGGTGTCCGGCGCGTCCTGCGCGCGCAGCGCCGCTTCTCCGAACGCGCGGTTGAGCGCGACGAACGTCGGATCCGCGAATGTGGCGGCGTGGCCGATCAACTCGTGAACGACGTCCGGTTCAGGGGTGTAGAGAGGGACGCTGTGATGGCGCATGTACTGTGTCGAGAGGAAGACGTCGAGCCCGAGTCTCGACAGGAACGACTTCGCGGCCACCAGCCCGGCCACGGGCACCATGCGAAAGCCGAGGAGCGGGTGAATGGTCGCATTCACCTCGGCGAGCTGCGGAATGCGCTCGCGCGACAGGGCGATCCGGCCTCCCGCCTCGCGATAGGTCCGGCACGCGTACCGGTCGTGCAATGGATCGAGGTGCCGCCAGACCTCGGCCCACACTTCATGCTCCTGCTCCGTGTACGCGACCTCGGGCACGGGCTCACCGTCGCGGTAATCGAGGGCCGCGCGCGCGATCTCGTTGCGCCGCCGCCGGTACACCGCATCGTGAAACCCGGGATGGTCGGCGTCGAGCTGCAACAGTTCCGTCGGGGACGCTTCGTCGATCCGCGCTTGAGTGCTCAGCATCGCGGCGGGAAACGGCTGGTTGCGATGCCAACATTCCTCGTGCACAGACAGACTGTCTCTGCAAATCGCTGTGATGGTAGCGGAGCCGCGCCGGACAGATCAGCCCCGCATGCCGCCGGACGATGAGCACCACCGCATCCCACGCGATGCCATCGGTATCACAGGTTTTACTCCAGTCCGACCCGCGCGGGCCTGAACGTCGGCCATCACCGCACCGCGCTGTTGCGATAGATCTCGTCTACGATCAATTCGGCGCTGAGCGAGGAGACTTCGACTTTTCCACCTCGGATTGCAACACGCGTGGTCCAGGCATCGTCCGCGCCACGGTTGTGGATGGTGATGCGCCGCTCGCGATGCGATACGACGACGTACTCGTGCAGCGTCGGAATCGTCCGGTAGTACTCGAGCTTCGGGCCCGTGTCGTAATCTTCGGATGAGTCACTCGTCACCTCGACGAGAATCATGGGGTTCAGCGCGGTTGCAGTCGGGCTGGGATCGTGCTGTCGCATCGGCCCGCAGATCACCGAGCCGTCAGGAAAGGTCGCCAGTCCGACCGCTTCGACATAAATGCGCAGGTCGGACGTGTGGACGCGGCATGGACGGTCAGCGACCGCGTTGCCCAGCACCCGCACCATCTCCGCCGCCAGCGCGGAATGTTCCTCGGAACCGCCAGCCATCGCATAGATTTCTCCATCGAGGAATTCGTGCTTACTGGTGGAGAGCTCCTCCAGCGCGACGTAGTCCGCATAGGTGTAGCGATGGAGTCCGCGCAGCTCAGTCATTGGGGGATTCTAAGGCCGGCACGGCCGTCGGCGTTAGCTGCCCAAGGCTCGGCCACCATCTTCGTCGGTTCTCTTCTACTGCGCAGACTCCCAGCGCTCATTGACTTCGAGACCGCGAAACCCCGTGACCGCGAGACCGCGTTCGTCAGTCGATCGAAACGGTCGTGGTCTGCCCCTCGGTCACACTCACCGGGTACTGGCGCGGCTTGCTATCGGTGAGCGTCACTTCGAGCACGTAGGGTCCGGGTGAAATGCGGTCGACGAACGTGATCCGCCCTTCCAACTTGACCGCGGCGATGCCGCTGCACCAGCAGCGGACATACTCTTCACCGTCCGGCTGAATGAGGCGCGCACTCCCGTTGATGGCGCGGCTCGCGCGAATCGACAGATTGCCGCCGCGGGGTAGCGGGACTCGGGTCTCCCCGGAAGGTACAGTGGCCTTCACCGTGTGGGATCCGTAGCCCTCGGCGGAGGCGGAGATTCGATACTCGCCCGCGGCGAGCGGCAGGGTCAC
Source organism: Thermoanaerobaculia bacterium (assembly GCA_035482045.1). Classification (GTDB taxonomy): domain Bacteria; phylum Acidobacteriota; class Thermoanaerobaculia; order Gp7-AA8; family Gp7-AA8; genus JADGNZ01. The sequence goes on from DATHRD010000049.1 coordinate 72,860, forward strand.
CGTACCGTCCGGATCGGTCTGATCGGCGGAGGCCATGACGCGTCCGGCGGCGTCCCGGGCGATGACATATCCGCTCAGCGTGCGGCCGTCGCGAACGTCGACGATGCGCACGACGGCGCCGGGTGTCCGCGAAAGACGCAGCGTCACGGCGGCGCTTTCGTTCGGCGTGACGTTATCCGAGGCGTTCGCGTAGCCGCTCTTCGAAGCGACCACAGTCAGGTCCGTTCCCTGCTGCAACATCGATCGATGCCATGCCGTCGCGATCGGTCGTGGCCGTGGCGAGATCGTGGGTCTCCCCGCGCAGCGACAGCGTGACCGTCGCGTTCGGCACCGGCTCGTTGGTCTCCGCGTCGAATACTGTTGTTGAAAGCGTGGCGGCCTTGACCTGAAAATCAATCTCCGCGGCGTCATTCACCACGACGTGCTGGGCGAAGGGGAGGCGCTTCCGGTCGATGGACAGCGACACGTCGTACTCACCGGGATCGAGCGCGATCTGGTATCCGCCGTCGGCGCCGCTCACCGTGGTTGAATTGCTTTCGGCCTGATAAATCACCATGGCACCGGCCAGCGGCGCCCCGCCGTGCGTCACGTGACCGCGCACGGCGACCTGCTGCGGAAATGCCAGATCGACGCGCAGCTCGGCACCGGGTTGCACTTCAACGGTTGCCTTCGTGGATTTCCGCAATCCGTCGCGCGATGCACTGTTGGCGACGACCTCCACCACGCCGGCCGGCGCGTTCTCGATGCGATAGTTGCCGCCGGCATCGACCGGCCCCATCTGCGACTCTCCTTCGGCGCTGCTCACGGAGACGAAGCGTTGCGTGTATGGGCTCGGGTCCGCTGAATCGATTCCCGTAACCCGGCCGAAGATCGTCGCCGTCGCTCCCTTCTCCAGGCGGATCGTCAGGTCGTGAGTCTTCGCGATGTCGACATCTTTCAACGCTCCGTGCTCGCCGGCGGCGTTGCGCTCGACGTTGAAGTCGTAGCGTGCCGGCGACAAGTCATCGATGTTGAACGCGCCTGACTCATCGGTCCGCGCACTGCCGGTGCCCGCGCCGTATGCAGCCGACGACGCCGACACGGTGACGCCGCTGGCCGGCGCTCCCGCACGGTCGAGAACGTGGCCGGTTACGGTGACGCCGCTCGTGAGAGTGACGGCGAGCGTGGCATCGTCGCGGCCGGCCGGCAGCTTTCGCTCCTGCGAGACGTACCCGCCCTTTCCGAATGAAAGAGTCCTATCGTCATCGAAGGAAATGCCGCGAATCTCGAACGATCCATCCGCGAGCGTTTGAGGAGGCTCCGTATCCTCGGGTGGGAACAAGTTGCTCATCCTGAGCCCCACACCGGCAACCGGCTGCCCTTTCGCGTCGGTGACATGCCCACGGATCGTCCGTCCATGCGACAGCTTGATGGTCATCGGAGCGTTGCCGGCCGCGTCGACGGCAATCCCTTTCGATGGTGCGTAACCCTCGGCCACGACCGTCAGGCCCGCGGTGCCTTCCGGGGCGTCGATCGTGAATTCACCGGAGGCCGTTTCGAAAGGTTGGGGCATGGTGAGATCGTTCGGTAGCGAGGAAGCGGAAACGGAAACGGTAAACTTCTCCACTGGCGCGCCAGTGGTCGCGTCCGTGACGTGGCCGGTGATCGTGCGTGTCGCCGCAAGAACGAGCGTCACGTCATCTGCAGGCGCGGTAACGGTCTTCTGCTGGAACCCTGCGGTGCCTTGCCTGAACTGGATCTCCACCGGCCCTGCATGGAGCTCGTCGACGGTGAAGCTGCCGTCCGGGCCGCTGTTCGTGAACTTGTCGCCCGCCATGATCACGATCTCGGTAGCCGGCGAGCCGTCCTTGTTCATCACGTGCCCGCGGATCGTCGCACCCGCTATCAATGCGACCTGCAGCGGTTTCATCCCGGCAGAGACCTCGATGGCGGCTTGCGCCGTCACGTATCCCTTTCGTGCGAATATGAGGGCTTTCGTGGAGGGCGTGAGCCGGCCGCTGAAGTGTCCTGTATCGTCGGTCGTCGCCCATGCCGGCCACCCGCCCATTGCTGGCCCCGACCCGATTCCCAGGACGGGGTTCACGCTCACGCCGCCTAGCGGCTTCTTGTCCGGTCCTGTAATGATTCCGGCGATCTCGACACCGCGCGCGATCGTCATATCGGCGTGCGGCTTGCGCGGGTCGAGCAGCTCGGAGATCGCCGGCGGCAGCCCGGGTTTGATCGCGGCAATTCGCACCTTGACCGACGGATCGAGCTCCTGCCATAGGCGGATGCGGCCGTCAGCGGCCGTGAGCTTGGGAGCAAGGGCTGGGGCGCCGAATTCGGTCAGGTTAGCGCTATCGGTCAGGCCGGTGTTTCCGAATAGCAAGACAACCGCCGCGCCGCTCACCGGCTTTCGATCTTCGTCGCGTACCAGACCTTCAATCGGAGTGACGCGGCGTGCGATGAGATCCCGCTTGACGTCGCCGAGTGTCGTGTCGGCGGCGGCGGGATCCAGCATGTAACGGGAGCTGCCGTATGCCATCACCTCGTACTTGCCGCGTTTCAGTCCCCCGACGGCGAAGGCGCCGTTCGTATCGGTGACCACCGTTTCACCGTTCACGTCCGCCACGACGGAGACGGCAATGCCGGCCAGGGGCCGTTTCTCAGTGTCGCGAACGAAACCTGAAATTCGCGAACCGGGACCGAGCCGGAGCACAGGCGAGCCGGAAGTGAATCCGGTCGTGGCCGTGGAGGCACCGGCGCGAGCGCGCAGCACGCCAAACTGCTTCGGCGCATGAGGGATGGTGAACGTTCCGTCGGCGCCGCTTTTCGCGGTGAGCATATCGTCCAGGTCCACCAGGCCGTCCGCGACCGGGCGTCCGTTCCCGTCGACGATTTTTCCCTGTATCGCCTGCCCCTGCTCGAGCACGAAATCGAGCGAGTTCCCCATGTGTGCGGCCGGTGCGAAATCCGGATGCCGGACGATCAGCATCTGCGCCCACACACCGGGGTCCGAAAGATGATAGCGGCCATCCGAGTCGGTGATGGCGCTCTCCGGGATCCCTTCTATCGGAATCGCCAGGACGAACACGTCAGCCACCGGCTTCCCGTTCGCTGTGATCCTTCCCGTAACCAGTGCCGCGCGCCGCAGAGCAATCGTTCCGACCTGATCATCGGCAGCGATGACCGCGTCCGCGGGAGCGAAGCCCTCCGCGAGGACATGCACGTCGACGAGCCCCGCGCCTCCGGCATCCAGCGCGAAACGGCCGTCATGGTCCGTCACGGTGCTGGCCATCGGCACCGGTTTCCGCTCGCGGCTGAACTCGCGGACCGCCAGCATCCCCGGGATCGGTCGAAACAGCGTCACGCGCGCGTTCGCGACCGGGGCGCCGTCAGGACCGGCGACAACTCCGGTCACGGACGCCGAGAGAGAAGCGGCGAAGAGCACGACTGCGACTGCGGCGATGGCGGAACGAAATCTCATACGAGAAGCATAGGATCGTGGGAAGGCCCCTGCGAGTGTTCCGATCACACGATTCTGTGACCCTTCGATCAGGTCACGGCGGTGGCTGCTGCGCGACGACGCCGATATTGGCAATCGTCTCCCCCTTCGTCATCGACGGGACGGCCCGGATGAACGTCACCACGCCGGCGACGGGAGCGTGCGCATCGAGGATCGTTTTCCCCACGTAGTCGGTCACGTATCCGAGGCGCATCCCCTGCGCGACGAAGGTGCCGCGCTTGACGAGTGGGTAAAAGATGCCCGTCTGATCGCTGTTCACGCTCTCGACTTTCTCGATCCAGACAGGGCTCTCGACCGGCGTGGCCGCGCCGGGCAGCATCTTCAGGAACCGCATGACGTTGAAGCATCCTCGGGTAAGCGCCTCGACGTCGTCCGTCTCCACGGTTCCGGCGTGACCGGCCTCGACGGCGATGGACGCCTTCCCCCGCGTCGAGGCGGTGTTCTCGAGATAGCGCGCCGCGGCGGGATCTTTCGGCCGGTCGGCGGCGATGATGATGTGATCAAGGCCAAATGCGAGAACCAGTTGCTTCGAGAGGGCATCCTGCTGCGCATTGCCCGTAACGGTCCAGTAGCCGTACGGACGGAGGCTCTCATCGATGTCGCCGCCGTGGAGGTCGATGAGATGGTCGCACCGCTCCACGACCTGCTTCGTGATCAGGTATGACGCCCGCTCGGTTTGCGTCCCGTCCACTCGGCCGGGGTAGTAGCGGTTCATGCTCTTGTTGTCGACCGGATTGACGTGCGCGACCTTCTCCTCGAACGAACGGACGTTGACGAGCGGGAGGACGATCACCGTGCCGGAGAGCGTCGTGGGATCGAGCCGCTCGATCACTTTCTCCAGGGCGATGATCGACGCGTACTCCGTTCCGTGCAGACCGGAAACGAGCGCCAGCACCGGACCGGGATGAGCGCCGTTGGCGACCACTACCGGGATGCTCAGCGCCGCGTCCACCCCCGCGGGTACCTCGATCGTCCCGGCCACTTTCTGGCCGCGCGCCGCCGAGGCTGTCCCGACGGTGAAGGGCTCCTCCGCGCGGGCGAGGAGGGGGAACGCCGTGATGGCGATGAGACAGACGAGATGAGAACGCGTCATTCTTGAACTCCTCTCTCCATAGGGTAGCGCGGTTGTGCGGTTGTGCGGTCTCGCGGTCTCGCGGCTAGGAAATGATAGAGGCGTTAGCCTTCGAATGCTGCAGGGGTTACTGGGTTGCTGAGTAACTCAGCAACGTTGCAACTCAGCAACCGCGAGACCTCGCAACCCCGCGACCCCGCAACCGCGACGTGTGCCTCATCACATCCCCCGTAAGGCGGTGGCCGGTGCCAGGCTTTCGATTCGCCACTGCCGGTGCTTGGTACCATAGCCCCACCGGTGGCTGGTGCCAAGCCTTCGATTTTCACACGCCGGTGGCCGGTGCCAGGCCTTCGATTCTCACACTTGCCGCGCACCAAGGCTGCAGATCCGCCGCCCCAGTTCGCGGGTCAACTGCAGCGCTCGGTGCTGGTGCCAGGCTTCGATTCACACTGCCAGTGGTCGGTGCCAGGCCTTCGATTTTCACAATTGCTCGCGCACCAAGGCTACAGATCCGCCGTCAGCTCGTAGGTGAGCTGAGCGGCGGGGATCTCCTTGCATCCACTTGCGTTCTGGCCACACCATAGCGGCGAGAAGTCTGAGGAGCCCAGGCTCTCGGCTTTGGCGCGCAAGGGGCCGAGGGCGGATGTGGCCAATGGGAAGGGAGGCGCAAGCGCGCTGATCGGACCTAGATCCCTCATGACGCGATTGACGATCCCGCGAGCGGGGCGGCCCGTAAACAGGTTCGTAAGCGCTGTGTAGCGCGCGGTCTGGTCTTTGAGCGCGGCGCGATGAACCGCGCTGGTCGTCGCTTCCGGACAGAGAAGATAAGCCGTCCCGACCTGTACACCGGCGGCTCCGAGTGCCATTGCGGCGGCAACGCCGCGGGCATCCGCGATACCACCTGCCGCAATCACCGGGACCTTCACCTCCCGCACGAGTTGCGGCAGGAGTGCAAACGTACCAACCTGTTCGCTCAGATCATCCGACAGGAACATTCCGCGATGACCGCCGGCTTCGAATCCCTGCGCGATGATGGCATCGACTCCACGAGCTTCGAGCCAGCGTGCTTCATCAATCGTCGTTGCGGACGACAGAATCTTCGAGCCCCAGGCCTTCACTCGTGCCAGCAGCGCGGCGGGAGGCAAGCCGAAGTGAAAGCTGATCACAGCGGGCTTGAACTCTTCCAGCGCGTCAGCGACGCCGGCACTGAAAGGCGCACGACCCGGGCCCGCGGGGATGGAGTCGATGCCGAGGCCGTACTCCTCATAGTAGGGCTCGAGGGCCGCTCGCCAGACCGCTTCCCGATCGGGGCTGGGCTCAGGCGGTGTGTGGCAGAAGAAGTTTACGTTGAACGGTTTGTCCGTCTGTGCCGTTATCGCCGCGATCTCCGAGCGCATGGCATCAACGCTGAGCATGGCGCAGGGAAGTGAGCCCAGCCCACCGGCGCCGGTGACCGCCAGGGCGAGCTGGCTGACTTGCACGCCCGCCATCGGCGCTTGGATGATCGGCAGGTCAATGCCAAGGAGGCGCTGCAGGGTCATACCCGAAACTCTCTTGCCGCCTCGCGAACTTCCGGGTTCGAGTGCTCTTGCGCACGGTTTACCAACTGCCGAAGTAACTCAGCATCCAGCGTCGAATAGAGCTCGAAGAGGCGCCGAAACACCCATTCCTGATCCGGATCAGCAAGGATGCTCTCGGAAGCCTTGGAGATATTGCGAACAACCCACTCTCGCGGGAGACGACGCTGAAGCACGAAGCGTCCAAGAGTGATGTTTCCGACACGCTGTATGAGGCAGGCCAGTTCCAGCGATCGAAGAAGAATTCGAAGCCGTGTTTCGTCAGGCAGGCTCTCCACGTCTTCGAGGCGCTCCCACAAGTTCGGCGCGAATTCGTCGAGCCACGCCCGGAACCCGGCCAGATACGGATTTCGATCCGAGATCTCGAAGACTTCGAATTCAGACATGATCGACGCCCTCCCGGATGCGACGAACCTCAGTGCCCATCGGCGCAAGCCCGCACTCGACAGAGTATAGCGACCCGCAAGAGGTGCCTTGGATCCCATGGAGTCATGGTGCCAGGCCTTTGTTTCCACTGCCAGCAAGTGTCACTCATTGTGCCAGGCCTTTTTTTTGTTCTTCAGTGCACATGCGAACGCATGCGAACGAAGGTTCGTGGTGCCAGGCCTTCGTTTTTCCTCCACCTCGGACTGGCCCTGGGGACCGGGCTCTCGTATTTCTCCATAGTCGCACTCTACGATCCGTAGCGATTCTTTCCGCGACTTTCCATTCCGAGGAGTTTTCGCGCCGCTTACTCCACCTATTGCAGATTCTTCGGCTCTCCCGCCCGACCGAGGGATCCTCGGCGGTGCTATGGCACGACCACTACGAATCGAGTTTCCCGGCGCTCTCTATCACGTCACCTCCCGCGGCAACGAGCAACGGGCGATCTTCCGCTCCGATCGCGACCGCAAGGTCTTTCTTGGCTTCCTCGGCGAGACTGTTCGCCGTTTCGGATGGTCCCTCACCGCCTACACCCTCATGACGAATCACTTCCATCTGGTCTTCCAAACACCCGAACCGAACCTCTCGCGGGGCATGCATTGGCTCAACGGCAGGTATGCCGGGTGGTTCAACCGCACCTACAAGCGTCGCGGCCATCTCTTCGAGGGCCGCTTCAAGGCTTTTCTGATCGATAAGGAGACGTACTTCGCCGAGGTGCTGCGTTACGTTGTGCTCAACCCGGTGCGAGCGCACATGGTGGAAAGGCCCGAGGGCTATAAATGGTCGAGTTATCGAGCCACCGCTGGGTACGACGCTGCTCCCGACTGGCTCGACGTGGAATCTGCGCTCTCGTTTTTCCATCCTGAACGCGACGAGGCCCGGGCGAACTACAAGGAGTTCGTCTGCGCGAAGCTTGATAACGATGTTTCACTCTGGAACAAGCTGACGAACGGCATCTATCTCGGCACGGAGGACTGGACGCGCAAGATGAGGAAGGTCGTCGAAACGAAGCCGCGCTCGACCGATCATCCGAGGGCGCAACGCGCCGTCGGGCGTCCGAAGATGTACAGAATCGTCGAAGCGGTGGGGAAGGCTGCCGGCACGAGCGCAGAATTGATTCGCGAGACGCGAGGAAGCGTGCTCCGACGGCTTGCTGCCTGGATCGGATGGCATGAAGGGCTCATCACGTTGCGATCGATCGCCGCCGGTCTGAGGTTGCGAAGCGAGGGGCACATCTCGAACCTGATCCGACGATGCGATCGGGAGTTCGGCGAGAGCGGGAATCTCCTCGGATATCTCGATGCCGCTCTCGTGACGCTTCGGTCCTGAAATCCTGCAACACACAAATACGATCGCGATGAAGCCGCGATGCAGCGTTGCCCAAGACGTCAGTGTGTCCTGACGCGATGACGTTCTCGCGTCGGTGATTCATTGGTGGTCTTCAAGCTCTCAACTGGCCAACGTTGCGCGGCGATCTAAGCCAATTGTTACGCGAAGCTCTGAGTATCGTGTGAATCAAGGACTGATCCCACCCTCCTCGCGCTGAATAATCCGAGAACCAAGGGCCTGACCCGGTGGAGTGGGAAACCACGTTGGAGTGGGAAACAAAAAGGGGGACTGCCCCCGCGTCCGCCCGCTGACAAACCAAGAACCAAGGGTCTGACCCCGTGCCTGACCCAAGGGTCTGACCCCGTGCCTGACCCCAGGGTCTGACCCCGTGCCTGACCCCAGTGCCTGCCCCGTGCCTCCGAAGAAGCAAGGGTCTGACCCCGCGTCCGCCCGTTCTTCCCCCCCTTTCGGCGAACACTCGGTGAACATCGGCCTCGCCGTTCATCCGTCCGCTCCATTGCACCCCCTATAATCCCCGCCGATGAAGAAGCGGATGGCTCTCATGCTCGCGGTGGTGATCGTGTTTCTCGCGGTCATCGGACTGTTCAAGTACTTTCAGATCAAGTCCGCTATGGCCATGGGATCGTTCCAGCCGCCGCCGGAGGCGGTGACGACTGTCATCGCCAAGCAGGAGGCATGGAACGCCACGCTGAAGGCGATCGGAACCGTTGCGGCGGTTCAGGGCGTCACCGTCAGCGCCGATCTTCCAGGTGTGGTCGACCAGATCAACTTCCAGTCGGGGCGGTCGGTGAAGAAGGGCGACGTCCTGGTCGTGCTCGATGCGAAGCAGGAAAGAGCTCAACTTGCGTCAGCCGAGGCGACACGCGACCTGGCGAAGCGCGATGTCGAGCGGCAGAGACAGTTGCTGGCGGCGGGGATCGTCCCGCAAGCGACGTATGACACTTCGGCGGCGCAAATCAAATCGACGGAAGCAAATGTGGCCGAGCTCCGGGCAACCATTGAGCGCAAGATCATTCGCGCCCCCTTCGACGGAGTGCTCGGCATCCGCCAGGTCAACCTCGGCCAGTATCTCGCCGGCGGAGCGCCGATCGTCCCGCTGCAGTCGTTTCAGCCCGCATACGTGAACTTCAGCGTGCCGCAGCAGGAGATGGCCCGCCTCGCCATTGGCTCCGACATCGAAGTGACCCCGGACACGGGCGGTGGGCCGGAGACCGGCAAAGTCACCGCCTTCGATTCCGTCATCGACGAAGCCACTCGCAACGGACAGGTGCAAGCCACCTTCGCCAACCGCGCCGGCAAGCTGCACCCCGGCATGTTCGTGGAGGCCAACTTCGCCCGCGGCGCGCAGACGATGGCCATCACCGTTCCAGTCTCCTCGATCAGCTACGCCCCCTTCGGCGATTCAGTCTTCATCGTCGAAGATTTGAAGAGTCCCGAAGGGAAGACCTATCACGGCGTGCGCCAGCAATTCGTGAAGCTCGGTGATGCGCGCGGCGATCAGGTGGCGGTGCTGACCGGCGTCAAGCCGGGTGAAGAAGTGGTCACCTCGGGCGTATTCAAGCTGCGCCCGGGAGCGGCCGTGATCGTCAACAACAAGGTTCAACCAGGCAACAACCCCAGCCCGCGTCCGGAAGATAGCTGATGAAACTCACCGATCTCTTCGTCCGCCGGCCCGTGCTGGCGGTGGTGGTCAATCTGGTGATCCTCATCGCCGGTTTGCAGGCCATCCGCTCGCTCAGCGTTCGCCAGTTTCCGCGCAGCGACATGGCCAACGTCGTGGTGTCGACGGCCTACGTCGGCGCGAATGCCGACCTGGTGCGCGGATTCATCACCGCCCCCCTTGAGCGCGTGATCGCCGGCGCCGACGGGATCGACTTCCTCGAATCCTCCAGCGCCCAGGGCGTCAGCACCATCACCGTCCATCTGAAGCTGAACTACGACACCAACGCCGCCCTCACGCAGATCCAGTCCAAGGTCGCCCAGGTCCGTAATCAGCTTCCGCCCGAAGCGGAGGCGCCGATCATCGACCTGCAGACCACTGACAGTCAGTTCGCGGCCGGTTATCTCGGCTTCTCATCCCGCGAGCTCGATCAGAACCAGATCACCGACTACCTCACCCGGGTCGTCCAGCCGAAGTTGAGCGCCATCAGCGGCGTGCAACGGGCCGACATCTTCGGCGACCGCACCTTCGCCATGCGCGTCTGGCTCAAGCCGGACAAGATGGCCGCTCTCGGCATCTCTCCGTCGATGGCGAACGACGCCCTGGCGGCGAACAACTATCTCTCCGCGCTCGGGGCCACGAAGGGATCGATGACCTCGGTCAACCTCGTGGCCAACACCAACCTGCAGACCGTCGAGGAATTCAAGCAGATCGTCGTCAAACAACAGAACGGCAGCGTGGTCCGGCTCGGCGATTTCGCCGACGTTGTCCTCGGCGCGGAAACCTACGATCAGGAAGTCAGCTTCAACGGCGAGACCGCCGTCTTCATCGGGATCTTTGTCCTGCCCACCGCCAACACGCTCGATGTGATGAAGCACGTGCGCGAGGCCCTGCCGGAGATCCAGGCACAGTTGCCAGCCGGGATGAAGGCGGGTGTTCCCTACGATTCCTCGGCCTATATCCAGGAGGCCATCGACGAGGTTCTCAAGACGCTGGGCGAGACGTTGCTCATCGTCATCCTCGTCATCTTCCTCTTCCTCGGCTCGCTGCGCGGCGTGATCATCCCCGTCGTCGCCATACCGATCTCCCTCATCGGCGCGGTGATGCTGATGTTGACCTTCGGCTTCACCATCAACCTGCTCACGCTGCTGGCCATCGTGTTATCGGTCGGACTGGTGGTCGACGACGCCATCGTCATGGTGGAAAACATCGAGCGTCATCTGCACATGGGCAAGACGCCGATGCAGGCGGCCACCGACGCGGCGCGGGAGCTGGTCGCGCCGATCATCGCCATGACCATCACCCTAGCCGCGGTCTACACCCCGGTGGCCCTGCAAGGCGGCCTGACCGGATCGCTCTTCCGCGAGTTTGCGTTCACGCTCGCCGGCGCGGTGCTCATCTCCGGCTTTGTGGCGCTGACGCTCTCGCCGATGATGGGATCGAAGCTGCTGCGCGCCGGCGACACCGAACGCGGCTTCGCCGGATGGATCAATGCCCGCTTCGACGCTCTCCGCGAACGCTACACCCGCACGCTTGCCGGAACGCTCAACTACCGGCCGGTGGTGCTGACGCTATGGGTCATCGTCGTCGCGCTGATCTTTCCTTTCTATATGTTCTCCCAGAAAGAGCTGGCGCCGGTCGAGGACCAGAGCTTCATTTTCGGCATCATTCAGGCTGCGGCGAACTCGACGATCGAACAGACCAAGCTCTTCGCCACGCAGATCGACAAGATCTACCGTTCCTTCCCCGAGACCGATTCCACCTTCGAGGTCATCACTCCCACCGGCGGCTTCAGCGGCATGGTGGCGAAGCCGTACAACGAGCGAAAGAAGGACACGTCCCAACTGGTGCTGGAAGCGTCGGCGGCCACGTCGCAGATCCCCGGCATTCGCGCCATCGAGCTCGTGCCGCCGTCGCTGCCGGGGAACCAGGGATTTCCGGTGGACTTCGCCATCGTCTCCACCGCGGAGCCGGCCCGGTTGGCCGAGTTCGCGAACCAGCTCGTGCAGAAAGCCTTCACCAGCGGTAAGTTCATGTTTGCCGACACCGACCTGAAATTCGACCAACCCCAGGCCCGTGTCGTTTTCGACCGCGACAAGCTTCGATCCGAAGGCGTTGACCTGACCCAGGCCGGACGGGATCTCTCGGTCCTCCTCGGCGGCAACTACGTCAACCGCTTCAGCATCCAGGGCCGCAGCTACAAAGTGATTCCGCAGGTCAAGCGCAGCGAGCGGCTCACGCCCGAGCAGCTCACACAGATGTACATCACCGGCGCGAACGGCAAGCTGGTTCCGCTGTCGACGTTCGCCACCCTGCAGACGTCCGTGGAGCCGCGCGATCTGAAGCGCTTCCAGCAGCTCAACGCCGTGCGCATCCAGGGAGCGATCCCGCCCGGCGTCTCGCTCGACTCGGCGCTGCGCTATCTCGAAGACGAAGCACAGAAGATCCTGCCGCGCGGATTCACCGTGGACTACGCCGGCGAGTCGCGCCAGTTGCGCACCGAGGGAACGAAGTTCCTCGGCGTCTTCCTGCTCTCGGCCATTCTGATCTACCTCGTGCTGGCCGCGCAGTTCGAAAGCTTCCGCGATCCCTTCATCATCCTGGTCGGCTCCGTGCCGCTGGCCCTCTCCGGCTCGCTGCTCTTCTCCTTCCTCGGACTCACCTCGATGAACATCTACAGTCAGGTGGGACTGATCACGCTGGTCGGGCTGGTGTCGAGGAACGGGATTCTCATCGTTCAATTCGCCAACCACCTGCAGGAGACCGGCAAAGACAAACTCGCCGCCGTCATCGAGGCCGCCGGTACCCGCCTGCGCCCCATCCTGATGACCACGGCCGCCACCGTCATGGGCCACCTTCCGCTCATATTCGCGCGCGGCCCCGGCGCCGGCGCCCGCAACAGCATCGGCATCATGCTCGTCAGCGGAATGATCATCGGCACCTGCTTCACGCTGTTCGTCGTCCCGTCGATCTACGTTCTGGTGGCACGAACCCACAAACGTCTGGACGCGCCCGAAGAGACCGTGGCCGCCGAGCTCGAGCCGGCGACGGCGGGGTGATAATGGGCTCCACCGATGAACGTCAGCACCTCCGTCTCGCGATTCGCGTTCCTTCTCTTGATCGGCGATGCCGTGTTTGGCGCGACTCCAAAGCCGGCGACGTCCTCGCCGGCAGTCTCCTCCGTCCACTCCACGGTAAACGCTGAGGCGGTCGACAATCCGCCGCCGGTCGAGGAACCCGAGGATCTCGAAGGGCGCACGCTCGACTACCTCATGCGCCACGGGGACAACGGGAAGATCGATCCGGAACTGCTGCTGCGTCGAACACGAGACGTGCATGACCAATTGGAGCACGACATCCACGCGCTCGGGAGAATCAGACCGGACGCCATCCCCGGCAGTGCCTGGGTCAGTCTCGGGCCGACCAACGGCGCGGGGCGCATCCTCTCGGTTGCCACCGATCCGACCGTCCCGGGAGCCGCGATCGTTGGCTCGGCAGGCGGCGGTGCATGGAAGACGACCAACGGCGGTCAGAACTGGACAGCGCTGACGGATACGATTCCCGACCTCGCCGTCGGGGCGGTCGCCCTCGCTCCCTCGTCACCGTCTGTCATCTACCTCGGTACGGGAGAGGCGGGACCGAACGGCGATCGGATCCCCGGCATCGGCATCCTGTCGTCGAGTGACGGCGGTGTCTCGTGGACGCTTCCGCCATCAGTCCTCGCCACCGGCTTTCATCGAATCACCGTTCATCCAACAAATCCGCTGGAGCTCGTCGTCGGCACGAACGCCGGAGCGTATCGGTCGACGAACGGCATCGCCGGTCCCTGGACCCAGGTGATCTCGGCTCCGATCTACGGCGAAGTAGCCGATCTCGTCCGCGATCCTTCGAACCCGCTGGTGATCTATGCAGCGACCTGGGACGGCGCCAATTGCACCAAGGCAGGCTGCACGAGCTCGACGCCTCTTGTGTTCAGCTCACCGACAGTCCTCAAGTCGACAGACGGCGGCAAGACGTTCGTGGCGGCGGCCACGGGACTTCCCGTGTCGACGATGCAAGACCGTCTGAGCCGCATTTCTCTGGCTGTCGCCCTTTCGAGCCCGCAGACCCTCTACGCTTCTCTGTCGACCCTCGACACCACCACAGGCGTCGAAATCTGTCATGTCTACAAGACCACGAACGGCGGCACTTCATGGGCCGACACGTCTCTTGCCCAGAACTCGCCCGTCAACAACTTCCTCTCGCCGCAGGCCGGATACGACAACACGATCGTCGTCCATCCCTCGGATCCGAACACGGTTCTGACGGGCGGAGTCCGCTACGCCCGAACGACCGATGGCGGTCAGACGTGGGCGACGCCGGCGTTCAGCGGTACCACGGTTCACAGTGATGCGCACGACATGCGCTACGACGCGGCAGGGCTCCTCTACATCGCCAACGACGGCGGGATCTGGACCTCCGCCGACAACGCGGTGCACGTGGCGCCGCGGAACGACGGCCTGGTGACGCGGCAGTTCTATTTCGTCGCGAATGATCCGACGAGCGCGAACCGCATCTTCGGAGGGTTGCAGGACAACGGCACCATCCGGCGCCCTGACGCCGGCGGCACGTCCTGGGACTCCATCGTCGGGAGCGACGGCATCGGTTGTCTGGTCAACCCGGCCGCCCCCTCGGTCGTCTACGTTTCGACGCAGAACGAGAACCTGCTGCGCACGGTCGAGGCAGGCGTGGCCGCCCCCAGTTTCCGCACCACGACTCCGCTCTTCCAGCCCGGCGAGGGCATTCCCTTCCGTACGCTCGTTGCCAACGACCCGTCGAATCCGGCGATTATCTATACGCCCTCCTACCGGCTCTGGAAATCGGCTGACAGCGGGGAATCGTGGATTCCGCTGCCGACGACAACCGTCGATGGATCAACCTGGCGTACCGACCGCACCATTGCCGCCATCGCCGTCTCCAGGTCCAATCCGAAAATCATTCTCGTGTCGCTGAGCAACGCCGGCGGGGTCTTCCGGACCACCGACGGTGGAGCGACATGGAGGATGTCCGTGAACGGTCTTCCCGTGAAAGCCGTCACCAGCATCGCCATCGATCCGCTCGATTCGAATCGCGCCTGGCTGACCACCGCGGGTATGTTGTTGCCGCCGGTATACACAACCACCGACGGCGGGAGTTCGTGGACGGCCGCGAGCAACGGTCTTCCCGCATTCTCCGCGCAGACGATCCTCGTCGATCCGACCGACTCGAGCACCATCTATTGCGGGACCGACGTCGGCGTCTATCGCTCGACGGACGGGGGAGGGTCGTGGTCGCGTTTCGGGACCGGTCTCCCCGCGGTCGGCGTCGATGATCTGAAGGCGCTCGACGACGGCTCGGCGTTGCGCGCGGCCACACACGGCCGCGGAATGTGGGAGTTGACGATCACCGGCGTGACGAACCATCGGCCGGTCACGACTATCAACTCCCCGGCCTCGATGCAGATTCAACGCGGGACCACGCTGGCGTTCAATGGATCGGCGACCGATCCGGACTCCGATCCTCTTTCGCTCTCGTGGATCTTCCCTGATACCTGGGACGTCATTCCCGCGGCCAACGGTACGCCGGCCTCGCATACGTTCGACCGATCCGGGCGGTTCCCGGTGACGCTGCGGGCCATCGATTCAAACGGGGCCATCGGAGCATCTTCCGTCGAGATCGACGTGATGGATGTGGGCGATTCCTGCGCCACGCCGATCGTGATTCCGGGGGGCGGACCGTTTCCCTGGAGCGTCACCGTCAACACCGAGGTTGCATCGAGGCAGGTCTCCGACCCGGTGAACGGACTGCCCTGCGTCCCCTTCGGACTTCAACGGACGGTCTGGTTGAGCTTCACCCCCGCGGTCAGCGGAAGCTACGACTTCTCTCTTTGCGGCTCGAAGGCCAGCGCCACGATGGTCGGTTATACCGGAGCGGCGTGCGGGCCTTACACGGCCAGCGGATTCTGCTACCAGAATCCGGCCCTGTCGGGACAGTCGATCGACGTCGTCCCCTCCGACTGCTCGACGGGACGGAAAACCACCGCGGTCCTGACGGCCGGAACGACCATCCACTTTCTCATCTGGAACTTCTACTCGGGCGACTTTGGACCGATTACCCTCACCGTCACGCAGGGGGGCGCGCTGAGCCCGATCGTGACCGCGGTCTCACCCGGATCGGGCAGCGCGGCGGGCGGCACTCCCGTCGTCATCTCCGGCGCCGGCTTTGTGGCGGGGACCACCGTCACCTTCGGCAACGCCGCGGCGACGAGCGTGACCGTCCTGACGCCGAACGTTCTCACCGCCGTCGTTCCTGCCGGTACGCCGAGCTCATCGACCGTGAGCGTTCAGATCCCCGGGGGAGCGTCGGCGATGTTGGCCGACGCATTCGTCTATCAGAAGCTGCCCCCGGTGCCACCACGTCGCAGAGCGGCCAGGCCTCAGTAGAGCTGCGTTCCGGTGGCGCGTTAAGCAATCCAGTGCAGCGCCGCGACGAGCGCTGCGCAGAGCGCGGGGCTGCATGTGGAACGCGCGTTTCCGGAACCTCCGACAAGCGGGGGTAAGGGAGGGCGCCGGCGCGCCAGCGCACCTGGTCGTCTTCAAGGCATCCCGAAAAGAACGCACACGGTAAACCGCTTTGTGGCATGCGCGGTCCGCTCGACGGAGGCTGCTATCCTTGGGAGTCGCGAAACCGGGCCATGCTCTTCAACAGCTTCGCGTTCCTGCTTTTTCTTCCGGTTTTCGCCGCGTGCTATTGGGCGACGTCCGGCCGCGTTCGCTTGTGGGTGATGCTCATCGGCAGCATCGTTTTTTACGCATGGTGGGACTGGCGGTTCGTTTTTCTGCTCATTTTCTCGGCCTTGGTCGACTACTCGATCGGTATCCTCCTTGAGAACGAGCGCGACGATCGACTGCGGCACCGTCTGATCGTGATCAGCATCGCCGTCAATCTCGGGCTGCTGGGCTTCTTCAAGTACTTCAACTTCTTCGCGGCCTCGGCGGCCGAGATGAGCACGGCCCTCGGTCTGCACGTGACGTACGACGCACTCCAGATCGTGCTGCCGGTCGGCATTTCGTTCTATGTGTTCAAGACGATGAGTTACACGGTCGACGTCTACCGCCGAACGGAGCCGGCGGAACGCGATCTTTTGAAGTTCACCACCTTCGTCGTCTTCTTTCCGGAGCTCGTAGCCGGCCCGATCGTGCGGGCCTCACGCATGCTCCCGCAGATGCGGTATGACCACCGATTCAGCTACGAGCGAACTCTATCGGGCCTGACGATGATGTTGTCCGGCTACGTGCGCAAGGTCGTGATCGCCGACTCGTTGGCGCCCCTGGTCGATGTGCGCTTCGGAAGTCCACTGGAGCACTCCGCGCTGTCGCTTTTGCTCGGTGTCTATTTCTATGCGTTTCAAATCTACTGCGATTTTTCCGGTTACTCGAGCATCGCCATCGGGCTGGCGCGGATCTTCGGGTTCGACTTCGGAATCAACTTCGACCGGCCATACTTCTCGCGCAGTTTCAGCGAGTTCTGGACTCGCTGGCATATCTCGCTGTCGAGCTGGCTCCGCGACTACCTCTACATCCCGCTCGGCGGCAACCGCGGCAGCACGCTGTTCACGTACCGCAACCTCATGCTGACGATGCTTCTCGGCGGGTTGTGGCATGGCGCAAACTGGACGTTCGTGGCTTGGGGTGCCCTGCACGGAACCTATCTGACGGTGCAGCGGGTCATCGGACCTCTGTACGAGCGCACCCGGCGGCTGCTCAGAATTCCGACACTCGTTTCCGACGCCCTGCTGATCGTGCTCGTCTTCCACCTTACGTGCTTGAGTTGGGTCTTCTTCCGCGCGGGGTCGTTCCGCCAGGCATGGCAGATCCTGCGGCACATCGGTGAGATGCGGGACATGAGCCTGGCGTCGGTCGACCAGAAAGTTCTCGTCTTCAAATGCGCGGCTTTGATCGCCATGCTGATGCTGTTCGAGCTCATCAGCTTCCTGCCGAAGCGCCGGCGACCGATCCTTGCGCCGGCGGCAGATGATGCCGTCGCGGTGTCCGCGCATGCTCCGTCCGTCTCGCCCGCCATGCGCCTTGCGTTTGCCGCGGCCTGTCTCTGGGCGGTGCTTCTTTTCGGAACCTTCTCCGGCAACAGCTTCATCTATTTTCAATTCTGATGAGGGACGTCCGGCGAACAGCGGTGTGGCTTCTGGTGCTGGTTGCGATCGTGCTGGCCGGCGACCGCGCTGGCGACGTAGCCCTGAGCTCGCTTCTAAGGCGCAGCCAATTCCGTTTCTCGCGTGTCTACGGCGGCAATGAACGCGCTGCGATCCTGATTGTCGGCGACTCGCGCGGTGTCGACAGTTTCTATGCACCGCGTATCCGGGAGCTCACCGGGCAGGAAACGCTGAACCTTTCCTACAACGCGCTCTCGTCCCGGATCGCCGAGCAAGTGCTGCGCGACTACCTCGACCGCAACCGTCCGCCACGCATCGTCGTTCTGGAAGTGACGAACACGACTGCGCCGATGAGCCTCGTATCGGAGCTCCGCACCTACGCGAATATCTCCCCGCGCATGCGCGCGCTCTATGCTGAACAACATCCCCTGGCGGCGAAGACGGGCCGCGTTTTCCGGCTCCTTGCTTACGACAGTGAGATGTTTCTCCGGTCGCTGTATTACCTGCACCGCTCCGATCAGGGATGGAACGCGCAAAACACCATTCCGCCGGAGCTCCTCCGGCCGGCTTCGATGCCGCCGCGGCTGTTGCGAGTCTCTGCATCGAATCTCGATGCCTTCGAGCGGACGGTGCGGCTGCTGCATGAGCGCGGTATCGAGGTGCGGCTGGTCCTTGCGCCATACCTGGACCCGATGAATACCGTGAACCTCGATGACTTCATCCGCACCATCGATCAGCGCGCGCAACGCGTCGATCCGGCCCTGCGCGTTCGGAACTACATCGCTGCCGGCGGGTCACCGGACAACTTCGCCGACCGTGCTCACGTGAACAACCGCGGCGCCGATTTTCTCCTTGCGCGTCTGTTACACGACGGTGTTTTTGCACCCTGAGGCTGCCCACGGGACAGTTTGCGTCCGAGGTTCTCCCACCGAGCGAGGGGCCTGCGTGCGAACAGGGTTTCCGCGGCGCGCCGCGCGGCACGATCGTTTCGGTCACGGTCAGCCTGGCAACTCATGGCGCGCTGTGACCCGCCCCCGTGTACACTGTGATTTGCCCGTCTACGCTGCGATTCGCCCCGTTCACGTTGTGATTCGGACCGTTCACGTTGCGATTCGCCCCGTTCACGTTGTGATTCGGACCGCTCACGCTGTGATTCGCCCCGCTCACGTTGTGATTCGGGCCGTTCACGTTGTGATTCGGACCGCTCACGCTGTGATTCGCCCCGCTCACGCCGTGATTTGCCCCGCTCACGCCGTGATTCGCCCCGCTCACGCTGTGATTGGGACCGTTCACGCTGTGATTCTGCCCGTGTACGCTGTGATTGGGACCGTGCACACTGTGATTCTGCCCATGTACGCTGTGATCCGGACCGTTCTAACCGGACACGTACGGCGGCGTCGAATCATGGCGAGGGGCGAGCTCTCGCCCCTCGCGTGCGCGCTGACCAGGACGAACGGTCAGTACCTTCGATGATGGGGGTAATGGCGCAGCGCGTATTGGCGCCTTGCGTACTGCACGCCATTGCCGACCATGGCGCCGACGACTGCTCCCGGCGGGCCACCGACCACAGCGCCTGTGGCTGCGCCGATTACCTCGCCCTTGGTTCTGCTCTGCGGCTTGGACCAGTCATTTCCCAATGCGGTTGTGGCCGGTAGGAGCAGGGCAGCAGTGAGCATTCCTGCCAGAAGCTTGCTTTTTCCTGAGGATGTCATGGTGAACCTCCTTGCCCCTGATTATTGCGAAGGCAATACCAGATTTGCGCACGTGTAAGCCTCTGATAAAGAGAGGCTTATGCCAAGCTCTGACGACAGTGCTGGCGGGACGCCCTTCTCGCGGCCGGCTCCACCTTCCTGACTCCGCCTCCGTTTCCAACGCAATCCTGGCATCTCGGCCGCGCATGCGGATGCGGTTCCGAAACCATGTGATATTTTTTGCGCCGCTGGAGACCAGCACGACGTTCATGGTTCGAGCGATATGAGGTGATGATGAAAACGTTCGCGATTCTCGTTTCTCCGCTTCTCGTCGGCGCCCTGGCCCTTCCGGCAGTTGCGCAGCAATCGACGGATCAACCGCGCTCTGCCCAACGCAGGTCGACGGAGACACCGCCATCGAAAGCAGCAACCGCACCGGAAAAGGCCGAGCCTGAGGCGCCTCACGCGCGGGAGCCGGAGCCGGAGCGACAGCAGCCTGCGCGATCCGAACCGGAGCAGGCCCAACAGGGCGGCCCCGGTGGGGCGACGAATACGAATTTTCACTTCGACATGCACGAGAGCGCGCCGAACGTGACCCACCACGAGGTCACCGTGAACGGTCATGCCATTCGGTACACCGCCACGGCCGGCCGTATGCCCATCAAGAATGGTGAGGGCAAGACAGAAGCGCTCATGTTCTATGTCGCCTACACGGTCGACGGAAGCGAGGCGGCGAAGCGCCCGCTGACGTTCGCGTACAACGGCGGACCGGGATCGGCCTCGCTCTGGCTGCACATCGGAGCGCTTGGCCCGCGCACGGTCGTGATGCAACCCGATGGCGCGATGCCGCAGCCTCCGTTCCGTCTCCACGACAATCCGTACACGCCGCTCGACCGGACCGACATCGTGATGGTCGACGCCATCGGCACGGGTTGGAGCCGGCCGGCCGACGCCGCCGCGGCGCGCAAGTTCGAGAACCCCGAGGGTGATATCGAGGCGTTCGGCGAATTCATTCGCATGTATATCTCGCGAAACGAGCGCTGGAGCTCGCCGCTCTACCTGTTCGGTGAGAGCTACGGAACGACTCGTTCGGCGGGTGTGGCGGGTTATCTGGCCGGCCGCGGCATCGTCTTCAACGGGATCGGCCTGCTCTCGATGGCGCTCAACTTCCAGACGCTCTCCTTCTCGCCCACGAATGACACGGCCTATCCATGGAACGTTCCGACGTTCATGGCCATCGCCTACTACCATCACAAGCTCTCTCCCGATCTACAGAAAGCGATCGACGGCTGTCAGGGGAATCCGGACGCGCCCTGTCCACCACTGCAGAAGGCGGAGCAATGGGCCATTACGGACTACGCCGCCGCCCTCTCCCGTGGCGATTCGATGAGCGAGCAGGAACATCGGGCTGTCGTCGAGCGGCTGTCGCAGTACACCGGCCTCTCGAAGGAGATCGTCGACGAATTCAACCTGCGCATCGACGTCGGCACGTTCGACCACTACCTGCTGCTCGATCAGGGGTTGCGCGTAGGCCGTCTCGATGGACGGTACAAGCTTCCCGAGCCGGGCTTCCCGGGTGGCCGCGGCGGCGGCGGTGGTGGCGGCAGCGACCCGGCTTCGACCGCGACCACGGGCCCTTTCACAATGGCCTTCAACAACTACATGCGGACGGAGCTCGACTACAAGACGGACACACCGTATTACGTTTCGGCGCAGCAGTCGGGCATGTTCATGTGGAGGTCGTCCGGCGCGACGCCCGCTCCCGGCGGGGCGCAGGGTTTCCAGGAAGAGATCACGCCGCTGCGCGCGGCCATCGTCGGCGATCCGTTCCTGAAGGTTTTGGTGATGGAGGGCTACTACGATCTCGCGACACCGTACTACCAGGCCGAATACACGATGCACGAGCTCATGCTTCCCGCCGCGTATCGAGCGAACATCAGCTACGAGCGTTACTGGTCTGGGCACATGGTCTATCTCGAGCAGAAGTCGCACGCCAAGCTGCAGAAGGACTGGGAGACCTTCCTCGACCAGACGCAGCACCACTGAGTGGAAGAGTGACACCACTCCCCAGTCAGTTAAGCTGGCTGGGGAGTGGCGGAGTCCGACAAAGAGGTCGAACGTGAGATCGCCAGGCTCGATGCCGCCCGCAAGCGGCTGCGAGTCATCGGCGATTCGATCCGCAACGAATGACGAATCGTCGTCAGGGTTTGGCTGGTGCTTCCTTCGGCGAACGCAGAGCGGCGCCGAGGGCGCGCGAAAATGCGGTGGCACCGGAGACGTTCAGATGACCACCATCGGTAAAATTGCGGCGGTCGTTGATGAACCCGTCACCCACGAGGGCCCGGCCGTCGATATATCGCACACCGCAGCGAGCGGCCACCTGTCGTATGTCGCGATCGAAGCCGGTGGCATCTTCGATCTCACGCGGAACGGGCGCGAGCGGTATTCGAACGAATACGACCGCGGTGCCTCGGCTGCGCTGCCATGCCACGGCCTGCTGCAGTTGCGCGTACAGCGGCCCGCGTTCGAGGATGTATTCGCCCGGTATGTAGGTCGGTAGCAACTCGCGAAAATGCTCAGGCGTAGCCACGCGCGGCACGCCGAGGAAACCGCGGATCCAGAGGTTCTCCTGTTTCGCTACGGCGTCGGCGTTGTTGATGAACTTCAACACATCGCCGTGCATTTGAAACAGATCGAACCACTGGCCCAGACTCCTCCTCCGGCGTGGGGCCGCGCCGTGCAAGGTCGCGTAGGTCAGAGTGCGCATGGCCGCGGCCGGGCCGCGCTCTTCTTCCCGCTCCGTGCCTCGGAGCGACGCAATCGAATCCCGCGCCAGTCGAATACCGACCGCGCCTTGTAGAATCCCCGTGATCGTGAAGTCCATCGGCGTGACTCCGACGATGATGAGCGAGGGCCGCTCGTTGAGGAGATTGAGGACCTCGAAACCGCGGAGCGCCGAAGACCCGCTCATGCCGAGGTTGTACGTCAGTCCGACATCCGGATCGAGCACGTCGCTGCGGATGCCCTCCTCCGTCCGCGATGTGCCCAGCGCGTAGACGGCGTAGTGCACTCCGGCAGAAAGATCATTGACCAACGCGTCGATCTTCGGCGACGACGAATGCGGCGAGACGACGTTGGAGCGCCTCATGCCGTAACGCGCCTCGGACTTGCGTACGAGAAGCTCGTACGAGATGGTCAGAGCGCCCAGCACGAACGCAAACGACGCGACGGCGACAGCAACGGACAGGCGCTCAGAACTGGAAGTAGATGAACTCGTTGGCATCGCCCCAGGTGAACATCGTTAGAAACAGCATGATCGCGGCGCTTGCGCCCCAAGCCCAGGCCGGCACGTGCCTGGCCAGATCGCGGCCCGAGGCCAGAAGTGCGATGGCCACCGCCACCGCGCCGATCGCCAGGTAGATCATGATCGGCGTGTGGAAATTCATGACCAGCGTGTTGGGCAGGAGCATCTGTTCCAGCATCGAGCCTGCGGCGCTCACGCTTCGCGCGCGGAAGAAGACCCAGGCCAGGCAGACGAGATGAAACGTCACGACCGAGGCGGCAATGCCGGCGATGCGTGACTGCCGGATCGCGCTCGGGACGCGCTCCAATACCGGCTGCAGCAGATGCTCGGCGGCGAGATAGGTGCCGTGCAGGAGTCCCCATACGAGGAATGTCCAGTTCGCGCCATGCCATAGCCCGCCAAGACCCATCACGATGTAGAGGTTCCGGATCGTACTCAGCGTCCCCCGCCGGCTGCCGCCGAGCGGGATGTAGAGATAGTCGCGGAGCCACGTCGAGAGCGAGATGTGCCACCGGCGCCAGAAGTCGCGAAATCCGACGGCGATGTAGGGCATGCGAAAGTTCTCGGGTATCGAGAAGCCCAGCAGACGCGCCGTCCCGATGGCGATGTTCGAGTAGCCGGCGAAGTCGAAGTAGATCTGAAACGCGAACGCGTACGTGCCCACCCATAACTCCAGCGTGTTGAACGAGCCAGGGTCGTTGTAGACAAGATTCGCCAGCGGCGCGATGTTGTCGGCGAGCGCTACTTTCTGGAACAGTCCCAGGATGATGAGATAGCCGCCACGCATCCAGTCGACAGGGTCGTTCTCGCGCCTGGTCTCGAGTTGCGGCACGAACTGCGCGGCGCGGAGGATCGGGCCGGCTACGAGCTGCGGAAAAAAGGCGATGAACAGCATGAAGTCGATGAGTGACTTCTTCGGAGCGATGCGGCCGCGGTAAACGTCGAGGACGTAGCTGACGCCATGAAAGGTGTAGAACGAGATCCCGACCGGAAGCACGATCCTGCCGATCCATACGGGGATCGGCGGCAGTGAGGTGACGCCGATGACGTGCGAGACCGAATAGAACCCGCCGAGAATGAATGCGGCGTATTTGAGCGCCGCCAGTACGCCGAAGTTCGCCAGACAGCTCGTGGCAACGAGGAGCTTCCTCCTGCCTGGGCTTTCAATCCGCCCGAGCGATCTGCCGATCGTGTAGTCGATCAGGCTCGACGCCGCGAGAAGGAGTACGAAGGGCGGGTTCCAGCAGGCGTAAAAGAAATAGCTGGCGATCAGCAGTGCGATCTTGCGGCCACGCCAGGACGGAATGGCGTAGTAAGCGATGAGGACTGTTGGGAGGAACCAGAGAAACGAGAAGGAGTTGAACCACATGCGGCGGTGGCCGGCAATTCTACATGGATGACCGCGCTGGACTCTGTGCTTACAAACGGCCAGTCCAGCATCACGGCGGACACGTCGGTACCACCGTCAGGTGTACCACCGGCGCCGGCGCTTGTCCTCCCCCGAGCGGGCCGGTGGCGGTCGCGCACACCATCATCCCTGCCTGTCCCGGGACGTAGATCATGTAGTCGCCGGTGGTGGGGACCGCGGGCAGCGCACCGAACGGCCCGCCGCCGGCCTTCATGGCGATGTCCGCGTTGGCGTGTTGAACGTGGATCGGGAAATCGGCGTCGCTCAGCAGGGTCATCAGATTGCCGGCGATGGGGTTCGCGGGCACCGTCTGGGTGGTGTATGTCGGTCCCTGACTCGCCGAGAAGCAAGTGCCCGTGAAAGTGAGGATCGTATTGCCGCAGGTACATGCCGGGTTCACGGTCACCGTCGCCGTCTGTTCCCCGCCGTATGGCAGCGCCAGCTTGAAGGTCGTCGTCTTGGTGACCTGCTCCGTCCTCGATCCCTGGGTGTTCACCTTCTGAGGGGGATTCAGCGACGGCACGACCGGCTGATCGGCCGATATCTCGCCGTCGCCGACGGAGATTCCCCAGTTCAGAGTCACGATCGCGCCACAGGCCACCGAGGATGGCTGCGCGTTGAAATACTTGATTTGCGGCTCGCAACCAAAGCTAACGACGACCAGCAGCGCGACGTAAATCAGTTTTCGCATGTCTTAATTCTATACCCGCGTTGGTGCCGCTCGATCCATGAGGATGGAAGCTCAACGCCAGCGGACCACCGGAGCCGTACCGAGTTGTCGGACGGAGGTGAAAAAGCGGATGATCCGCAGTAATCCGCGGTAACAAGAAGGAGGATCAACATGGCATTTGTCGTTCGCTTCACTCCCGCGTCGATGTCAGCCGAGAAGTACGATGAGGTGATCAAACGTCTGAAGGCGGCCGGCGCCGGTTCACCGCCGGGGCGGCTCTATCACGTCTGCTTTGGACCGTCCGATCAGCTGCGTGTCTCCGATATCTGGGACGGTCACGAAAACTTCGAGCGCTTCGGGGACGCGCTGATGCCGATCCTCGCCGAGGTGGGCGTCGATCCCGGTACGCCGGAGTTCATCGAAGTGCACAACATCATCAGCGGGTAACCGGCGCGCGTGTTGCATTTCGAGCCACAACTCGGATCAGGGGAGACAGATCAACGTTGTCGCTCGGCAGGCCCGGCTACCGGCACAGAGAGGATTGAGTCGTTGCGATCTTGAAATGATAGGCACGAGATGGCTTGGGCTTGCCGCTCTCCTTCTGCTCGCCGCCGCGGCACGGGGGCAGGACAACTATGAGATCCAGGTCTACGGTGCGGAAACCGTGGCGCCGGGCATGACGATGGTGGAGGTACACAGCAACGTCACCGCTCGGGGCGAGGACCATGCGGTGCGGGAGACGCTGGAGCTGACGCACGGCTTCAACGACTGGTTCGAGACGGGGTTCTACGTCTTCACGACGGCCGGTTCGGGGCAGGGCTGGAGCTACGTCGGTGACCATATCCGGCCGCGGGTCCGTGTCCCGCCGGAGTGGAAGTGGCCGGTGGGCGTCAGCCTGTCGACGGAGATCGGTTACGTCCGTGCGCGGTATGCCGATGATACCTGGTCGTGGGAGGTCCGTCCCATCATCGACAAGACCCTCGGCCGTTGGTACGTGGCCTTCAATCCCGCGCTCGAGAAATCACTGCATGGCGCGAACGCAGGACGAGGATTCGAGCTCGCTCCCGCTATGAACGTGAAGTTTGATGTCACGCCGAAGGTGGCGGCGGGCATCGAGTATTACGGCGCATTCGGTCCTCTGTCGCACTTCGATCCGTCCGCGGAGCAATCCCATCAGATCTTTCCGTCGATCGATCTGAACCTCTCGCCTGATTGGGAGTTCAACGCCGGCATCGGATACGACCTCAGACAGGCATCGGATCGGGTCATCGTGAAATTCATCGTCGGCCGGCGGATGCACTAAATCGGATTCTGCGGGCCGCGCTTTCCGGTGCGAAACCGAAGCGCGCTCAGGATCACGGCCAGACTCCCGACGATGTTCGCCGCCATGCCGACGATCAGCGGCCACTGGCGGATACGGACGCCGTACACGAAGTAGACGATCTGTCCTCCGAGGAAGAGCAGATAGGTCAGGATCGACACGTCGTCCGAGCTCCCGCGCTTCCAGATCCGCAACGCCTGCGGAATGTAGGCGGCTCCCGTAGCGACGCCAACAACGGACACGAGCCAGGCGAGAAGAGCATCGAACGAGGCCATCGCCCCACACGATACGACGGATACGGCCCGAAAGGGAGTGGTACGCGGCGTGCCCGCGAAGCACTTGCTGACGAAGAGTAAGCTTGGTACCATTCGAAGCAGATCGTTCCTCGCCGGTGGAACGTGATTCTCGGTTGTGAAAGGAACTCTTCATGCGCATCCCGCTCGGGAGATTTGTGCTTTTTGTGCTTTTCGGCTGCCTGGTTATGGTCGCGTTCCCGGCTGGGGCGCAGTTTGTGCCGCCAGGCAGCTACCAGAAAACCTGCAAGGATGCCAGTGTCGGCGACAATGACACGCTGCTGGCCAATTGCCGCATGTCGGATGGGGAATGGCGGGTGACAAACCTCCCTAACGCTCAGAGCTGCCGCGGCGACATCGCGAACGTCAATGGCAGGCTCCAATGCGTGGCCGGTCAGCCGCCGGGGAACACCACGGAGACCGGTGAAGGCATGGCCACCTTCGGAGGTGAGTGCGACGGGAAGATTGGCGCGGAACACCTGATGCTTCGGATGTGGGGCCGGGCAGACTCGCTGGTGAAGATGGAATGGGACAAGCGCTATCCGTCGAAAATCCACGTAATCCTTCCAAAGGGGTCGACGTACGCGATTACCTGCGATGCGTTCAGCGACAATCTCATATTCAGTTACGCGAATCTGGACTAATTCATCGCGGCTCGTGAACGGAATCCCGGTCACGAACGCTCACATCAGGGAGTCCGAAACCCATGCGACAGAAAACATTGTCTCTTCTCTCTTCCACCATCGCCGTCGTCGGCTTTGCAGTAAGCCTCATCACCGCGTTGCCGGCTACGGCGCAGACGCCACCGCCCGGGAGTTACCAGGAGAGCTGCAGGGAAGCGAGCATCGTCGACGGGAACCTTGTGGCTCTCTGCAAGACGCCGGATGCGCAATGGCGGATGACCACGCTGGCAAATCCGCAGAACTGCCGCGGTGACATCGCGAATATGGACGGGAAACTACAGTGCCTGACCGTCAAGTTGTCGCCTCAGGTGCTGCCGCCCGGAGATTATCAACGAAGCTGCAAGAACGAGTACGTCGCCGACGGCATACTTCTGGCGAATTGCCAGATGGCGGATGGGCAGTGGCGCACGACCACGCTGGCGGACGCGGCGAACTGCCACGGCAGCATTGTCAACGCCAACGGGAAGCTCGAGTGCAGAAAGAAATCGACGGAGTTCTCGGACGGTTGGGGCAGGTTCGGAGGAATCTGCGGAGGGGGGACAAGCGGCACGGAATTCTTGATTGTCCGCTTTGGCGGCCAGCCGGGCTCTGAGCTGAAGATCGTCTTTGACGAGCCATACAAGCAAGCCGTTGTGTCCATTTTCCTGCCCAAGGGGACGACGGAGTCTGCCAAATGCGGTGCGTTCGATAGCCAGTTTTCCTTTAAGAGCTTGGAATGACCCGCATGAGTACGATGAGCAGCAGACTCGCAATTCCGTTGCTGCTGGCCGTGGTCGCCCTGACGGGCGTTTCTTCATTGATGACGGGGCCTGCCCTGGCCGAGGATCACGCGATCGCATATCGACGGATCGGCGTGAGTGATTACCAGAATTTTCTCGTAAATTGGGACGATAAAAAACAGGGCGTGCTCTACGCCCTCATTCAGACGCCTGCCCACTATGAGGCGTTGTTTCACCCCGCGCCGACGAATTTCAGCACGCGCCCGTTTGCACCCGGCGCGAAGATGTTTGCGACGGAACAGATCCTCGTCGTCGGCCGCGTCATGGCCGCCCCCGGCGACATGAACAAAGTCTTCGACGTGGAACAGATCAGCGAGACAGATCACCAACTGACGTTTCGCTACCGGTTTCACGATCCCCGGAGCACGGCGTCGTACACCGTGAAGAATTACCTCGCCGTGTGGATCCCCAAACGGCCCTACAAGAGCATCTCGTTCATCGAAAACGGGAAACTCGTCGGAGAACTGAAGCTGTCGCAGGGGCAGTGGTCAGTACCCGTGATGACTCCGGAGCGCGATGACGCGCTGCCGGTGCCAAAGAACTGAGGTTGCCGGGTTCCGCCCATATGCACTAACTTACGCTGGCGTCCTCTCGGGATTCCCTGCTGTGTATGTCGCGATAGCGGCCAAAAGACGGTAGCCAGGGGTGCGAGCGCTTGCGAGCGCCCCTGGTCATCGATGTCAATGCATGTCGTGTCGCGTCAGCGGCACTGGACGTCATCGGACGAGTGTGACTCTACTCGACTCCAGTGCCGCTGACGCGGCACAAAAACCATGGGGCCTCGTTACCAGGGGTGCTCGCAAAAAGCGCTCGCACCCCTGGCTACCTTCCGCCGCCGCTATCGCGGCGTTTGGCCGTAGGCGTTGCGTTTAAGCTAGTGCGGATGGGGCTTCCGCCCGGGTGACAACCCGATCAACCACTGAGACACAGGAGTAACGGAGGACTACCGCCTCACGGGGGAGATCTCTGTAGACTGGGCTCACAATACGATGGCACGAAGGGCTCCCCGTGCCTCCGTGGTGGGACTCATGCGTCAGCGCTCCAGTGTACGATCGAAAAAGGCCAGTCATGCGCTCCCGGATGACGCGCGCGGACGCCTCGCTCTCGTGCTGATCGCCCTGCTCTTCCTCGGGTTCAGCGCCTTCGCGCTCGACACAGGACGGGCGCTGACGCAGGCGCGACTCTCGGTATGGACGAATGAGTCCGGCCTTCCGCAGACCACGATCAATGCCATCGTCCAGACGACAGACGGGTACCTGTGGATGGGAACCGAGGAGGGGTTGGCACGCTTCGACGGCGTGCGGTTCGTCACCAGCGATCGCCAGACCGCGCCCGCGCTCCGCGTCCCGTTCATCTCGTCTCTTTACGCGGCGCCGGACGGCACGCTGTGGATCGGCACCTACGGCGGAGGGATGGCACGTTTGCGAAACGGGCGGATCGAGGCCTTTCGCACGGAGTTGCTGGGATCGGATCGGATTCGGGAATTCCATGCCGCCCCCGACGGAGTGCTCTTCATCGCCACCGCGGGAGGTGGTCTGCTTCGCATCGCCGGCGAAACGGTGACCCGCTTCACGACTCGCGACGGCCTGCCCAGTGACAGGATCTGGACGATCGCGGATGACGGCGCTGGCGGCCTTTGGGTTGCCACCCACGGTGGAGGAGTGGTGCGCTGGCGCGACGGGAAAGTGCAACAGAGGATCACGATGCGCGAGGGCCTTCCGAATGACGTCGCGCGCGCCCTTTTGCGCGACCCGGATGGCACGCTATGGATCGGAACCGACGGCGGCGGTCTGGCCGCGTGGCGTGCGGGAGCCATTGTGCGAACCGTGACCACGCACGACGGCCTGCCGAGCGATTTCATCCGCACGCTGCGCCGCGACCGCGACGGAAGCCTCTGGATTGGAACCGACGGAGGGCTTGCGCGCTGGAGAGCGGAGAGCGTCGAGGTCATTGGAGTGGCGGAGGGACTGCCCAGCCCCGGCGTCCGGGGCATGATCGAAGATCGTGAAGGAAGTCTCTGGGTCGGGACCACGGGCGGGCTCGTCAGGTTGAGCGACACGCGATGCCTCTCGTTCACGCGGAAAGAGGGACTGCCTGTCGACACCATCCGCGCCATTCTCGAAGCTCGGAACGGGCACGTATGGGTTGGGACGGAAGGCGGCGGACTCTGCGAGGTTCTTCCGGGTCCGGTGCGATGCCGTACGAAGGCTGACGGACTTCCGCACGACGCGGTCTATGCACTGATCGAGAGCCACGACGGCAGCTTGTGGGTGGGGACCGACGGCGGTGGAGTCGCTCGATTTCGAGACGGAAAGTTCGTGGAAAGGATCGACACGCGCGGCGCTGGTCTGCCGAACGATCGCGTGCGGGCACTCGTCGAGACCGTGGACGGAGGTCTTTGGGTGAGCATGTCCGCGGGTCTCGCGCTTGTACGGGGCGGCCGGGCCGTCCGCATCAAGGAGTTCGATGATCGGCAGCTCCGACCTCTTCTCGCGCTGCCCGATGGGAGCCTCCTCGTCGGAACGGATGGCGCCGGACTCTGGCGCGTGAGCGGCGACGGAGCGCGCGTCAGCCTTGTGGCGGGTGTAGGCCGAGGTCTCCAAAGCGACCGTGTGTTCAGCCTTACGATGGATGCCGAGGGGGGAGGCGTGTGGATCGGAACCTCCGGGGGTGGCCTCGGGCGTCTCGATCTCGCGAATGGCTCCGTGCGATCGCTCACCAGACGCGCGGGATTGCACGACGACGTGGTGTTTGAGGTCGTCGACCCAGGTCCAGGCGCGGACCTCTGGCTCACGAGCAATCGCGGGGTCTATCGAGTCGGGCGCGAGCATGTGATGGCGGCGATGCAAGGAGCGAAGGCTGATCTGTCAGGCACCGTGTATGGAACGGTCGACGGGATGCCTTCCGCGGA
Organism: Thermoanaerobaculia bacterium; assembly: GCA_035482045.1. Classification (GTDB taxonomy): domain Bacteria; phylum Acidobacteriota; class Thermoanaerobaculia; order Gp7-AA8; family Gp7-AA8; genus JADGNZ01. The sequence goes on from DATHRD010000049.1 coordinate 103,695, forward strand.
ATGCGAGGGTGCCTTTCACGGAGCGATGTGCTCAAGGGACGGACGCATCTGGGTGGCCACTTCGCGCGGGATTGCCGTGATCGATCCCAGCGCCCGCCTGCGCAATGACGTCCCGCCTCTCGTGCACGTGGAGGAGGCCCTGATCGACGGTACACGTGTCAGCGAAGGCTTGCTGCGCGTTCCTCCCGGCACACAACGCCTCGAGTTGCGCTACACGGCCCTGAGCCTGCGCGCTCCCGAGCGAGTGACGTTTCGCTACATGCTCGATCCGTATGACCGGAACTGGGTCGACGCCGGATCGAACCGCGTCGCCACTTACACGAAACTCGCGCCGGGCCCATACACCTTCCGGGTAACGGCCGCGAACGAGGATGGAGTCCGGAGCAGCGGCGAGGCACGGCTCGAGCTCACCGTCGTTCCGCGGTGGTTCGAGACGTGGTGGGCGCGTCTCATCGCGCTGGCGCTGCTCGCGTCCGCTCTTTGGGGAATCGTGCGGCTGCGCCTGGCGGCGTTGCATGCCCGCCATGCCGAGCTCGAGTCGATCGTGGCCGAGCGTACGAGCAGCCTGCGCGCGGAAACGGAGCGTGCCGAGGCGGCAAGCCGACAGCTCGCGGTCGCCAACGAGCGCCTGCGGGCGCTGTCGTATGTTGACGGCCTGACCGGCGTGGCGAACCGCCGCCGCTTCGACGAGGCGCTGGAGGAGGCATGTGCGGTGGCACGCGCGGACGGCTCGCCGGTTTCGCTCGTGCTGCTCGACCTCGATCACTTCAAGAAGCTCAACGACTCCCAGGGTCATCAGGACGGTGACGAGGCCTTGCGTGCCGTTGCGACGCTTCTCTCCGGGCAGACCGAATTCCGCGGCGGTCTCGCCGCGCGCTTCGGCGGCGAAGAGTTCGCGTGGCTTCTTCCCGGCGTGGCCTTCGAGGCGGCGAAGGCCGAGGCCGAGACGCTCCGAACCAAGGTTCGCGAAGCGGGCATCCGCCACGACGGCCTGGAGCGCGGTGTCGTAACCGCAAGCTTCGGCGTATCGGGCGGCGCCGGAACGACCGCGTTGACGCCGCCGGCACTCGTGGCTGCCGCGGATGCTGCCCTCTACCGCGCAAAGTCGGGAGGCCGCGATCGGGTGGAAGCGGAGGCGATAGAGTGAGCCGTCCGAGTGCGAAATCCCTGCGAGTCCGAGCTTAGGCTTAGGCCCTCACTTGTTTATCCTCTACCGGAACGTCGCCTTCGGCGGCACTCCATGCGGCTCACCATGCCGCCGCGCCAGCTCGATCTTCAGGCTCTCTTCGCCGCGGGCCATGGCCCAGCGATGGTTGGCGCCGAAGATGGGCTTTAGAATTGGCGAAAAGAGCTTCAGCAACGGTTTCTCGGCGCTGATGCGCCAGTCGTAGACGATGTCGACGTTATCGCCGTCCTGCGCCAGGAGCCACTCGCCTCGGCCGACGAAATCGCCGAAGGCCTTGATGACGAATCCGTCCGGCCGGGTCTCGGTTGTGCGGAAGCTCCAGCGCAGCGTGTAGGGCAGCCATCCCTTCGTGAACAGCTCGACGACATCACCGCGTTTTTTCACCTCGATGTAGACCGAGGGCCACCAGCGCGGGAGATCTTCGGCATCGCCGAGGATGTCGATCACTTCGTTGACCGTTCCTCGGACGCGCCAGCGCGTGACGAAGTGGTAGTCGTTGAGCATGTCTTCTACTACGCCGGAGCCTCGAGTGCGGATTTCACGGAGACGGTCACCGAGGTGCTTCTCCGTGTTCTTTGTGTCTCTGTGGTTCATTGATTTCCAGGCTCGGCCACGCTACCCACACCAGCAACCCCACCGCCACCACGATCTCCGCGATGCCGTTGGCCTGGAGATCGGGCCGGTGGTTCTGCAGCAGATCGGCAGCATTGCCGAGGAGCACTGTCACCGCGATCGTCAAGGGATAGGCGAGAAGGTTCACGCCGAGCACGTATCGAATGATGACGAACCCGAGCAGCGCGGTCACCGCCGCGGTCAGGAGCATCATCGGCGTCTGGTGCAGGTTGGCCGAGGAATCGAGCGAAGCGAGGAAGACCATCGCCATCCCGAGTGTGGCCGGCAGCCAGCTCTTCGACGTGAAGCTGCGCAGAGCCAGGAGGAAGAGACCGAAGACGGCGGAGAGGCTGAGGGTGAGTAGGATGGTCGAGAAGATGCCGAGCAGCCCGGGCAGCGGCAGCGCGACCGCCTCGGGGGCGCTCAGGCCGTGCGGCGAGGCGAGTGATGGAAAGCGGAGGGAGATCATCCGTTCGGCTAACCGAAAGATGATCGCGATGCTGATCGTGGTTAGCGCGGCAACGACCGCCGACCGGCCGAGGCGTGCCCGCGATTCGCGGCGGCCGAGGTGGAACGCCTGAGGATACGCCGCGGCGAGGGCTGCGACGGCGAGGAAGATCATCCCGAGGTGCAGGCCGACGAAGCGGATGATGTTGATGGCCTGATTGCTGATGAAGGTTTGCCAGGTGATCGACGTGTTGTATTCGAAGAGCGTCAGCTCCCATCGTGCCGCCACGCCGATCAGCGGAATGATGGCCAGCCCCAGCGTCCAGCGCAGCGCGCGCTGCCAGGGGAATCGCTGCCGTCTCAGGGCCACGACGAATCCGGCCACGATGAGCGAAAGGATGGCCAGCGCGCCGAGGGCGCGAAGGATGATGAGCACGACATTGAGAAGAGTTGTCGGCTCGCGGTAGACGCTGTCCGGCACCTTGATCGTGGTCGTGAACTGCGTGACCTCCGCTCCGTCGACGCGCACGCTTACGCGCCGCCAGGCGTCGGCGACGAGCGGCTTCTTCTCCGAAAAGTGAAAGAGCCAGTCCCGCCGGTTCGGCTGCTGGAAGTTGAGCGCTTCCTTCAGATCGAACGCAGTCGCATCCGCGCCATAACGCGCGAAGGCGCCCTGCGCGATTGCCAGCGCCTCCGGCTGTTCGAGCCGCGGACCGGCACGCCGCTCGTCCTGATACTTGTGGTAGCCGGCCACCCGCGACGTGCGCGGATCGACCTCGATGAAGTACTCGTCCTTCACCTGCGGCGCGAAGGAGCGGATCATCCACGTGGCCGTGGGGATCTTCGTCCGCATCACGTCGCCGAGTGATTGCATCGACATACCGTTGCGAAGGAGGTAGTCGACGGCCAGCCCGTCGAAACCGCCTGGCGTGCCGCCGTCTTCGCGCGGGGAGTCGCGGTCCCAGGATCGGAAGCCTTCGACGGGCGCGGCGATCGCGCGCATGGCCGCCGAGGGAGGGGGCCCGAGCGTGGCGGCAATCCGTTTGGCGTCTTCCTTCGAGATGCGGTAGTCGACGGCATCGTTGATCGACGGCAGATGAAGCGCGATGGCGCCGATTGCGAGGACGACGGCCACGCCGCAGGCCAGGAGCTTGCGGCTCGTGACCGGCATCGACGGGAAGGTCCACGGTGGGGGAGCGGTCTCTTCGCGGCGTTCCGGCGCTGGTTTGATCGGCAGCTTGTCGTTGGAAAGATCCTCATCCGGGACGAAGCCTTTGTTGCGGATGTAGAACACGATCGAGAGCAGCATCGGGATGGCGAAGACGAGGCTGGCCAGCCCTCCGGAGACGACGTAATAGCGGTTGCCGGAGCGCAGCAGCAGCATGGCCGTGTAGAGCGCGTCGACGGTGTAGTGCCAGATGAGCAGCGGCAGGATGCCGAAACGCATCATCAGGAATCCGATCAACACTCCGGCGCAGCCGACCTCGACGCCGCGGATGTAGAACGGCTGGTTGGGGTAAGTGGCATGGCCGAAGCCCCAGATGAATCCCGCCGCCACGATTGCGGCAACGCGGGAGCGGAGGACCTTCTCGAAGAACGGGATGGAAAAGGCGCGGGCCATGAACTCTTCGCTGAGCGCGGGAAAGAATCCGGCGAAGAGCACCGCGATCCAGGGGAAGGCGGTGTTGAGCATGTCGTCGTACGGCACCTCGGCCGGCGCCCAGGCCCCGAACTTGTCGGCGATCAGATAGAACGCCACCTGATACCCGAGGAAGAAGGCCACGAGCGTGTAGCCGATGATGAAGGCCAGGAAGACCCGCTTCGACGTCAGCGCGCGCCGGTTCCAGATGCGCGCGACAGAGAGCTGGCCCGGCAGGCGCTCACGGAACATCACCTCGCCGGCACCGGCGATGACGATGAGCATCATGGCCACGCCGATCCCCTGGAGGACCGAGCCAAAGGCGAAGCGTGCCATGAACGCCGGATACGAGTCGGTGGTGTTGTAGCCGGCCAGCGCGCTCGGGTACGAGTTGAGGGCCGTGCCGGTGACGAGGACGACGGCGGCGATGCCGATGCCCAGGAGCAGGCGGAGCTGCAGATCGCCGCGGATGAGGCGTGTCACGAAGACGGCCACGATGCAGACCATGGTGATGATGAGAAAGACGGTGTCGACGTTGCCGGCCAGAAGGTTCTTCGAGCGCAGCTCGTGATACGAGCGCTTCCATTCCTCGGGAACTTTGATGTTGCGCGAGAAGCTGCTGACTCGATCGCCGTCGACAGTGACGGTGGTGCGATAGGGCGCCCCGGCGGGATGGATCGTGTGCGCGTCCCAGGTGAAGATGCGCTGCATCCGATGCGGGAGCCGCCGTTCGCTCTGTGCGACGAGCTGCAGGTCGGTCAGCGCATTGATGCTCTTGAGAAATCCCTCCGCGATTCGCCGTGCCGTGGCAACGTCCGGGGAGTTGATGGCGCGGTCCTCGGGGATGCGATCGCTGAATCCGATGACCTCGCCGGTCGGGGCGACGTTGACGTTGAGCTCTTCCTCCTGAAGCGGCCGGAACCAGCGGTGCGACCAGTCCCAGAGGCGGACGTCGCGTTTGAGGATGTCGTTCGTCGCCTTCAGGCCGAGGGAACGCTCGAGGAAGATGCGCCCCTCCTCGTCGGAGTCGAAGGTGGCGCTGTGTTTCATCCCCCTGGTGTCGATGTGCTGCGCAGCGAGCACCCGGTCCGCGATCTGTCGCGACGAGTCGCGGTCGTATCGGAACTCGATCGAGGCCTCGGGGAACGCGGCGCCGAACCAGTTGACGACGACGAAGATCGAAGCGGCGGCGACCGCGACGCACGCGGCGATGAGGAGCCAGTCGCCGCGGGTGAGTTTCTCGCGGTTCATCGTCGTGTTCGGCGGCGCAGAAACCACACCCCTGTCATTGAGACGACATCACGCCAGCTCCTGCAGCGCCTTCTCCATCCTCCGGATCCCCTCGGCTGCTTCATCAATCGAGAGGTTCAGGGGCGGACGGAAGCGCGCCGAGAGGTGGCCGGAGGAGAGCACCATCACGTCGTTGGCCATGAAGGCTTTGAGCGCGGCGTCGCGGAGGTCGCCGCTCGGGAGGTCGAAGGCCGTCATCAGGCCGCGTCCCCTGACGTTGGAAACGAGGTTCGGGAACTCCTCGCCGAAGCGTTGCAGCTCGGTGAGGAAGTAGGCGCCGACGGTGGCGGCGTTTTCGACCAGACTCTCTTCCTCGATCACCTCGAAGTAGCGCTGCGAGCGGACCATGTCGGTCAGGTTGCCGCCCCACGTGGAGTTGATGCGCGAGCTGACGGCGAACACGTTGTCGTCGATGTCGAAGAGGCGCTGGCCGGCCGCGAATCCGCAGACCTGCGTCTTCTTTCCGAAGCAGATGATGTCTGGCTCGACGCCGTAGTGTTGAAACGCCCACATCTTTCCGGTCAGCCCGACGCCGGACTGGACCTCGTCGAGGATTAGGAGCATGTCGTTTTCGTCGCAGAGCTGGCGCACGGCGCGGAAGAACTCCGGGCGGAAGTGGTTATCGCCCCCCTCGCCCTGGATCGGTTCCATGATGAAGGCGGCGATGTCGTCTTTTCGCTCAGCGATGAATTGCTTCGCCTGATCGAGCGCGGTCTGTTCGCGCTGCTCCACGTCGTTGTCGGTGGGGAAACGCAGTTTCGGGTTGTCGATGCGCGGCCAGTCGAACTTGGGAAAGTACTGCGTCTTTCGCGGATCGGCGGTGTTCGTGAGCGATAGCGTGTAGCCGGTCCGGCCATGGAAGGCTTCGCGCAGGTGCATGATCTGCGTGCCGCGCTCGGACGTGAGGCCCTTGCGGAAGTTCTTGCGGACTTTCCAGTCAAAGGCGGTCTTCACCGCGTTCTCGATGCCGAGGGCGCCGCCTTCGACGAAGAACATGTGCTTGTTCAGGGAAGAGGGGACCGCGAGCCGGGAGAACGTCTCGACGAACTCGGCCATGTAGGTCGTGTAGATGTCGGAGTTGGCGGGCTTGTTGATGGCGGCGGTAGCGATGCGGTCGCGGAACTCGGGGTTGTCGAGCCGGGGATGGTTGTACCCGATCGGGCAGGAAGCGAAATTGGTAAAGAAATCGAGGACGGCGCGGCCGCGCCGCGCGTCGAAGAGCCAGGAGCCTTTCGACCTGGTAAGGTCCATGACCACGTCGTAGCCGTCGGCGAGCATGTGCCGCGAGAGAACGCTGTGGACTTCGCTGGGCTGGATGTGGACGCGCCGGTCCGTGATGGCGGAAATCGACATAAAGGGCTCCTGTGAAGCGTTCGGATCATATCGTGGACCCGGGTGTCGGGTGTCGGGGGTCGGAGTGGATTAGTTGATTCGTGGATCAGGTTCAGAGCGAACCGGAGCCGCAGATCACTGACATCTGATCCACGAATCCACTAATCTACGAATCCACTGACCACGACAGCAATGGAGACAGAATGAAAGACATCGTCATCCTCGGCGGGTCCCGAACGCCGATCGGTTCGTTCCAGGGAACTCTCTCGTCGATCGCCGCGCCGAAGCTCGGCGCGATCGCCATCCGTTGCGCGCTCGAAAACTCCGGCGTCTCCGCCGACCAGATCGAGCAGGTGATCATGGGCAACGTGCTGCAGGCGGGCGTCGGTCAGGCGCCGGCGCGGCAGGCCGGTATCGGCGCCGGCATCCCGGTCAGCGCCGGTGCCGTGACCATCAACAAGGTGTGCGGCTCGGGTCTCAAGGCGGTGATGTACGCGGCCAACGACATCCGCTGCGGCGAGTACGACGTCGCCATTGCCGGTGGCATGGAGTCGATGTCCAACGCGCCGTACGCGCTGCCTCAGGCGCGCGCGGGCTACCGCATGGGCAACGGCAAACTGGTCGACATCATGATCCACGACGGTCTCTGGGATCCGTATGGCGACAAGCACATGGGCAATTGCGCCGAGCTCTGCGCGGCGAAGTATCACTTCACCCGCGAAGAGCAGGACGCCTTCTCGTTCGAGTCGTACCGCCGCGCGCAGGATGCGGTGCGCAGCGGCAAGTTCAAAAAAGAGATCGCCGTCGTCGATGTTCCTTCGAAGAAGGGGACGTCGATGGTCGTCGACGACGAGGAGCCGTTCGCGGCGCCCCTCGACAAGATGGGATCGCTCAAGCCGGCCTTTCAGAAGGACGGCGGCACGGTGACGGCCGCGAACGCGTCGAAGATCAACGACGGCGCGGCGGCCCTCGTGGTCACCTCGGCCGATTGGGCGGCCAAGAACGGCCGCAAGGTCATGGCGCGCATCATCGCCCAGGCGACGGCGGCGCAGGAGCCGGAATGGTTCACGACCGCTCCGGCCAAAGCGATCGATATCGTCCTGAAACGCGCCGGGATGACGGTCGACGACATCGACCTGTTCGAGGTCAACGAGGCCTTCGCGGTCGTGGCCATGGCGGCGATGAAGGACGCACACATCCCGCACGAAAAGATGAACGTCTATGGCGGCGCCGTGGCCCTCGGGCATCCGATCGGGTCCAGCGGCGCGCGCATCCTGGTCACGCTGCTGCACGCCCTTGAGACGCAAAACCTCAAACGCGGCATGGTGGCCATTTGCATCGGCGGCGGCGAGGCGGCGGCGATGATCGTGGAGAGGGTGTGATGCGTCACTGATGATTGTGCGTAACCCGCTGGTGCCTCACCGTCAAAGCATGTATAGGTGTGGCGACTTGGAGGTCAACCATGCGGAAATCCATCATCGTGGCAACGTCGCTGTTGTTCGTCGTGGCGACGGCATTCGCCCAGCAGCCCAATCATTCGAATACCGTTTCGGTCTTCGTGTCGGACCTGGCGATCAGCCATTCGGCCGAGGCAGGCACAAACCTGGAAACCAGCTACGGAGCGGCGTTCGGTCATATGTTCAACAGGAACTGGTCCGCCGAGCTGTCGGTCACAAGCCAACCGCTTCAAGAAACGAGCATCATCGTTGTGAACCAGCAGGCGATCTACTCCACGTTTCGAGACAAGCTCTATCCGGTCGACGCCAACATCTCCTACCATTTCCTTACCGGAAGCCGCTGGAAGCCATATGTTGGCGGGGGTCTGCGATACCTGGACTTCAAAACCCGTCTCGATCTCCCAACCGGCGTCCAGCGTTTAAGCCAGCGCTTCGTCGATCCCGAGGTGTCCGGTGGCGTGACGTTTCAGATTCGTCCGAATCTCGGGTTGCGCTTCGACGCGAAGAGGATCATAGGCACCAGCTATTCGGTCCTCGGGGACTCCGCTTTGAGCGGCTCGGTGGGATTGAGCTTCGGCTTCTAGCGCGCCGCAGGCGTCGGGGTGCGTTGTAGAGCAGGCATCCCTGCCTGCTTCCGCCGGGCGTCCTCGCCCGGCGGTGGGATCGAACGCGAGACGGTTCTGTTGCCTGTAACAATCTATTTCGCGTGACTCACGTTCCTGTCGTCCGGAGTCACGGAAACCACCGTCGGGCGAGACGCCAGCCGGGAGCAGGGTGTGCCGAGCATGTTCGATAGCTAGGAGGTGAAAGTCCTTTGCCCAGGTTGATGGAACCGAAGGGCTAGCAAAGCGCAAGGGCGGCTGCCGCGAGGAGCCGTCTGAAAGAAGCGTGGAGCAAAGGCAT
>DATHRD010000050.1:0-18791 GCA_035482045.1 Thermoanaerobaculia bacterium
ATGCCTTTGCTCCACGCTTCTTTCAGACGGCTCCTCGCGGCAGCCGCCCTTGCGCTTTGCTAGCCCTTCGGTTCCATCAACCTGGGCAAAGGACTTTCACCTCCTAGCTATCGAACATGCTCGGCACACCCTGCTCCCGGCGGGCGTCCTCGCCCGGCGGTGGGTCGTGGCGAACGAACAAATCGAACGTGAAAACGCGGGATGAAAGTTGATTCGGGTATCAATCCACGGTGCCGTATCGAGCTCGGTCCCACCGCCGGGCGAGGACGCCCGTCGGAAGCAGGCGAGGACGCCTGCTCTCCAAGGTGCAAGAGGCACTACACCGGCGCGACCTCCACCAGGTTGTCGTAAAACGTCGCACCACGCCCGATATCCGTCAGCGCCTGCGAGGTGGTCTGATTCGCGTTCGTGCCATCCGAGGTCAGCCTTCCCCACCACACCGACTGCGCGGAGACGACGCCGGGGCGGACGCGGTCGGTGACGACGGCGTCGGCGGTAAAGGTGCCTCGGTCGTTGAAGATCTTCACGCGTGCACCGTGGGCGATGGCGCGGGTGCGCGCGTCGTCGGCATGGATCTCCAGGGTCGGCTTTCCCGCGGAGCGGCGCAGCGACGCGACGTTGACGAAGCTCGAGTTGAGAAACGAGTGCGCCGGCGGCGAGATGAGGGCCAGCGGGAAGCGGCTGGCCAGCTCGGGATCGCGCTCCGCCGACTCGTAGGGAGGAACGAACGACGGCAGCGGATCGAGCCCGAGCGCGGCCACCTGCTGCGACTCGATCTCGATCCTGCCGCTCGGAGTCTTCAGCGTCACGCCGCGGCGGAATGGGAGATGCGGCGACGGCAGATTGAGCCTTACCGAGCCGTGCTCCTGCAGCGCCTCCAACGTGACGCCGTTCATGACTTCGCCTGTGCCGCTGAGCGCGGCGCGCATCAGATCCTCGTCGCTCTCGCGCAGCTCGGGATAGTCGAGATGCATGGCCGCGGCGATGCGGCGGAAGATCTCGCTGTTCGGCAGCGCCTCGCCGATCGGGGCGATCGACGGTTTGTTGTACATCGCATAGAGGTGACCGTAGGCCTTATGGAGATCCTCGTGCTCGAGCTGCGTGGTCGCCGGCAGGAGCACGTCGGCATAGTCGGCGGTGTCGGTCTGAAACTGTTCGAGCACGACGGTGAAGAGATCGTCGCGCCTCAGGCCGCGCAGCACGGTTTCGCGGTCGGGTGCGACCGATCCGGGATTGGAGTTGTAGACGATCATGGCTTTGACCGGGGGATCGTCGGTCTCCGTCAGCGCCTCGCCCAGCCGCGTCATGTTGATCGTGCGCGCCGAATGGTTGCCGAGATCCGTCCGCTCCAGCGCGGCGCTGTTCATCGCAAACGTGCCCGATGATGAGAGCTGGCAGCCGCCGCCCGCTTCGTTCCAAGCGCCGGTAACGGCGGGCAGGAGCGAGATGGCGCGCACGGCCGAGCCGCCGCCGGCGTGTCGCTGCAGGCCGTAGTTGAGCCGGATGAAGGTCGGGCGCGTCGTGCCGTAAAGCGTACCGAGGCGCTCGATCGTCTCGACCGGCAGCCGGCAGATCGCGGCGACGCGTTCCGGCGCGTAGTCAGCGAGGACCCGCTGACGCAGCTTTTCCCAGCCGATCGTCATCTCGTCAAGATATTGACGATCTTCCAGCCCGTCTCTGAACAGGATGTGCATCATGCCGAGCGCCAGCGCCGCGTCCGTACCGGGCCGGATGGCGATGTGCTCATCGGACACGGCCGCGGTTCGCGTCCGCAACGGATCGATGCAGATGACCGGCGCGCCATTGGCCCGCGCCCGCCGGATGAACGGCCAGAGGTGCGGGTTCGACGTGAGGGTGTTCGTTCCCCAGAGCAGGATCAGCTTCGCCTCGGGGACGCTCTCCGGGTCGGTGCCCATCCGTGTTCCGTACGTCAGGTTGAGCGCCTCGGCGCCCGCACTCGAGCAGATCGTCCGGTCCAGGAACGACGCCCCAATGCGCCGGAAGAAGCGCGAGGCCATCCCCTCACCCTGGACGAGGCCCATCGTTCCGGCGTACGAATACGGCAGGATCGCCTGCGGCCCGTCGGGCGAGGCGATGATGGCGTTCAAACGCTCCGCGATCAGCGAGGTCGCTTCCTCCCACGTGGCGCGGCGGAAGCGCCCCTCCCCTTTCGCGCCGACCCGGATCTGCGGATAGGCCAGCCGGTCAGGGTGGTAGGTCCGCTCCAGGTACTTCGCCACCTTCGTGCAGAGGAACCCCTGCGTGAAGGGATGGTCCGGATCGCCGGCGATGCGTGTGGCCCGTCCGTCGTCGACGGTGACGAGCATCAGGCAGGTATCAGGACAGTCGTGCGGGCAGACCGCGCGGATGACTTCGGGCATTGCTCTCCAGTTTATCCTGAGAGGTTGTGAAAAAATCTCACCCCCTCAACGGCCAAATTGTCATCCTGAGAGGCTATGACGAAGTCCGCCTCCACAGGGTAATTTGTCATCCTGAGCCTGCCGCAGCCGCTGAGCGAGCGCAGCGAGCGAGCGCGGCGGAGGACGGCGAAGGATCTCCAGATGCGCGGCATGGGGCATAAGCGCAGATCGGGGTTGTCTTTGATCTTCCTCACAAAAACCACAGTTTCGCTTCTGCCCCAGACGCTGCCACTGGAGATCCTTCGCCGTCCTCCGCCGCACTCGCTCGCGATGCTCGCTCAGCGGCTCCGGCAGTCTCAGGATGACAAATTACGAAAGCAGCTTGACCAGCTTCTTCGGCGCGATAGCCCGATAGCTCTCCTCGATCCATGCCTTGATCAGGTCGAGAGACTTCTGGTCCTTCAGCTTGGCAGTGACCCAGCCGCTCTTGCCGAGGCCGTAGCCGGTCGGCGCGGCGAATGGAAGATCGACCGCCATGTCGCGCGAATGCGGCAGTTTCACCGAGATCGAGAAGCCATCGTCGCCTGTGCCCATGAAAAGGAACGCCTTCCCTTTGACTTTGATGGCGCTGTGCCCCCACGGAAACTCTTCATAGGCCTCGGGGAAACCGAGGGCGTAGTCGCGCAGCTTCGATTCGATCGCGGCGCGTTGCGATTTCGGCATCACGAGAAGTTTATCCCGACGACGAACTGGGGCAAGCGACACGCGGTCGCGTAACACCAACCGGAGGAATACGACACACACCCATCGGTGTACACAATGCAGACGTGAGATTTGAGGGCACCGTTGTGCGCGATGGCCGCTGGTGGTTGGCCGGGGTTCCGCTCCTCGAAGCAATGACCCAGGGCCGAACGAGAAAAGAAGCCCTTGTGATGATCGGTGACTGGTTCGAGACTATGGTTGACCGCAAGGGCTTCCAGGCGACTGTCTACTCTTGCGGATCTGCTGAATTCGAGGTCGCCGGAAGCGATGCGGCCGCGATGACTGCCCTGCTGCTCAGCCGAAGCAAGTTTCGCACGCCGCTAAAATAGAAAGTCCTGACACTCTCCTGCACAGTCTCGGGCCTCGGCGGCACGGTGATGACTCTGCAGCGCGAATTGTCCTGGGCCTCGCGCGTGATGCCGTTCTCCTTGGCCATCTTCTCGGCCGACTCGCCCATGGTCAGGCCGGTCGTCGTTCGGGAACTCTCTGCCACCGCGTTACACAGACCCGCAGGGAGCAAGATATCGAACGGTCTGCGAGATTCCGGAAGAGCGGATCAACTCGGCAAGCTCGCCAAGACCGACCCTGCTAACGTTGAGATCCTCGCGCTCCGGACCCAGCCAGATGGCCTGGAAGGTAATTTCGCCTCGCTTGCGTCTTGCGACCTGTTCGACCACGGCTGAAACAGCCCGAGCCGCCTCAGGTCGAAAACGCCAAAAGTCGTCATGAGGCATCGCCGTGCTTTCGAGAAGGCTGCAACCGCAACCGCTGCCCTTCGCCGTAACAAAGACCCTGGCTACCCTGCGTGATTTTTCAAAGCTCTCGAGTGCGAACTCGATGGCAACCTCGGCTTCGATTGCGCGAGCAAGCTTCGCAACTTCACTCTCACTCGTTGCAGAGAATTCGATTGATACCTGAAGACACACGGACCCTACTCCCGCTCCAGCACCATGGCCACACCCATCCCGCCCGCGGCGCAGACGGTGACGAGGCCGTATTGCTGACCGGTGCGCTGCAGCTCGTTGCAGACCGTCGTCACGATGCGCGCGCCAGTGGCGCCGAATGGGTGGCCCAACGCGATGGACCCGCCGGTGACGTTGATCTTCTCCGGGTCGATCTCGCCGACCGGCTCGCTGCGTCCGAGCTTCTCCTGGGCGATCTTCTTCGACCCCAGCCACTGGATGTTCGACAGCACCTGCGCGGCGAAGGCCTCGTGCATCTCGATCACGCCGATGTCCTTGAGCGAGATCTTGGCGCGCTCCAGCGCCACCGGCAGAGCGAAGACGGGGCCTTGCAGCAACTGATCGAACGGGTCGGTCGCGGCGTATGCGTAGCTCTTGATGAAACCGATCGGCTTGATGCCGAGCGCTTTGGCTTTGTCCTCCGACATCAGCAGCACGGCCGAGGCGCCGTCGGTGAGCGGCGAGGCGTTGGCCGCGGTGATCGTTCCGTACTTGCGATCGAAGACCGGCCGCAGCTTGGCCATGGCCTCGAGCGTCGAATCGCCGCGAATGAGGTTGTCGGTCTCGACGATGTCGTCGTATCCGGGCGGGACGAGGACGGTCATCACCTCGTCTTTGAATCGCCCGCTCGCGGTAGCCACAGCGGCACGGTGATGACTCTGCAACGCGAACTTGTCCTGGGCCTCGCGCGTGATGCCGTTCTCCTTGGCCATCTTCTCAGCCGACTCCCCCATCGTCAGCCCGGTCGTGGACTCGGCGATGGCAGGGGCGTCGGGTGCCAGATCCTTCGGCCGGATCTTGCTGAACGAACCGAGTTTCCCGGTCACGCTCTTCTGCTTGCTGGAGCTGACCAGGGCGTCAGCGAAGTTCTTCGAGAAGAGGATGGGGATGTCGGATAGAGACTCGCTGCCGCCGGCGATGACGATGTCGGCGTAGCCGCGGAAGATCATGTCGGCCGCAGAGGTGATGGCCTGATTCGACGACGCACAGGCTTTGCTGACCGTGTAGCCGGGCACCTTCCGCGGCAGGCCGGTGCCGAGGATGATCTCACGGGCGATGTTCGGCGCCTTGACCGAGGGGATCACGTTGCCGAAGACGACCTCCTGGATGGTGTTGGGATCGACTCCCGACCGCTGCACGAGCTCGGCCACGACGAACTTGCCGAGATCGAGCGCGGAGAGATGCGCGTAGTGCGTCCCCGACTTCGCGAAGGGCGTGCGGAGGCCGCGAACGACGGCTACGCGAGGAGTGTATTGCCACATGCGGCGAAGATTAGCACGCGGAAACGTTGCGGCTGGTGATGTGGGTTCAGTGCCTCGCGGCAGAGCCTCGGGTATGATGACGCAGTGACGAGCAGTCTCCGGATCTTCCTTTCGTACTCCGGAATGGACGGGTTCGAAGCGGCGCTCCTTCAGGAGTGGCTCGAAAACCGATTCGCTTCGACGGGAGTCACGGTGTGGACGTTCGACCGCGATCAACGACGCGACGAATCAACATCTCGCGAAGCTTGAAAGACACCATTCGTGACGCAGCCGCGGTCGTGTTCCTCCTCTCCCCGTTCACGATCGAAGCTGGCGCAGCCCAGTGGATGGAGCTGGCCTACGCAGACGCATTCGGCATTCCGACCTTCATTCTGCTCCATCACCTTTCCTATGACGACCTATTGCGCTCCGAGCGCGGTGTACCGCCGCTGGTCAGGCAATCGCAATGCACGCCGGCCATTCAGTGGAGAAACATGGAAGGCGATCTTCGCAAACATCTCGGCATGGTTGACTCGGGAACAGCCGATCCTGCAACATCCCCGAAAGGAACATCGTGATGAGCCGGATTTTTGTCTCCTACAGCATGAAGGACCAACCCAATGTCAGCGAGGCCTTGGGGAAGTGGCTGGAACAGCTCAAAGACCCCGGCCAAATCCAGGACCCGTTCGTGTGGGCGTCCTCCCATCGCGATGTTCGAGAAGTGATTCGAGAGCGAATCGAAGCATCAGACTCCTTCGTCGTGGTGTGGACAAAGGAAGCGCCTGAATCGCCGTGGGTCCTGTACGAATTGGGAATGGCACATGCTCTCGGTTTGCCGATCACCGTGCTCCTCGCTGGTGGTGAACCGGCGGCTTTTCCTCACGAGATTGATGAGGCAAAGATCGTACACCTCGAGGAAGTGTCTGCCTGAACACCAAATCGCGTGCGCGTGCGATGGCGGCCTTTCGTTATCCCCCAACTAACTGCCGCAGCACGAACGGCAGGATCCCGCCGTACTCGTAGTAGTCCACCTCAATCGGCGTGTCGATACGGACGATCATCGGCACGTTCTCCGTCTTACCGTTCGCGCGATGGACGACCAGCGTCGCCTTCTGGCGCGGACGCAGATCGCCGGTGATGCCGGTGATGTCGAACGTCTCGGTGCCGTCGATGCCGAGGGATTGCGCGTTCGTCCCTTCCTCGAATTGGAGCGGGAGAACGCCCATTCCGACCAGATTCGAACGGTGAATGCGCTCGAAGCTCTGCGTGACGACCGCGCATACGCCGAGGAGCTTCGTCCCTTTGGCCGCCCAATCGCGTGAGGAACCGGTGCCATACTCCTGCCCGGCGATGACGACCAGCGGCGTCCCTTCCTTCTGATACTGCATCGCTGCGTCGTAGATCGACATCTGCGCTCCGTCGGGCTGGTGGACCGTGACACCGCCTTCGACGCCCGGCACCATCAGATTCTTGATGCGCACGTTTGCGAAGGTTCCGCGCGTCATGACGCGGTCGTTGCCGCGCCGCGAGCCATAGCTGTTGAAGTCTTCGACCGGAACGCCGTTTTCGATGAGGAACTTGCCGGCCGGTGAGTTGGCCTTGATCGAGCCGGCGGGACTGATGTGATCCGTCGTCACCGAATCGCCGAAGACCGCCAGGGCGCGCGCACCGGTGATGTCGGCGGCTTTGCCGGACTTGATGGTCGCCTCGCCGTCGAAGAACGGCGGCTCCTGAATGTAGGTCGACTTCGTGTCCCACGAGTAGAGCAGCCCGGCCGTGGACGGGATCTCATTCCAGAGCGGGTTCTGATCGGCGAAGTTGGCGTACAGGGTCCGGAACGACTGCGGATCGAGCGCGTTCGCCATGCAGCTCCGCACTTCCTCCATCGTCGGCCAGATCTCGCGCAGGTAAACGTCCTCGCCGTGCGAACCGCGGCCGATCGGCTCGTGGGCCATGTCGATGTCGATCCGGCCGGCCAGCGCGAAGGCGACGACGAGCGGCGGCGACATCAGGAAGTTGGCCTTGATCGATTGATGGACGCGCGCCTCGAAGTTGCGGTTGCCGGAGAGAACGCTGACACCGATGAGATCGTTCTTC
Source organism: Thermoanaerobaculia bacterium (assembly GCA_035482045.1). Taxonomy (GTDB): domain Bacteria; phylum Acidobacteriota; class Thermoanaerobaculia; order Gp7-AA8; family Gp7-AA8; genus JADGNZ01. The sequence goes on from DATHRD010000050.1 coordinate 7,423, forward strand.
GTGATGGCGTCCTCGATCAGCGGATCGAGAGGCCCGGAGTTGCCGATGCAGGTCGTGCAGCCATAACCAACCGTGTAGAAGCCGAGCTGGTCGAGATACGGCTGCAGGCCGCTGCGGTGGTAGTAGTCGGTGACGACGCGCGAGCCGGGAGCAAGCGACGTCTTGACGACTTGAGACACGCGCAGCCCTTTCTCGACAGCCTTCTTCGCCAGCAGGCCGGCGGCGAGCATCACGGACGGATTGGATGTGTTCGTACACGAGGTGATGGCGGCGATGAGGACGTCGCCGTGGTGCAACTCGGCAACCGCCGCCGGAAACCCGTCGGACAGCGAGTCAGCGTCGACGCGGTCGGGCGTCGGCCGGTTGTTGAGCATCTCCTCTTCGGTGATGACGCTCGTATTCCTCTTTGCCGACGACAATGCGTTGGGCGCCGTGCCCGAATCCTGATTACCGCCGCCGGAGAGGGTGTGTCCGTGCGCGCCCGGGTGCCCGCCGACGGCCGTCTTTGCCTTCCGGGCGGCCTGATTCTCGTCTTTGCCATAGCCGCCCGGCGCGGGACTCCTGAGCATCTCGTTGAACGCGCGCTGGATGTCGTCGAGCTCGATCCGGTCCTGGGGCCGTTTCGGTCCGGCCACGCTGGCAACGACGCCGGCCAGGTCGAGCTCGAGCACGGTCGTGTAGTCGATGTCGCCGGTCTTCGGCATCCCGAACAGCCCTTGCGCCTTGAAATAGGCGCGCAGCACGTTGACCTGTTCGTCGCCGCGGCCGGTCATGAGCATGTAGCGGCAGGTCTCTTCGTCGATCGGGAAGTAGCCCATCGTCGCGCCGTACTCCGGAGCCATGTTGGCAATCGTGGCCCGATCGGCCAGCGCCAGGGAGGCCGCTCCTTCGCCGAAGTACTCGACGAACTTGCCGACCACCTTGGCCTTGCGCAGCATCTCGGTGATCGTCAGCACGAGGTCCGTGGCCGTGACGCCTTCGCGCAGCGCCCCCTTGAGATGAACGCCGACGACGTCGGGCGTCAGGAAGTAGACCGGCTGGCCGAGCATCCCCGCTTCGGCTTCGATCCCACCGACACCCCAGGCCACGATACCCAATCCGTTGATCATCGTCGTGTGGGAGTCTGTGCCGACGAGCGTGTCGGGATACCACACCCCACCCTTCTCCAGCACTCCTCGGGCGAGGTATTCGAGGTTGACCTGGTGGACGATGCCGATGCCTGGGGGTACGACACCGAATCCGTTGAACGCCTGCATCCCCCACTTCAGGAACTGATAGCGCTGCTGATTGCGCTTGAACTCGATGTCCATGTTGAGTTGCAGGGCGTCGGGGCGATTCGAATAGTCGACCTGCACGGAATGATCGACGACGAGATCGACCGGCACGAGCGGCTCGATGATCTTCGGGTCGGCGCCAGCCCGGCTGGCCGCCGAGCGCATGGCGGCGAGGTCGACGAGGAGCGGCACGCCGGTAAAGTCCTGGAGCAGCACGCGCGCCACCATGAAAGGGACCTCGTCCGTCCTCTCCCCGCGCGCCTTCCAGTTGGCCAGCGTACGAACGTCGTTTTCAGCGATCTTCTTGCCGTCGACATTGCGAAGGACGGATTCGAGAACGATGCGGATTGAGACGGGCAGCCTGGACACATTGCCGACGCCGGCCGCCTCGAGTTTCGGCAACGAGTAGAACTGTCCGCGGCGCCCGTCGCCGAGGTCGAAGGAATCGAGAGTATTGAAGGTGTTGTGAGGCATTTTCCATCCTCTGATGCGGAATGGCGCGAGGAAGAGACGGCGCGCAGGGCCGGACTATATCAAAGTGATCCGGGCGCGTTTCTTGATAGTCGGGAGACGTAGATTAGTCGATTGGTAGATTGGTAGATTGGTCGATCAGTGGCCGGAGGGTCTTGTGCTCCTCGCACCCCTGATCCACGAATCTACTAATCTACTCATCCACTGCCTTCCGAAGGAGACCGGCCATGACCATGCGCGGCAAACAACAGTACCTGGATACCTGCAACGACGAGCACGACAGGACCATGCGCGTCCTGAAGGCGTATCCGGAAGACAAGCTCGATTTCCGTCCTCACCAGAAGGCGAAGTCGGCCCGCGAGCTGGCCTGGGTCTTCGCGATCGAATGTGTCCTCGGCACGGCAGTCTGGCATGACGAGTTCGCCAACGGCGTGCCACCTGCGTTCCCGTCTCCGCCGGAGAGCTGGGCCGACCTCCTCGCCGCCGTGGAGAAGGCGCATCGAGATTTCCACGATCTCGTCAGCGCCGCGTCTGATGAGACGCTATCGGAGAACGTTCACGTCTTCACGGCCCCGAAGACGATGGGCGAGACATCGCGCAAAGACTGGATCTGGTTCCTGCTCCACGACCAGATCCATCACCGCGGCCAGTTCTCGGTCTACCTGCGCATGGCGGAGGGAAAAGTGCCTTCCATCTACGGTCCGTCCGCCGACGAACCGTGGATGTGAGGCGGCGCGTACGCCGCCTCACAAAGACGGCCTATTTCTTCTCCTTGTAAACGGTGTCGACGGCCAGGCCCGCTGCAAGCAGGAGGGCGGCCACGTCAGGGCGTCCGGCTGCACTGTCGGAAAGCTCGATCGCGTACGCACCGGCCGTGAAGAGCTCTTTGCCGAGGCCGGCCCATTTCTTCGTCATGGTTCCCAGCACTTCGCCCGAGGCGGTGAGGATCTGGAAGTTCCAGCCCTTCCAATCGCCCTTGACCGATCCGATTTCGACATCCTGGGCATCGAGGATCCGGAAGGATGGGCCGATCGACATCAGTTTGGCTTCGAGATTGCCGATCGTCCGGCCACCCATCACGACCGCGACTTTGGCCCGCAGGAACGTAAAGCCCCGCTGGATCGACATCAGCGGAGTGGTGCTCGTTCCCTCATAGACGTTCACGGCCGTGGGCAGCATGTGTTTATTGACGACGAGCCGCAACCACTTGGCCCAGCCCGGCGGCTCCTCTTTGGCGACACCGATCGGGGCGACGGTTTCCGCGTCGAGAAGGTCGTAGATGGCCGTCAGTCTGGTGAGGGCAAGGCGCTCTTTGACAACATAAGTTTTTCGATCCAGTAGCATGCAGAATCTCCCTGAAGCCCGAGTTTGCCGGGAGAGTCAGCCTACCACGCTGCCGAGCCGGAAGACTGCGACCATTCATACAGAACGACGATAACGGCGTCACTCTTCGGCCACATCAGGGCACCTCATGCTTCGATCAGTTATTGCGTGATACGAACCAATTCCTCGATCGTCTCGCGCTGTCGATCATTTATACTTCGCGGAAATGAGTGACAACCACGAAGAGAAGACATGGACCGCGAAAGCGTCCGTTTACCTGGGGTCCGCGGAGAGCGCGGTACTCGTACTGATCGGCATCGCCCTGGTGATGGTGGCCGTGCTGCTGCTCTACTCGGGTATGCACGACCTCTGGGAGGCCACCTCGGGCGGCCCGAAGCTCATCGAGCACAAGTCGATCGAGATCCTGAACACGGTACTCCTCGTGATGATGACCATGGAGATCGTCTACACGGTGGCCATCTCGCTCAAGTCGCATACCCTCAACGCGGAGCCGTTCCTCATCATCGGCTCCATCGCCGCCATCCGGCGCATGCTCGTCATCACGGCCACCTCGACGGAGACGGAGGTCAACCCGGCCATCTTCCACAACACTCTCGTTGAGCTCGGGCTGCTCGCCGCCACGGTGGTGGCCATGACCATTGCCATCTGCATCCTTCGTTTCAGCCAACGGAAGTACGTCGAGGACTCGATCAAGACGGATTCCCATTCCTAAAACGAAAAGAGGAGAGACGATATGTTGAAACGCATTTCTTTGGTTTGTGTTGTCGCTATTCTCATGGGTACTGCCGCAATCGCCGATCGCGATGACGATCGTTACGGTGCGATCGCCTACTCGCGCCACACCGGGCACTACGGCGTCTCGGACCGCGCCGAGAGCCGCGAGCGCGCTGAGAGGCGCGCGCTCGATAAGTGTGAAGGCCGCGATTGCAAGATCGAAGTGTGGTTCCGCAATAGCTGCGGCGCGCTCGCCACCGGAGAGGATGGCGACATCGTCGGCTGGGCTCACGACAACCACCTCGACGATGCGAAGGAACACGCCGTTCGGAACTGCCGGAACAACGGCGGCCACCGCTGCCGGGTAATAATCTCGGCGTGCGCTAGGTAAATCGGAGCGCTGGCGTCCTCGCCGGCTGGCTCGGTGGCGTCCTCGCCGCCGAGCCAGCAAGACTCCAAACACTATCCCGTAACCCGGCGGCGGGACGGCAGCGCTCCTTCCCGCCCTTACACCGTCACCGGTGCCGGACTCATGGCCGCGGCGCGCGCTGCCTTCTTCTTCATCCCGACGCTCAGCAGCCAGTAGAAGGCGGCACCGGCCAGGACGAGCATCGTGATGCCGATGACCGGCCGGTAGACCACCCAGGCGACGGCGATTGTGAAGAGCGACAGGATCGCCGCGCCGAGGAACGCGAACAAGCCGATCCCGGCGCCTAACATCGTGCCGAAGATCGGCAGCACGTCGGCGAACACGACGATCGGCCGGAAGAGCATGAAGATGCCCAGGAACATGAGGAAGAATCCGCCGATGCGGATGAGCCAGGTCATGAACGTGTTCGCGTCCTGCGCCTCCTTGAACATCTGGGGCGCGGTGAGGCTCCCTTCCTCGACGAGCAGAATCGTGGTCCCCGTCGCGGTCTGATAAGGGGTGAACGACTGGCCGGTCTGAACGCCGACGAGGCTGACCGTGGTCGGGTTCACAACCTGAAAGGAGACGCGCACATCGCCGACCTTCGGCGTTGCCGGGTCGTCTCCCTGGTAGAACTTTCCGTCCGCGACCTTGAACTTGTCGCGCACGTCGTCGGGGAGCTTTTCTGCCGCTGCCGCGTCAACCGGCAGACTGGTGGCGTTGGTCAACTGCCCGATCTGCTCCGGCGACATCGTAAAGGCGCCCGCCGTGACCTGGTTGGCGGTGAACGTCTTGGTCTCGAACGGAGGCGCCGGCGGGTTCTCGTGATCCTCGGGGTGCTTGAACTGCGAGGAGTCGATTCGGCCGTTGGCCCACTCTTTCTTGTACTCCCAGGTTTTCACCGTCTCGGTGCCGCCGCCGATCTTGCTGCGCGATTCGCTCTTCTCGTGCTCTTTCCACTGGAACATCTCGACGTTGCGAATCAGCTTTACCGCGGTGGCCTGCACGCCGAGCTGGTCGTCAGCGACCGGAGCGTCGGTCTTGACCGCGCCGGTCAGATGAATCAGCTTCCCTTCCTTGCTGGCGTCGACGGCATCCGCGGGCACCGAAACGACGGCCCCCTGGCCCTCCGTCAGTCCCTTCGAGGTGCGGACGGCCCGTCCCTCATTCCAGAACAGCAGCGGAAAGGAGACGACGAACAGGATGAACCCGAAGAAGACGCTCTTGATCGAGCCGAACAGGTTGGAAATCCAGGACGTGCTGGTAGTGGATGTGAAGGTGTCAGGCATCGCTGCATCTCCTCAAATTGTGGTTGGTTGGACGTCGATCGATGTGGCCGGGAACGGCAGACATTAGCCCGCCAGTGACGGCAGGTCAACGAGGCTAAATCACGTAGATCACCAGAAGCGCGATGTAGGCCAGCGGGAACACCCAGGCCGAGAGGCGATCGAGCCGCCGCTGGGCATTCTCTTTGCCGGCGTAGCCGAGGTTCATGGCCACCATAGTCTCCAACGCCGAAGCTAAGATCAGACTCAGGCTCGCGACAATCACGCGGTCCGACATCGTTGTGGCGTTGGTGTCGGGCAGCATCGTATTGATGGCGAATGTGGCCGCCGCCGCCGCGAACACCGAGCCGACACACAGGCTGACGCGCGGTCCCGCATCCTTTGGGCGGACCCAGAAAGCGAGCCAGGAAATGATGGTGGCAACGAACAGCGTGAAGAACAGTTTGAAGAAGCGGCCGACGATCCCCGGCCGCACGATCTGCACCCCCGACACGAACCTCGAGTAAGACGAGGCGTTCCCCGTCGGGACCGATGTGTCGCCGTAGTTCGTGGCGTACTTGTGCGAGATTACGGAAGCCGACGTGCCGGTGACGATCCATCCCGGCACCTGAACGCTGGGGCTGGCGGCGCTGTTGCGCGTGTCGGGCACGTATACGAGCAGACTGTCCTCGTTCTCGTTGTCCTCGATCTCGAGCGTCAAGTGGTGGTCATCGAGCGGGTAACGGCGCAGGTCCCAGAACTTGGTGATGGTGGCCACGATCCGGGCGGAGGCGTAGTGAACCCCGCCGTCGAGTTCCTTCTTCACGACGCCTGTGCGAGAGGTAATGCGGCCGTTGGCCAGGTCGAACGTGTCGAACGGCTTGAGGTCGCCCTTCCAGCGAAACCAGATGTAGAAATCGGCGGTGAACTGGTTGCCCTTCAAGTCGAGAGCGAGGATGTGGTTGACATAGGTGCCGACCTCGACACGGACAGGGCCTTTTTCGACCGCCGCCTTCTCCTCGGATGCCTTCGGCGCCGATGCAGTCGTCGTGGCCGCGGTCGCTGCCGGCGTCTCCGCGGCCCAGGCCGAGACAGCGGCCAACGCAGCCGCACACACCAGTGCTAGGACACACCTGATCTTCATGAAGCTCCTCCGGACGAATGTTCGACACACTACCCGTCGCCAGACGGTCGCGTCAATCGGCGACGCTCAGTTGATCGAGAGCCGGCGATCGGTGGTTTTTGTCCGGTTGCCAGCCCTGCACAAAACAACTAGAATCCGCAAACCTGCGCGTTCGGAAGGTCCCAGTGCGGCGGGTAAATCAATCAGAGGAGAACCACCCCATGAAGAAGATGTCCGCCAAAGTACTGCTGCTTGCCCTGACGTTCACGACCCTGTCCTTCGTCTCCGCCTTCGCGGACGATCAGTACAAGTTCAAGGTCACCAACAACACTAAGACAGTGATCAAGAAGATCCTGGTGTCCGAAGACGGAGAGAAGTACGGGTTCTTCGACATCGGCAGCGGGATCAAACCCGGCCAGACCGTCACGCTGGTGTGGGCCAAGTCAACCAACAACGAGGACTGCAAGCAGCACGTCAAAGCGGTCTACGCTGACGGCTCCGAATCCGAGCCGGCCATGTTCGATTTCTGCGATTCGGACGTCGCGCTCGAATTCAACGACTGAACCCTCCGCACAGTTCGGGCGGGGTCCACATCGGACCCCGCCTCGACCTGCCTTACGAGCCCGACTCAGGTCTCACGAACCGTCGCTACGGTCGCGACTCGCGGCACTCCCGCCGCTGAACGGCTTGGGGCAGCAACCGGGTTCGGCTTATCCAGCAGATCCTTGAACTGCTCCTTGTCGATGGCCTTGTCGTAGGCGGCGCGGGCGCTCACCTTGCCGGCTTCGTAGAGGCGGCGGATGGAGGTGTCCATGTCCACCATCCCCTCCTTCACCCCTGTCTGAATGGCACTGGTCACCTGTGAGGTCTTCCCTTCGCGGATCATGTTGCCGATGGCCGGAGAGGCGAAGAGGATCTCCAGGGCGGCCACGCGGCCACCGCCGACCTTGGGCATGAGCTGCTGGGCGACGACGCCGCGAATCGTCTCGCCGAGAACGTTGCGGACGCCCTCCTGCTCCGGGGCGGGGAAGACGCTGATGATGCGGTCCATCGTCTTGGCGGCGTTGTTCGTGTGCAGCGTGCCGAAGACGAGCGTGCCGCGCTCGGCGGCGGAGAGGGCCATGGCGATGGTCTCCAGATCGCGCATCTCGCCGACCAGGATCACGTCCGGATCTTCGCGCCCGGCCGCTTTGAGCGCCTCGGCGAACGACTTCGCATGCGAGCCGATCTCGCGCTGGTGGATGAGGCACTTCTTGTTCGGATGGACGAACTCGATCGGGTCCTCGATCGTGATGATGTGCAGGCTCCGCGTCTCATTGATCAGATCGATGATCGCGGCCAGCGTCGTCGACTTTCCCGATCCGGTCGGGCCGGTGACGAGCACCAGTCCGCTGCGGATCGAAGCGATTCGTCGCACCTGATCGGGCAGTCCGAGCTGTTCCAGCGTCAGAATCTTCGTGGGGATGACGCGGAAGACGGCGCCTCCCCCGCGTTGCTGCCGGAAGAGATTGACGCGGTAGCGGGCCACTCCCGGAATCTCGTAGGAGAAGTCGACGTCGCCGGTCTCGAGGTATTCACCCCACAGCCGTTCCGGCGTGACCGGCTTGAGCATCTCGGCAAAGTCGATGTCGGAGATCGTCCGGTAGCGGATCGATTCCATCATCCCCGAGGCTCGCAGCATCGGCGGACGGCCCACGGTGAAGTGAAAGTCCGACGCGCCGCGGTCGTTCATCAGCTTGAGGAAGCGATCGATCTTCTGCGCCACCATTACGCTTTCCCTCTGGCGATGAAGTCGGCGCTGACCATCGACTCGAAATCCTCTTTCTTGAGCGCGGCCATATACGCCGTCTCGGCGCTGATCTGATCGCGGCGGAGCAGGTCCTTCAGCGCCTCGTCGAACGTCTGCATGCCCAGCGAGCGGCCGATCTGCATGGCCGAGTAGATCTGGTACGTCTTCTCGTCGCGGATCATCGTGCCGATGTTGCTGGTGCCCTTCAGCACCTCGAACGCGGCCACCTGACGCCGTCCTTCCTTGGCGGGCAGCAGGCGCTGGGCGACGCAGTACTTGAGCGACTCCGAGAGCGAGGCGCGGATCTGGGGCTGCTCGTCGGCGGGAAAGCTTGAGAGGATGCGATCGATCGCCTTCGGCGCGCTCGTCGAGTTCAGCGTGCCGAGGACGATATGGCCCGTCTCCGCGGCGGTGAGCGCGAGCGTGATCGACTCGTTGTCGCGCAGCTCCCCGATCACGATCACGTCCGGATCCTCGCGAAGCGCGGCGCGCAGGGCACGAGCAAACGACACCGTGGCCGAGCCGACCTCGCGCTGATTGACGAGGCAGTTCTTGAACGGATGGACGAACTCGACCGGATCCTCCATCGTCAGGATGTGGTCGCTGCGCGTCTCATTGAAGAGGTTCACGAGCGCGGCCAGCGTCGTCGACTTCCCCGAACCGGATGGGCCGCATACCAGCACGAGCCCCTGGTGGTAATCGGAGATCTCGGCGAGATGCGCCGGCAGCCCGAGCTCCACGATCGTGGGAGGCTTCTCGGGGATGACGCGGAACACGCCGTTGTAGCCGCTCTGATCGAAGAAGACGTTGGCCCGATAGCGGCCTCCCTGCTGGATGACGTAACAGAAGTCGATCTGGTGCTGCGCCTCCAGAATGCTCCACTGCTTCTCGCTAAGCACTTCCCGCAGCATGGCCTCGGTCTGGGCCGCCGTGAACGGCTCGCCCTGCGCGCGCAGGAGGTCGGCGGCCAGGCGGACGATCGGCGGCTGGCCGACGGAGAGATGAAAATCGGAAGCTCCCTGATTGCGGGTGGCGATCAGAAGCGTGTTGAGCCGCGCCTCGCCCTTGGCGCTGGAGACGGCCAGGGCCGACTTGCGGATGGCGTCCATCTGAACCTGTGAGCTCTTATCGCTTTGCGCCAGCTCGTCCAGGATCTCCACGGCGTGCGTGCGCACGGCCCGGTCCTGATCAGTCTGCGCCACGCTGGTGATGGCGTTGAGAACCTGCGGGTGCTTGAAATGCTTCAGCGCCAGCATCACCTCGATGCGCACATCTGGCGACGGATCGGCCAGCATCCGGCCCAGGGCCGGGAGCGCGCGCGGGTCGCCGATACGCCCGAGTGATTCAATCGCGGCCCGTTTGATCTCAGCATCACCGAGGGCCGCCACCAGCGGCTCGACCGCGCGCGGATCTTTCATACGCCCGAGCGTGTCGGCCGCGGAGAGCCGGATCCACCAGTCTGGGTCGCGCAGCAACTGGATCGTGGCCGGCACGATGCGGATGTCGTCGAAGCCGGTGGCCACGGCGATGGCGCCCGAGCGGATGTCGGGATCGTCGTCCTGCAGAAGCTCGATGACCGGATCGACCAGCGCGGGGCCGAACTCACGAAGCGAATCGAGCGATCGGTCGCGCACGAATCCGGCCAGAGTCGAGGAGAACCGGATGTAGCGCTTGATCACGCCGGCCGGATCGCCGATGCCCATCAGAATCTTCAGGACCGCCGTACGCGTCCCGGCATCGCCCGACGCAAGCGCCGGCAGAAGCCTCTCCGCGAAGGCCACCCCCTGCCCCGCCGCGGCGCGCATCATGGCGTCGACGATGATCTGCTGCAGCGCGTAGCCGGCGCGCGGCAGCGCCTCGATCAGCAGATCGAGCGCGTGCTGGGGCACGCGCGTGGCCAGAACCTCGATCGCTTTGTCGCGCACGGCCGGATCGGGCTCGGCGGCCAGCCGGCGCCAGCGCTTGACGCCGTTCTCATCGAGCTCGGCGGCCGCCAGCCTGTTGAGGAACGGCATCCGCTCATCGACGCTGCCTGCCAGCGCGAGCTGCCAGAGCAGCGGTTCCACTTGCCGCGACATCGGGGCCTCGGCCAGGAGGCGCCGCGTCGCTTCCTGCAGTTCCCGCGTCTCCTTCGTCTCCTTCACGGGGGGAGCGAGCAACTGCGCGAAGCGCGCGTCGATCCCCTGAAATCCCAATGCGAAGAACGCGGCGGCCGCGGCGCGGAGGGCTTGCTCCGGCTTGCCCTTCACCTCGCCGAGGAACACGTCCAGCGTCTCCGCATCGCGGACGCGCAACAGCACGCGCGCGGCCGTATCGCGCATGGCGCGATCCGGCCGGAAGAGCATCCAGACGACGTCTCGCGCGCGAAGGTCGGAGGATTCGACACGCCGGAGCAACTCGTCGCGCTCATCCTGCGTCGCATACGACTTGGCCGCCAGACGTTTCAGCGCCTCGCTGACTTCAGAGGAGAAGAGAGCCATTCGACTGGCGAAAGTGTACAACGCGGTAGCGTCTGTCTGGCTGGTTGCCTGCGCTTCGCGCGTTGTCGGTTGGAGGTCGTCGGGCGCGCTTCCATCACCAACTCCGCGCTAACCTAGATTTCTCACCATCTGATTGAAATCGCAGGCACAGTGTTCATCGAGCGTCCTTCTCCCCACCGCGTTTTTCAGCGGTGGGGAGAAGGTGCCGAAGGCGGATGAGGGGCCGTTGGAGCTAGCCAAACAGTGGACTGGTTTCATGAACTGGCGTGGGAAACTCATGAAAACAATTAACTTCAGCGCGAGAACCGCCCCCTGCTCTGAAGATCGGTTTTGGGTGGAGGGAAGCGAGGGCACACATCGATTGTACGTTCAAGTTTGAACGTGAAACGAGCAACGAGCGCCTCTCGGATTGACGCTTGGCTCAGGTGTTGAGTCGGTCTATGCGGTTTGGGTCAGGGAAACCGAGTAGCCGAGGTTCTGGAGTTGCTTGATCAGATTGT
>DATHRD010000051.1:0-126994 GCA_035482045.1 Thermoanaerobaculia bacterium
ACAGCCGGTGAAACACGAAACACAGCCGGTGGAACACGAAACACAGCCGGTGGAACACGAAACACAGCCGGTGGAACACGACACACGGCCGGTGGAACACGACACGCGGGCGGAGTAACACGACACGCGGGCGGTGGAACAAGACACGCAGGCGAAGTAACACGGCAAGATCTTGAGCTCGCGCCTCCCTCCCCTCGAGAGCCCTTCTCCCCCGAGCTTTCCAGCGGGGGAGGGTCCGACGGTCTGCGGCCGACCACCGTGCACCCAAATGGAACCCGTCCTTCCAAATACACGCATAGCGAACCTCTTGACGGTTCGCGCGGCCGCAAATTGTCTGCGACTAGTACGTCGCAACGGGGGACAAACATTGAGCAACCACCAACCACCGACAACGCGCGCCAGCGCAGACAACGCGCCGCAGGCGCAATTAAAGCCCCGCCGGCGGAGGTTGGGCAGAAACGCCGATGGCTGACGTTCTCGATCCGCCTCCGATCCCGGCCGCGTTGCGCTCTCCGCTGCGCGCGCTACTGCGCGGCGAGCCGGCGCCGTGGCCGGCTGAAGCGGGGAGTGATGATGCAGCGCGATTGATCGAGTCGATCGAGGAGCACGGCGTCGGCCCTCTCGTTTACTCGCGGCTCTCCGGCAACTCATGGCCGATTCATGCCGCGCTGCGCGATGTGGCCATTCGTGCTGCTGCCGCCGAGGTGCTGCGGCTGGAGGATCTCCGCGCGATGCTGGCCGCGTTCGATGGACGCGGCATTCGCGTCGTCATCATCAAGGGAACGGGTTTGGCCTACGACCTCTACGGTTCGCCGGAGCTTCGGCCGCGCGGCGACACCGATCTGCTGATTGCCGAGAAGGACGGCGATGCCGTGCGCCGTCTGATGCTGGACCTCGGCTACGAGTCCCGGCTCACCAGCGGCGACACGCTTGCCGTCCGGCAGCAGTCGTTCAGCCGGGCCGGTCACGTCTATGACGTCCATTGGGATGTGGCCAACTCGCCGGTCGTTCGCGACGCGCTGCCATTCGCAGAGCTCATCGGCAGAGCCATCGCCGTGCCGCGCATCGCACCGGCCGCTCTGGCGCCGTCGCACGTCGACGCGCTTCTGCTGGCCTGCATCCATCGCGTCGCTCACCATCACGACAACGAGCGGCTGATCTGGCTTTACGACATCCATCTGCTGCGGGAGGCGATGACCGCGGACGAGCATGCGCGCTTCTGGCACCTGGCCGCGGAGCGCCGCGTGGTGACGATTTGCGAGCGCTCGATCGAGCTCACGGATGCATGGTTCGCAACCGAGTCTCATGACCGCGCGCGCGACTGGCTGGCCGAGGCCGAGCGGATGCGCGACGAGCCATCAGCGGCATTTCTCGATCGCGGCCGCCTTCGCGCTTCGGTTCTCGGCGGTGATCTCAAGGCACTCAACTGGCGCGGCCGCATTCGCAGGCTCCGCGAGTTGGCGCTTCCTCCCGTTGCTTTCGTGCGCCAGAGCTTTCCCTCGGCTCCGACCGTGGCTTTGCCCGCGCTTTACCTCTGGCGCGGCGCTCGCGGGTTGCTGCGGCTGTTTCGGAAGGTGTGACTCTCCGTGCTCTCTGTGTCTCCGTGGTAAAATCAAACCACGGAGACACAAAGAGCACGGAGAATCACTGAAACCATGAACCGCCATTGATATCGATGGTTACCCCGTTAAGATAGTCGGCCATTGGCGATGCCAGAAAAAGAATAACGCCGGCTACGTCGTCGACGCTGCCGACCCGGCCGAGGGGAATCTGGTTGATGATCTCCTGGCGATGCGCCTCCAGCTCCGGCTTGGCCATCTCCGTTTCGATGAAGCCGGGGGCGACGCAACTGGCCACGATGTTGTCCTTCGCGCAGCCACGGGCAATGGAGCGGGTGAGATTGACGAGGGCCGCTTTCGAGGAGCCGTAGTCGGCGAACTCGGTCTCGCCGCGGAAGGCCGCGCGCGAGGCGACGTTGATGATCTTTCCGCCGCCGGAGCGGCGCATGGCGCGCATGGCCAGCCAGGCGGCATTGGCGGCGGCGAAGACGTTCAGCTCGAACGTGCGGCGCCAGCCGTGTTGCCACGCGTCGTAATCGTCGCCGTCGAATGGGTTGTATTCGAAGATGGCGGCGTTGTTGACGAGAACGTCGATCGTTTCGAAGCGCGACACCACGTCGTCGATCATCCGCTTCACCGCTTCCGGGTCGGCCACGTCTGCACGGATGGCGACCGCGCGCTCGCCGATCTCGGCCACGACCGCATCCGCTGCGGCATCGCCGCGGTGGTAGTTGACGACCACACGCGCCCCCGCCGCCGCCATGCGACGCGCGGTCTCCGCGCCGATACCGCGGGAAGCGCCTGTGATCACCACCGTCTTGCCGCTGAGATCCAGCGTTGTCTTCGGATTGACGTCCATCAGGTATCCTCGGCGGCGGAGTTTATGCGATGAATCATGAGGTGACCTTCTACACCCGCCACGACTGCCCACTCTGCGACGCCGCCGAAGCGGCGGTACGCGCGGCCGAGGTGCTGCACCAGTTGCCGCTGACGATCACGATGGTCGACGTCGATGAGGATCCGCTGCTCAAGGCGAAGTTCACCGACGACGTGCCGGTCATCTATGTCGACGGCGAAGAAGCGTTCCGTCATCGTGTGACCGCCGATGAGCTCGTGGCCTGGATTCGCAAGCGTGAGCCGCGGCAGTCGCTCGCCGACGAGAAGTGCGTCCCGTGCCGCGGCGGTGTGCCGGCCTTGAAAGGGAAGGAGCTCGCGGAACTGGCAGGCGCGCTCGGCGGCGGATGGCGCGTGGTCGACCAGCATCATCTGGAGAAGGAGTTCACCTTCCCCGATTTCGCGCAGGCGCTCGCCTTCACCAACCGCGTCGGTGCCATCGCCGAGGCCGAGGGCCACCATCCCGATATTTACCTGGCCTGGGGGAAGGTGCGGGTAACGATCTGGACGCACAAAGTCGACGGCCTGACGAGGGCCGATTTCGTGCTCGCGGCGAAGGTGGATGTCGCGGTTGCGCGGTAGCGCGGTTACGCGGTCTCGCGGTCGGGTTACTGGGTTGCAAGGTTGCTGGGGAGTGCGTGTTTTTCAGCCAGCTAACGATAGTGCGAAGTGGTGCCGATAAGCAGGACCGATGTGGCACAGACACTCTTGTCTGTGCGGGGTCTCGCCCGACTCGAGAGACTGCAAGCGCTCACGGCAAGCGGCTTCGGCCGGAGCACAGACAAGAGTGTCTGTGCCACATCGATCCCTGGCTTGCGGCGGCGGCACGGAAGCTCAATCGAGTCGTGAGAAATGCAGGCTATCTAAGCCAGGAAACGGCAACCAAACAACTCAGCAACCTTGCAACTCTTCGGCCGCGAGACCGCGCAACCGCGAGACCCCGCAACCCCGTCATTCGCCACCCGTCTTCCACTCCTCTTTCTCCACCTTCCAGGCGCCGCCTTCCTTGACCATCGTGATCGTGCCGTTCGAGACCTGGTTGTCGTCCTTCCCTGTCACGATGAGCGTGGCATTGTTGCCGTTGATGGCGCCGCCGGTGACTTTGACGCCTTTCGGCTGCATGGCCTGCAACATGGGGAAGAGCTTCTTGAAGTCGGGGTCGGACGAGGCCTCTTTCGCGCGAGCCGCGGCGACGCTACCGAGGAACGCTTTCATGTCGCCACCAGCCAGAACCTTGAGGTAGGCCAGGTACGCTTTCCCGGGCTCTCCGCCGCCGGCAGATAGCGGTGTTCCTTTGAGCGCGGGCGGCGGGGCGGGGCCGGCCGGCTTGCCGACGGGAAGGTCAAAGGTGGCGTTGTACTGATAGCGCTCATCGAAGAAATCGTCCGGCTTGGACAGCCCAATCGAGCCGGCTACGTGGGTGTCGGTCATCGCCGTCAGGTTGATCTTCTGCATCCCTGTCGCGGAGAACTGCTTCATTTTCTTGAATGCTGGACTGAAGACGGTCCCGCTGATGATCTGCTTGTCGGCATCGATCGTCGCGGTAAAGCCGTTCAACTGCTGCTTGTCCTGCGCCTGCATCAGCTCCATGTCGTCGGAGGCGGCGGCGGGGGAGAGCTCCTGATCGGTGAAGATCAGTTGCAGCACGATCTTCTTCTTGTCGAACGGGTCCTTGCGCATCTGCGCATAGGCGTGTTTGAGGGCGACGGTCTTGCCGTTCGCGGTGAGCGATCCGTCCACCTTGCCGTCGGAGGCCAGGGCGGGGAGGGAGAAGGCGAGGAGGGCGAGAGCCAGTGATGTTCGGAATCGATTCATGATCCATAACCTCCGGTGTGCAGCGGTTGTGAGAGAGAGTACCGGCAAGATACGCCGTGGCACGGTGGTCGGCTGTGACGCCGGTCAACAGCTATGATTCATCGTAGGGTGATAGTGGGGTGATAGTGGGGTGATAGCGGGGTGATAGCGGGGTGGTAGCGCGTATTCGATCCGGCATGCTGCTGGCGGCGCTTCTTCTGATCGCGTCCTGCCGCGGTCTGCCGCGGACCTACCGGGAGCCGCGCACCGGATTGCGCTTCGTTCTCGTGCCGGCCGGTCGATTCCAGATGGGATCCTCGGCCGGTGAACCCGGCCATCGGGCGGACGAGATTTTGCACAGTGTGACCCTGATGCGGCCGTTTTACATCTCCACTACCGAGGTGACGCAGGAGCAGTGGCTGGCGATCATGGGCGATCGACCGAGTCATTTTCGCGGAGCCGGCCTGCCCGTAGAGAGTGTCACGTGGTTCGAGGTGCAGGAGTTTCTGCGCCGGCTCAGCGCCGCCGATGGAGAGCATTTCAGGCTCCCGACCGAAGCCGAGTGGGAGTATGCATGCCGCGCCGGCTCGACCGGCCCATACAGCTTCGGCAAACAGATCTCGACCGGCGATGCGAACTACGACGGCCGGTATCCGATGCCTGGACAGGCGGCCGGCCAATACCGGGGCACGCCGACGCCCGTGGCGTCATTCCCACCGAATGCCTGGGGTCTCTACGACATGCACGGCAACGTCTGGGAATGGTGTGCCGACGAATACTGCCCGTATCCGTCGTCCGCGGTCTTCGATCCATACGAAGCGTGCGGCAGTCCGTACAAGGTGATACGCGGCGGGAGCTGGTATTTCGGTGCCGACAGTGCCCGCAGCGCGCTGCGGTACACGCACGAGCCCCGGCTGCGGGGCTTCAGTATCGGCTTCCGGGTGGTGCGGGAGATGGCCTCAGCTAGACCAGGCCCCGCTCTCGCAGCTCTCGCTTGACGAAGGCGTAGAGGATTGGCGCCATGACCACGCCGCTGATGCCGAAGGCGGTCTCGCCGATCAGGATGGCCATGAGGATCTCCCAGGCCTGGGAGTCGGTCTCGCCGCCGACGATGCGCGAGTTCGTGAGGTATTCGAGCTTGTGGATGATGACGAGAAACACGAGGGCGGCGATCGCTGTCCCGGGCGAGATGCCAAGGGAGAGGATCACGATCACCGTGTTCGAGATCAGATTGCCGAGGATGGGGATCAATCCGCAGACGAACGTCACGAAGACGAGCGTTCTGGCGAAGGGAATGTGCTGGCCGAACAGCGGCAGACCGACCAGCAGAAAGAGGGCCGTTAGCGCCGTGTTCAGCACGGAGATCTTCACCTGCGCGGTGGCGATCTGCGAGAAGGCGCGGGTGAATCGGCTGACCTTCTGCTCCAGCGCCTCGCTCAGCTTGCCGGGGGGGCGATCGGGGTGATGCGTGACATGCCGGAAGAAGACCAGGATGGCCAGCAACATGCCCATGATCATGTGGACGAGGCCCATGCTGAACGTGCCGCCGGCCAGCTTGAGCGTCTCGGCGTGTCCCTTGAGCCACACGACGAGCGCCGCCTTGATCGTTTCGGCATCCGTCAGGACCCCGGGGATGAGCTGCTCGCCGTAATCGCCCAGCCATGCGCGGGTCGACTGGAGGACGTCGGCCATCTTCGTCATGATGGCCGGGATGTTGTAGACGTAGTGGCGGACGGAGGAGACGAGGAGCGCCACAATGCCGAAGATCACGCCTCCGCCGACGAGAGTCACGAGGATCAGCGCCAGCGGCCGCGCGGCCGTTCGTGGCAGTCGTTTCGAGAAGGTCCGTGAGAGCCGGTCGAGCACGAGATAGAGCACCAGCCCGCTGACCACCGCCGGGACGAGACGCCACACCATCACGTAGAAGAGGAGTCCGCCGAGGATCAGCCAGGCCGCGATCTCCTCGTTGGGAGGGCGTGCTCGCGGGATGTTCGGAGGTTCCGGCGCCTCGACCGGAACGGGGGGCGCCACGGGAAACGGATTCGTGCTCATCAGTTTTGAATTGTAGACTCCGGATCAAATAATATGCATCATGAGCACTTACGGGCCAGATGCTCCGGGGTTGCCGCACGCTCAGGCGCGTGTGACAATGGCCGGTGGGTCTGACGAGCGACAATCGAAGATGGACAGGCGAGTGTTTGCACACCGCGGTGAGTTTGCTCTGCGGCAGGTAGGCGGCGAGAGCATCCTCGTGCCCATCCGCAACCACGTGGGTGACCTCGATTCCGTCTTTGTCTTCACCGACGTGGCGGCGCGGATCTGGACGCTGCTCGACGGCAACCGCGACATCGATTCGGTCGTCGGCTTGATCTGCGACGAGTACGATGTCGATTCGGGCGTTGTTCGGGCCGATCTCGACGAGCTTCTCGGCTCGATGGAGGCGGCGGACCTGATCGGCGCAGTGGCCAGGGTGGGCGAATGACTGCGATCGAAACAGGCACGTACGGCGACTTCAGCCTGATCGTTCACCAGGAAGGAGCGGTCACGCGCGTGCCGCTCAACGGCACGATCGAGGTGACGAACCGCTGCCCGCTGGCGTGCTCGCATTGCTACAACAATCTGCCGATGAACGACATCGCCGCGCGCGTGCGCGAGCTCTCGCTCGCCGAGCACAAGCGCCTGCTGGACGATCTGGCGGAGCAGGGCTGCCTCTGGCTGCTCTTCACCGGCGGCGAGATTTTCGCGCGCCGCGATTTCCTCGAGATCTACACCTACGCCAAGAGCAAGGGCTTCCTCATCACACTCTTCACGAACGGGACGATGATCACCGAGCGGATCGCCGATTTTCTGGCGGAGCATCCCCCTTTCATCATGGAGATCACGCTCTACGGTGCCACGCGCGAGACGTACGAGAAACTGACGCAGATTCCCGGCTCGTACGACCTGTGCATGCGCGGGATCGACCTGCTGCTCGAGCGAAATCTTCCGCTGAAGCTCAAGACGGTCGCGGTCTCGATCAACAAACACGAGATCCCGATGATGCGGCAGATGGCGGAGGACCGCGGCGTTTCGTTCAAGTTCGACGCGATGATCAACCCGCGCATCGACTGCTCGGCCAGTCCGCTGGCCGTGCGGCTCACACCATCGGAGATCGTGGCGCTGGATCTCGATGATCCAGTGCATGTGTCGGAGTGGAAACGGCTGGCGAAGGATCACGCCCAACCGGTCTATGACGATCCGGCCAAGAAGCCGCTCTACGACTGCGGCGGCGGGATCAGCTCGTTTGCGGTGGATCCCTATGGCGAGCTCTCCATCTGCGTGTTGTCGCATCAGGATTCCTACAACGTCCGCGACGGCAATTTCAAGGAAGGCTGGCAGGACTACATCCGCGGCGTCCGCTCGCGCAAGATTACGCGTCCGACGAAGTGCACCGGTTGCGGGCTGAAGTCGATGTGCGGGATGTGCGCGGCAAACGGCGAGCTGGAGAATGGTGACGCCGAATCGCCTGTCGACTTTCTTTGCGAGGTTGCCCATCTGCGGGCAATGACGCTCGACATTCCGGTCCGGCCGCACGGCGAGTGCGAATACTGCCTCGGCGGCATTGGTCACGACCGTGTTCACGAGGCCGCGGAAGCGCTCAAGTCGGGTGAGGCCGATCGCATTGCCGCCATTCCGCCTCCGTCCGAGGACGCGCCGGCCGGCTGTGGCACGGGCGGATGTGGCAGTTGTTCGACCGCTGGCGTATCCGCTTTTTGAATCGAGGAGAACGAAATGGAAAAACAGGAACGCAACGCGAAGAAGCGCTACGAGAAGCCGGAGGCGAAACGCTTTCCTCTCCGTCCGGAAGAGGCAGTGCTCGGCTTCTGCAAGACAAACGCATCGGCCGGGGTCAGCGGTGGCGGCTGCCGCGGCGGCTTCGCCTGCCAGACTCCAGGCTCGTAGGGCTTTGATGCCGTCTCGATCTGAGCTCATCCGCATCGCAGGTCTTACTCTGCGCGTTCGTTATGCGGATGAGTCGCTGCGCCGGCCGCTGTCTCCAACGATGAGCCGTTTCGCGATTGCTCCGGATGGTTTCGCTAATACGGACATCGTCATGGACATCGTCATCGAACCGATGGACGCGCCGCTGCCTGCTCCCGGGAAGTTGCTCTTCGATTCGGGAGCTGTCTGGCACGCCTACGAGACCGACGGCGGCTTCCGCATCGACTGTCACAGCGAGATCTTTGGCTCCGTTCCTTACAAAGCGGCACTCTTCAGCAGCGACCTTTCCCACGCTCGCATTCTCGTCCGCCGCGAGACGTTCAACGAGGAGATGCATCCTCTCGACTATCCGCTCGACGAACTGATGGTCGCCCACCTCCTCGGGCGCGGACGCGGCGTCGAGCTGCATAGCTGCGGCATCATCGACCGCGACGGGCGGGGGCAGCTCTTCGTGGGCCAGTCCGGTGCCGGAAAGTCGACCACCGCGCGCGTCTGGCTGGCCGAAGGCGATTACGAGATCGTCAGCGATGATCGGGTGATCATTCGTTTCATCGACGGCGAATGGCGGATGTTCGGGACGCCATGGCATGGCGAGGCGGAACTTTCGTCAGCTTCATCTGCTCCGCTGGCGGCAATCCATCTGCTCGATCAAGCCAAGCGAACCGAGTTGGTTGCGTTGCCGCCCGCGCAGGCGGCGGCCCGATTGTTCAGTTGTTCCTTTCCGCCGTTTTATGACGCCGAGGCGCTGGCGGCCACGCTCGGGATCCTCGATCGGCTCGTGGCAGAGGTGCCGGTGCGCGCGCTGCGTTTCGTGCCGGACCGAAGCGTCATCGACTGCATCCAGAGCGCAGCGTGAACACCTTCGAGGCGACGCTGCGTCAGCTTCTCCAGGCCGGTCATACCGCGCGCTTCCGCGCATCGGGTGACAGCATGTACCCGACGATCCGGAGCGGGGACTACCTCGATGTCGCTCCGTGCGGGACATCAGAGTTGCGTCGTGGGGACATCGTTCTGGCCGCGACGGAGAGGGGATTGACCGCGCACCGCATCGTGCGCATCGAAGAGAACGATGGTTCTTCGCAGATCACCACGCGCGGCGACAATGCCCTCCGGTCCGATTTCCCGATCGCGGCCACGGACATCCTCGGGCGCGTCGCACAGGCCGGCGAGGCGAAGAATGTTCGCAAATCGATCGCGAAATCGGCGACAATAATACGTTTCGCAGCCGTGCTCGTCCGCCGGCTGCGCGGTCGGTTTCAGCGATAAGTTCCGGTCCTGCAAGGAATTCAAACGAGGGTAGCCGATCTGCCGGCGAGCGACCGGCGGACGAGCTATGACGAAATTTTCACATGTCATCCTACGTATTGGCGACGGTACCACTAATAACCTGCACGAGCCAAAGTCGGTCAACGAGGGAAATGTGTATGGATGACGCTGTCATTACTTTCCTTTCGATCCGTCCCGAAGCCCAGAGCAGAGGAGCCACGCTATGAGTCAGTTCTCCCTTCGTTTCATCCGCTCATTCCTCGTTCCGCTTGCGCTTGCGCTCGTTTGCGCGGCTCCGGCGATGGCGCAGGTGGTCTTCGATGCAGCCTCGACGGCGACCGAAACGGTGTCGACGGCAAACCCGACCACCATCTCCTGGAACCACACGACGAGTCAGAACAAGAAGACCTACATCACCGTCGGCGTGTCGCTGAAGCTCAATGGCGGTACGGCCAGCGTGACGAGTGTTACCTACGGAACCGAGGCAGGAGGACCGAATCTGGCGATGGCCTCTCTCGGCGCCGTGTCGAACGGAACCAACGTGCGAGCCGAGCTGTGGGGCCTTGCCGGAGCGACGTCGGGAACCCACCAGATCACGCTGGTCGTGGGAAACCCGGGCGGACAGCAAATGGTCATCGTGGCGGGCGCGAAGTCGTTCACGAACGTCCTCCAGACCGCGGCCACCGGGACCGCGGTGACCGCGTTCAGCAGCGCCACCAACGCTCCAACTGTGACAACGACGAGCACACCGTTCGACTATGTAGTCGACGCCGTGGCCTATAACGCCAACGTCGCCCTCACGGTCGGCGCGGGACAGACGAACGCTTACAACCAGACAAACGCGGCGCCGGTCTTTTCCGGGGCAGGCAGCATCGAGACGGGGTCGACGAATATGGTCATGTCGTGGTCGGCGACCGGCGCGGCCACACCGTGGGCCACCGTCGCGGCGCCGCTTCACTCCGCGACTCCGCAGATCCACTTCGACGCCGCGAGCAGCCTCGCCGCCGTCTCGAATTCAGCGGCGAACCCAGTCAATGTGTCGTGGAGCCACACGACGACGAACGCGGCGAACCGCTACATCATCGTCGCCGTCACGATGCAATGCGGCAACACGGCCGGCAAAGTGGTCGCCAGCGTCAAATACGGCACCGAGGTCGGCGGTCCGAATACATCCATGGCCATCATCGGGGCGGGCCAGACCAGCGCCAACAATCACGTACGCGTGGAGCTATGGGGGGTCAAAGCCCCCACTAGCGGAACCCATACGATCACGGTCTCGGTCACCAACGCGGGCGGAACCACGATTACGGTGGCCGCGGGGGCACAGTCCTTTAGCAACGTCGATCAGAGCGCACCGCTGGGAACGGCGGTCGTGGCCACCAACACCAGCAACACTCCGGCCGTGACTGTGGCGAACACGGCTTACGACTACGTCGTCGATGGCGTTGCCTACGATGCCAACGTTGGTCTGTCTCAAGGCAACACCCAGGACCAGAGGTATCAGCTCATCAATGCCGGCGGCGGCGGTAGCAACGCCTTCACCGGTGCGAGCAGCGGCTCGCGCGGTTACGTGAACACGAACATGAATTGGGTCGGCGGGAACTCGGTGCGGTGGGCGATGGAAGCCGTGCCTCTCAAGGCGGTTGCCATCTCGCTGACCAAGACAGCGTCCGCGGACGTGATCAAGACCGGCGACACCGTTACCTATACACTCACGGCGACCAATAACAGCGCCGCCTCCCTCGCCGGCGTGACGATCACCGACGCCATCCCTTCCGGTTCGACGTTTGTCTCAACGACCGGCTGCACCGGAACCGGCCCCGTGACCTGCACTGTCGGCACATTGGCCGCCGGCGCGACGTCGTCGGCGTTCACGCTCACCGTCGTGCCGACCACCGCGGGCACTGTCTCGAACGTGGCCACGGTCACGTACACCGGGGCGGCCGCGCCCAACTCCTCCGAGACGGTGAACACGCTCGCGGAAGGAAAGATCTGCGCCACGCCAGGCAAGGATGGAGCGGGCGGTACGCTCGCAGGCATCAAGAACGACTACTGGCCGGGCACGCTCAATCCTCTGGCCGGCGCCACGACGATGGTCGTTGGGGCACGGGCCGCGGGCGGTGCGGGCACAACCACCATCACCTCCGGCGATCTCCTCATCGTCATGCAGATGCAGGATGCCGCCTTCGATACGACCAATGACGAGACGTACGGAGAAGGGACCGGCTCCACGCGAGGAACCGGTACCGGCAGCGGCGCGGCGACGACCCTGAACAACGCCGGCCGGTGGGAGTACGTCGTGGCCTCCAACTCCGTCTCCGCCGCGGGCGGTACGCTGAATTTCGCCGGGGGCGGTAGCGGTGGCGGTCTTCTTTATACCTACACAAGCCAGGCCTTCGGTTCGACGACGACGCAGGGGCAGCGGACCTTCCAGGTGATCCGCGTTCCGCAGTACACCACCGCGACGTTTGGCTCGACGCTCACGGCGATGGCCTGGAATGGCGCGACCGGCGGCGTTCTGGCCATCGACGTCAGCGGCACTCTGACGTTGGGGGGTGCAACGGTCTCCGTGAACGGTCTCGGATTCCGTGGCGGCGGGGGAATCAAGCTGAAAGGCGACACGACGACGAATCCGGCGCCTGTGGCCACCGATTTCGTTACGTTCGCCCCGGACTCGGCGCCGACTCCAACGATCCATATGGCCAACGGCTCAAAGGGCGAAGGGATCGCCGGTACGCCGCGCTACATCTATCAGAACGGGGCCACGATCGGGACTCCGGGCGCCACAAACGCCCTCGACACGACCGTGGAGGGTTATCTTAAAGGCAGCTATGGAAGGGGCGCGCCCGGCAACGCGGGCGGAGGCTCGACAGACGGAAACCCGGCGGTCGACAATGGCGATAACAGCGGTGGGGGCGGCGGCGGCAACGGCGGCAGCGGCGGCGCCGGCGGCAATAGTTGGAACAATGACCTGCCTTCGGGCGGTCAGGGCGGCGGAACCATCTCGCCGAAGCTGACCCGCATCACGATGGGCGGCGGCGGCGGCGCCGGCACAACGAATAACGGATCGGCCGCGGACGCGACGGGGAATGTCCTGGCGGACGATAACAATGGTCCCGGAACGGTAGCAAGTGCGAATGGTTACTACAGCAGCGGCGCGGATGGCGGCGGGATCATCATCATCCGGGCGCTACAGGCCACCGGCACGGCCACACTGACCGCGAACGGTTTTACGGCCGCGAATACCGGCCGCGACGGCGGGGGCGGAGGCGGCGCCGGCGGCTCGGTTCTCTTCACCACCCAGATGGGCGTATTGACGGGACTGACCATTCAGGCCAAAGGTGGCAATGGCGGCAATCCCTGGCTGCTCACGGCTCCCGCCGGCGATCCCGGTGAACGCCACGGCCCTGGGGGCGGTGGTGGCGGTGGATACATCCTTCTCTCTTCGGCGGCGGCATCCACCGACGTAACGGGAGGCGTGAACGGTCTGACCACCACGGCCCTCAGCACCTTCGGCGCCCTGCCGGGGACGGCCGGCATCGTCGATCTGATCACCGGCAACAACGTCCTTCCGGGCGGCGACGGCGCGTCCTGCGCCATCGCCGATCTGGCGGTCACGAATGTGGCCAGCCCTGCGGTGCAGACAACAGGTAATAACGTTACCTTCACGCAAACCGTTACGAACAACGGTCCCAGCCCGGCCGACGGCGTCGTCTACATGATGCCGATTCCTGCCAGCACGACATTCGCCTCCATGAGCATTCCCGCGGGCTGGACGTGCGTTCCTGCATCCCCGGCAGTCGGCTCCACGGGTACGATCATCTGCACAACCCCTACGCTCGCAAACGGCGCCACGGCGAACTTCTCGCTCGTAACCACGATCGACACCAACGTTCCTCCAGGCTATGTGCTCGCGGAAACGAACTCGGTCTCGAGCAACACACCCGATTCAAACCCGTCGAACAATCAAGCCACAGCGAACGCCCTCGTGAAGGCCGGACCTGGCTACTATGCGGATCTGGCGATCACGATCGCACAGAACACGAATTATCCGGTGGCCGGTGGGAACATCGTCTATACCCAGGTCATCACGAACAATGGGTCGGAGAATGCCACCAGCCCAAGCTACACAATCACGACGCCGCCGAACACGACGTTCCAGGGCATCACGCCTCCAGCGGGATGGACGTGCCCGACGCAACCCGCAATCGGTGGAACGGGAACGATCAGTTGCAGTGGACCGACGATGGCGTCCGGGGCCAGTGTAAGTATGCCGCTGACGTTGAAGGTGAATTCGGGCACCGCAGGCGGTACGACGATCACCGCATCGCCGAGCGTCGCTACCACAGCCCCCGATTCCTACCTGGCCAACAACGCTACCAGCATCACCTCCACGGTGGTGAATGGTGGCGACGTAGGCATCACACTCACCGACAGTACTGATCCCGTGCAGCCCGGCCAGAATTACAGCTACACAGCGGTGGCCACAAACAACGGACCGGCCGCCGCCGCGAACATCAGCGTGGCGATTCCGCTGCCGGCCGGGACGAACTTCCAATCGCTCGTCGTGCCGGGGGGCTGGGTCTGCACTCCGCCTGCCGTTGGCTCCGGGGGCACGATCACTTGCACAATTGCCTCTCTGGCCGCCGGCGCAAGCGCAACGTTCAATCCAGTCGTTCAAGTGAACAACGGCACGACTTCGGGCACGACGCTCAGCAGTACGGCGACGATCAGCACGACCTCGACCAATAGCATCACGACCAACGACTCGGCGACGGCGACGACCCTGGTAACGGCGCGCACAAACGCCGATGTTGCCATTGTCAAAACGGATTCCCCTGATCCTGTAGGTGTCGGCCAACTCGTTACCTATCGCCTCACGGTTACCAACAACGGTCCGGCGATCGCGACCAACGTCTCAGTCAGCGACCCGTTGCCGGCCAGCATGACTCTTGTCTCCGTGAACCCGAGTATTGGAACCTGCAGCGGCACGACAACGATCACCTGCTCTCTGGGCACATTGCCGGTCGGCAACTCGCAATTCGTCGACCTCATCGTCCGGTCGTCCGTGACTGGCGTAATCCCGAACACGGCCACCGTGACGGCAACGCAGACCGATCCGATTCCGGGGAACAATTCGTCCACGGCCAACACCACGGTTCTCGCGGTCACGCTCGTTCGTCTCCGCGATTTCTCGGTGACCCAGGACAAGAAAAACGTCCTCATCTCCTGGCAGACGAGTTTCGAGTCGGACAACCTCGGGTTCAACATCTACCGCGACATCGGCGGGCAACGGACGAAGATCAACAAACATCTCATCGCCGGCAGCGCGTTGCAGTCGAAGAAGCATGACGCCGAGGCGGGCCATGTATATCGGTATGGCGACAATCTCGACATCGGAACCTTTGCGCAATACTGGCTCGAGGATGTCGATATCTCCGGTGTACACACGATGCACGGGCCGGTGTCGCCGATTCCGGGCGCTCTCGCGGGCGCGCCGAACACAGTGCCGCTCCCTGGTCTTGGCGATGAGGGCGAGGTGCTTGCGTCGCCGGACGGCTTTGGCGCCACCCATGCCGCGACACAGGACCCTGCTTCGCCGGCGCAGTACCAGCAGCAACTCGATCTTGCAGCCGACAATGGATTGAAGATTTTCGTCAACCAGGAAGGCTGGTACCGGTTGACCCGTGCGGCCATGGCCGCCGCCGGTTTCGATCCGGGCTCGGATCCGAAGGCGATCGCGCTTTACATGCTCGGCACCGAGCAGTCGATCGTCGTCGATGACGGCGGCGACGGCAAGTTCGACGCGAATGACGCCATCGAGTTCTACGGCTATCCGCTCGACTCGATCTCGACCGGCGCGCGAACCTACTGGCTCCGTGCGAGGAAGGGGAGCGAAGGCCGCGTTCCGGTGTCAAACGTGAACGGCGGGGATCCGGTCGCAGGCAGTGTTCCCTTCACTGTCGAACGCGCGGAGCGCAGCCTCTTCTTCGCAGCGCTCACGACCAACGGCGACGACGGCAACTTCTTCGGCGAGGTAATCGGAGACTGGACGACGAATGAGCCGGTGAATGTCGGCAACCTTGATCCGTCGTACGGCGGCAACGCCTCGCTCGAGATCGGAATCCAGGGCGGCTTCAACCTGGAGCATCGCATCGACGTTGCCATCAACGGCAACAGCATCGGTACTGCTGTCGTGGAGCAGTCAGACCAGAAGTTCTTCACGTTCACGTTCCCGCAATCGTTCCTGACCGCCGGCGTGAACAACCTCGCGCTGACTTCATTGAATGGTGATGACGACGTCAGCCTCATCGTGAAGACGCGGCTCACGTATCAGCATCTTCTCCGCGCCGACAATGGCGCGCTCGAGGTGGCCCTGCCGGGCGGCAGGGCCGTGACCATCGGCGGGTTCGGCACCAATGTCGTCCGTGCCCTCGACATCACCGATGCGCAACATCCAATCGAGCTGCAGGCAAGCGTCGCCGCCGATCCGCAAGGTGGCTTCGCTGCGACCTTCACGACACCGGCCGGCGCCGCGCGGACCGTTCTCGCGTTCGACGACACGCGCCGGCTTGCGCCGGGAGAGCTCGCCGCGAATACGCCGTCGTCGTGGAGCAATACCAACGGCAACAGCAACGGCTCCAAGGGAGCAGCAGACTTCTACATCATCAGCAACAAGTCCTTTGCTTCGGCGGCGGCGACACTGAAAGCCGTGCGCGACGCCCAGGGAATTGCCACCGCCATCGTCGACGTGGATGACCTCTACGACGAATTCAATTTTGGCATTCGCTCGACGGAAGCGATCCGATCGTTCTTCCGTCTGGCCTTGAGCTGGAAGCGAGCGCCATCCGCCGCCCTCCTCCTCGGCGACGCCAGCATCGATCCGCGTAATTATTTCGGACTCGGCTCAGTCGATTATGTGCCCACGAAGCTGGTTGCGACGACATACCAGAAGACCGCCTCGGACGACTGGTTTACGGACATGAACGGTGACGGTATCGCCGACATCCCAATTGGCCGTATTCCGGTTGACACTCCCGACGAAGCGTCGCTCGTCATCGGTAAGATCACGTCGCGCGGAACGCCGAGCGGCGCGTGGTCGCACAGCGCGTTGTTCGTGACGGACGTGCCCACGGACTACGACTTTACCGGCGTGGCGACATCCCTCGCCGGGCTGATGCCGTCTTCCATCACGAAGCAATACATCGACTTCTCGACGACGGGCTCGCCGCACTCCGACGTCGTCAATGCAATGAACAACGGCTCATTGATCACCACATATATAGGGCACGCGTCGATCGAGATGTGGGCCGAAAACGTGTTTCTCTCGTCCGATGCCAGCGCATTGACCAATGGCAGCAATCTGCCGGTGGTCATCACATTGAATTGCCTGAACGGTTACTTCCACGATGTCTTCACGGTAAGCCTCGCCGAGGCGCTGTTGAAGGCACCGAATGGTGGAGCGGTGGCAGTGTGGGCGTCATCGACATTAACCCAACCGGATCAGCAGGCTCTGATGGGCCGCGCGTTGTTCCAGCAACTCTTCCGCACGGATATGAATGTCTCACTCGGCGATGCCGTGACGCGCGCCAAGTTCGCCGCCACTGATCCCGACGTTCGCAAGTCCTGGATACTCTTCGGCGACCCAACCATGAAACTCCGTCCATAGAAACGGTGCGGCGAGCAGGCCATTGAATGCCTGCTCGCCGCGCACGGATCGTGAGGGGGCTGTGAGCGAACGCTTCGCGGTGGTGATTCCGGCCCTCAATGCGGAGAAAAGCATCGAGGCCGTCGTCCGCGCCTGCAGGAGCGAGTTGCCGGACGTAGTCGTGGTCGACGACGGATCGAGCGATCGCACGGGCAGTCTGGCCGCGGCGCAGGGCGCCCTGGTGCTGCGCCACCCCCGAAGACGTGGCAAAGGCGGAGCGATGAAGAGCGGATTCTCCTGGGCTCTCGCGCGCGGCTTTGACGGCGTGATCGGGGTCGACGCCGACGGGCAGCATCTTCCCAGCGAGATTCCGAAACTCCTGAGCTGCCGCGAGGAGACCGGAGCCGATCTGGTCGTGGGTGGACGGTCGCATCTTTTCGACCAGATGGTGCCGAGGCGGCGAATGGCGAACACCTTCTCGACCTGGGCTATCGCGAAGTTGTCGCGAACGGGAGTCACGGATTCGCAGTGCGGCTTCCGCCTCTACTCCGCGCGGTTGCTGCGCGCTGTGACCCTACACTCGGATGGGTTCGAGATGGACAGCGAGGTGATCGTCCTGGCGGGCCGGGCGGGGTTCCGGGTGTCGACGACGCCGATCGAGATGGGGTTCGTGGATGGGACGACGACGAGCTACTTTCGGCCGTTTCAGGACTCACTGCGGATCGCCTGGACCGTGTTTCGTGCCCGATTCTTCTAGTCTGGCCAGCCGCCCCCACAAATCAATTGCAATAACCGGCATATTTATGACTGAGGGAGTTGACGAGATGACATATCGGACGTATCTTGAGGGCGGTCCGAGAACTTGGTTAGCACCCAAGTCCCAGTTAACAATAGAAGGAGATTTTTATGTCCAGGTGCAGGAACCGTCTTTTGGTCGGAATGGCGTTGGCCGTTCTCGTTTCCGTGGTCGCAAGTGCACAGCCTCCCGCGGGGCCGGTGGGTGATGTCGGCCGAGCCCATTCCGTTCTCGTGGCCACGCCGATGGACAGCAGCGGCGGCGGTCCGACATGCGGCACATGCCAATGTTTCCCGTGGAAGATCGGCGATCGCGATCAGGCAGGCACCACATGGGTGTCATCGTCTGATTCCTATTTGTATTCGGGCGCTGAGCACTTCCACCCGGCGAATACAGCGCCTGGCGATCTGACGCCCGGTCCCGATCTGGCCGGCATCATCGGTGTCGGCTTTGCCACCCCGAACTTCATCCCGAGACGGATCGATGTCTACTACTCGTTCTTCCCCGTCAATCGCGCGTGGGACGGCGGCAACGAGAACGGACCTGACCCCGGACCGGTGTCCACTCCCGCGCCGGCCCAATTTGGTCTGACCTGGTTCAACGGCTATGGACCCGGCAGCACGCTGCCGAGCGCGGAAGCAACGATTACCACCTATCCGACCTCCGGCGTCATCTCGTACGGACCATTCTTCGTTTCTCTCTTCAATATCAACACGCGTTACAACGTGTATGTGAAGACAGGAAAGTTCGGCAACAATGGCAATGGCAACGGCAACAACGCGGGCCCTGGAGCGAACCAGAACAGCTTCGCACTCGCGGGCGTGATCTGCTTCAGCCGTTAACGGCGCCGGCAACCCTCACGTCGGGATCTCCTGTGAATCAGGAACCTCCCGTACGATGAAGACGACGCGACACGATTTGTTTGCGGCGGCCCTCGGGGCCGCCGCTTTGCTTTTCGCGTACAGCAATTCCCTTCACAACGCCTTTCACTACGACGACCTTCACGTCATCGTCAACAACGTCTACATCCGCAGCCTCCATAACGCTCCGCTGTTCTTCCGGGACGCCGACACCTTCAGCTCGATCCCGGAGCATGCCACCTATCGGCCCCTGGTTACGCTGACCTACGCGATCGATTATGCGATCGCCGGCGGTCTCGATCCGACGCCGTTCCACGCGACGCAGATTTTCCTCCTCCTCGTGACCTGGGGAATGCTGATCGCGTTCTTTCGCAAAGCCATCGACGTTTCCCGTCCGTCGCCGCGCAACTGTTGGATTGCATTGGCCGCGGCAACTCTCTGGGCGATCCACACGGTGAATACAGAGACATTGAACCTGATCTCGGCACGTTCGGAGGAGCTAGCGGCGATCGCGACGTTGGCGGCACTCCTTCTCGTACAGTTCTCTCCCTTCGCGCGCCGGTGGCACCTCTACCTCATTCCGATTGCCGCCGGTGCCCTGGCTAAGGCGCAGATCGTCATTTTCGGCCCTCTGCTCCTGACGTATCTCGTCTTCATCGAAGGGCGTAGTGTCCGGAAGAAAACCACATGGGTTGCGATCTTCCCGGCTGTGTTGGCGGGCATCGTCTTCCTGTTCATGCTGAACCGTCTCAATGCGCCGGAGTTCGTCCCGGGCGGCACGTCCAGGTGGCGCTATTTCCTGACACAGGGACTGGCATGGGCCCACTACACGCGGCTGTTCTTTGTGCCGGTCGGATTGACTGTCGACACGGACTGGAAGGCGCTCGAACATTGGTACGACCCGTGGGCGCTTGGCGGATTCGCCTTTGTGGCCGTTCTGCTGTTTCTAATCCGATACGTGTCGCGGCGTAGCGAGCTGCAGCCGGTGGCCTTCGGTCTCTCCTGGTTCGCGGTCGCGCTCATCCCGACATCGAGTATCTATCCGCTCGCCGAGGTCGTGAACGAACATCGGGTGTTCCTGCCGTACATGGGGCTCGCCCTCGCGACCGTGTTCTGGCTGGATGCCGCTCTTGAACGGCATCGGCGTGTTTTCTCTGTCATCGTGCTCGCCGCCATCATCGCCCTCGGCGCGGGAACGATGGTTCGCAATGAGGTCTGGGTCACCGAAGAGACGCTCTGGAAAGATACGGCCTCAAAGAGCCCGGGCAACGAACGCGCTCTGCTGAACTATGGATCATTGGAATTGGCGAAGGGAAACTACGCCGTCGCAAAGCCGGTCCTCGAGCGGGCGGAGAAGTTGAACGCGAATTACCCGCTGCTCGAGGTTACCCTCGGGATCCTCGAAGGCCAGCTCAAAAACGATGTCGCTGCCGAGCAGCACTTCCAGCGCGCGCGGTTGATGTTGCCCAACAGTGTCGATACCCATTTCTACTATGCCGACTGGCTCGTCCGCGACGGCCGCGCAATGGCGGCAATCCCCGAACTGCGGCTGGCCATCAGGCTCAACCCGGCCAGAACGGAGTCGCGCGGCCTGCTGATGAAGATGTACGCGGCCAATGGCGACACTGGCCCTCTAAAACAGCTTGCCGCCGAGGCAAGGTCATACGAGGTTACGAATCCCGAGGCCGGCGCGGTTCTCTCCGGCTCCGTGCCTGGGAGCAACCCAGGCCGCAACTACGAAGAGTGTTTCCGCACGGGACGGGAGGCGATCGGGAGCGGGCGCTTTCTCGATGCCGCCTTGGCCAACCGCGAGGCAATCCGATTCGAGCCGGCAGTTGCTGACGCATGGATCAATCTCGGCTGGTCGCTGGCGCAACTCGGATTCGATCGCGAAGCGGAGCAAGCGTTCACCCAAGCGCTCGTATTGCGCCCCGGCGACGAGCACGCACTCAGCAATCTGGCCTGGCTGAGAAGCGGCAAGGGCATCGACAGACGGTGATTGTTAGGCGTCAGTGGAAGTCATGGCTGGCGACTTCGCCAACACCTTCGAGAGACCAGAACTTATCGGCGCGTACAGAGCATTGCCCATCCTCGTTCTGCAGGATCCCTTCGACGATCAGACCCGGCGAGCCGACGATCAAGGCGCGATGATCGCGGAAGAGATCTGGCTTCACGATGGCCTGTGAGATGCCGGTTTCATCTTCGAGCGTCAGAAAGACGAATCCCTTGGCGGTCCCGGGCCGTTGGCGCACGATGACCGCACCGGCGGTGGCGACCCGTTTCCCGTTCGGCAGTTTCTTCAATTGTTTCGCCGAGTAGACCCCGTCGCGCTCGAGTTGCGGCCGGAAATGGGTGAGCAGGTGAGGGCCGGCGGTCAGATCGGTCGCCGCGTAATCAGCGAGCGTTTCCTCACCAGGTGACATTTCGGTGAGTGGTGACGTTAACCCCCGCCCATCCGGGTTGCTGGCTGGGGGTCCTTCGCCGTCCTCGCCCCCTCCGGGGTGTGAGCCTGCCCTGAGCGAGCGAAGCGAGTCGAAGGGGCGGCTCAGGATGACAGAGTCTTCGAACAGTTCGCCGGCTGGCTTGGCCGCTTGCGCCGCCTGCCAAAGCGCGGCACGACGCCGTAGACCGAGGGACGACAGCGCGCCAGCGTAGGCGAGCTTCGTGAGCTGATCGCCGCGAAGCATGGCCCGGCGGGCCAGATCGTTAGTATCGCGATATGGCGTCTCAGCCTCGATCGTGCGCGCCGCCGACTCGCGAAGA
This sequence comes from Thermoanaerobaculia bacterium, assembly GCA_035482045.1. GTDB lineage: Bacteria > Acidobacteriota > Thermoanaerobaculia > Gp7-AA8 > Gp7-AA8 > JADGNZ01. The sequence continues at coordinate 21,562 of DATHRD010000051.1, forward strand.
CCCTTCACGAACTTCATGCCGAGGCGGACGGCGCCACGCTCCCAGCGGTTGTGCCACCCGGAGTGATTCACGTCGATTGGCAACACCGTAACCCCGTGACGTTCCGCATCTTTGATCAGAGTGGCCGGGTGATAGAAGCCCATCGGCCACGCGTTCATCAGCGCGATGTAGAACGCCGCGGGATGGTGCGCTTTGAGGTACGCGCTGGCATAGGCGATGAGCGCGAAGCTGGCGGCATGCGATTCGGGGAAGCCGTACAGCGCGAATGAGGTGATCGACTTCACGATCTGATCCTGCGCCGGCCCGTCGATGCCATTCTTCGTCATTCCGGATCGCAGCCGCAGCTCGATCTCCGCCATCCGTTCCATCGACCGCTTGAACCCCATGGCCCGCCGCAGTTCTTCGGCTTCGCCGCCGGTGAAGTCGGCCGCCACCATGGCGATACGCAGCAGTTGCTCCTGAAACAGCGGCACGCCGAGGGTCCGTCTGAGGATCGGCTCGAGACAGGGATGCGGGTATTCGAGCGGTGCTTTTCCCTGGCGGCGGTCGAAGAACGGTTTCACCATGCCGCCGACGATCGGACCGGGGCGGATGATGGCCACCTGCACGACGATGTCGTAAAACTTGGCTGGAGCATTCCTGGGAAGACTTGCCATCTGCGCGCGGCTCTCGACCTGGAACATGCCGACGGTGTCTGCCTCGTTCAGCATCTTGTAGACGCGCTTATCGTCCTGCGGCAGGTGGGCGAGATCGACGTCGACGCCTTCATGCGTCCGGATCAGCGGGATCATCTCCTCGATAGCCGCCAGCATTCCCAGGCCGAGAAGATCGACCTTGATGATGCCGAGGTCCGCGCAGTCGTCCTTGTCCCACTGAATGACCACACGACCCGGCATCGCCGCGGGCTCGAGCGGGACGACTTCGTCGAGGCGCCCCTTCGCCATCACCATGCCGCCTGAATGTTGTCCGAGGTGCCGCGGCAGATTCTGAATCTGCAGTTGAAGTCGCATGAAGTGCTGCACGCGCAGATCGGCGGGGTCGAACCCCGCGGCGGACAGTTCCCGCGGCATGGACTCGACCCGCTCGCGGATCTCGCCGAAGTTCCAGGTCCCGAGCGTCTTGGAGAGTTTGTCGGCCTGCTCCAGCGAGAAGCCGAGCGCTTTGCCAACCTCGCGTGCCGCGGAGCGGTCACGGTAGGTGATGACGTTTGCGGTCATTGCCGATCCGTGTACCCCGTACGTTTTGTAAACGTGCTGGATGACGCGCTCACGCTGATCGCCTGAGGGAAGGTCGAGGTCGATGTCAGGCCACTCGCCGCGCTCCTCGGACAGGAAGCGCTCGAACAGCAATTCCATCGACACGGGATCGACCGCCGTGATGCCGAGCGCGTAACAGACCGCGCTGTTCGCCGCCGAGCCGCGTCCCTGTACGAGGATCTTTTCGCGCTGGCAGAACTGGACGATGTCCCAAACGATGAGGAAGTAGCCGGCCAGGTCGAGCTTTTCGATCGTGGCCAGCTCTTTCTCGATCTGTGCCTGGGCCTTGGCAGTCAGCGGCCGGAAGCGGGTCATGGCGCCGTTCCAGGCGATCTTGCGAAGAAACGACATCGCCGATTCGCCCTCGGGTAATGGGTAGTCTGGAAACCGGTAGCCGAGGTTCGCCAGCGTGAAGTCGAGCGTATTAGCGAGCTGCCATGAATTGTCGAGCGCCTCGGGGAGGTCGGCGAAGAGCGCCATCATTTCGCCGGCGCCTTTGATATGCCGCTCGCGATTCACGGCGAGCAGCCGGCCGGCGTCGTCGACATGGCGGCCCTCACGAATGCAGGTGAGGATGTCGTGCAGATCCTTGTCCTCGGCACGCGCATGGCGGACGCCATTCGTGGCGATGAGAGGCAGGCGGAAACGGCGGGACAGATCGATCAGGGCGATGTTGCGATGTTCTTCGTCGCGGCGGTGATGCCGTTGCAGTTCGACATGCGTGCGCCCGATGAAGATGCCGCCGATCTTGTGCAGCATCGTTTCCGCCTCGGCGATGCCGCCCTTCGTCAGCGCATGGGCGAGCGGCCCTTCGTCACCGCCGGTGATGCAATGCAGCCCACCGGCGTGCTGCGCGATGAGGTCCCACGAGAAACGCGCTTCTCCTTTCGGCCGGCCGAGCGCGCCGGCCGTGAGAAGCTTGCATAGATTGCGATAGCCCTCGTGGTTTTCGACGATGAGCGTGAGACGCATCTCCCGCGCATTCGAGCGCGCTGCATCCATCCGCGTGAGTTTCAGCCCCTTCACCGGCGTGTCGTTGTCGACCACAATCTCCGCGCCGACGATGGCCCGCACTCCCGCCTTCTTCGCCGCTCCATAAAAACGCGGCGCACCGTAGACACCGTTCGTATCGATCAACGCCATCGCCGGAATGTCTTTCTGCGCGGCGTTGTGGATAAGGTCCTCGGGGAGGCTCGCGCCGTCGAGGAAGGAGAAGGCGGATGCGGCACGCAGTTCGGCATACGGCCGAGGGTTTGCCGTCTTGACGACGTGCCATGGGCGTTTGCGTGCGCGTTCCTTCCGGGCGCCTGCGGGAAGGCGGAAATGTTGAATGTTCAATGTTGAATGTTGGATGTTGAATGGCCGCGGTTGGGAGAAGTACCGGCCTTCTTGATGATCGTCGTAAGGATAGCGACGAGTTGACTTGACTCTTCGATGAGTGGAGCGAGGCGCTCGCGACTTACGCCGCGAGCGGCGGTGAGAAGGCGTAGCCAGTAGCGCGTCTCGCGCGCCTCTTTCGCCGCAATACTGCACTTTGAGATGAAATCCGGCTTGCTCTGCGCCGCACTTGCTTCTTCGAGATTGGCTCCCACGGACGTGGCAGATTTGAGTAACTGCCTTGCGATCGTTCTCATTACTAGCGATTTTCGCGCGATGTGATCGACCAGCCGAATCACTCGGCACGCGAACTCATAGGAACGGTCCTGGATCGACTGATCAGCCATGAACTCCTCCATTCAACATCCAACATTGAACATCCAACATTCAACATTTGGCTTTCTTCTACATTACGTAGTCACTTTGGTAAGTTGGCGCTCCTGATGATGGCCGACAGCGATGCCACGATCTCGCGCGCTTCTTTCGTCAGCGGAGCGAGCCGAGGCGATTTGATCGTTCGAGTCGCGTCCAGAAGCCGGAGCCAGTAGAGCGTTTTGCGCGCTTCCCGGAGCGAGGCGCGACAGCGGGCGACGAAGTCGGCTTTGTCGTGGATCGACTCCGCTTCTTCGAGAATCGACCCGATGGAGAGGCCGAAGCGCAACAGCTCGCTCAGCAGCGGCGCGGCCACTTTGGTGGTGATCGTCGTGCGGTGAAGCCGCACCAGACTGCACGCAAAATCGAAGGCACGTCCCTGAATATCTTTCATCGCCATCACCTACATTTCGTATCGGGCATCGACGAACCACTCCTCCCCACCACCTCGAAACACGCGATAGACGCCGCCGCGTTCGAGCTCGACGTCCCAGTACTCCCGGATATCAGGGCGGTCGCTCCACCAGCCCTCCTCGATCCGCCACGGGCCGGAGCAGATGCGCACCGTGCCGGCAATCTCGAGTTTTCCGCCGGCTTCGACACGCGGGCGGGAGTTGCTTGACAGGGGTCGGGTGTCGGAGATGACCTCAGCCAGACTGCGGATCGTGGCGATCTGCACGTCGTCGCCTTCGGCCTGGCACGTCGTTACTTCGATCGGGATCGGCGGGCGGAAGGTCCGGACCGCGAGGAGACCGCGGGCGCGCGCTGGCGTGCGCCGTACATCGGGCGGTGGGGGAGGGGAAAAAACGTTGATCGCATAGCGCTCGGGGAGGTGGCCATCGACCGTCACCGGCATTCCGACACGGCCGTCGCCGAGGATCGAGATCAGCTTGGCGATCGTCGTGGCCAGCTTTTCCGGTGATACGGCACTGGGACCGAAGAGCGAGAGTTGGGCGCGCCGTGGCCGGTCGGGGTGAGCGACGAAGGAAAAGCCGGCGACCGGCGCGCCCGGCGGCGTCTTTTCCAGATCAAGGCGCATCAGCGTCAGCATCGTTTTCACGTCACGCGTCGGTGCGGGCAGATCGATGCCGCGGGCGTCGTAACCATCGGGATCGAGAGTCAACGTCATCTCCAGGCGTTTGCATGCGAAACCCTGGATCTCCATTCGCTTGCTGAGTCGATCGAGCGCCGCGTTGGCGATGAAAAGGAACGGCTCGAGAGCAACGAGCGGCCATTCCAGCTCCATCCCTTCGCGGAACTCCGGCGGCAGCGGTCGCGGCATGAGCGGCCTCGGGTCGATGCCGCGCGCGGCCCAATGCAGTTCGCGCCCGACCTCGCCGAGACGGCTTGCGATCTCGCTTTCAGGAAGCCTGGCCAGATCGCCGATCGACGAAAGGCCGAAGCGCTGCAGCATCGACGCCGCCTCGAGCTCGGGTGAGAGGCGCGTCAGCGGCAGAGGAGCCAGGAATGTCGCTTCATCGCCGGGAGCGACAACTGTCGGTGATTTCGGCAGCTCGGCGGCCACGCGCGCGGCCAGCTTGCTGGCGGCAATGCCGACGCGCGAGGGGAGTGAGATGGCGTCGCAAGCGCGCAAAGCGGCGCGGGCCAGGCGGAGTTCGGGGGAGAGGGAGTGGTGAGTGGGGAGTGGGGTGTGGGAGATCGTGTTGTCCTGAGCAGCGTCACTCCCACTCCCCACTCCCCACTCTCCACTCCCATCATCCGCAAAATGCCTCTCCATCCCCGTCACGTCGAGAAAGACCACTCCTTCGCCGGCATCTTCGACGCGTGGCGAGAAGGTCTCGGCCACTTCGAGCAGCGCTTCCTGCGCCGTGCGCTCGCATTCGGAGTCGCGGCCACGGGCGATGAGTTTCGGCAAAAGTGTGCGCGCCTGTGTCAGTGTCAGGCCGGGATGGATTCCTTTCGTTCGCGCCCGCCGCGTCGCCGCGACGATGTGTGCGTTGTTGCCATTCCCTTCGACGATTCCGACCGCTTCGTTGAACAGATCGGGCTCGCTGCGAAGCCGCGCCGCCAGCGGAAACATCGGAACGTAGAAGCAGGCCAGGCGGGTCATGATGCCTTCCGGGTGTCGCTTGTCGGGAGTCGGGTGTCGGAGAGAACGTGGGGCAGGTCAATGTTCCGACTCCCTACTCCCGACTCCCGACCCCCGAGTACAGCTTCTTCGCACCGAAAAAACACCGTCGTCGTCTGCCCGGGCCGCAGCCTCCGATGCTTCTCGAGTTTCAGCCTTGTCTCGATGCCGGCCAGCACGCGCGGAGCCTTCCCGCGGCCGAGCCAGCGCGCGTGCGGTGTGTGCGCCAGCACCATTGCTTCCGAGGTCGTTCCGGTCAGGGCGTAGGGAGCGGAGACGAGGATCGTCGCGCCGTGTGACTCGGCCACGCGGGCCAGACGGACCCAGGTTGCGTCAGGAGCGCGACGGCCTGGCGGCCGGCGGGACCCCATATCGATGATGACGAGTTGAAAGCCGGTTGCGCCGATCATCTCGGCCGCGGTCACCGTCTCTTTCATCGTATGCGGCCGGACCCAGAGGAGTCGCCGCAGATCGACGCCGGCTGTTTCAGCGAGTTGCGGGTCGAACGAATCGCCGGCGTCGATGAGTGCCGCCGCTTCGCCGATGCTTGTCGCGGCGGCGAGGACAGCGATGACGATCGAGAACCGTGTTCCGCGGCCGGCGATCTCGGTCACCTTGCCGCGGGCCAGCCCTCCGCCGAGGAGCGCATCGAGCGGCTCGATGGTTGTCGGAAGGATCTCCTCGCGGCGCTGGCGGGCAACGGCGCGGATCAGCTCGGAACCGCTCGTCAGCTTCGCGGCGACCGAGGACTCCAGACTCGCGCGCAGATTGCGGATCGCCTCGCCTTTGCCGGACGGAACGGGAACCGGTGATTCCACCACTCGTGGAGCGCTGGCTGTGGTTGGGAGGGGGTGGGCTTCGAGGAGCTGGTACTGCGCGTCGAGACAACGGGCGTGTACGGCCATGGGGAAGTCGCACTGGTAACTTAGGCGGTAACGGAGCGTAAGTCAATGTGCGATTTTCGTGCAAATGGGATGGATGCAGGATGAGTGACGCGGGAGTCGGGGGTCGGGAGTCGGGTGTCGTAGCAGAGACAGCGATCAGCGGAAGAAGGTGCATTCTGGCGATTAGTTCTCCGACCCCGCGACTCCCGACCCGCGACTCCCGTTCTCCTGCTATAATCCCTTCGTTCTTGGTAAATTTTTCCGATGGACGGTGAATACGACTCGACGACAACGGTCGAGATCTTTGGTCAGACGTATAACGTTCGTGGAGAGGGAGACCCGAACTATTTAACGGAGCTTGCGCGGTTCGTCGATTCCAGGATGCGCGAGGTCGCAGCGCAAGTCGCTACGGTCGACCCAATGAAAATCGCCATCCTGGCGGCTCTCAATATCGCCGATGAGTTTTCCCGGTTCAGAAAAGAGCGCGAGAACGCGGTCGGAATCTGGATCGAGAAAACAGAGGAAATGTCGGAGCGGCTCGGGAAGATCATCACCTGAGCATCATGGTTTCAGACAGGCAGTTTTCGGAGTCCCTGCAGAGTTCGTGATGAACGATCTAACGCTTGAACCGATGCTTTTCTTACTTCGGGTGCTCGCGTCTTCGAGCCGCGTGCACACCGTCCTTCTGAACGGCTTGACCGTTCAGGATATGGAGACGGTAGCCTAAACGGCACGAGTAGAGCGCCCACCTGTTTCGGCAGGTTCAAGTAAGAATCCGACACACGGCTCAGGCGGGGTTCTCCGAAATTCCTCGCGATGGCGCGCAAGCCTCCCGACAGGGGAGGTGCAGTGTGAGTGGAACTGGTTATGTGATTGCAGTGCTCATCGGCGTCGCGGGCGCGGTCGTGCTCGCCGCTCTGTGGGCAGCCGTTTCCCGTAAACGTGGCGCCGCGTTGCTCGATGAGGCGCGCCGGAATGCCGACCGCATCCTCGAGGATGCCCGCAAGTCCGCCGAATCGAGAAGCAAGGAAGCCGACCTCGAGGCCAAAGAGAAATTTCTGCAATTGCGGTCGGATTTCGACCGCAAGTCGCAGCAGCGCAATGACGAGCTGAAGACCAGCGAGCGGCGCCTGCAGCAGAAGGAAGAGAACCTCGACAAGAAAACGCAGCAGCTCGACTCCCGCATGGCCGAGGTCGAGAAGCGCGACCGCGCCATCGGCGATCGGGAGAAGACGCTGGAACTGCGCGAGAACGAGCTTGGTGATCTCATCGAGGCGCAGCGCCACAAGCTCGAACAGGTGGCTGGCCTGACTGTCGAAGAGGCAAAGCGCGAGTTGATCCGCGGCATCGAGAACGAGGCCAAGCTCGAAGCGGCGCAGATCATCAAGCGGATCGAGACCGAGGCTAACGAGTTCGGTCATCTCAAGGCCAGAAAGATCCTCGGGATGGCCATTCAGCGGATGGCCTCCGACTACGTCGCCGAGAACACCGTCTCCGTCGTCGACCTCCCGAGCGAAGACATGAAGGGACGCATCATCGGCCGCGAGGGGCGCAACATCCGCGCACTCGAGCTGGCCACCGGCGTCGACCTGATCGTCGACGACACGCCGGAAGCGGTCATCCTCTCCGGCTTCGACCCGATCCGCCGCGAGATCGCCCGCATTTCCCTCGAGCGGCTCATGCAGGACGGGCGCATCCACCCGGCCCGCATCGAGGAGCTTGTCGAGAAAGTCCGGCAGGAGCTCGATCAGAAGCTGTTCGAGGAAGGGGAGGCCGCGGCCTTCTCGCTCGGCATCACCGATATTCATCCCGAGGTCCTCAGGCTCCTCGGCCGGCTGCGCTATCGCACATCGTACGGGCAGAACGTGCTGATGCACTCGCTCGAGGTGGCGCAACTGGCCGCGCTCATGGCCATCGAGCTGGGCGTCAACGACACCATCGCCAAGCGCGGTGGATTGCTGCACGACATTGGCAAGGCCATCGACCGCGAGATGGAAGGAACGCACCTCGAGCTCGGACGCCAGGTGCTGGAGAAGTACGAGGAGAAGCGCGAGATCATCCACGCCATGGAGTGCCACCACGGCGACTACGACCCGACCACGGTCGAGGCCGTGCTGGTGAATGCCGCCGATGCGCTTTCCGCGGCGAGACCTGGTGCGCGGCGCGAGATCCTCGAGAACTACGTCCACCGTCTGGAACGGCTCGAAGGGATTGCCAACGCGATGGACGGCGTTTCGAAGAGCTTCGCCATCCAGGCCGGCCGCGAGCTTCGGATCATCGTCAACGCCGAAAAGATCACGGACGAACAGTCGATCTGGTTGTCGAAAGACGTCGCCCGCAAGATCGAGGCGGAACTGCAGTACCCCGGCCAGATCAAGGTGACGGTGATCCGGGAGATGAGGGCGGTGGATTATGCGAAGTGACGAGGTCGCGAGGTCACGCGGTCTCGCGGCAATCCGCGCCAACCCCGCAACCGCGAGACTGCGAGACCGCGTAACCGCATGATCAACATCCTCTACATCGGTGACGTCGTCGGCCAGCCTGGCCGGAAGGCGCTCCATCAGAAGCTGAATCACGTCGTCGATCGGGAGAAGATCGACTTCACGATCGTCAATATCGAGAATGCCGCCGGTGGATTCGGCGTCACGGAAGCGATCATGGAGGAGCTGTCGGAGCTCCCCATCAACGCCTACACCTCTGGTAATCACATCTGGGACAAGAAAGACTTCGTCGACAACTACGATCATTACGAGCAGGTGATTCGTCCCGCCAACTACCCACAAGCGAACCCAGGCAAGGGACGCGTAATCCGGCAGACGGCGGCCGGTGTGAACGTCGCCGTCGTGCAGCTCATGGGAAATGTGTTCATGCCGCCCTGCGACAACCCGTTCTACGTCATCGAACGGGAGCTGAAGGAGATCGGCGACGCGGCCAAGGTCATCGTCGTCGACATCCACTGCGAGGCCACCTCGGAGAAGCAGGCCATGGGCCGGCATCTCGACGGCCGTGTTTCCGTCGTCGTCGGCACGCATACGCATGTGCCGACCGCTGATGAACGGCTTCTGCCGAACGGTACCGCTTTCCAGACCGATGTCGGGATGACAGGCGCCTACGACTCGATCATCGGATTCCGTCCTGACGAAGTGCTCTACCGCTTCCTGATGAACACCCCGAAGAAGCTGGAAGTGGCCAAGCGCGACATCCGCCTCACCGGTGCCATGATCGAAGTCGATGAGACGACCGGCCGGGCTACGCGTATCGTCCGGATTCAGGAGAGGGTCGAGGAGTAGTGCGCCTCGGTGTGATCACGCTCGGACATGTTCATGCCGAAGAGCTGACCGCGCTCACACCGCACCTCCAGCATCTCGAACAGCTCATTCTCGACGTTCCCTTTGACGATCCGCTGGCGAAGCATCGGGCGGAATTGAACCGCGCCGTCGATGCGGCGTCGGACGACTGGCTTCTGATCGTACGCGAGCGTGAGATTGTCGATGATGCCATCGCGCGCGAGATCGCCGACGCCATGCGCGCGCAGGTCGCCTGGGGGTTTCGCATTCGCTCAGTTCCGATGTACGCGGGCAAGCCGCTGCGCATTGGCGTGAATGACGGCGAGTTGCGGCTCTTTCACCGCCGCCATCTCCTGCGCCGCGGCGAATTGGGAGTGCAGGGGACGGTCGTGCGGCTGAACAACGTGCTTCGCTCGATGAGCTTCGAATCCGTGGCCGCGCATCGCGAATACCTGGAAACGAACGGGGTCCCGCATTCGCTGCCACGCCGTCTGCTGCTCTTCGCGCATCACGTCGTCGTCACCCGCGCGCGCGACGCGAACACGTTGCGATACCTGTGGACCGAGGCGGGGTATGACCACGGTGTTCGGGAGTCGGGGAAAGCCTGACGATCGAAAGTTGCTCGGTTGAGTTATTGGGTCGCTTTTGGAAGCTCAGCAACCGAGCAACTCCGGTAACTCTTCCTCGGACCCCCACTCGACTCGCGCTCACGCCATCTGCGGCTGAAAGGACGGCCTCCCATTCGACAGCGCACGCAGCGTTCCGTTCGCCCGGAACTGACGTGGTGACATGCCGAAGCGCTCGCGGAACTGCTGGCGGAAGTAGTTCTCCGAATCGAACCCGCAGCGGCGTGCGATCTGCGAGATGCGCAAGTTGCCGCTCTTCAGCAGGCGCGCCGCTTTCTCCAGCCGCTTCTCTTTGAGGAAGTGGCTGAGCAGGCGGCCCGTGATTCGGTGGAAGCGCCCGGAGACATACTGTCGTGTATAGCCGAGCTCCTTCGTGACTGCTTCGACCGTCAATTCCTCGTCCGCATGCATCCGGCGGCGCACCGTCTTGATCAATGCCCGTAAGAGGCCATCCATCTCGGATCCTCCTCGTTGAAGCGCCGGGCCAGCCGCTGTACTCTTCCAGTGCAGCGGGCGGGTCCGGCCAATAATCGACTTAAGTGTGGCGCCATCATAGTCCAAAAATCATCAAAGAGGGCAGATTGGAAGACTCCAGCTTCTTGAAGAGCGTCACCCTGTTCGTCGAATTCGATGCCGATGAGCTCAACGAGGTCGGCCGTTCGATGGTGCTGAGCCGCTTCGCGCCAGGGGACACGATTCTCGAAGAAGGCAATGCCAACCGCGCCCTGCACGTCCTCAAGAGCGGCCGGATCCGTGTTTTCCGCCGCGTGAACGACAGCGAGGTGCCGCTCTGCGACCTTGTCGCCGGTCAGACATTCGGTGAGCTGTCCATCATCGAAGACGGCTTCGCTTCGGCGACGCTTCGCGCCGTGGCCGATGCCGAGGTCATGTCGCTCCCGATACAAGCGCTGGCGCTGTTCCTCAACCAGCAGCCGGCCGCGGCCAGCAAGTTCTGGCGTGCCATCGCCGTCGATCTCCGCCGCCGGCTGCTGCAGACCAACGACATCGTGCGCAGTTACTTCGAGATCAACCAGGCGCTGGTCGACAACCCGACATTCCGGGAAGCGTACGCGATGTGCAATCGGTGACGGGGGTCGGGAGTCGGGGGTCGGGTGTCGGAGAGGTGGAGCGAACCAATGCGCATCTCCGACCCCCGACCCCGACCCCGATCCACGCTCCCGACTTCTGTTGCGGGCTACATTACGTGCAATCGGTGATGGGGGTCGGGTGTCGGGTGTCGGAGAGGGGGAGCGAAACCAATGCGCCGCTCTCCGACCCCCGACCCCCGACGCCCGAACCCAGCTACACTCCCTCAAATGAGCTTCGCGCCGATTCAGAAGGAAGTCGACGATTACATCTCCCAGTTCAAGGAAGGCTACTTTCCCCCGCTCTCGATGCTGGCCCGTCTGACGGAGGAGTTGGGGGAGCTGGCGCGCGCCCTCAGCCACGAAGCGGGGTTCAAGAAGCCAAAGAGCGGCGAGGCAAAGGGCGAAGTGGCCGAGGAGCTGTGCGATCTGATCTTTGTCTCGGTCTGCCTGGCCAACTCGCTAGGCATCGACCTCGATCAGGCCTTCGACGCGGCCATGACGAAGTACCGCGTCCGCGATGCCGATCGCTGGACCAGGAAATAGTTACCTGTAGGAATGCCAGGCTGTCTCGCATGTTACGATTTACCCGTGCGTTCCGCCTCCCTTGCCATCGCGCTCGCGCTCCTCGGCGCGTCTCTGCAGGCGCAGGTGCGTCTCATCGTCAAGGATGACGGGACGAAAGTTATCTCGAACTTCGGCTCGGCCTCCTCGGCTCACCGAAGCGACTGGAGCTGGTGGGCCAAACAACGCAACCGGCGCTCCAGTTTCGACGCCTACATCGAACGCTACGCTTCCCAATATCGCGTTGACCCCATCCTCGTTCGTGCCGTCATCCAGGTCGAGTCCGATTTCAATCCCCGCCTGGTTTCCAACAAGGGAGCCAAAGGCTTGATGCAGCTCATGCCCGAGACGGAGCGGCAATACGGCGTGCGCAACGTCTTTGACCCCGAAGACAACATCCGCGCCGGCATCCACAACCTCGCCGATCTGCTGGAACGCCATCGCGGCGATCTCCGTAGCGTGCTGGCCGCGTACAACGCCGGCGAGGGCGCGGTGGCGAAGTATCGCGGCATCCCGCCGTTTGAAGAGACGAAGACGTACGTGAAGCGTGCGCTGACCGTCTACTACGGCTCGCCCTACGGGGAGTCCACCTTCTTCGCCGGATCGCGCGGGGGAACGAAGCTGAAGGGCGGATTCGGTTCGGGCGTGCAACCGATCGTGGCCATGCTCCCCGGCATGCGTTACCTCGGCACCCGGTAGCCGTCAAGAGAATGCTGCGCTGGTCGCCCAGCCCGCGGGAGTCGGGAGTCGGGTGTCGGAGAGGGATACAAGGTCCCGTCGTTCTCCGACCCCCGACTCCCGACCCCCGACTCCCGCACACCAGTGAACCCAGACTTATAGGACGGCACGGGCAGCCATCCCGGCGCTGTACAATCCGCCACGGTTATGCCCGAACGAGACCCCGCTGTCGCCCCGCCGTTCGACCAGGGCGTCTTCCTCCTCCATTACAACCGCGGACGTGAAGCGTTTCAGGAGGCCAGGTACGCTGAGGCCCGGCGCGAGCTGGAGAATGCGCAGAGGCTTCGCCCTGACGATGCCGATGTACTCAATCTCCTCGGCCTCGTCTACTTCAAGACGAACGCCTACCCCGAGGCCGAGGTCATCTATCGACGCCTGGCTTACGAGAATCCCAACGTCTTCATCCTCCACTCGAACCTCGGGTTGATCCTTTTCAAGCAGGGGAAGCTCGACGAGTCGGAGCATTACCTGCTGCGCGCCATCGAACTGCGCCCGAACTACGCCAAGTCCCATCTGTACCTCGGCTTGCTCTATCGCCAGCGCCGCAAGTTCGGTCCCGCTCTCGAACACCTTCGCTTTGCCGGCGCCGACAAGATCGCTCGCGATGTGGAGGCGGAGATGCGTCCGCAGGGCACTGTGCCGCCGCCGCAGACTGCCACGGTGACCCAGCGCCGCGACACCCAGAAAGTCACCACGCAGAAGATCGTCCCCCTCAAGGACGCGCGTCACGCGGAAATGCAGCCGATGATGACCCAGCCGGGCAGGGTGGCCATGCCTGCACCTGCAGCGGCGGCGAAAGTGCCCGACACCGCCCTCACCGCCGCCCGCAAGCTGCAGGACGCGGTCGATGAAACGCAGCTTGCCGAAGAGAAACGGCTCGACCTCGGCCACAAGATCGAGGGGGCCTCGAAGACCTTCACGCTCCACGAGAACGGATTCCTGGAGATCAACTTCGGCCGCAGCGTTCACGTCAAGCGCGGCACCGTGTCGAGCTACTCCGGGAATCTCAAGTTCGTCGCCGAATCCGGTCTCCTCGGCACGACGGCGCAGACGCTCGTCAAAGCCGTCGGGCAGGGAAAGATCTTCGTCTACGAGAAGGGACGCAAGACCTTCCTGCTCGACCTCAACGAAGAGTTCATCTACGTCGAGGGGAGCAACCTCCTGGCCCTCGAAGACACGCTCACCTACCGCGTCGAGCCGATCTACGACAGCACCTACCAGCGCAAGATCGACACCGTGAAGATCTTCGGCAAGGGCTCGCTGGCCATCTCCACGCACATCGAGCCGCTCACGCTCCGGGTCACGCACGAGTACCCGTTGTCGATCTCATCGACCGCCCTCGTGGCCTGGACCGGCAACGTGATCCCGGCCGTGATGGACGACAAGTCGCTCGAGAACGTGATGATCGAGAACGTGGACGAGGCCGGTTTCAAGATCCGCTTCGAGGGCGACGGCGTGGTCGTGAGCGAGCAATAACGGCAAGCGTAACGTTTGTTACTGTTCCCCAAGTACAATTCTGCGCTATGGCGAAAAGCGACAAAACACGGCCTGTCCCTCACCCCGACTCATGGGCCAAGATCACGGTCGTATTGCTCGACCGGCATGTGGCTTACCTGGACCGCATCGCGGTCGACATCCGTCTGGAGCATGGCTTTGCCATCTCCCGCGCGGAGCTGATCCGCTCTCTCATTCAGGCAGCGTTCGGATGCGGATTGATTCTCTCCGACGCCGCTGACATGAAGGAGATGGTGGAGATGCTCCGCGTGGCATGGAGCGGCGGCAAATCGCGACGCAAGCGTTGACCAGGAGCCGGGGCGGCAGATGTTTGTGCGCCTCTGTTGGCGGAGCCTTGGACAACCAACGCTGCTGACGGTCGTGCCGGCTAGCGGCGCCAGAGCTGCTGCGACGGAATCCGCAGCGCGCGATTGAACTTCGACGAGGCGTTCTCCCACGCCACGATCTCCGTCAGCTCCACGACGGCATCGTCGTCGAAGCGTTCCCGCACGCGTGCGAACAGCTCGTCCGTGACTTCCCGTCCCGTGATCGTCATCGCGTCCGCGAGTTCCAGCACCAGCCGCTCGGTGCCGTCGAAGAGCGTTGACGATTCCCACGCCGCCAACGCCAGGAGCTTCTCATCCGCGATGCCCAGAGCGCTGCCGACCGCAGCGTTGATGTCCTGTCAGAACTCGCAGCCGTTCAGGAAGGCCACGCGCCGGTTGATCAGGGCCGCCAGCCGGCCGTCGATCAGGCCCGAGGCGTCGAGGCCGCTCCACATCATGCGGACGCCTTTGAAGATCGACGGCCGCCTCGCGTAGATGAGGTGATTCAGCAGCGGCGCTCCCCACCGTTTCGATTGCGCTTCCAGCACCGCTTTGATGGAACGGTCGAGTTGACTGACATCGGCTTCGGGTATGCGCGCCATTCGCAGAGTTTACTACCGGGTAATTTGTCATCCTGAGCCTGCCGGAGCCGCTGAGCGAGCGGAGCGAGCGAAGAGCGGCGGAGGACGGCGAAGGATCTCCAGTGGCAGCGCCTGGGGCAGGAGCGAAACTGTTGGTTTTTGTGAGGAAGATCAACTACGGACCCCATCTGCGCTTCTGCCACATGCCGTGCGTCTTGAGATCCTTCGCCGTCCTTCGCCGTCCTCCGCCGCACTCGCTCGCTCAGCGGCTGCGGCAGGCTCAGGATGACAAATTGCCCTGTTTGGAGAGGTTTTCTTCACAGCCTCTGAAGCCTGCCGGAGCCGCGTAGCCGCGTAGCCGCGAAGCGGCAGTGCGGCGGAGGACGGCGAAGGATCTGCAGTGGCAGCGCCTGGGGCAGGAGCGAAACTGCAGTCAGGATAGACTTTTTCCTCATGCCCGAACTGCCCGAGGTCGAGTTGTACTGCCGCTACTTCACGCGTCATGCGCTGCACCAGCGTGTTACCCGCGTTCTCGTGCTCGACGAGCGGATCCTTGGCGTCCGTAAGCCTGCGTTGACGCGGGCAATCGTGGGACGCGAATTCACGAGCGTCCGCCGGCACGGCAAGCATCTGTTCGCCGGCGCCGGCTCGTCGTGGCTGCACATCCACTTCGGGATGAGCGGCGACCTGGCCTGGTACCACGACGATGCGGAGAAGCCGCGCTTCGCGCGGGTCATTCTCGAATTCGATGGCGGCCGGCTGGCCTACGACGACATGCGCCTTTTCGGAGTGGTCGACATCACGCCCGACCCTGAAGCGTTCATCGCCGAGCATCGCCTCGGGCCTGATCCGCTCGACGCCTCCTTCCGGCTGCCCGTTTTCCGGCGCATCGTGTCCGGGCGGCGAGGAGCCGTGAAGTCGCTCCTGATGTCGCAGGACATCATCGCCGGGATGGGTAATCTCTACGTCGACGAGACGCTGTATCGCGCCTCGATTCATCCGCGCCGTCCCGTCGATAGACTGTCCGCCGCCGAGGTCAAGGCGATCTTCACCGGCATGCGCAACATCCTGAAAGAGGCGATCGCCTTCAAATCACGCGGCGGCGACTACCCCGGCCGCTACCTCGTGCAGCACCGCGAGGAAGGCGACCGCTGCCCCCTCTGCGGCGGCACGATCCAGAGAAGCATCGTGTTCGGTCGGACGACTTACTTCTGCGGGACGCACCAGCGGTAGACGGGGCCCCACGTAGCGCCGGCCCTTTGCCGTAGCGCCGGCCGCTGGCCGGCCGGACCGCCGCCGGCTCGGCGGCGCGTCAAATAACTGAAGTGATGTCGCGATCGCATTCGTAAGAAGCTGGAAGTAGCAATCTTATCAACCACTTGCGTGTGACAGAAAAACGAAGGCTTGGCACCACCGGCGATGACGGTCACGTAGCGCCGGCCGCTGGCCGGCCGGACCGCCGCCGGCTCGGCGGCGCGTCAAATAACTGAAGTGATGTCGCGATCGCGTTCGTAAGAAGCCGGAAGTAGCAGTCTTATCAACCACTTGCATGCGACAGAAAAACGAAGGCCTGGCACCACCGGGGATGACGGTTCTGCTGGCCTTGAGCCGATTGCGGTGCCCGGCCAGGATATTTACGTGGTCCTCGATGCCGCCTCCAGGCCACGTTGACAAAAACTAGTCGTTGATGAGGTCCGCGACCGCAACGATACGGTCCGGGACCGCAACGATACGGTCCGGGACCGTATCAATTGACAAATTATGTCCACTCATACGGTCTGGGACCGTATCGATTGACAAATTTTGCCCATTTATACGGTCCGGGACCGTATCAATTGACAAGTTTTGTCCATTCATACGGTCCGCGACCGTAGTGATGAGGACAACGTCCCCATCAACGAGGAGAATGTCCCCATCCACCCACTCCATGACCTCATCGTTTGACGGATTCGGCTCATCACTGGGGTCCACGACCGCACCGTTGAGGAAAGGGTCCCCATCACTTCGCGAGCGGTACTTCGAATTCGCCGGAGCGCCACGCCGCATAGGCTAAAGCCTCGGAGACATCTTCCGGCTCCAGGTATGGATATAGCCGAAGGACATCCTCCCGTGTGTGGCCGGAAGCCAGCAACCCGACGACAGTGCCGACGGTCACGCGCATTCCGCGGATGCACGGGCGCCCACCCATCACTTCAGGGTCCGCCGTGATGCGCGCAAGTTCCTTCATCGTGAAGAGAATACGCGCCACCCGGCAGCTGTACGCCACACAGCTAGAGATCCACCAATACCGGCGGCTCGCCGTCCCCCTCCACCACCCCGAACGCCCCCTCCAACACCGCCCGCTGCCGCGCGGAATCGTGCGGGCGATCGAGCGGATAGCCGTGCCGGAACGGCACGAAGAGCGCCCGGGGCGGGCGCACTTTCTCCGCCACTTCGCGAAGCAGGACGATGCAGACCGTCGTGATTCCCTGTCGTTCGATCTCGGCGGCGATCAGACTGACCGCCTGATTGCACATCGGTCAAACGGGGACGAGCAGTACGACGTCGACCGCGTCCTGAACGAGCAACCGGGCGACGGCAGGGGCTGTGTCGCGGATCAGACGGCCGGGGGCCGTGATCGAGCCCATGAAGGAGAGATGCCGCTCGTTGACGCGGCCGATCCGTCCGTCGCGCGCGAGCTCGTGCAGGCGGTCGAGCGGGAAGGCGAGGTTGGGGTCGGACTGGATGCCGGAGTGGTCGAAGGTCTCGCTGCGATGGGTGTCGATCAGCGAGGAGACATCGGCATCGCCCGGTATGACGCGGTAGCTGCTGTCGCCGCCTTTGATCTTGTCGTCGAACGGCGCCTGGTCCGGCATGACCAGTCCGGCGGTGGTAACGAGCGCCACATTGGCCTCGACGAGCGGCTTTCGGAGCGGTGTCCAGGAGACGGGGTCGATGCGCCGCCACGGATACGCTTTCAGGAAGGCGCGCGTGACGAATGAGAACTCGGAGAGGTCGCCCATGGAGAGAGTTTACCGAGAATAGAATGAAACGGTGCAGCAGACGCGCAGGCAGTACACCCTCGACGCCTACCTTTTCTTGCAACGATGGATCGAGGTCAAACTCGAGTACTTCAATGGCGAGATCTACGTCATTGCAGGCGAGTCTGACGGCCACAATCGGATCAGCCGGAATGTTCTGAAGCTTTTCGATGCGGCTCTGGCCGGCTCTTCCTGCGAAGCGTTCGGCAGCGACATGCGCGTCAGCACACCGTCAGGTCTCTACACTTACCCCGACGCATCGATCGTCTGCGGTCCAAAGGTCAGCGATGCCTCGGAAACGATCAGCAACACGATCGTGATTGTGGAGGTTCTCTCGGATTCGACGCGTAACTACGACCGCGGCGAGAAGTTCGAGCTCTATCGTTCGATTCCGGCGCTGCGGCACTACCTGCTGATCGAACAGGCGTTCAGCCAGGTGGAGCACCGGTGGCTCCAAAGTGACGGCTCCTGGTCTCATGAGATCAAGGAGTTACCCGATCAGATCGTTCACCTCTCCGAAACCGGCATTGATCTTCAAGGAGCCCGCATCTACGAAGGCGTCGAAATGGCGTCGCTGCGAAGTCCCAGGTAGCGAGGAAGGGCGCTCCGACCTACGTTTGGCCGCGATAAACTGCCGGTATGCGCATCCGGGTGGGTACCAGCGGCTACAGCTACAAAGAGTGGAAGGGGACCTTCTACCCCGAGGATCTGCCGGCGGCGAAGATGCTGCCGTATTACGCCGAGCGCTTCGACTCGGTCGAGATCAACAACACCTTCTACCGGATGCCCGATTCGAAGATGGTGGCCAAGTGGGGGGAGCAGGTGCCGGACGAATTCACGTTCGTGCTCAAGGCGCCGCAGCGGATCACGCATCAGAAGAAGCTCGCCGGCGCGGGAGCGGACGTCGGCTACCTCTTCGACGCCGCCAGGACGCTGGGGACGAAGATGGGCCCGATCCTTTTTCAGCTTCCACCGTATTTGCGGAAGGACGCGGCTCTTCTCTACGATTTCGTCGCGGAGCTGCCGGAGCAGGGGAGAGTCGCCTTCGAGTTCCGGCACGCCTCGTGGTTCGACGAGGACATCTACACGATCCTGCGGGATCGGGACATCGCCCTCTGCGCGGCCGACACTGACGAGGTGACGGACGTGGACGCGCTCCTCGTCCCGACGGCGTCGTGGGGATACATGCGCCTGCGCCGCACCGAGTACGCGGCTGGGGAGCTGGAGGCGTGGGCGGCGCGCGTGCAGCGGCAGGCCTGGAGCGAGGCCTACGTCTTCTTCAAGCACGAGGACGAAGGGAAGGGGCCGCGTTTCGCGGTCGCGTTCCGCGCGCCACTCCGTTGACGCCGGGACGCCCCCTCGTTAGGCTTCGCGAACCCATGTCTCTAATCCGGAGCCTCATGGTCTTCTCCACATTGATCACTCTCAAGTATGTGAGCAGGATCTTCTATCGCCACGATTTCGAGTGGGTCGGAGACGTGCTCCCGAATCCGTGGCGCCACATCCGGCTGGTGGCCTTCCTCAACCACACCAGCCTCTTCGAGCCCGTCTTTCTCACGGGCGTTCCGAACCACTTCATCTGGCGTTTGGCCGCGCATGGTGTCGTGCCCGCGGCCGAGAAGACCACCGGCCGTCCGCTCGTCGGCATGATCTTCAAGTTCGTCGCCCATCACGTCGTGGCCATCACGCGGGAGCGGGACCACACCTGGTTCCAGTTGCTGAACCGGATCGACCCGCAGTCGATGGTCATCATCCTCCCCGAGGGGCGGATGAAGCGGGCCAACGGACTCGACCTGCAAGGCAATCCCATGAGCGTCCGCGGCGGCATCGCCGACATCCTGCTGGCCATGAACGAGGGGAGGATGCTGATCGCCTACAGCGGCGGACTGCACCACGTCCAGTTCCCCGGCGGCCTGCCGCGCGTCTTCAAGACCGTGCGTCTGCGCCTGGAGATCATCGACATTGCCTCCTACATCGAAGAGATGATGCGCAACGGCGGCGCCGAGCAGTTCAAGAAGAACGTCATGCGCGATCTCGACCGGCGCCGCGACGCGTATTGCCCCGAGGAGAGGCTGCGGAAGACGGCGTGATGCGTTGCGCGGTCTCGCGGGTTGGTTGTCGCGGGTTGGTTGTCGCGGGTTGGTTGTCGGTTGTCGGTTTTCAGTTGTCCGGAGCCAGTTGTCGATTGAACCGATAACCCGATAACCGATAACCGATAACCGACAACCCCGAAGGTCACACGCCCCGCGAGACCGCGAGACCCCGAAACCCCGAGACTGCTACCGGCGGCGCAATAGCTGCCATGCCGCGACCGCGATTCCCACGAACGCCAGCGCGATGATCAGCTTGTTCTCGGCCAGAATCGTCCAGAACGACTTCTGCGGCTTCGGCTTTCCGGCCGGGATGGCGCTCATCTGCATGCGCCTGGCGGTACCGTTCATCGACTCCGATATCGCGTGTTTGAAGGCATCGAGTGTTTGCGGTTGATCGGCGGTGTCCGCCACGACCATGGCCCGCTGCGTATCGAGGTGGATGACGTTGGACGGCATCGGCACGATCAGCTTCTCGCCGTGTGGTCCGGCGGTGACGTTGTACGTCCCCTGATCGAAGTAGAGCGGTGTTAGACCGACGCGGGTGTTGCGGAGGAAGACGAGGTGCTCGTCTCCGCGGTGGAAGACCGGGACGCCGATCGTCTCCTGATGGATCCCGTTCACCGTGCCGCCGGGGGTGACGATCATGACCTGGCCGGTGGTGTTGCCCTTCATCGTCTCTTCGACGTCGAAGGTCGCGTAGGTCACGATCCAGCGGCCTGTCGGGTCGTACCGCGCCTCCGTCCGGGCGCACTTGCCGAGGATGATCGCGGCGGCGTGATCGACCTTCTCGTCAAACGTGGCAGCCTGAGCAATCGCGGCCCGCGCGGCGGGGACAACGAAGGCGATCGCGACGAGCGCCATGAGAGGGATCAAACGGTTATTTGACTTCATGCTGAGATGACAATAAGCAAGTGAGGGGCCACTTTATTGCGTTGTCGTAGCGTAGCGCCGCCGGCTCGGCGGCTGGACCGCCAGCGACTCGCTGGCGCTTCTATATCGCCGCCGAGCCGGCAGCCATCCAGCCGGCGGGCCGCCAGCGCTACGCTCACCAAAACTTAAGCCGCTCGCGGCCTTCTTCGCCGGTCGGCGATCGTTTCCCGCAGAAACTGCAGCAGGGCTCGCTCTTCTTTCGAAAGGCCCACGCGGACGACCGGGGAGCCTTTGGCGTGCTTGCGCAGCATCTCGAACGGTTTGCCTTCCATGTACTCGTCGATGAGGCGCGGGCAGATGTAGGACGAGCGGCAGACGGCCGGGGTGTTGCCGAGCTGTTCGGCAGTGGCCTGAACGGCGCGCCTGATCCTGTGCTTGCGCTCGCTCTTACTGGCTGCCTGACCCTCCATGCCGAGGGCGATCGAACAGAGGAGGGTGCCCGCCCATGTGCGGAAATCCTTCGCCGTGAAGTTTCTGCTGATGATGGACTGGATGTAATCGTTGACCTGGCGGTCGCTCACGTTGCGGACCTTCTCCTGGTCGATGAAGGCGAAGAGACTGGGCGCATCCAGCGTCTTCAACTCCCGCACGACCGCCGCCACTTCCGGATCTTCGACGGCCCGCATCTGCGACTTCCGCCACTTGCCGACGTAGTCGAAGAGCAGCACGGCTCCATCGACGTTCACATGCCTGGTTTCGATCGTCGTCAATCCATAGGTGGCCTCGGATTTCGCACTCCTGTCGTTGCCGACGCGGAAGAACCCCTGATCGATGAGGCGGACGATGGCGGCGAGCACGTGTTCGCGATCGAGGCCGGCTCGCTTGAGGTCCGCGCGCACGCGCCGCCGCAGGGCCGGCAGTGATTCACCGAACTCGACGACGCGCCTGAATTTCTCTTCCTCCCGTTGCGCGCGAAAGCGCGCGTGGTACAGGTACTGCGTGCGGCCTTTGCTGTCGATGCCGACGGCCTGGAGCGGCGATGAGTCGCCGCGGGCGATGCGGACGTCCTGCCAGGCCGGTGGAATGCGCAGCTTGCGGATGCGCGCCAGTGTCCTGTCGTCGCTGATTGGAGAGCCCATGGCATTGCGATAGGTGAAGCCGGTTGCCTTCGTTCCCTTGCGCCGGATGCCGTGATGGTCGAGAGACCAGCGTCGAGGGACCCCCTTTCCCGGCATGATGCGCGCGATTTTGCGAGAATGGTGCCGCTTGACCGAGACCAGCAGCGAGCAGGTGGTTGTGAGCAGCGCGGTCGAGCCGTTGACCTCGCGCCAGCGGACGATTCTGATCGCGCTGACCGTCGCCGTTGCCCTGACGCGGCTCATCGCCATCTCCCACTCCCTCTGGGATTGGGATGAAGCGCTCTTTGTCGCGGCGCTCAATCACTACGACGTCGCCCAGCATCATCCGCACCCGCCCGGCTTTCCCCTTTTCTTCGCGCTGGCGAACCTGGCGCGGACCTTTATCCATGACGACTTCCACGCATTGCGCGCCATCAGCATCGTGGCGTCGCTGTTCATCTTCCCGGCCATGTTCGCGCTGGCCCGGTCGTTGCGCTTTCGCTTCCGCACCTGCGTCGTCGCGGCGCTGCTCTTCTCCTTTCTGCCGAACGTCTGGTACTGGGGCGGTACGGGGTTCACCGACGAGCTGGCGCTCGTGACCGCGCTGGCCGCGGCCGCGCTCCTTCTGCGCGATGACGGCGGGCGCGTGACCTACATCGCCGGCTGCGTTCTCTTCGCCGCGACGATGCTCGTGCGCGCGCAGAACGTGCTGATGGCGTGGCCGTGGATCGTCGCCTCCTGGCGCCGTCTGCGGGCGCGTCGCCGGGCCGAGGTGATCGCCGGCACCGCGCTGATCATCGTTCTCGTGCTCACCGGCTACGGCATCGCCGCGAAACTGACCGGCATCGACGAATACATCTTCGCCACGAAGTGGCATCAGCATTACGTTGCCACCGTCGACGGAGCGCTGAATCCGACTCGGATTCCCATGCGGTATCTCCTGCGCGACTTTCTCTTCGATCCGTTCGAGTCGCGGGCCGCGTCGACGCTGATGTTCTTCTTCACGTTGCTGGCGTTTCTCCGCCCGCGGCGCGCGCACCTCGATGTGGTCCTGACCTTCGAGCCCAACTTCCTGCTGGCGTGGTTTCTACTGAGTCCGACCGGCATCAGCCGCCTCTCGCTCGCCTATCTGGCAGCCAATGTTCTGCTGGCCGCGGATGGAATGGATGTCGCGGCGGCCTTCATCGCCTCGCGCGTCCGCTCGCTCCCGCGCGAGCGGCTCGCGGCCGCGCTGCAGGCGCTCATTGCGGCGCTCATCATCGGACGCTACATCGTCTGGGTCTGGCCGGGTCTGCGTGAGGTTCGAAAAACAGACTCGCCGCCGGTGGAAGCCATGCGCTGGGTCCGGCAGCACGTGCCGCTTGGCGGGAAGGTCTACTGGAGCGGAGGGCTGAACCCGTTCGTTGCGTACTACCTGCCGGACTACAAGAACGTCGAGGTGGCGGAGGACTTCGATCCGTCGACGGCGCCGGCCGAGAGGAACGCGGTCTTCGTCGCGGACCACCCCAGCTCGTGGGCGCAGGCCGTCAATTTCCGCAGACCGCGCCGGCGGCTATGGGCGCTCTTCAACCGGCGTTATTTCGAGGCTTCCGTGATTCCGATCATCGGCTGGATCAAATTCGGCGCCGGCTGGTACGGCGATGAGCAAGGGGACGAGGGAGATCACTGGCGGTGGATGGGGAGAGAGGGCCATCTGCTGCTCGGACCGCTCGGACATCGCGCGCGGCTCGGATTTACCGTCACCTTTCCTCTCGATGCCGAACCTGCGCCCACGGTGACGGTCATGCTCGACGGCAACGTGGTCGATCGCTTCGTGCCGAAGAGCGCGGATGTCGAACGCTCCTATCTCGTTTCGTCGCGGAGCAACGCACCGGACGAATTGGTGCTCTCCGTCGACCACTCTTCACGCGCACATCCCGGCGGCGATCCGCGCGATCTGGGGATGCAATTGCATCGGGTTTTGTGGAAAGTGGATTAGTGGATTAGTAGATTAGTGGATTGGTGGTCGGCACTAATCGACTAACCACTAATCCGCTAATCTACTAATCCACTAATCCACTCAAATCTACTCACTATCTCTTGAACGCGATCGACTGCGGCCGCCAGGTCCTCACGCGCTTCCCGTTCTTGATCGGCGGGGTGAAGTGGACGGAACGGATGGCGCGGATCGCGGCATCGTTGAAGCCGAAGCGTGAATCGCCGCGGAGGATCTTCACATCGACGACCTCGCCGTTTTCCGAGATCAGCGTAGAGAGAATGACGGTGGCCTCGGCACGTTGCTGCGCGGCCAGCGGCGGATAGTAAGGGCGGATCTCCGAGAGCGGCTGCGGGAGCGTGTCGAGCTCCGTCACGTCGACGAGGTCCCCCTCGCGGACTGTCGCAGGCGCCGGTTGGGTCACCGCCGGTGCGGCCACGGCAGGCTGTGGCTGCGGGACCAATGGCGGCGGCTGCTGAGCAACAACGGTCTGTGTCGTCTGCGCCGGCGTCAGAGCCTCCTGCCGCGCCGCCACGCGGCGCTGGTCGAGCGCCGCGGCGGATCCTCCGCGATCGTCGGCCTGCTGCTGCGCTTTCGGCGGTGTGACCAGACTGGCCGTCTGCACCGGCGCGTTCTTGGCCTGATCCTGCTTGAGCTTCTTGTTCATGTCCGCCTGCAGCTTCATCATCTCTTCCTGCATCTTCTGCTGCACGGCGGCCTCGAAGGCCTTCTTCTGCGCGGCCGGATCGACCGGCGCCGCCGCCGTTTGCGGCGACGCGGCGATCACGGGTGAGATGACGACTTTCGGTTTCGGGGGAGGAACGGCCGCGTGCAGAACCGGCGCGGGCGGTTTCGGCTTCAACGCCATGAACGCGCCGATCCCTACCGCCACCAGTACGGCCGCCGCAACGGCTAACAGAGGCAGGCGGCTCTTCGCCGGCGCCTCACCGGATGTCGGCGCTGCCCCGGTGGGAGCGGCCGCGGCCACTTCCGCATACGCGGCCGCGTTGACCTTCGACTCCCGTTCGCGATCCAGCGCTTCGCCTTCCAGCTCCTTCTTCAGCAGATTGCTGAGGTAGAAGGCCAGATTGAACGTCGACGCCGAGTAGTTGCCCCCGTGTACGAGCGATGAAAGCACCTGCTTCATGTCGCCGATGGAGGCGTAGCGCGCATTGGGATCGATCGCCAGCGACTTCTCGATGATGGCGCGGATGTCATCCGGAAGCGGCTGCCCCGAGAAGGTCTTCGCCGCGCCGATCGTCTGCGCAAAAGCGCTGCCGGTGACCGCGTCGGGAGGCTCGTTGCCGGTGACGAGGAGGTAGAGGACCGCGCCGAGCGAATAGACGTCGGTCGTCTTGGAGATATCCCCCGAGGCGCGGTACTCCGCCGCGAAATACCTCCCCAGCTCCCCGGCCACCTTCGCATCCTGCAGCGACGCGATGAGACCCTTCCCGAGCTGCTGGCCGGCCACGCGGATCTCGCCTTCATCCGTGATCCAGATGAACTGCGGGATCAGCGCGCCGTGTGCCAGGCGGTTGCCGAGGTAGCGGAGATCGGCCGTCGTGGCCAGAGAGAGGGCGATCTTTTCCGCGACGACGATGGCTTGATCGAGCGGTATCGGATTCGGCGTCATCCCCGCGCCGCCGCGTGCGCGGTCGACGATGTGCCGCAGCGAGCGCCCGCCCAGGTACTCGTGCGCCACGAACGGAACACCGTTGGCCACGTCGATGGTCTGATCCTTCGCGAAGGTCGTTCCGCTGAGCAGCGGCACGAGCTGATTCGCGTCCGCGGCGCTCTGAACGAGCGCGGCGCGATTGCCACCGAGCAGTCGCCGCACGGCCATGATCGGACCGAGCTGTCCGCCGTCGACGCGGCCCGCGCGCCAGAGATCGCCCAGAGCGTCAGCTTCGAGCTTCTTGAACAGGATGAACGGACCGAACTGCTCGTACGGACGGTTTTTCGCAGACATACTCTGGGACCCCCACGTTGTTTGCGGTGTGGGGGAGGATAGCACGGAAGGTTATTCGCAGTAGTTATTTGGCAATGATGCCGGGGGTCGGGAGTCGGGTGTCGGGGGTCGGAGAGAGGTTCATGAGGTTGCTTGGTTGGTAAGTTGCACGCTGCAACCCAGCAACTCTGCAACCAAGCAACCGGTTCTCCGACCCCCGACCCCCGACCCCCGACCCCCGACCCCCGACTCCCGACCCCCGCGATCACGTCACGGCCGAGCCGCCTGCTGCGCCGCCCGCTGATCGCGATACCACTGAATCTGATAGATCTGCACGTTGTGCTCGTGGTCGGCGAGGTTCGTGGCGAAGACCTGCGTGCCGTCGTGTTTTGCCACGAAGTACAGATAGTCGCTCTTCGCCGGCGCGGCGGCCGCGCGCAGCGAGGCCAGGCCGGGATTGGCGATCGGGCCCGGGGGCAGGCCGTGGAAGCGATAGGTGTTGTAGGGGGAGTCGATCTGCAAGTCGGCTTTGCGAATGTTGCCGTCCCAGCGCCCGGCCAGCTTCAGCGCGTAGATCACGGTGGGATCGGCGTCGAGGAGCATTTTGAGATTGATGCGATTGAGGTAGACAGAGGCCACCAGTGGCCGCTCCTGCGGCAGGCGAGTCTCGGTCTCGATGATCGACGCAAGCGTCACTGTCTGATGGAGGCCAAGGCCCGTCGTGATGTAGGCCATCTCGCCGCCGAAATGCTTGCGGAAGTTCGCCACCATCGCCTGAACGATGGCGCGCGGCGGCGTCCCGGGATTGAACTTGTATGTGTCCGGGAAGAGGTAGCCTTCGAGCGTCTTCGCCTCGGGTGCGATATCGCGGATCAATTCGGGATCGGCGGTCAGCTTGTCCCACTCGCGGTCGCGCCCGAATCCCTCCTGCACAAAGATCTGTGCAGCCGCGAAGCGGTCCAGACCCTCCCTGATTGTCACAATCTTGGCCACGACGTTGCCCCTGATCAGTTTGTCCAGCACTTCCTCGGACGTCATCGGCTTCGAGAACTCGTAGATCCCGGCCTTGATCTTGTCGTTGTGCCGGATGACTTTCATGTAGATCAGCGGGATGTATTCGTCCCGGATGATCCCCTCGGCTTCGAGGTGTTTGAGGATCGCGGCGGTGCGGAGGCCGTGGTGGACTTCGACGTCCTTGAACGGCTCGCTGTAGTTCCTGTACGGCGTGCGCATGGCGCGCAGGAAGAACCAGCCGCCGGCGATGGTGAGGACGACCGCGAAGACGCCGATGGTCACCAGCGAATGCAGGACCTTGCGGCAGCCGCCCGGTTCACGTGCGCGCCGTGCTATGACATCCTCCGAGCCACGTCATCAAGATAGGACTGGAGGATGACCGCGGCGGCATGCATGTCGATCTCACGCTGGGCGTCGCGTCGTTTCGTACCGTTCTCGCGCAGTTGCCGGGAGGCCTCGGCCGTGCTGAGCGCTTCGTCCCAGAGCACGACCGGTTTGCACGTCTTCTGCCGCAGTCGCTCCGCGAAATCGCGGAACTTCTGCTGGCCGGTGTCGCTGTGGGCGCGCCGGGGAATGCCGACGACGATGGTCTCGGCGTCGAGCTCTCGGGCGATGCCGGCCAGTTTCTCCACGATCTCCCCCTCGTTCTTCACTACCGAATGCGGTGTGGCGATGGAGCCCGAGGCGCTCACGGCCACCCCGATGCGCCGGCCGCCGTAATCGATGGCGATGATCGACATTGCAGGGATTGTACTTGGCAGGGTCGGTTGGTGGTTGGTGGTTATCGGTTGGGCTGTCAGTTGGGGCTGTCAGTTGGGGTTGTCGGTTGTCAGTTCTCGGTTGTTTGCCGGGGTTGATCGGCAGTCGGGTTGCGTACAATGTGGGTTACCTGTTCGTAGGTTTGCAAAGTGCCCGGTTTGCATGCAGGGTGCAACCCGGTAATTCGACAACCGACCACCGACAACCGACCACCGACCACCGACAACGCGCGAAGCGCACTTCATGAAGAACTTCAATCTCGACGCCATTCTCGAGGCGATGCTGAAAATGTCGGATCGCGTCTCCGATCTGAACTTCTCCGTGGGGCGTCCGCCGCAGGTGGAGATCGACGGACAGTTGGTCGCGGTCAACTTCCCCGGGCTTCCGCGGTTGACTCCCTACCAGACCGAGATGATCGCCATGCACATGCTGCACGGCGATCGGGAGCTGACGCGGGCGCTGCTGGGCCTGGGATCGGTCGACCTGTCGTACTCGATTCCGCAGAAGACGCGGTTCCGCGTGAACATCTTCTCGCAGCGTGGCACCTACGCCATCGTCCTCCGCGTCATCCCCGAGGGCATTCCGACGCTGGAATCGCTCCACCTGCCCGCGGAGCTGTCGAACATCTGCAAGCTCAAGAACGGAATCGTGCTCGTTACCGGGCCGACCGGTTCAGGCAAATCGACGACGCTGGCGGCGCTGATCAACAAGATCAACAACGACTACGCCTACCACATCATCACCATCGAAGACCCGGTCGAGTACATGCACAAGCACCTCAAGTCGACCGTGAACCAGCGCGAGCTGGGATCGGACACGAAGACGTTCGCGCACGCGTTGCGCGCGGCGCTGCGGCAGGCCCCCAAGGTGATCCTGATCGGCGAGATGCGCGACGTCGAAACGATCGAGATTGCCATGGAGGCGGCCGAGACGGGGCATCTGGTCCTGTCGACCCTGCACACGATCGACGCGGCCAAGACCATCGACCGCATCGTCGGCGTCTTCCCGAAGGATCAGGAGACGCAGGTTCGCACGCGGTTCGCGCAGTCGTTCCGGTACGTCCTGTCGCAGCGTCTCCTGCCGAAGAGCGGCGGCGGGCGGATTGCCGTGCTGGAGATCCTCAAGTCGACCATGCGCACGCGCGACTACGTCCTCAAAGGGGAGATGGAAGGGCGGTCGTTGATCGACGCCATGCACGACGGTTCGGTCGACGGCATGCAGACGTTCGACGACGAGCTCGAGAAACTGTGGAGCCAGCGCGTGGTTACGAGAGAGATCGCGCTCGCCTTCGCCACGAATCCGACGAACCTGGCCCTCCGCCTGGGCGAGGGGGCGGAATCCGTGCCCGGCTCCGCCGGTGACGAATCGATGTTGTCCATGCTGGAGTAAGGCGATGAAGATCACCTGCACCTCCTGCCAGAAGACGCTTTCCCTCGACGAGACGAAGCTTCCCATGAAGCCCGTTCTCGTTCCCTGTCCCGTGTGCCAGACGAAGCTGCCGGTCGACCGCCGCAATCTGGAGATGGCCGGTGCCGCGGCGCAGGCAGCAGCGCCGCAGCATGCGGCCGACGCCCCCGCGGCCGCGCACGAGGAGGATGAAGGCTTCGGCGCGAAGGCGCTGATCGTCGGCAATGACCATCCGGCGCTGCGGCAGGCCGCCAAGCTCATCGGCTACATGCCCATCGTCATCGCCTCACCGAAAGAGGCCCGCGACTACTTCATGCAGGAGTATCCGCCGCTGATCATGCTCAACCCGGTCCAGGTAACCCCGCCTCCTCTCGCCGATTTCGCCCCGATCATCTCTTTGGCTCCCACCGACCGCCGCAAGGCGTTCTTCATCCTCTTCTCCGAAAACCTCCGCACACTCGACGGCAACGCCGCTTTCCTCTACGGCGTCAACCTCGTCGTCGCCCCCAAAGACCTCGGCGCCTTCCAGCAGATCTACCGGGAGGCGTTCGGGTATCACGAGCGGCTCTACGCGCCGGTGACGGCGACGCTGAAAGCGATGGTGGGGTAGGGGAGCGTTGGGGTTCGCTCAGCGCCCCGCCTCCCGTCTGCTCGCCTCGTAGCTTTGCTGATCGACGCGCCACTCGGCCGGGAGCGCTTCCACATTTTTCTGCCAATCGAGCCGTTGCTGCCTGTTGTTGTAGGTGAATTGCATCTCGTTGTCGCCGACGAGCACGCCGTTGGCGAAGAACGTGGTCGCGTCGGGCCGCGACGCCACTTGTTGCCCGTCGCCGACGTTGAGATTCCAGACGTGACCGCCGAACATCTCGCGCCCGAGGGAAACGATCCGGGATGGGCCCTCACGAGTGATCACGCGGTCGCCCGTCTTGAGCAATCGGGCCAGCATGACGCCGCCCGGAGTGACCACGGGATGACCGTCCGTCAGAAGGAGCTCATGTCCGTTCTCGGTCTTGAAACGGATCATCGGAACCTCCTCGGTTCCTTTCAGGGTGCTGTGGACGCGCATCGCCGTGCCCCGGCGATTCGTCAGCACCGTGTCGCCCGCGGCGACGTTCTCGATCTTCTTCATGCGCCCGTCCTTGAGCTCGACTTCCGTTCCGTCGGCCAGACAACTGAAATAGACGCTCAGGCCGGGGATGCTCAGGTAAGAGGGGAGCGGCGGTGTGTTGGGTGCGTTCGTGATCGTCGTGTATACGGGCAGATTCGAAACGGTAACGCCCACCGTGAAGGTATAGATGGCAGGCGCGTTCACGGCAAGGCAGTTGTTGGCCGGCTGGAACTGCGCCGGGTTGAGATTCCACGAGATCGTGTTGCCGTTGATGACCGTGTTCGGGTCGCCGAAGAAATTGCTAGTCGAGGAGATCGTGCAGCCGCCTCCCGATCCGGCGTTCGGATTGGCCATCGTGATCAGGCTGAAGTTGGGCGTGGTGGGGCTCGTACTGATCGGCGAGCCGAAGGTGACGCTGCCGCTCACCGGCATCAGAACGTTCGAGCCTGAACCGCCTGCCGGGGTGTAGGTGCAGTCGGTCCCCGTGCGGCCGAGACACAACTTCGTGATCGTCTGTCCCGCCGCGGGCATCGGCGCCGTGTTCGTGATGTTGGTCGGGTCGAGCGCCGTGGCGGCGGTGATCGTGCCGTGATGGGCGTTCCCGGCGTGGTCCTGCCAGAAGTAGGTCATCACGGCGCTGACGGTGCTGCCGGCTGTCGTCGTCGCGCTCGTCGCTGCCTGCACGTCCGCGCCATTGTTGGATTGCTGGTTGAAACCGGGCGTGCCGATCGGATTCTGATTGGAGTCGAAGAGGCTGATCGTGGCCTGAGAGACGAGAGGTGTGTTCGGTACGGAAGAGAGAACGGTCGCTTGGTACGTCGCACCGTTCGGTCCGAACGATGTCAACGTCTGGATTGGGCTGGGAGCGGAGCTGGCGGCCGCCGTGCTGGCGAGCATGACGGGGCGGTCCACCTTGGTAAGCCCGGAGCGGACGTGTTTCTCCCGGGTTTCATCCAGGACCTTGTACTGCTGCGGATACTTCTCGCGCGTGATTCCGGCGTGGACGAGTTGATTCACGTAGAACCGGTAGTGAACCGGATTCGAGAAATCGAGCTCCGTCGGCTCGCCCTGCTTGCTGCTGGCGAGTATCTCCTTCAGATCGGCGCGGTCCTGATCCGTCATGGCCGCAGAGATGGACGTGGACGTCGATCGGCAACCGAGCCACAGAAGCGCGGTGATGAGAAGCAATGTGTGGAAGAGAGTTTTGGACATATAGACCCAGCCTCCTTTCTGCCACTCTACCATTAGAGAGGGACGGAAACATGACTTTGACGCCCGGAACCGCGGTTGGCGACGCTTCCGGTCCTGTCGTCCCGCGGGTCTCTCTTCCAAGTCGGCACAGACAAGATTGTCTGTGCCCGGCTGTTCCAGACTCGTTCCAGCAGCACGACTCCGACTCCAGCAATACCCGCGGTCGATGTGGCACAGACACTCTTGTCTGTGCTGCTGTACCGGTTATCGAGATTGCATCCCCCCGAACGGACAGCACAAGATGGGAGTTCTGTCTGTGCCGGGCGACGCCCTGAAGACGATTGTGACCATTCCGACGAAACCCTGGTGAACGGCCCACGTTGACCATCCCGAAGGATGGAGCATTCGCATGACCGTGCAACGTTCGTTGAGCCTCAGTGCGGTAACCCTGTTGGCGGCCGGTGGCCTCTTTGCCCAGACACCAGCGCGCGTGCAGACCTTCCCTCTTCGCGATACGGCCGGCCTGACCGCGCCCAAAGTGAAGACGGAAGCGGTCAGCTATCGGGGACGCAAATGCGTCCGGATCACCACGGAAGGGGAGGACAACGGAGGTCTCGTCCTGTTGCCGGGAACCGACTTCCAGGACGGAGTGATCGAGGCGGACATCGCCCTGAAGGCCACAACGCCACCGGGTGTCCGCTATCCGGGCTTCGTCGGGATTGCCTTCCGCGTGGGGCCCGACGCCTCGCGTTTCGAGATGTTCTATCTGCGGCCGGGAAACGCGGATGCCCCGGATCAACTGCAGCGGAACCATGCGGTCCAATACGTCTCGGAGCCGGGCTTCGGCTGGTATCGCCTGCGCCGGGAGTGGCCGGCGCTCTACGAGTCGCACGCCGACCTGGCGATGGAGACCTGGACAAAGGTTCGGATCGAGGTGGCCGGCAGAGCGGCGAAGCTCTATCTGAACGGATCGTCCAAGCCGAGTCTGGTGGTGGATGGTCTGAGAGGGGAGGATCTGCACGGCGCCGTCGGGCTGTGGGGCTACACCAACGAGGAGGCCTATTTCTCCAACGTACGGATCACGCCGTCCGTGCCTCAGAACCTGAAGAACGGGTCCGACATCGCCGGCTCGTGGGAGATGCGCTACTCCAGCGACGCCGGCGGAATGACCGCGTCGATGGACCTGCACCGCGACGGAAACCAGGTAACCGGAACCTGGTCCGGCCCCCTCGGCGCCGGCCGCACCATCACCGGCACCTGGCGCAACGGCTTCGTCGAGCTCTCCTTCTCCGGCGAGTGGCCGAAGGAAAGTCGCCAGGGCACCCCAGGTCCGGTCAACACGTTCCTCTCCGGCTGGATCGACGGCGATTCCGGCAAGGGCCGGATGCGCGTGGAGGGCCGTTCCGACGGAACGTGGGTGGCGAAAAGGAAGGTGTAGGGGCGACTCCCGCTCTTTAGCCTGTAGACATCGACACCAAATTGACGGTAAATTTGGTGTCGATGTTTACACGCGCTCTGCCGACTCCTCGCTCGTCGTTCTTCCTCTTCGGCCCTCGGGGAACGGGCAAGAGTACCTGGATCCATTCCCGTTTCGAAGATGCGTTCGTCGTCAACCTGCTGGCCTCGGACGTCATGCTGCGCTACGAGCGTGATCCGTCGGAGTTCCGTGCCGAGGTCCTCGCACACCCTCGAAGTCGATGGATCGTCATCGACGAAGTGCAGCGCGCGCCAGGCCTTCTGAATGAGGTCCATTTCCTCATGGAAGAGAAGGGCTACAAGAAGTTCGCGCTCACCGGCTCGTCCGCGCGGAAGCTGAAGCGAGGCGCCGCCAACCTGCTCGCCGGCCGGGCCGTCGTGAAGAGTCTCTTTCCGCTCACCACCGCCGAAATGAACTTCTCGGTTGCGTCCGCCCAGCTCCTTCGTTTCGGCGCCATGCCGCTCAGCGTGAACGCGCCGGACGACGAGGCGCGCGAGGAGTTTCTTCGCGCGTATGTCACGACCTATCTCGCCGAAGAGATCAAAGCCGAGGCGCTCGTTCGGGACCTCGGCAGCTTCAGCAGATTTCTTGAGATCGCCTCACTCGCCGCGGGTCAGGCCACGAACATCTCGGGAATCGCGCGCGACGCCGGCGTCTCCCGCGAGACCGTGCGAGGGTACTTCGAAGTCCTCGTCGATACTCTCATCGGAAGCTGGCTGCCCGCCTGGCGGCCGCGCGCGAAGGTGAAAGAGGTTGCCCTCCCGAAGTTCTACTGGTTCGATCCGGGCGTTCTTCACGCCGCTGCCGGCGGTTTCGACCAGCCGCTTCCCGCCGACTGGGATGGAGTCCTCCTGGAGCACCTCGTCCATCACGAGATCCGGAGCCACCTCCACTACGCCGGCGTCAAAGGCTCCCTCGGCTACTGGGCCACCCCGAGCGGCAGCGAAGTCGACTTCGTCTGGTGGCACGGCCGCAACGTCGTGGCCATCGAAGTGAAGAACGGCCGCGAGTTTCGCCGGGCTTGGAAAAAAGGGATCGACGCCCTTTGCGCGGGCGCGACTGTGAAGTCCTACATCGTGTACCGCGGTAACCGCGAGCTCGAGCTCGACGGGACCCGTGTGCTGCCGCTCGACACGTTCCTGCGACGATTGCACGGGGGGGAGATCGTAGGGTGAGGGGGAGAGTGAAGGTGCGACATTGGGCCGAAGTCACTCCGGATCATCATCCCTAAGCGGGGCGCAATCTGCTGGTTAGCCATCGCTATAAAACGAAGGTCTGGCCCTCAACGCCCTTCCTGCACTCAGATTGGCAAAAAGCTTCCCCTTTCAGCTCGTACCTGTTTGGTTCCGGCTTAGCCGGAGTAGCTCCCGATCCATTCGACTCATCATCCGAGAACGGCGGCGTGGAGTCTCTGCACATGCAGCGTTCGCAAACGTGGAATAGAGCTACGAACGAACGACTCAGTGGTCTAGTGGTGTCTTTCGTGTCTTGCGCGGTGGGGCGGGCGGGGGCTGCGTGTCTTGCGCGGTCGTCATCGGTCCGCTGCTAGGACCAACGTCGGTAGGCGTGGGCATCGTGCCGCTTGTTGAAGACGTGTCGGTGGCCGCCGCAGCGGTGTCGGTGTTGTTGGCGGCTGTCTCGCTTTTGCAACTGACGAGCGTGAGGATGAGGAGAACGTAGGTCAGGTGTTTCATTGTTTGTCCTGTGCGAGTGGTGCGTAGTCGGAGAGGTCAATGCGTGTGGCGCCGTCGATCGCGCATCGCGCGCGAAATTGGATGAGATCGCGGGGTCGGCCGTAGACGAGAACGCTGAGTTTGCCTTCGGTGGTTTCTCCGGATTTGACGATGCCGCTCCCGCCGCCGCAGTGCTCTGCATGCGCGGCATCGCCGTCAAGCCGAACAACTGCTTTCGGCTGCCAATCGCGGCAATTAAACCCGCGTCGGAAGAGTGGTTCCCATGTTAGGGGTGACGCGGACGTGACGTCATTCACCGCGATGGCGCGCGCAGGTCGCGGCGGTGGGTGCGCGAGAAAGCCGTCAGCGAGGACGTACGAGACTTCGAGTTGCTTGTTTCCGTTGTTCGTGAACCGATAGACATAGCTCGCGAGATAAAGACGCTGTCCAGCACGCGTAGAGCCCACGGGAGTAACGCGGATCTGGTGGGCTATCGCGAGGGGAGTCTGGATGAGCCGACCGAGTTCGATCGTGGCCTTCTTGAGTTCAAGTTTCGCCTGCTCAAGTTGTGCGGACGCGATCAGGAGCGTTGTCTGATTGCTTGGTCTCTGGAACGTCACGTACAGGTAGTACACCCAAACGCCAGCCACGATGATGGCGACCGCTTGCACGAGCTGGACGACCCGCACGACGTCTTCGGGAATGCGACTCGCTGGAGCAGGCGGTCGGAGACTCGCCAACGCTTTCTCATCGACGGATAAATGCACGTCCATGTGGTCTGTCTCTTCCGCCATACGCTAACTTCACGAGAACAGCAACGATGTCATTTTGCCGATCGAGGGCTCGCCCGCGGCTGCAAGGTGTCGTTCTGTATTAGGAGAGATCGTGCCGATGATTTTCCCTACCCCCAATTATGACAACCATAAGAAACGGAACCTGCCACCCCAGTGAGTCGGGGGGCCAGCTGCATAGTCGAAAGTGGAGCAAGCCATAGGGCCAGACCTTCGTTTTTCGCTTGGTCGTAAGCCTTTGTGTGGTTGGTACTTACCAGCCCCAGATTCCTGCTTCCGCTCAGTCAGATGGTTATTTGATTGGGAGTAACCCTGATGAGACAAAAACAGCCGCGGAGTTCGGTTCGGTGTTTGAAGAAACCGCCGGCGGTCGGACCGGCGATAGGACGCCGGAGGCGTCACGGATGGGTAGCTGGTGGTGCGACCGTCAGCGAGCGACCACCGGTATCCGTTGCTAGCCAGGTTTCGACCCCGGATGGGGTCGCGGAGAGTTCTCGACGATTTCGGTCCTTCGCGCTCGGTTGAATACGGCCCTCCGGAGCGGGTAGCCCGCCGACCAACCGCCCGGTGATAACCCTCATTGCGGATCTCTCCGCGACCCCATCCGGATACCGGTGGTCGCTCGCTGTCGCTCGCACCACCGGCTACCCTCCGTGACGCCTCCGGCGTCGTGCCGGCCTTGATCCTGCTGGCGGTGGATTCCGGCGCCGGACATGGCGGCGCACAACGCCTTGACAGCCTGTCTCGTCTTCGAGGCCGCCCACTCGGTCACTCCACGTCCTGTTTCGTCGAGAGTCGGACCGAGATCGGATAGCTCAACGCCGGCGCGACTCTACCGGCGCCATGGCCTGCTGCCACGACTCCTGGGCAGAAGGGTTCGCTTCCAGATTCGCCATTCGGGACTCCAGAATTGCCCGCTCCTCGTCGCTGATGGGAAGGTCCGAGTTTTCAAGCGTGTCCCACGTGACCCAGAGCTCGGCGATCAGATCGAGGCGATCGCCTGGACTGCATGGAAGCCATGGGGCTAGGCCTTCGTTTTTAGCGTGGTCGTAACCCATTGAGTGGTTGGTACTTACCAGCGCCAGATTCCTGCTCTCGCCAGGTTACATGGTTATTTTGATTCGTGGCGAGTCAACCTTGATGCCCGGAGGCCATGAATTGACTCCCGGAGCCAATCAATTGCCTCCGGAATGCTTTCAATTGCCTCCGGAATGCTTTCAATTGCCTCCGGAATGCTTTCAATTGCCTCCGGGATGCTTTCAATTGCCTCCGGAATGCTTTCAATTGCCTCCGGGATGCTTTCAATTGCATCTGGGATGCTTTCAATTGCATCTGGAATGCTTTCAATTGCCTCCGGAATGCTTTCAATTGCCTCCGGGATGCTTTCAATTGCCTCCAGGATGCAATCAATTGACTCCGGGGGGCAATCAATTGACTCCGGGGGCCGCCGCAGATGGCGCGGATACCGGCGGATCACTCCCGGCGGATCATCACATCGCCCATCACCAGCAGATCCATCTTCGTGCGCAGGAACCAGTCGAGGGCTTGGGCCGGGGTGTTGGCGAGGGGCTCGTTCTCGACGATTTCGGTCCCTTCGCGCTCGGTTGGAACACGGCGACGCCGGTGCGGGCAGGCTCGCGGACCAAACCGCCCCGGCGACAACCCCCCTAGCGGATCTTTCCGCGACCCCATCCGGGGTCGGCTTTGGGGATCGGAACAGATACCGGTGGTCGCTCGCTGACGCTCCCACCACCGGCTACCGTACGAGCCGCCTCCGGCGGCTTAACGCCACGTAGTAGCTTACGGTCGTGTGGTTGGTCTTCTGTCTGACCCCCGGGACCGCGCGACCGCGCAACCTCGCGACCTCGCCTACCGCACCCCAATCTCCGCCGCCACCGCCCTCGCGTCGTACACCTTCCCGTCCTTGATCACCGTCACGACTCTCCGCACGTCGCTGATGTTCGTCGATGGATCGCCGTCGATGATGTCGAGATCGGCCAGCTTGCCGGGGGCGATCGACCCGAGCACGTCGTCGTGCTTCATGACGGTGGCGGCGCCGAGGGTGGCGATGCGCAGCACCTCGGCGGGCGGGATGCCGGCCTGGACGTACAGCTCCAGTTCGCGGTGAAGGGAGAAGCCGGCCATGGCGTCCGTTCCGGCCACGATGGTCACGTGGTTGTCGTACAGCGCCTTGACCATCGCCAGAAGATTGCGGAACGAGTCACGGTAGCGCTGGTCCATCCCCTCGGGGACCGGCAGGCCGCCACTGAGGAAGCCGCGGCGCACCTGCGGCGGCAGGCGATCGGCGACGGCCGCGTAGCTGGGCGACATCGTCCCTTTGCGCGACACGAACATCCCCTCGAAGATCGAGAGCGTGGGATCGCTGACGATCTTCTTCTCGTGCAGCATGCCGAGGAACGCCTGCACCGGCGGAGACTGCAGATCGAGCGTGGCCGCGCGCTCGGCGACGGCTGTGAAGCGCACCGGTGTATTGGTGTCCTTCACCTCGGGCCAGAAGCTCAGAAAGAGAAAGTTGACGTGCTGGATCTCGTCGTAGCCGTCGCGCACCGCGTCCTCGGCACGCATGAGCGCCGGCACGTGCCCGCTGACCCGCAGCCCGTGCTCGTGCGCGCGTCGGGCGATCACCGGAACCAGCTCGGGCTTCACGGAGCTGTAGATCTTGATCTGCTCGTAGCCGAGCTTCGCGTAGTTGTCGACCGCGGCACGAGCCTGCTCCTCGTTGTCCACCAGCACCTTCGTCGGCCCCGCGTATTTGCCCGGGCCGTCGATGATGCCGGCCATGACGATGCGCGGCCCGATGGCGTCGCCGCGCTCGATCTTCTTCCGCAGATCTAGCAGGAAATCGGTGTCGTTGGCCAGATCGCGCACCGAGGTGACGCCGTTGGCAATGTCGAGCATCCCGTCGTCCGGCGAGTTGTGCGTGTGCATGTCCCACAGCCCGGGGATGACGGTGCGGTTCTGCGCGTCGATCCGTTCGAGACCCTCCGGAGCGGCGATGCCGATGCCGGCGGACTCGATGTGGTTTCCGCGGATGACGATCGTCGTTCCGGGCGTGGTGGTCATCGTCACCGGATCGAAGAGCCGCGCGTTCGTGATGACGATGCCGCCGCCCGCGGGCACGTGCGCGAGGCGCCTGGCCGCGCGCGCCACCGCCTCATCGCGCCATTTGTCCTGCGCCTCCAGCAGCCGCGGTACCTCGGAATCCCAGCCGTCGACAATGACCGACGACCACGACGAGGCCGACGCGAACAGCTCCTTCCGTTCATCGAGCCACACGGGATCCGGCGTGAATCCGAGGCCGTTGATCTCGTAGCAGGTGACGTGTTGGGTCTTCCCACCGGCCGAGACGTTCAGGTCACCGACTCTCCGGATCGACGCCTCGCCGGCCGGGAGAAGCGCCAGCCGCTGCTTCGGCGCCGCCAGCAGCGCCCGCGCCAGCACTGCCGTCTCCTCGGGCGGGCCGTACATCGAGACGAAGAAGGCGCTGCCGTTTCCAGGGGCGTTACCGCTTTCCGCGCCGTTCGACCAGGCCCCGTTCGCGAACGTCTCCACCACCGGCACCTTGAAATAGTCATAGCCGTCGGTCTTCAACGACATCGTGACGGAGTGCGTATCCGTGCTCATGACCGTGTGCGTCTTCGGCCGCGTCCTCGGTCGTTGAACTCGAAGTCGATCGTCCGCGTGTTGCCGTCCGTCGTCACAGTCTCGGTGCCGGCGCGGTGTCCGCCGAGGATGAAGGCGCGCGTCTGCGGAGGGGTTGTGTGGGCACAGGCGGCAAGAGCGAGGGCGAGAAGACCAAGGAAGCGGATACGCATCGGCAAAGTGTACGATCTGACGCCAATGTCCCGCACCCCCGTCTCCGTCCTCATCCACACTCTCGACGAGATCGAGAACATCGAGGACTGCCTCCGGTCAGTGGAGTGGGCTGACGAAATCTACCTTCTGGATTCGTTCTCGAAGGATGGGACAGTCGAGCTGGTCCGCGAGAAGTTTCCGCGCGTCCGCATCGAGCAGCGCGAATACCTCGGCGCGGCGTCGGCGAAGAACTACGCCATCGACCGCGCCGCGCACGACTGGATCTTCGTCATCGACGCCGATGAGCGGGTAACCCCGAAACTCCGCGACGAGATCCTGCGCACGCTCGACGGCCCGCTCGACCTCTGGGCCTACTCCGTCGGCCGCCTCAACTTCATGCTCGGCAAGCCGGTGCGCTACTCCGGCCTCCAGCGCGACCGCGTCACGCGTCTTTTTCACCGCGGCCACGCGCGCTACCCGAACAAACGCGTCCACGCCGACCTCGTCGTCGACGGCGCCACCGGACGCCTGTCGCAGAAGATGGATCACTACTACATCCGCACCTTCGATCACATGATCGCCAAGATGACGCGTTACGCCGACTGGGGCGCCGCCCAGATGTTCATCGACCGCCGGACGACGAACGTCCTCGGCATCCTCGGCCATCCCATCGCCCGGTTCGTCCGCGACTTCATCTTCAACCTCGGCTTCCTCGACGGCACCCGCGGCCTCATCTCCGTCGGCATGCACGTCTATTACACGTTCTGGAAGTACGCCAAGCTCTGGGAGCTGACCCAGCGCAAACGCCAGGGCAAGCCGGTCCCGCTACCGAAGCTGGATGAAGGGGAAGGGCGGTGGGAGTTGCCGTGGGTGAAGGGCGGAAGTTAGCTACGTTCCCTTAGGCTTCTGCGCCTCTCGCATCGCCTCCGCCACCTCGATCGGGACATTGCGCTGCTCGAGGTCGATCTCGCGGATGACGATGCCCCCTTCGAACTTCCATTGGTGTTTGGGGCGGTAGACGCCGATGTCGTGGACGCGGGAACCGGCCACGAAGCGGATGGCGCCGCGGCGATAGTCGAAGGCGCGGCCGTTGCGGGTGTGGATGGCGGCGTCGATGCGATACGTGCCGGCGACGAGGTCGAGCGCGGGCATGATGAAGCGGACGCGCCCGTTTGTCTCGAGCCTCTCGGGCATCAGTCCTTCCAGTTCCGTATTCGTGCCGTACACGCACGTGCCGTCGGCGTGGTAGATGCCGATGCCGAAGACGAAGTCCTCCTGCGGCACGCGGACCGTGACGTCCATCTCGACGGCCACCGGCGTGCCGGGACCGAGGGCCACGAGCTCATCGCCGCGGCCGTCGACGAGCGCGACGCGCGAGAGCACGACCTCGCCCGATCCCCACCGTTCCTCCTCGTTGGAATCCTCGCGCGGCGGCGTTTCCGCTTTCGCTTCGCTGGCAACGGCACGGGGCGGAGCGGTCTGGGTCGATGACACGGCCTGCAGATAGGCATCGACGACGCGCACCGGATCGCCGATCGTCTCCGGCTCGCCGTGATCGAGCCAGAGGGCGCGGTCGCAGAGGTTGCGCACCTGGTCGAGCTGGTGCGTGACGAAGACCAGCGTCACGCCGCGGTACTTCATCTCCTGAATCTTGGCTACGCACTTGGCGGAAAACTCCTCATCGCCGACGGAGAGCACCTCATCGATCAACAGCACGTCAGGATCGACGTGGACGGCGACGGCAAACCCGAGCCGGACGTACATGCCCGAGGAATAGGTCTTCACCGGCTGGTCGATGAAGTCGGGGATGCCGGAGAAGGCCACGATCTGGTCGAAGCGGGCGTCGATCTCTTTCCGGGAGAGTCCGAGCATGATGCCGTTGATGTAGATGTTCTCGCGGCCGGTGATCTCGGGATGAAATCCGGCCCCCAGCTCGATGAGCGCGGCCACGCGGCCGTTGACGCGCACGCTGCCGGTGGTCGGCTTGAGGATGCCGGAGATGAGCTTGAGCAAGGTCGACTTCCCCGAGCCGTTGCGCCCGATGATGCCGAAGGCCTCGCCGCGGTCGACGGCGAACGAGACATCCCGCACCGCCTCGACGCTCGTCTCCGGCGTCAACACCAGGTCGCGCTTGAGCAGCGCGCTCTTGAGCGTAGCGAACTGCGAGCCACGTCCCCACAGCCGGTAGGACTTGGAGACGTTCGTCAGGGCGATGGCGTAGTCGGACACTTTGATGATTATGCGCGGTCGCGAGGTCTCGCGGTTACGCGGTCTCGGTTCGCGCGGGCTGGAGGTCAATCCTGTTCCGGGCAACCCCGCGGCTTGGCAGCCGCGAGACCGCGTAACCCCGCAACCACGCGACCTCTAAATCGCCTCCGCCAGCGTGTCCCGCAACCGGCCGAACACCGTGATCCCCATGGCTACCGACACGAACGCGTAGGCGATCATCAGGAGCATGTCGGCCAGGCCGGGCAGATGGCCGAAGAAGAGAATGTCCTGATACGAGACGACGAAGGGCGTCATCGGATTCAGGCGGAGCAGCGCGCGGAAGGGGCGGGAGGCGACGCGGTCGATGAGGTAGAGGATCGGCGTCACGAAGAAGCCGAGCTGCATCAGGTTCGTGAGGATGTCCCGCAGATCGCGGAAGAGCACTGACGCCGAGGCCACCGTCATGGCGATCCCGGCAACGAAGAGCGTCTGCAGGATCATCAGGACGGGCACCAGAAGCATCGTGGAGCTCAGCGCGATGTCGCCGTGCAGCGCGAACCCGACCGTGGCGATGAGGAGGATGGGCATGGCCAGCGCGAAGTGGACGAGGTGCGATGCCACGGTGACGAGCGGCAGGGCCTCGGCGGGAAACATCACCTTCTTGATCAATCCCGCATTCGAGGAGATGGCCGTCGTCGACTCCAGCACCGCCGCGGAGAAAAACGTCCACGGCAGGATCCCAGCGAAAAGAAACAGCGGGTAGGGATGGATCACGTTCGACGGAAAGAAGAAGGTGAAGACGACTGTGTAGACCGTGAGCAGCAGCAGCGGATTGGCCAGCGACCAGAAAAACCCGAGGATCGAGCCGCGGTAACGCGCCTTCAGATCGCGCGCCGTGAGGGCGGCGATGAGCTGCCGATAGCGGTACAGCGTGCGAAGCTCGTCCACGCGGTGAGTGTATCTTGCCGGGCTTCGGGCGTTGTCGTGATGCTGCGCGTTTGGGGTGTTGTCGGTTGTCGCGGACTTTGCGGGCAGGAGAGAGATTGCAGCAAAGGCGGTTGTCGGTTGTCAGTTGTCAGTGCGCGGGTGTTGGGTAGCCTGTCATTCTGAGCGACGCGAAGAATCCCCGGCTCGGAACCCGCGGCACGAGCGTCGACGCAATCTGTCCGAGGGTGGGCGGTCATGCGCTGCTGATCGGTCCGCGCGAGCAACATTGACTGTCGCGATCACGCCTCCAGGTCACGGCGGCGCGTGGCGCACAAGCGCAGATCGTCCGGCAGCGCGCAACCGCCCGCCCTCCGACGAATCGCGTCAGCGTCAATGCCGCGGGCTCCGGGCCGGGGATTCTTCGGGTCGCTCAGAATGACAGGCTACCAACCCCCGACCCCCGACAACCGCGCACCGACAACCGACAACGCGCGAAGCGCAGTTCACGGACGCGCCTTGAACTTCTCCCACAGCAACGTCTGATTCGTATCGAGCGTGATCTCTTCGCCGCCGATGTAGAGATGCTTCACATGCGAGACGATCTCCAGCGGATCGCCGTCGGTGACGATGATGTTGGCCATCTTGCCTGTCTCCAGCGAGCCGATGCGGTCGGCCAGACCGAAGATTTGCGCCGGGGCGATCGTGACCGCGCGCAGCGCCGCATCCTTCGGCAGTCCGAAAGCGACGCAGGCGGCGGCCTGATACGGCAGGTTGCGCGCGTTGTGCGAATCCTGCGACTGGATGGCGAACGGGATTCCGGCGTCGTACAGCGTCCTGGCGTTCGTGAAGACCAGATCGTACGGATCATCCTCGCGTGGCGGGAGAGCCAGGATCGGTCCAAGGATGACCGGGATGTGCCGCGACTTCAGCTCAGGAATCACGCGGGCCACATCGTCCGCATCGGCCAGGATCACCTTCAGCTTGAACTCGTCGGCGAACTTGAGGGCGGCGCGGATGTCGCGCTCCAGGTTGGCGTGCATGACCACCGGCTCTCGCCCTTCCACCACCGGCACGAGAGCCTCGAGGATGACGTCGCGGTCGACGCGCCTGATGGCCGCGTTGCCCGACCGCGCCGCGGATGCTTTCGCGTACGCCTGCGCGTCGCGGAACGTGTCGGTCAGCTTGTCGATCTGCTTCGTGTAGTTCTTCTTCGCTTCCCTGGCTGCCTCCTCGTCCTGCGGCACCTCGTCGAAGGCACTGCTGCGCAGCCGGGGGAAATGGATGTGCATCGCCAGCGGCGCCTTGAGCGTCATCTCCTGCGGCGTCCAGCCGGCCAGCTGAATCATGGCCGACGAGCCGGAGATGATGCCTCCCTCCGGTTCGGTGACGACGCTGGTGATGCCGTTGACGCGCGTGACGGGGATGATGTTGCTGTGCGGATTCACCGCGATCTCGGCGCGGGCATTGGGGTTGATGTCGCCCAGCTCCGCCGTATCGACCGTGCCGGGCACGGCGCTGATCTCTTCCAGGCCGACGTGCGAGCCGCTGTCGATGAGGCCCGGGTAGACGAAGAGGCCAGTGCCCTCGATGACTGTCGCGTTCGCGGGGATGGCAACGTTGGCACCGACGGCCGTGATGAGGCCGTTGTTGAAGACGATTGTGCCGTTGGGGATCGCCGGCGACGTGACGGGGACGATGGTGGCGTTGCGGATGGCGACCATCGGCTTCTTGCCGGGATTGTTGATGATCACCGATTGGGCGAAGGCGGACGATGCGATTGCGCAGGCCAGGAGACCGCCGGCGAGCCGCCTGGCGAGCCGCCGGCGGTCCAGCCGCCGAGCCGGCGGCGCTACGCTGCACGCGCTGCGCGCTTTGTTAGTCATTGGTCACCTCCGGCTTGGCCTCGTCGTCGCTCTTGCCCGGCCGCGCCGTCTTCTTGTTCTTCGCTTCCTCTTCCGCTTCCTTCTTCAGGCGATCCTTCTTTTCTGTCGCCAGTTGTTGGCGCATGGCCAGGTCGCGCGTGCGGTCGAAGAGGATCTCGCCGTCGACGAGGGT
This sequence comes from Thermoanaerobaculia bacterium, assembly GCA_035482045.1. GTDB lineage: Bacteria > Acidobacteriota > Thermoanaerobaculia > Gp7-AA8 > Gp7-AA8 > JADGNZ01. Next base: position 65,691 of record DATHRD010000051.1, read on the forward strand.
CGTCTCGACGCGCGAGTAGGCCGAGAAGGGATGTCCGTTCCAGATGACGAGATCGGCGTCCTTGCCGACGTCGATCGATCCGATGCGATGGTCGAGGCGGAGCAGCTTCGCCCCGTTCAACGTGCAGAGCTTCAGCGCCTCCTCTTCCGAAAGACCGCCGTACTTCATGGCTTTGGCCGCGTCCTGATTGAGGTGTCGGGCCAACTCGTCCGAGTCGGAATTGACGACGGTCACCACGCCGGCGCGATCCATGAGCGCCACGTTGTAGGGAATGGCGTCCCAGGCCTCAGCTTTGAATCCCCACCAGTCGATGAACGTGCCGCCGCCCACGCCATGCGCGGCGATCTCCCGGGCCACCTTGTAGCCCTCGAGCACGTGGTGCAGCTCACGGATCTTGAAGCCCTCTTCATCGGCGACGTTGAGCAGCATCATGATCTCGTCGGAGCGGTAGCAATGCGAGTGGACGTCGATCTTGCCGCGCAGGATGTCCACCATCGTCTCCATCAGGATGTCGCGACGCGGTGGGATCGGGGTCTCACCGCGTTTGCGGCGTGCCTCGTACTCGTCCCAGCGCGCCACGTAGTCCTTGGCGTCGATGAACGACTGCCGGATCACTTCCTCCACGCCCATGCGTGTCTGCGGGTACTGGGCGGGGATGCCCGGCGGGGGCCGGAAGTTGGATGACTTCGGATTCTCGCCCAGGGCGAACTTGATGGTGCGGGGGGCATCAGCGATCGGCCATTCCGAGACCGGATGGCCCCACTTCCACTTCACGATCTGCGACTGCCCGCCGATCGGGTTGGCCGAGCCGTGCAGCACCAGCGCCGTCGTCGTGCCGCCGGCGAGCTGGCGATAGACGTTGATGTCTTCGTTGTTCAGCACGTCTCCGATGCGCACCATGCCGCTGTTCGGGAGCGAGATCTCGTTGACGCTTCCCTCGACCGCCGTGTGGCTGTGCGTATCGATAATCCCGGGCATCACGAACTTCCCGGCGGCGTCGATGACCTGCGCGTTCGCGGGGGCCTTGACCTGATCGTTCGTCCCGACCGCGGCGATCTTCCCGCCGTGGACGAGGATCGACCCGTGCTCGATCTTCCCGTGCGTGATGGTCAGGATCGTGGCATCGCGGATGACGATGTCTTGAGCGAACGCGGTAGTTGCCAGAAAGAGGAACGCCAGCGCGAGGATTGGTTGTCGGTTGTCAGTTGTCGGTTGTCGCTTCGCCGTACCGGCCACCGCCAACCGAGCACCGACAACGTCTTTAACGATTCTCATTTCCTGCTCCCAGTAAACGGGAACGTGCCGAGCGTCGTCGACACCGTCCCTTCCATATTCGAGCCGTGCAATGTGCCGTGGAAGACGCAGTCGCCCGATTCTCCCTTGCCGCCGCCGGCGATCGAGAATTGCACGGTGGTGCCGTCGAATGTTCCGTTGCCGATGTTGCCCGCACCGTGGTCGCCGGAGAACGTGCCGCTGATCTGACCGTTCTCGGCATGGAGCGTGGCCAGGATGCTCACGTCACCCGACGTTGCGTTCACGACGAAGCTCCAGCTTCCGTCGACACCGGACGTCGTCGATGATGACGACCCCGGCTTCTTCTTTTCCTCTTCGGCCGGGACCTTCGTTTCGCGGCCGTCGATGAAGATCCGCTTCACTTTCGACTCTTTATCGAAGATCGGTTTGTCGGTGATGACGAGGTTGGCGATCTTGCCGCGCTCGAGAGAGCCGAGCTGGCGGTCGATTCCGATGATCCGCGCCGGATTGAGGGTCGTGGCCTTCAGCGCGTCATCGGCGGAGAGGCCGTTCTCGATGGCCTTGCGGATTCCGGGGAGGTAGTCGCCGCTCTTGCCCGCGCCGCTGACGAGCGCGAAGAGCACGCCGTTCTTTGCCAGAACCGCGGGCGTGGTTGGCGCGAGTTGCCGGTCGCGGATGACCCGCAGAGGCTGTTCCTCGCGGTCCTCCTTCGATGTCGGCGGTTCCGGCCACTTCGTCGAGACGAGCACCGGCGCTCCGATCGCTTTCAGTTCGTCCGCCATCCGGTAACCCTGCCGCCCTCCGGCGATGATCATCCTGACGTTGAACTCTTTGGCGATGGCCTCGGCGCGCCGCATCATCAGATCGCTTTCGGCGACGAAGACCAGCGGCACGTCGCGCCGCAGCACCGCGCCGAGGGCCTCGAGCGACGGGTTTTCATCGGGACGCTTGTTGCCGGCCGGGCTCTTGTCGTAGATCGCATGCGCGGCGGAGTACTGCTGGGCGTCGAGCAGCGTCTGGCGGATGTACGAGATCACTCCCATTAGCGAGTCGGGGTAGGTCCATGCCGGGCGGGGATTGAACGAGACCTGCTGCGCGGCCGGATTGCGGATGACGCGCGATTCCATCGTTTCGTCACCGAGATTCAGCGCCACCGATTGGCCGTTGAAGATGCCGAACAATGGAGCGATCACGATCGTTGTTACGCCCGTGGCGCGCTTGGCCTCGACGTCATCGTCGGAAAGCTTGGCCTCGCGGAAGGCCAGGAACGACGGACTGGTCTCCGGCAACGGCGCCGGGGGCGGAGTGCGCGCGCCGCCGCCTCCCCCTCCACGCCGCCGCGGCGCGCTGGGGCTGGGAAAGCCGAGCGACGTCTGCGCGTCGATGAGGCCGGGGTAGACGTGCGCGCCCTTGACGTCGATCACGGTCGCGTCGAGCGGAATGGCCACACTCGCGCCGACTGACTCGATCAGCCCGTCGCGAATGATCACCACACCGTTGGCGATCTCCGGCCCGCTGACCGGATGGACAGTCCCGCCGGTGATCGCATACACGCCCGGCGCATCGGCAAAGCCGGGCCCGGCAGCGAGAAGAAGGAAGAGGAGAACGGAAAAACAGAGGAAACGTCTGGACATTCGCACCTCCGGCGGGGCGACATGATACGGGATGGGTGTGGGGTGTGGGGAGTGGGGTGTGGAAGGGGGTCGGGGGTCGGGAGTTGGGGTTCGGGCAGTTGTCGGTTGTCGGTTGTCTGGGGTCGGAAGTCGGAGCTGTCATTCTGAGCGACGCGAAGAATCCCCAGCATGGAATCCGCTGGATGAGCGTTGACGCGATTCGTCCGAGGGCGGGCGGTTGTGCGCTGCCGGAACGATCTACGCTCGTGCGCCGCGCCCATGTGACGTTGGACGCGCGATCGCGGCCACATCATCAAATTGCTCGCGTGGACCAATGAGCAGCGCCTGACCGCCCACCCTCGAACAGATTGCGTCAACGCTCGTGCCGCGCGCTCCCGGCTGGGGATTCTTCGCGTCGCTCAGAATGACAGTTACCCAAGCAGCCGCTCCGACAACCGACAACCGACAACCGACCCCCGATCCACCCCCACGTTGACTCCCGTACCCCCCTTCGCTACGCTCAACGACTCCCATGGTCCTCTTCAACTACGCCACCAAAGAGATCACCGCGAAGATCGTCTATTACGGTCCGGGGCTCTGCGGCAAGACGACGAACCTGCAGTTCATCTACGATTCGCTGCCGTCCAACAACAAAAGCAAGATGCTTTCTCTGGCCACGAAGACGGATCGCACGCTCTTTTTCGACTTCCTTCCTCTGGACCTCGGCAAGATCCGCGGGATGCGCACCAAGCTGCAGCTCTACACCGTGCCAGGGCAGGTCTACTACAACTCCACACGCCAGCTCGTGCTCAAAGGTGCCGACGGCATCGTCTTCGTCGCCGACAGCCAGGATCACGCCACCGACGCCAACCTGGAGTCGCTGCAGAACCTGGAAGACAACCTCAAACGCCAGGGCGTCCGCATCCGCGAGATCCCGCTGGTCATCCAGTACAACAAGCGCGATCTCTCCAACGCGCTGCCGGTGACGAAGCTTCAGTCCGAGGTGAACAAGCTCGGCGTACCGCCCTTCGAGTCGGTGGCCACGACCGGCCTCGGCGTGGAGGAGACGCTGAAGGGCATCACGCAACTCGTCCTCGCCCATCTCGTCAAGAAGTACGGGCTGGAAGGGTCAGAGCCTCTCGATCGGGAGATCCAGATCCTCAATCCGACCATTTCTCCCGAAGCTCGCCCACACGATTCGCTCTGGGATGAGGACGAGGATGTCTTCAGCGACGCATCGCCTCCCGCCTCGCCGTTCACACTCGACGACGCCAGCGGCGCCGAGGACATCCCACTCGTTCCGACGGAACTGATCGGCTCCGCGCCCGCCGCACAGGCCTCGCCGCCACCGGAACCATTTGACGATTTCGAGGACTACTTCGCGAATCCAATGCCGAAGTCTGCCACGCCGCCACCGGCCTCGGGCATGTCCATCCGAGGTTCCGGCTCGGCCCTTTCGGCGCTCGAGGAACTTCCGAACGAGGTGCCAATGATGTCGATCGAGATTCCTCTCCCCGAGGGCATCCTTAACTCACTCCCCGACCTCGGCGCACCGTCCGCCTCCCGCGCGGCCGCCCAACCCCTCCCCGCCGACCGCCGCGCCACCGACGGCCTGGTGAAGGAGATCACCGTCCCGCTCAACCTGACGAGGGAAGAGCTGCTCCAGAACCGGAAACTGCGTCTGAAGATCACGCTGGACGTGAATCTCCTGGGGTGAAACGAAACCAGAAGGCAGAAACCAGAAACCAGAAGTCAGCCGCTTCGTTTCTGGTTTCTGGTTTTTGGTTTCCCCCGAGAATGTTGCTCCCTCGATCGGCGTTGTCCCGAACCGCCGAAGGCCCTTCTAGTTTCTGCCTTCTGGTTTCTGGTTTCCGATAGGAGGGGTGGCCGAGTGGTTTAAGGCAGCGGTCTTGAAAACCGCCGTACCCGTAAGGGTACCGTGGGTTCGAATCCCACCTCCTCCGCCACGGGCACGGCCCGGTGCGTTGGTTTGCCAGCCTTCGCGCCACATCTCTTCTCACCCTGCAGCATGGCGGTTTGAAGATCGTCCACACTTCCCGGCCAATTCAGGCGAACTATGCTCGCAGTCTGATTGCGGCCGCTAGCGCCAATACAGCGGCAAGGGCCATCAGCATCCACCCGGACAGTGTGGGCACGGCATTGACCACGGTGAGCGTTCCTGACGCGGCGGCGCCGGGTGGAGCCTCGTTGGAAGTGACTTGCGACGTCGTGTTGATGTGTGCGCCGAGGACTGTCCCCGCCACACGAACGGTAATCGTGCAGGACTGGCCCGCGGCAAGCACATTCGACGTGCTGGAGAAGGTATCCGTGCCGGGATTGATGGAGAAGATCCCTCCCCCGGTTGCAAGCGTGCTGCACGTGCCGCCGGTTTGGGTGATGAGATCGATCCCCGCCGGCATGGTGTCGCTGAACTGAACGTTCGTGAGTGGAACAGCGTTCGGATTCGTCACCGTGATCGTTCCGATGGACGTGCCGTTGAGCGCGACCACCGCGGGGTTGAAGCTCTTGGTGATGACCGCGGAAGCGGCCTGCGCAAACATTGTTCCTGCGAAGGATGCGCTGATGAGCAACGCCATGATGAGAGGAAGACGCGACGACCTTTGATTCATGCCACTCCTTCTTGACTGCGGAGTCGTAATGATTGTCGGACACTCCGCGCTCGTGCATCGGCTGCCCCGAGGTCGCGATAGCATACAACGGCGAGCAGAGGCCGTTGTCCTGGTGCCGGCATGATGGCCCGAGACTCTCTTTGGCCGGGGCACCGCGTTATTTGTGACCCTCTACCGCGCCATCTTCGTCAGCTCCACGAATCCCGGATCGTCCTTCATCGAGGCGAACACGTAGTCGACGCGGGCTTCCCACATCTCCATGGCCCGGACATCGTCGTAGCGCTCGTACTGATAGAAGTGGCGCTTGAGGAGCTCCATCGCTTTACCCTTGTTGCCCAGGAGGGCGTAGATCGCGGCGAGGTTGTAGGACGCGGCCAGCTCTCCCTCGTTCTCTTTGGCGATGCGAAGAGCCTCCTCTTTTCTTCCGCTGTCGACGAGGTACGTGGCGGCGAAGATGAGGTTGAAGGGATCGTGAGGATCGAGGGCCAGAGCCTTCTGAACGTATTGGTCCGCTTTGTTGCGCTGGCGTTCGGAGTTCCAGTAGACGGCCATGTTGCGATAGGTGAGCGCCAGCGGATAGGCGGCGATCGATTCCTCGAAGAGCGCCAGGCCTTTCGCCGAGTCGCCCATGTGAATGGTCATCTTGCCGAGGCCGTGCAGGGCTACGGCGCGGGAGAGCGGGTCAGGCTGCATGGTCAGGACGTGATCGAACGTCTGGCGGGCCATGGTCCACTCGCCGGTGTGATGGCGATACAGCTCGCCGAGGAAGCGGGGAGGGACGGGATCGGCGGGATCGATCGCCGCGGCGGCGGCGTAGAGAGTCCGCGCCTTCGGATAGTCGGCCGCCAGCTCCGCCAGGAACGCCACGCGCATCGCCTTCGTGATGCGGGCGTTCATGGCCGGGGAGAGATCGGGGTCAGTGCTGCGCAGCTCCGCGTCCTTCACCGTGACGCCGAGCCGCTTCAGCGCCTTTTGCGCGTCCCGTCCCTGCTTCGGCAGCAGGCAGTGCTCCGCCCAGACCTTCTGATACGCGGAAATTGCAGCCTCTTTGTTCGTGGCGCTCTCCGCCTGTGCCGTTTCCATCAGCGCGTCCGCGGCGGTCTCACGCTGGTAGAGCTGGTGGTGAATCATGTTCTCCACGCTGCTCACCGTGATCGTCCGGCCGGTCGGTTCGACGTGATCGACCACCTTGCCGTCGACGACGAGCAGTACGATGGGCCGCTTCGTGGCCACGTCGAATTTGGCAATCGTGGCGGCGTCATCGGGCTTGACGAGTTGCAGGCCGACGCACTGCGCCGAATACAGCGTCAGCATCCGCGAGGCATTGAGCTCCGACTGATCGATCTCGAACGTATCGGCAGGAAACCACATCACCACGATCGGAGTCGTCAGCGGCTTGTCGCTGGCCGTCACGGTCTTCCACGGCACGATGTAGGCCTCGGGCTTCGGCTGGCTGTTCGCTCCGCCGATCGAACTCATCGAGTTGCGCGGCATCGTGCCGCCCATTCCGCCCCCACCACCGCCCCCGCAAGTAGCACGCAGCGGAAGGGGAGAAGAGATCAGGGCGAGGACTGTGGCGGCGAGAAGGAGTTTGCGCATGGTTGTCTTCCGTGGTTTCGAGAGGTTGATGGTACGCGTTGTATGTCACGGAGAACCAGCATCCGCCGCATGCCCATTTCGCATTTCCGTACTGCTGGATCAGGAAATTAACAAATCTCGCCCTGTAGGGAGCTGGCCGGGCGAAGCGTTGACCTGTCCTACCTGTCATCCTGAGGCTGCCGCAGCCGCGCCACTACTGTTGGTGCTTGCTCAGATAAAGCGTCGCGGCGGAGGACGCCGAAGGACCCCCCGACTACAGGCCGGAAAGGGAGGTGGTGCGTAAATGATCGAACAACCCCCACCCTCTCCCGCAAGTAGTCGGGGGGTCCTTCGGCGCCCTCCGCCGCGGGACTGGATTGGAGCAAACATCCACAATTCGTACCGTGGCTCCGGCAGCCTCAGGATGACGTGCTAAACACTCGCCCGCGCGAACGCCCCCATGCCCCCCTCACCGCCGCCGCAGAATCCATCGCGCGGCGCGACGGGCCACCGGACCGAGGACGGGAATCTGCATCAGGCGGTGCGCGGCGCGCACGGTGCGATCGAGCCTTCCCTGATGATCGCGGTCGTATTCGGAGAGGCGGCGGAGAAACGCGGCCGCAGCGCGGCCCTCGGCGGTCCCGTCCGGCTGGTGACCGTCGTGCCCGGCGATCACGGCCTCGTACTGCGCGAAGAGCGCCCCGTGCAGCGTGTCCGACGAGGCGGTGGCGCGGATATGGCCGGAGACCTCCCGCGCGTCCGCCGGATCGTACTTCGCGATCTCACCGGCCAACGCGTCCGCCGACCATGGCGTGTTCAGGCAGCGGGCGCCGAAGTTGAGGCGGCGCAGACGTTCGAGGTTATCCGTCCGGACCATTCCGCCGATCCCGCGCGCGTCGCAGACGATCACCGCCAGGCCGCAGGCCATCGCCTCGATCGTACACTTCGCCTTGGCGAAGGCGAGGTCATAGCCCGGCAGCAACGCTTCGGGCTCGCTCACCGTGTTGCCGGCGAAGAGTCCGGCCACGTCGACTTCGATTCCGTTGCGGTGGCAGGCCTCCCTAACGAACGGCAGATACGTCCCCTCGTGCGCGGTATTGCTGAAGACGATGGCGCGGCGCGGTCTCTCCGGAAGGGGAGGGCGCTGCGGAAAGCGGCGGGTGTCCACGGCGTTGAGCAGCACCACGACCTTCTCCGGCGCGATTCCTTCTCTTGTGAGCAGGAAATCGGCGCAGGTGTCGTCGACGGCGACGTAACGGAGAATCCGAGGAAAGTGCGGCACCAGAGCGTTCCACCCATGGCAAACGAAGAGAGCGGGCACGGCCGGAAAGTGAAGCAGCGCCGCCATCGTCTCGACCGCGCTGTCGCCGTGGATGATGTCGGGCGCCGCGCCGACCGAGGCGAGGTCGGTCGTTACCGGGACGGTAAGGCGGTCGAGCTGCCGGGACGATTCGCCGAGCACGGTGCTGTAGACGACCGGCGCGTGTCCGTGGCCGAGCAGCCACTCCGCGAGATCGCGCTCATACGTCTGAACGCCGCCGATGGCACCCAGGGAGTGACTTGCGATCAGGACACGAATTGGCCGCTCTCCATCCGTGCGTATAGCGCGTCCCGCAGCGGAATCATGTGCTCGCCGCGGCGGATCACATGCTCGTAGCGGTGGCTGGCCACGCGCTCTTCGCCGTATCGTTCGTAATCCGGCCGCTCGCTCGAGTGCAGCGCCGTCCAGTCGGTGACCAGGCGAAACGACTCCGTGCGGAAGGCATCGCCACCGTGCCGCGACTGCAGCTCGCTCACGTCGCTGATCGCATGCGCGAAACGCTCCGCCGCGACCATCTTCGCTGCGAACGTCCTCTCATCGAGCTCGACGCGCGTCTCGAACGTGTCGGGTCTGCCCACCACGGCGTATTCGTACAGTTCCGTCTCCGTCCCCGCCGCCGCGATAGCCGCCCCGGCGATAAGCCGGCAGAGATCGTGAACGGGGTTGTAGCCCTCGGCGGCATCGCAGACGACGGTCATCGTGCGGCGCTCGGCGAGCTCCTCCGCCAGCTCGTTGGCCATCGACAGCACGAGCTCGATGTTCTGCTCGCGGATCAACGCGTACGCCTCCCGGTCGGAAAGGCGGCCGAAGATCGAGCCCGGCCGCGCGCCGGTTTCACGCAGCAGATCGGCCGTCGCCGGCACCCGCGACACGGATGAATGTCCGGATCCGTCCGTGAGCACGTGCACCACCGGCCGCGTGCGACGCAACCAGCCGTAGAGGAGCAGCTCGTGGCCCGGGTGCGCCACGAGCAATACCGGGTCGGACGAATTCACGCGACCATTATCGTTCACGAGCGCGCCGCGCTATGCCTTGCGCGCGTTCAACATCACCAGTACCGCCGGACAAGCGCCAGCAGGGCGACGCTGTTACAAACGAGCGCCACGGCGACGATCGCCCACGGACTGACGCGCCATCGGACCCGAGGGAGCCTAATCACGGCGAGGAACAGCGGGAGGATCTCGAGGAAGTAGCGGCCCTGCACGCCCTCGATTGCGTCGCCGCAGACGATCGACCAGATCAGGTACTGCGACAGAAGGATGCCGCAAACTGTCATCGCCACGATGGCCGCCGCCACCATCCGCACACGCCCTCGCGGCGCCGTGCCGGTCGTAAGCGCGGCGGCGATCAGCAGGATGATTTCCGCGGTGATTACGAAGGGCGACAGCTTGAGCTCGTTCGCACCGAAGCGTCCGACCATCTCTTCGACATAGAAACGCCCATTGGTCACGACGTCATGCATGGCCACCCTGGCGAACTGCACCGGATCGGCGGCGACGCACTGGAATTGTGCCGCGGCATCGACCGGCAAACCGGCTCGCGGGTTATAGGCACCGCGGCTGGCCGCCGCAAGCGACAGCAGCGTCCCGGCAGCGGTGGCGGCAATGATGGCCATCCGGCTGCGCCGGCGGAACGGGGCCACAAGTACCAGTAGCGCGATGAGGAAGTATGCAGGCTTGCAGAGAGCCAGCGCGAAGCCGCACAGCGGCACCACCCAAACGCGTCGAGGCGGTACAAGGAGCAGGGCCGTGAAGAGCCACGCCAAAGCCATCGTCACGGCGTCGGCGGACAACGACGCCAGCTGGTAAAGCGACATCGGCAGGAGCGCGGCGGCGGCAAAGATGCTGCCGTAGTCAGGCGCCGCGCGGATCGCCAGCGCGATCAGGATTACCGCCACGAGGAGATTAGCCACGCGCCCACCGTAAAAAACGATCACCGGCCGGAGAGGCAAAGCCGCCACGAGCGACTGCGCCACGTATGGCAGCGGTGTGTACCACGCCGCGAAACCCACCGTCCCGCCAGACGCCTTGTCATAGGGCAACGCCGCGGCGATCCGCAGCTTCTGCGCAAGCGTTTCGCGCGGTTCGGTCCGAAACAGGACCCATACGAAATTCTGCGTCGACTTGACGACCGGAACGGTGTCCGGACCACGCTTAGGCAGAAATTGACCGCGGCTGACCGCCAATGTGCGCCAGAAATGATTCTGCTCGTCCGGTACCTCGAACGGAGGCGTCACGAACACGAACGCCAGCCCGAGGAGAAGCGCGGCCGCGACAAAGAGACGCGGCATCACGGTGCGGCAGACTGCGCGAAGGCGATTCCCTTCCCAGCCGCATCGTGGACCAAAGAGCGAAGGCCTGGCGCTGTTGCTTTCTCCTCAAACACAGAGAAATACGGCGCAGCTCAATGAACCGTCGCTTGAAAACCAGGTTGCAAAGAACTGAGAGTTTCGCTCCCAGGATGCTCAAGCGAAGACGCGAAGACGCGAAAAGGGGAAGAGTAGCCTTCGCGATCTTCGCGTCTTCGGGTGAGACAAAGAGTTTCAAGTACTTTGGCTAGTAATAGCGCTTCGCAAGAATCACCAAGGCCTCGACATTGATCGCTACGGCCGTCAGGGCATACAACGCGCGAGCCGTTAATGCGAGCCCCCTGCTTCTCACGGCCGCCCCCACTGGCAGCAACAACACCAGCGCCACAGGAAGAAAATACCGGCCTTGAATTCCCTCCACGTATGTCTTGCCTGGCGGCGTCCAAACGAGGTATTGGGAGAGGCTCACGCCGAGGCAGAGCAGGATGGCCAACAGCACGGCGAAGGCCCTTCCCGCGGGCGCGATGGACACCTCGCTCGTCGCCGCGACCGCAAGGAGCAGACAGAACGCGATGGATGTCAGGATTCCAGGCAACGGCACATCGATCCATCCCAGACTGCCCACAAACTGCTGGCGATAATCGTCAAAACGGGCCACGTAGTCCCGAACAACAACGCTCAGGACGTGAAACGGGTGCGCTTCGAACTCATGGATCTGCGCCTTCGGGTCTGCGTCCGCGCGCAGAGGGTAGTACTGTCGCGCCAGAACAATCGACGACAACACGGCACCAAGGGCCACGGAGCCGAGCAGAAGAACGACCTGTCTCCACTTTCTCTGCGCGCCAAACACAACACGCGGCCGGATCGCCAGAAGCGCGATTGGAGCATAAACCACCTTGCACATCGCCAGCAGGCAGGCTGCAATACACAGTCTCGTCCACCGTCCTGTCCCCGCCTCCTCGTCGGTTCTCACCCGCCACGCCAGCGCGCCTGTATAGAGTGCCAGGCCGATTGTCAGAGCATCCGCCGAGTACGAGCCGAAGAGAAAGAGCGCCATCGGCAGCGACGCCAACGCCGCGATCATTGCCATGAGCTCACCGCTCTCCAGCATCGCCGCGGCGATCAGGATCACCGACGCGGTCGCTGTCACCACACGCCCCACGTAAAATGCGGGCAGCGCCCGCACGTGCACGAGGTCCGTGACCAGACACGACAACGTCGCGGGAAGGTATGGCACCGGTGTATACAAGGCAGGGAACGGCCGGAAGACCGGTTCGGGCTCGAACGGCAACTGCGCGGCGGCACGCAGTCTTGTGACGCCGACCTTTGCCGCGGGGTGACCGGCCGTCTCAACCCACGTCAGATAAACGAAATCCCGAGCACTGCGCGGTACATACGATCCCTGCCGGCCATTCCGCTTAACCTGCCAAACGTGCCCATGCGCCAGCGACACGGAGCGCCAGTAGTGCGCAACCTCGTCCGGCACCTGAAAAGGCGGGGTGATCACCGCGTAACTGACCGACAGCAGCCAGATCGCCAGACAGCAGCCGGCGATGATCGGTCTGTTCGTTTGCGGGCTGCTCATTCCGGGCATCTTATCGTTCGAGAGCCGCGTGTTAGCATCAACCCAATCGCTCGTCATCCGTCATCACGGCGTTTTCGGCGTGAGACAGGCGGGGCTCAATAATCATGCTCACCGAAATCGGACATGTGGAGGCCATCTTCCGGTATCCCGTGAAGTCCATGGCCGGCGAACGGCTCGAGGCCGCAAATCTGGGTTGGCACGGCCTCGATGGGGACAGACGCCTGGCATTCCGGCGGCTCGATGATCGCAGCGGGTTCCCGTGGCTGTCAGCGAGCAAGCTTCCCGAACTGCTCCTGTTTGCTCCGTGCCGCCGTGAAGACAGCGCTCCGGGAGACCTGCCTACGCATGTGCGCACGCCGGATGGCGACGAGATGCCTGTCTTCGGGGAAGAGCTGGCCGCCGAGGTCGGACGCCGGTACGGGGCTCCCGTGCAGATGATGGAGTTGAGACAGGGCATCTTCGATGAAGCGACCATCTCCGTCATCGCCCTCGATACCGTGGGCGAGCTCTCCCGGCTGGCTGGTCGAAGCCCGGACGTGCGGCGCTTTCGCCCGAATGTCGTAGTTCGTCTGCTGCGGCCGGCGCCCTTCCAGGAGAACGAGTGGGTGGGCGGCCAGCTCTCATTCGGCGAGGGGGACGACGCCCCCACCATCGCCGTCACCATGCGCGACGAGCGCTGCTCGATGGTGAACTTCGATCCCGACTCAGCCAGTTCCGCCCCGGAAATGATGAAGGCGGCCGTTCGCGCGAACCAGAACAACGCCGGAATCTACGGCACGGTCATTCGCACCGGCCGGCTGGCGGTCGGACAGACCATCTTCCTCCGTACTGGAGGAATCACGCATGGTGCTTGAGCTGCTCGCGGCGGTCCACCTCATCGCGCGCGCCTGCCATCCGGTCTCGTTGCCGGCGCAGGTCACGGTAGAGGACGATTGCCAGAAGACCGAGCACTCTGCCGGGTTCACGTCGTGTTCGTTCGGAGATCAGCGCTTCGCCGATCGGCTGAACCATTTCATGGAGCAACGCTTGCGCGAGGCCGCCCAATATGACGATGACGACGAGCCAAAGGGCGGCGTGACGTGCGAAGGCGAACAGGGCCGCCAGTATCATTTTGGCGTTTCGTGCGAGGCCCCTTACGCGAGAGGCAACATCATCAGCTTCGGCTGCGCCAGTTGGTGGGATAGTGGCGCGCATCCGGACGGGGAACCCTTTGGGATCAACCTGGAGGTCACGCGGCAGGGTTTCCGCGAACTGGAGCTGAAGGACGTCCTCGTGAGCGAGCCCGCTGCCGCCAGACTCTGGGATCTCGTTCGGGCGGATCTGCAACGTCAAGGGTCCGAAATTTGCGGGTACGGCAAATCCGGAACGAACGAATGGTTTGCCGGGCAACTTGCGAAGGAAATCGAGAAGTATGCGGGCTTCTATTTCTCGAAGGCGGGCCTGGTCATCACCTACGATCATTGGGCATTCGGCCATTGCATCCTCGAGGGCACCGTGTCCTACGCCCGGCTCAATGGAGTCCTCAAGCCGGCCATACTCCGGCCGCCCAATGACAGGCGTGCAGAATGAACGCTCGTCAAGATTGAAACTGGAGCCGTCCAACTGAGTGTCCCGAACCTGACGAAATGCAACGTCCAACGCCCTATCCGGAGCTCGACACGGTGCTCGAGACGCTCGTCACGAGCGTCAAGGCCGCGTTGGGCAATGCGTTTCTCGGTGCCTACCTCCAGGGCTCATTCGCCGTTGGAGACTTTGATCGCCATAGTGACGTCGACTTTGTGATCGTTGTGGCGGATGAGCTGGATGACGCTCAGGTGAATGCGCTGCAGGCAATGCACGCCAGGATTTACCGTCTCCCTTCCCCATGGGCGCAGCACCTGGAGGGATCCTACTTCCCGGCAGCGATCCTGCGGAACAATTCCCGAGTGGCGGTACCGCTCTGGTATCTCGACCACGGAAGTCAATCCCTGGTGATGTCCGATCACTGCAACACACTGGTCGTTCGATGGATCGTGCGCGAGCAAGGCGTTCCGCTTGCCGGGCCGCCTCCGGCGACGTTGGTCGATCCGGTCTCCGCGGACGCGCTCCGTGAGGAAATCCGCGCCACGATCCGGGACTGGGGGCGGCAAATTCTTCGCGCTCCCGAACGCTATCGGAATCGCTTCTACCAGACGTACATCGTCCTGAACTATTGCCGAATGATGCATGACCTCGTCAACGGGTATCCCGGGTCAAAGCGCGCCGGAGCGGCGTGGGCTAAGGTCACCCTTGATCCAGCCTGGTCCGCGCTGATTGATCGTGCATGGGACGGACGCCCGAACCCGGCTGCCTCGGTTCGTGAACCTGCGGACCCCACGGACTTCGAAAGCACGTTGAGGTTTGTGAGATTTGCGATTGAATCCCCCCCACAAGCGCGGGCGTGATCGGAACGCCCGCGCGTCGGTTGACAGGTCAACTACGGGAGCTACGCCGCCTTCTTGTTTTCCAGCGGTTCGCGGCGCCGGCGAAGGCGCCCACCGGCCGCTTCGCGGGACGGATCGGCTCGGCCATGTGCCGCCAGATGTGTGGCGGGATGACAGAGCAGGTCGAATGTTGTAGTTTTCGCATGACAGGTACTCCTTTCTCGTCAGGATTGGGGTGAGTTGTCGAGGGGCATGACCGCGGGCCACGCGGTCATGCCTGGTTTCTTACGCGATGGGCTCTCCGCTTGCTGCCGGTTTGGGAACCACCGGAACCGGGGCCGGTGTTGGCGTTGCCGTCTTCCGGTTTCTTCCACCCCTACCCAGGTCGCGCTTCAGGTTGCCGACGTGGGAGACCAGCGCCGTGTTTTGCGGAACACTGGCCACCCCTTTGGCGACGGCGTAGACCTGCAACGCGCCGGTTGAGACGTTTGCGCGACGCGTGTCGATGCTGAACGTGAGGTTCTTCGCCGCCGCATTCAGCCGGTCCGCCATGGGGCGGAAGGCGTCGATGAACTGCAGCGCGTCGCGGGCCGCGGTGGCATCGAAGTTGGCAGTTACCAGCATCTCGGGGTTCGCCTCGACCGCGGCGATGGCCGTGGCGATGAACTCGATCGGCACGTTCTGATGGGTGCGGACGAATCCCGTCGTCGACGGGTGCGGCTCCACCAGACTGGGGATGAGCGCCAGCGTGTCGTCGATGGCCTTGGCCAGGTTCGCGGCGACCTGCTGGTAATGCGTGACGGTTGGGGTCTGTGCCGGTGCCGGATCTCCGGCCGAGACCTGCGGCACAACTCCCGTGACTTGCTCGAACATGATGTCCTCCTGTTGATGAAGACCGCGCGACGCGCCACACGCGCGACGCACAGCCGGGTTACCCGGACGGCTCTGATCAGGAGCCTCCGGGCAGGCGGCACGCGTACGCGTGCCGATCGGGTGTGAGGGGGAGCGATCAGCCTGGCAGTCGAGCGATCCCACAAAGGGGCCGCGCGGGCCTTGCCGCGGCGTCTGTCGTCTGAGGTTGATCTTGTCCATCACGCACGAGGAGAGCCGCGAGATGGTGGGGTCCCTACCCGGCGCGAAAAGTGTCGCCTATAGGTTCCATCGCTCTCTACGGCGGGACCGTCAGGGTGGTATCTGGCGGTCATCCGGCGCAGAATTTTTTTGCGTGCCGGCCGAAAAAAGTTGACCCTGAATCAGGTGGTCACTGCGGGGAGGCGAATGCGGCGATCCCTGAAGTCTGTGAACAGACTCCGCGAGTTCATGAATAGACTCCACGGGTCTGTTAACAGACTCCCGGAGTCCGTGAACAGACTCCGCGGGTCTGTTGACAGACTCCTTCGGCTCGTGAACGCGACCCCCGTGAACGGCCGAATGCTTCGTCGATCCGACGTTTTGACTCCGAATGCACCGGTTTTGGTAACGAGCAACTGGTCCGTAGCCAAAACGCGGATCTGCCGACCCCGCGAGACCGGCCTGTTCTGGGTCCGACCATGCTGGCGAAGCCTGCGTAGAGACTCGCAGCCCCCGGCTTCGACCCGGGGGCCACGAGCCCGCCATAAGGCGAGGCTGCGTAATGGGCGACAGAGAAGAGCGCCGACCTGCGTCGAGCCGCCGCCTCCGGCGGCCTTTCCGGCTTCGCCGGAGACAACGTCCAACTCCCTGCCGCGCGGCCGTCTGAGCTGCGTCCTCCGTGGCACATGAGAGAATCGACACCAAATGCCGCGGCGGACCGTCTACAACGTTCTCGGCGCGTTCGCCGTCAGCCGGGCCGCGGTCATCGTCCTGCTGGTCATCGGCTCCCAGATGGCGTTCATCGGCAAGGAGTACTCAAACACCGTCTGGCGCACCGAGGTATCGCTGTCGGCGGCGCGCTTCTGGCCGGAGCTGTTGCGGGTGGCCATGGTCGGCGACGCCTGGTACTACCGGCAGATCGCCGTCAGCGGTTACGAGCCGCGGTCGCTCGACGGGACGCCGAAGAACACCTGGGCATTCTTTCCCGCGTATCCCCTTCTGGTTCGTGCGTTGGGAGGAGGGGATGGCGCTCGCTTTTCGATCGTGGCCGTGCTCACGTCGAATATC
The DNA here is from genome assembly GCA_035482045.1 of Thermoanaerobaculia bacterium. Lineage (GTDB taxonomy): Bacteria > Acidobacteriota > Thermoanaerobaculia > Gp7-AA8 > Gp7-AA8 > JADGNZ01. Next base: position 82,521 of record DATHRD010000051.1, read on the forward strand.
GCCCTGCTGGCGGCTCTGTTTGCCGTGACAGCCGCCGGCCGCGAGCTCGGAGCGTCCGACGACGAGACGGAACGCGCCACGTGGTACATCGCCCTCTTCCCCACCAGCTACTTCTTTTCCCTTCCCATGACCGAGTCCGTCTTCCTGCTCCTTTCCGCCGGAGCGTTCCTCGCCGCTGCCCGGCATCGATGGTGGGCCTCCGGCATTCTCGGCGCCCTGGCCTCGGCCACCAGAGTCATCGGCATCTGCCTGCTGCCCGCGCTTCTCCTACTCCCATTTCAACGAGGCCAGCGTCCGTCGATGAAGCAGCTATGGCTCCTGATCACTCCCCTCGGCGTGGCAGCGTTCGTCGCCTACCTCTACGCGCGGACCGGAGACCCTCTCGCATTCATCCACGCCCAGACCTTGTGGGGCCGCGGAGCATCCGCCACGTTCAACGAAACCATCCTCGGGAACGGCCTCGTCGTCAGCAAACCGTGGAACTTCGTGGCGCTGAACATCGCCGCCGCGATCCTGATGATCGCCGCCGGCTGCTCATTCCTGGCCCGCCGCCAATGGTCATACGCCGCCTACACGCTGCTCTCCGTAGCCTTGCCCCTCAGCTCCGGCTCGTTGCAATCCCTCTCCCGCTACGCCCTGGTCGACTTCCCCCTCTTCTACTGGCTCGCCGGATCGTGCCGGACCCCGTCGCGCGATCGAGCCCTGACCGCGACGTTCGTCATCCTCCTCGGCTGGCTGGTGGCCATGTTCACCTTGCGCGTGGACTTCGCACTCGCCTGAGCCAGCATCTTGACACCCCACCACCCCACCCGTAGGATGCGCGCCTCCCGGGAATGCTGCCTGATGACGTCAGGTTAGCGAGTTCCCAACCAACGCGGGGTCGTAGTTCAGTTGGTTAGAACGCCGGCCTGTCACGCCGGAGGTCGCGGGTTCGAGTCCCGTCGGCCCCGCCAACCTAAACTGCAATTGTTGCAATAGTTTAGAAATGGGGGAACGCTCGGCATGTAGAAGATGCTGCCGAGATCTCTCGATCTCACCTCCTTGGAAGCCTCCGAGGAGGAACTCGACCACGTCTGCTATGAGCAGGCTTCCCGGCTTGTGCGAGGCGGCGTTGCGGAGGGACCCTGACGACCGGCGATTGCCACTGCGCAAGTGCGGCGGTGTTCGGTGCTATCGCGCAACGCCCAGCAGCGAGCGAGATCGGGTTGGTGGTGGCGGTGGTGGCGAACCTCCATCGAAACCAAACAGATATCCATCCGGGAGTGAGCCCTCAGGCAATATAGGTCGGGGTAGGGATTTGCGCCATTCTGTCACTCCTATAATATAAGCGCACCCTCTCCGGCGCGTAGCCGGCAGCACGGGTTCTCGCGCGAAACGACGAAAGGAGAGCTTATGGCAAGCCCTAGTGGAGGTTCCGGTGGTGGTCCGGTCGCGTTTTACGGCGTGGTGATTCACGACTGCATCAAACGCGGCAACAAGGACGAGATGAAGAAGGTCCTGGCCGACGCGAAGAAGTATCACCAGGAGCAAGGCGACCTCGGCAAGGCCATCAAGGAGCTGGAAGCAGCCCTCAGCAAGTAGGTGGCCAATGGAAACGAGAAAGCTGCCGCACCGATACACAACCGAGGACGACTGGGCGCGCAGTCATCCCGTTCACGCCGTATGGGAGATCACGCTGGCGTGCAACCTCAAGTGCATCCACTGCGGATCGCGGGCGGGCAAGGCCCGTCCGTCGGAGCTGACCACCGAGGAGTGCCTCGATGTGGTGCGGCAGCTTGCTCGATTGCGTGTGCGCGAAGTGTCGATCATTGGCGGTGAAGCCTTCCTCCGCCGCGACTGGCTCGACATCATCCGCGCCCTCAGCGATCACGGCATTCATTCCAGCCTGCAGAGCGGCGGCCTCGCCCTCAACGAGGACCGGATTCGCGCGGCGAAAGAGGCAGGACTCCGCTCGTGTGGCATTTCCCTCGACGGCTCCCCCGAGTTGCACGACAAGCTGCGCGGCGTGAAGGGTTCTTACGAGCACGCCATGCGCGCGCTCCATCTGCTGAAGAAGCATGACATCGTCAGCAGCGTCAACACGCAGATCGGCGCGACGACGCTGCCCCATCTGCGCGGGCTGCTCCACGCCATTGCCGCCGCCGGCGTTCGAAACTGGGCGGTGAATCTGACCGTGGCCATGGGCAACGCCGTCGACAACGACCAAGTGCTGATGCAGCCGTATCAGATCCTCGAACTGATGCCGCACCTGGCGGAGCTGGTCGAGGAAGCCGAATCCCTCGATGTGCTGATGATCCCCGCCAACGCTCTCGGCTATTTCGGACCGTACGAGCATCGCTGGCGCGCGCAGAACGTCGAATTCGGGTATTTCCAGGGATGCGCCGCGGGCCATGTGGCCCTCGGCATCGAGGCCGACGGCACAATCAAAGGTTGCCCGTCGCTGCCGACGTCCGAGTATGCCGGCGGCAACGTCCGCGATCTGACCATCGAACAGATCTGGAACCATTCCGGCGAACTCCGTTTCACCCGCGACCGCACGGTCGAGGATCTTTGGGGATTCTGCCGGACGTGCTACTACGCCGACGTCTGCCGGGGGGGATGCACCTGGTCGGCACACTCGCTCCTCGGCCGCGCCGGAAACAATCCGTATTGCCACCATCGCGCTCTGACACTGGCGAAGGAGGGAAAACGCGAGCGCATTGTGAAGGTGCAGGAGGCGGGACCGCGGTCGTTCGACACCGGCCGCTTCGCGCTGCTTCTCGAGCCGCTCGACGGCAGCGGCGAAGCGGTGGTGCAGGAGCCGCCGCCCCCACGGCCGAAAACCGAGATCCCTCGCGCCGCCGCCGATCGCGTTCCGCCAGCCCTCATCCTTTGCCGCCAATGCGAACAGTACGTCTATCCCGAGACGATCGACTGTCCGTTCTGCGGCGGCAACGTCCCCGCACTGGCGGAGGCCCATGCGAACAAACAGGCGAGGATCGCCACCGCCGTAGAGCGTGTACGGGCGCTCCTGGCTGAGGCGGGCGCAGGCTAGCTACCGGCTTTCGAGTCATCGCTCCGATCCGTCATCATCTTGCGCACGTTCACTGGCTTGCTGACCGGACCCGATCAAACTCCCAACGCGTGAGTGGACGCCGCGGGGCCACTGCCAGGTTTTCTTCGACATGACGGCTAGAGCTCATCCCGACGACTGCGGCCGCGATTCCCGGCGCGGATCTCGCGAACTGGATGGCGCGCTGCGCATCCGTGGCCAGACCGGGGAGGAGGTTCACGAGCCGCGGGGGGAGATCGCCCGTGAGACGCCCCTGCCACAACGGTGCGCTCGCGATCACGGTGATTCCAAGCTCCCTCGCGACGTTCAATAAACCGGTCGCAGGTCCCGGTTCCAATGCCTCCTGCATTCCGAGACTGAATGGGAGCTGCACGAAGCGAAAGTGATGCTCTTCGCCCGCGATCTCGCGAGCGACTTCGGCAAGGGCGGACAGGGAGATGATCCCGTCGATATACCCGCCCCAGGTGGCGGTGCCGTAGTACCGGAGCGCGCCGCAGGAGACGGCTGCTTCCAGACATTCGAAGGCTCTTCGCATCCGGGTGAGAAACACCGGGGCGCTGACTTCCCTGAGCTGCACTTCCGGATTGTGTATGTAATAGACGTCGATCGTCGTCAGGCCTAGATTACGCAGGCTCTGGGTGAGCTGATCCGCGAGAAAGGCCGGTGCCACGGAATGCACGCCGTCCACGACGTCGCCTGGTTCCAGCGTGGCCGGGTCCACCGCGTCGGAGACGCCGAAGCCACCCTCGGGCATGACGTAGCCGCCCTTCGTGCAGACCACCAGATCGTCCCGCTGACCGTGACCCTGCTGGATGAACTCCCTGATGGCCTTGCCGACGATTCTCTCGGATTGCTGATCGCGGTAAATGATGGCTGTGTCGACGAGGTTGATTCCCCCTCGGAACGCGGTCCGGAGGGCCGACAGATACGAGGCGTCGGTCGCCGGGGCCCTTTCCCCGCGGTACGTGCCGATGCCGATGCTCGAGATGCGCAGGCCTTGTTCGACTCGATAGAAGCCCGGCCGCTCTCCACCCGTCCGATCCGCGAATCGCACGGTTCCCTCACGGGAGGACTGCCCTGGCGGCTCCGCCTCTTCCAACTTCCGCATGGTTCAAACGGGCCGCAACGACCGCGCGGCGCGCCACACCTTCCGTTCGTCGAACGGCCGCGGATCGACGGCGATGCAACGCATCTCGGACGTGTATGCGTTCCCCTCGCCGTCGCGCAGCCATAGTCCGTCCGGGCCGGGATACATCTCGGAGACCGACACCCTGGGTGCGCCGGCCGCGAAACGGACGAACATCTCCACGGAGATTGGCGACGCCAGATCGACGTAAATCGGCTTCATTTCGCCGGGCACACGGGCGAAGACACGCTCGGGAATACCCAATGCCTCGCGCCACGTAGCAGCGCCTTCGCAATCGTGAAACGGCAGACTCTCGACGCGCCACTGGGCGCGCTGCACGACGAGCGGCCCGAGACAGCGGCGCGGCGTTCGAGCGGCATCATCGCTCAGCGAGAACGCGGCTGCCGCGCGCAGCTTGATGCGCCGCTCGAACACACGGAGGAGGTCGAGACGAAGGCCGCCGTTTCGCTGGACGGCGATCAATCGGCCGTCGTCCGCCACGACATCGAAGTCGGCGGAGCGGAGGACCTGCTCCGGAGGCCGCTCGGAGGCGAAGTCGTCGCCGATATCGAGATGCCAGTGCTGCTTCGCCAGCCGCGCGTCCTGCGACGAGCGGGCGAATTGCTCCCATGGAATCGGGCTGACGAGCGGTTCCGGAAAATCCGCGTCCCATTCCGTCATCAGCTCGTCTCTCACCGGACAGAGCGACAGCACCGAGAGCGTCGTCAGCGGCGTGACCCCGGGGTGCAGTTCGGAGAGCACCGGCGTTCCGTTCCCGGCGAGCAGCTCCTCCGGCGTTTGCGCGTTCCACATGAGGTCCGGCGCATGGTGCCGTGCTCCGGGCCAGCCCGGGCATGGTGCCCGGAAGTGCCGCCCGACGAAAGCGCCCGCCGCTTCGACATCGATGTGCTGCTGATCTCCGCGAGCGCACGATTGAACGGGGGCGGAGATCCACAAGGTCCGCCACTTGCGGCGAAATTGCGCCGAGACGGCATCGATCGCGGGAGCGATTTCTTCCTCGAAAATGGGAACGGTACGCCGCCAGAACACGGGCAACGGAACGCGCTTGCGATGTTCGCGCAGCAGCGCGGCCGCAACCCTGGTGCCGATCGCGAACGTGTACCAGCGCGCGATCCGAAGCACGGCTAGCAATGCCGGTGCGATGCGCTCGACCGCGGCGGTTCCCAGGTCCATGGAGATTGAGCGGCGGCACTCCTCGAAGACGAGACTCCGCGCCCATGTCCCGCCGCGGCGCGGCGCGGTCTTCGTGCGCGTTTCGAATTCGAGGTCCAATGACTCCAGGGCGCGGCCGAGCGCGATCGGGTCGCCGGCCGCCCGGGCCACGTCATCGCGCTTCTCGCGGAGCTCCGTGCGCCACTGCCGGTCCGGCTCCAGTGAGACCATGACGGGAAACTCCCATCGTACGATGCCTCGCGCGGCGAGCCGCTCCAACACCGCCCGCCAAGGATCATCGATGCCGAGGCGTTTCAATAGCTCTGCGGCGGAACGGCCATCGACGGCGCGCAGGAGGCCCAACTCGTCCGCGGCGAGCGTCAGCATGGCATCGGGCGTAATCAACTTTGAGCCCGACAGCCGCAAATGGCCGGGAATCGTCACCGGTGCCTTGAGTCTCGTCTCATCATCGACGGCGCGTGCAAGAGCGAGCACGCACCAGGGCTCTAAAAACGTTGCGCGCGCCGACAGCAGCGTCGGACCGGCCGCGAATTGCGCGTCACCTCCCACCGTGGCCCAGCCGACGGGACCGAAGAAGCCGATCGTGTCGTTCTTCGCGCAATAGCGCTGCAGGTATTTCGCGACCAGACGCTGCTGCTGGCGCGTTTTCGCGTTCTCCGTTCCCGCCGGCCGGCGCAGCAATCCGTCGAGCGCCGTCTCCACCGCCGGCCGGTTCTGCCAGGTCACCGCCTCGCGAAAGCGGCCGTCGGCAGCAACGCGCCACAATGCGGATGGATCGCCGGAGCGAAAGACATCGTCCAGCAGCGCGAACGGAAATCCAGCGCCGCGAACGAGGGCGTGCCGCCACAGCGTCCAACCGGAGCCGAGGGCTGGACGTTCGGCGGTCATACGGCGAGCGCGATCGAGTATCCGTAACCCTGCGGGAAGTCGGTCATGATCAATCCCTCGGCATCGGGAGCGTGGCGCACGCCGGCCCCGCCGAACGCGCCGTCATAAATGAACGGTGACAGCTCGATGCGGCTGGGCACCCACTCCAGATGCTTCTCGTCGATCAGCACCGGCACATCCGCCCGCGGAAGCGACACATAGCGCTGCGCGACGTAGTTGTACCCGTCCACCGCCGCGTCGACGGCACCGCGCCACGCCGCCGGCGCCGACACCGCTCCGACGCTGGTGTCCTTGCCGTCGAAGGAGCGCTTGATGACCCAGTCCGCACGGCGGCGCAGATAGCGCGACGCGCCCGCCTCGCTCGGGTACTCGGTGTGAGGGATCTCGAATCGGAAGCCGTCCTGCATCCGGCGCGGGGTATAGATCCGGCCGAGAAGCGGCAACGCTCCCTTGTCGACCATGAGACCGGACAGTGGTTTCAGAACCCACGTATCGCCGATACGCGGACGGGTCAGATGGTGCAGTGCACCCCCTCTCCGCAGGAGCTCCGGCCGGTCCAGGAACGTCGAGCCGACCGTAATGAACATCAGCAGATCCACGCGCCGACCGTCTTCGTCGAAGTGAAGATTGCCCCGTCTGTCGACGCTCACATCCTTCTCGGTCACGGTTCGCGCATGCATTCCAGCCTCTTCGAACTGCCGGCAGACGAAACGGATCTGGTCCATGACCCGCTTGGGAAAACCGAGCATGGTCTTCCACTCCTCGGAATGCGCGAGCAGCGCCACCGAGGGGGATTCGACCGGACGCACAAACCGCCGGGCCACGTTGATGTACCAGGGCAGGGGCCGGCAGTGCATTCGCTCCACGTCCCACCCCAGGCGCTTGATGAGCGGGTGGTGGCGCCAGTAATCGGCGACCGCCTCGGTATAGCCGCAACTGATGATGATGCCGTTACCGTAATTGATCTCCGAGAGCACGAAACGGTCTTCGAAGAGGAACCCGTCGGGCCGGAAGTGCGACAGGAATGCCGGACTGGCCGCGCCGCCGGCGACATCGAAACAATCCTCGAATTCGGGATGGACGGGCAGCAGCCGCGTGACCGCTCCCCGTTTCGCCGCGGCGGCGAGGATGGCACTGCGAAGCGCGCTCAGCGCGCCATGAAATGCCGAGGCGATGAAATGCATGCGGGAAACGGGCAGCAGGAACGGTCTCACGGCCCACCCCGTTCCCCGTATGGTGGTCACACCCTTCCTCGCCCAGCGCCGGTGAAAGGCCCAGGTGTAGTCGCGCACCTCGCTCACATGCCGCCGGAGCAGGCGGTCGAGGTCCAGGACCTGTTGCTGATCCTGGAGAAACCGGCCGCCCGGCGTCATTCGGTGCCGCGGCTGGCCGCGCGCACACCGCCGACGCGACCGCCAGCGCGCTGGGCGGGTTTCGCATTTTTGCTCGCTGCCTTCTTGACCGCTGCCTTCTTGACCGTTGCCTTTTTGACCATGACGTCCTCCTTATGGCGTGTCGTTCATTGGTTATGGTGTGTCGTTCATTCGCGGGTCCACTTGTCGTACGCCGCGAGCATCATCCGAGCTTTGGCGACGAACGGCGGCGCCACTACCTGTCCGTCCTTCATTGCGAATCCGACGTCGGCATTGAGATAGGCATCGATGGTTCTCTGATAGCCGGCGATGATTTCGCCGGAGATGCCGAAGATCCTGTTGATTGCCTCGACCTGATTCGGGTGGATGGCGACCTTCCCGGTAAACCCGCACTCCCTGGCCGCCGCACACTCCCCCTCGAACTTGACCAGGTCGTGGATCTCGAAGGAGCTCGTGTCGATGGCCTGGATGTGGTATCGGGCCGCGGCCACGCACATACGCGTTCTCGCGTAATCGAGAAATGCCGGATGGGAGCCGTACATCTGCGCACAGAGATCGGCCTGCCCGAAGCAGATGGCGTCGCTGACGGAGGCAATGGCGTCGGCGTTCTCCACCGCCTCGATCGTCTCGATGAAACAAATGAGCCTGGGACGCTGCTTCAGGCTATCGAAAAGCGACCGGTAAATCCTGATCTCGCTGGGGTGATTGATCTTCGGCAGTAATACGGATTCGATCGCGCAGTCGCCGCGCTCATAGCGTTCGCGAAGCATCTCCAGATCGCGGAGGCCATCGAAGGAACAGATCGTATTGACGCGCAACGCCAGGCGGATGCCGAGTTTCGTCAATGGAGAAAAGTCGAATTGACAGACCTTCTCACGCGCCGCGGCCTTGGCCTTGACGTGAACGGAGTCCTCGAGATCGACGACCACGACGTCGGCGGCGACATCCTGCCGTTTCGCCATCAGCGATTCGATCCTGGGCGCGGGCGTATAGAGATAGCTGACAGGAACCGCCGGCTGTTTCGTCCGGATGCTCAGAAGCGGGGTGAGGTTCTCATGCTCCATGCTGTGCCTCCCGTTGGACCTCTTGCTCGCGCGTGGGAACGAGAAACGTCCTCTCGCAGGTAAGAATCACCGTGCCGTCCGCTTTGAGGCCGCGGGTCTCGCACGTAACGACGCCCTGTCCGTTCCGCGATTCCGAAAGCCGCTTGGACAGTACGGTGCTCTCGGCATAAATGGTGTCGCCAGCGAAGCAGGGAGAAACGAGACGGACCTTGTCCCAGCCGAGATTGGCAATGGCCCGGGCGCTCAGCGTGCTCACGGACATGCCGTTGACGATGGAGAAGGTGACCAGACTGGAGATGAGCGGCCGCCCCCACTCCGTCGTCGCGCAATACGCGCTGTCGATGTGCAGCGGCGAGGTGTTCATGCACAGCAGCGACTGCCAGATGTTGTCGGCTTCGGTGACTGTCCGCCCCGGACGGTGCTCGACGACGTCCCCGACGTTGAACTCCTCGTAATAGAGCCCCCACGACTCCCGATAACGCTGATCACCCAGCTTGACGTAGGCGCTCTTAGATTCCAACACAGCCGGCCTCCCGCAGACTGGTCGTCAATGCCGCTTTGGTCGTTTCGTTCGCGGTGAATGCCCAGGCTACTCGGGCACTTCCCACGGTCACATTGACGACCCTGGAGTGCGTACTGGCCCGGAAGAGCATTCCGTTGGCGCGCGAGCCATAGACGTACAGTCCGAAGACCACCTTCTGCGGCTCGCTGCGGAACCCGGCATCGGCCGGGAACATGGCCGGCGCGATCGGAACCACTTCCTGTGCCGTCCACGCGCCGGGATGGTCATTGAAGAGCGCGCTCAATTCCTCCGCCGGCGTCTCCTCTCCGAAATGGATTCCCTTGCCGCCGAACGAATGCTTCTCTTTGAAGACATAGCGCGATTTGCGCTCGACGAGCGACACGGCATTATGGCGATCGACGTCGCACGTGTAGGGAAGGTAGGCGTCGATGAGATCCCGCTCGCGCTGCGTCAGCACCTGACGGATCGTCTCGTCGTGCAAAAGGACGAACCAGCCCTTGTCCATGCGGATCTCGGCCTCATAGGTATTGATGACAGTGGCCCCGAGGGCGATGAGTCGGTCGAGAAAGGCGCCGCCGTCATCCATCTCGTCCATCAGGAATCCCCGATAGAAGAGCGTGCGCCTGGCCTCCTCGGGCGTCAACCACTCGGCGTGGCACGTTTTCTCATCGGCGATGAAGACCGGGATCGGATGGACCGCCTGCGCGATATGCCCGCGCATGCGCTCGAAGGACAGATAGCCCTTCCCCCCCGACCCACCGCCGACGCTCCAGTCGAAAATCACAATGCGGGCGAGCTTGCGTCGAGCGGCGGTTTGGGCAAGGAGCGCAGCGAGGTCTCTCAATGGAGGGGAGACCCCGAGCGCGCGCGGAACATCGACGCCGAGCTCGGAGAAGTAGTCGGCGGCGAACTCGAAGATCTCCGCCGCGCCCACGCAAGAGTCGATATTGAATTCACAGAAACGATAACTGCCATCCTCGGCCTGCAGGATGTCGAAGCGGCTGACGATCGTCTCGGGCTCGAGCAGCTCCTCCCAATTGACGAATCGCTGCATCGCCTCGGGCACGCGAAACGTCCGCAGGATTCCCTCGCGGCCGATCCTTTCGTTCAGATGGCGCAGAATTCTCGTCTGGATACCCACCAGCGCCGACGCCGCCTCACCCAGACGGGCACAATCGCGTCCGGGAAACACGAAATTGAGCGGCAAAAGGAAATAGCGGTGTCCGCCCTCGGCCAACATCCGCGCGTCCTGCGCCGGCAGGAGCGATCGACGCTCGATGAGGTCGCGGCTCGCGGTCACGGCCTCGATCAGCTCTTCATTGAATCGCTGGAAGAGCGTGGTCGTGACACTGCTTGAGCCTGACCCACGTTTCGAAACGGGAATCTCATCAGCGCGATGCACATCGAGAACGATCTTGCCGAAATGGTCGCTGCGCTCCATCCGGCCATGCGCCTGCGCCACATCGCCGATCGGAAAGACGGAATCGATGACGGGCCACAGCTCGCGCGCCGCCAGGAGCGGAAGCCAGCGTTCGCGAAACCGCCGGGTAATGGCCCGTTTCGCTTCCATGGGACGCGACCGCATGATCGTGCCTTTGAGCCGCAGCCTCTTGAGCAGGATGGTGTCCAGATCGAGCTCGCATCGCGTGCCGCTCATCACGCCCACGTGCACCAGGCAGCCGCCCTCTTTCAGGACCGCCAGGTTGCGCTCGAAGTAATCGGCGCCGACGATGTCGACGACGAGATCGACTCCTGCGCCGTCTGTCCACTTCAGTACATCGTGCATGAATTCGCGCGTTTTGTAATGAATTGCCAGATCGGCCCCCAATGCCAGAGCGCGCGCGGCCTTGGCGTCCGATCCGACCGTACAGGCGACGCGTGCGCCGGCACTCTTCGCCATCTGGATGCAGGAGCTCCCAAGACCGCTTCCGCCGCCGTGCACGAGCACGGTCTGCCCCGCGGCCAGTTTTCCGAGCGCGAACATCGCCGTGTCCGCGGTGAAGAACACTTCCGGCACCGCCGCCATCTCGGCATACGAAAAGCCGGACGGTATGGCGATGGCCATCTCACCGTCGAGCAGGCAATAGTCGGCGTACGCGCCGCCACCCACCAGGCCGAAGACGGCGCTTCCGACCGGGAGCTGGACGCTCGCGCCGCAAGCGGCGACGTCGCCGGCGATCTCCACGCCCAGGATTTCCGATTCGCCGGGAGGCGCCGGGAATTCGCCGCTGCGCTGCAGTAAGTCAGCCTGATTGAGGGCCGCAGCCCGGACCCGGACCAGAACCTGGTCGGAACCCGGCTCGGGCGTCGGCACATCGCCGATTCCCAGGACCTCCGGTCCTCCTGCTCCTGCCATAATGACAGCGCGCATCGGGGTTTTCCTTGGTTACGCGGAGACTCTTGCGCGCGGTGTTTCCGTTGCCGGCGTGCCGATAGCGTCGTTGAGCGCGGCGGCGAAGGATCGGACGTCGTCGTGCGAGAGATCGGCGCGGATCATCACCCGCAGACCGGCGTGCCCTTTCCTGACGATCGGGAAAAACACCGCGGACGTATAGAAGCCCTGCTCCAGGATCGCGGCGGACGCAGCCACCGCTTTCTCCTCGTCCCCGATGTGGATGACTTTGAGCGGAAATCCATTGCCGCGCTGGTCGGTCGGCACGAGCTCGTCGAAGAGGGCCATGTTGTCCTGCAACTTCTTCTGAAGCCGGCCGAGCTCGGGGGAGTTGTGCAGCCGGATCGACGCCATCCCCGCGCCGATTCCCGGCACATTGAGACCTTGCGACCAAGCGAGCGGGCCGCCGAACCGAGTCAAGACCGCCTCGCAATCCTTTGGCCCGAGCATGATGATGCCGCCGCTGCCGCCAAAGCCCTTCCCCAGCGACGCCACAATGATGGTCAGGTCATTGACCTCAGGCATCAGAGACCGGGCATGTCCCTCCCCTGTCCGGCCGCAGACTGACAGCGAATGCGAGTCGTCGATGAAGAGGAACAGGCCGTACTTGTCCTGCAGGCGGAAAAGGTCGTCCAGCGGGGCCGCGCCGCCCATCGAGTAAACGCCGTCGCAGACGAAGGCCACGCGCTCGTGAGCCTTGCAGATGTCCTCGAGATAGTTCATGTCATTGTGCGGGCACGTCAGCACCTTCGTCTCATCGCCGCAGATGGGCTTGATGTAGTCCATGCAGAAATGCGCGAACTTGTCGAAGACCATCACCGGCGGCTTGCCGTCCCTGCTGAAGTGCCCCGATGCGATCAGCGGCAGCACGCCGGCGGTGGCGGCGCTGCTGGTCACGGCGGAGATCGTGCGCGCGCCGGTCAGCTCCGACAGGCCCTCCTCGAACTCCTCGAGCAGATTGAGACGCAGGCGGATGCGCGAGATCGGCAGGTCCATTGCGCCCTGGCTGCGCAATGCACCGACAGCCCCTTCAATGATGTCCGGATGGCTGGCCAGCCCGAGGTAGGAACAGGAGCAAAGATTGATGAACCGGTGGCCGTCGGACCGGCGGAGGACGTTGGGCGTCTCGTAATCGACGCGGATGTCGATCAGACCGCTCGCATGCGCCGTGTTCCAGGCGCGGTTCCCGTATTCGACCGCGGAGGCGTTGTTGCGAAACCGATGAAAGTCTCCCGATTTTTCCATCGCCTCTCCCTCTCTCGTCGAACGAAGAGAAGAACGAGCCGAGTGCAGGCAGCTACGCTCCCCTCACGGAATCCAATTGCTGTATATGATGTCGATGACTGTAATTACCTCTGGAAAGGATGTCAAGAAGTATAGTTTCCGGCTGACGATCTGATGACGGCAGCGGCGCCTATAATCCTTCGCATGCCGGCAGCGCTCGACCTGCTCCTGTCGCCTGTAGGTCAAGAGGAGTTCTTCCGCGATCACTGGGAGCGTCGCCACTTCTACGTGAAGCGCAACGACGCGGAGCGGTTCGCGATGCTGTTCTCGCCCTCCGATCTGCCGCAGGTGATCGCGGCGGCCGTGCAGGCGATGCGTCACCAGCCGCTCAACGATGTGCCGATCATCGAGATGATCGCCCGCGCCGAAGAGCCGCGCGCGGTGGCGGCGTCGCCCACCGTCGCCGGTGTTTACGCTGCATTCGAATCCGGCTCGACGGTGCGCCTGAACCAGTTGCACCAGTACTGGCCGCCGATGCTGTCGTACGTCCGGCGGCTCGAGCGCGAGATCGGATTCATCGTAAGTGTGTCGGCATATTGCGCGCCCGCGGACGGCCGCGGCGCCGGCGCGCACTTCGACGAGCATGACACGGCGGTCGTGCAGATCGCCGGCTTAAAGCGTTGGAGGATTGGACCGGGGCCGACGCTGCCCCTCGAGACCGTCCCGCTCCTGCCGTTCGAGACCCGCGAAGAGATGCGCCGCCATCGCGTCCCGCCGCCTCCGTTCACCCGCCGCGACAACCTGGAGGAGATCATCCTTTCGCCGGGCGATTTTCTCTATCTCCCCCGCGGTTATATCCACGACGTGCGGGCGATCGGCACGTTTACGGTTCACCTCACCTTCGGCATCCAGCAGATCACCTGGATCGATTTCATCGGCGCGCTCGCCGCCGCGGCCGGGTTGCGCGACCCACGCCTTCGCCGCTCGATTCCTGTCCGTCACCACCGCACCCAACCGGAGGCGATGCAAGCCGCCGCGGACGAAGCCCTCAACGCGTTCGTCGAATCCGCTTCCGCTCCGGAGACGTTCGACTGGATCGCCGGACAGTTCGACCGCGTCTCCGCGGCCGACAGCTCGTTCTACTGGGTCGAAGCAGTGGCGGAGCTGACGCCGGAAACGCGGATAGAGCTCGCGCCGGCGGTCTCGCTCGTGTACGAGGAAAACGGCGATGAGGTCGCTCTCGTCGCCGGCGCGACACGGCTCCTCGGACCTCCCTCCTATGCCGGCGCTTTCCGTTTCGTTGCCTCTTCGAGCTCGCTCGCGGCGCTTGAGATTCCGGGCACGTTGTCGCCCGGCGAACAGCTTGCCATCGCGCGCCGCCTCGTGCGTGAACGGCTCTACATCATGCCGCGCGAGGTCCCATTCGTGAGCGCTGGCGCTCCCGCGCCGCACGACTGACGTCGCTGGATCCCACAACGGCGCCACTGCACGAATGCGGGGACTGGTGGAGTCCCATCGGCCCCGCCTAAATGAAATACTCAGCAGCCGCCACTTGGGGGCTTTTTGTTTTCAGCGTCGAACCCCTCGCGCCGAATGTGCCGCAAGGGCGACCAGCGGAGGGAAGACGATCGCGAGGACGTCCTTCACCGCCGCCGCGGGTGTTCCGCTGGCGACCAGGAGAAGAGCGGCGACGCTGATCGTTCCGAGGATGATGACGGCCGCCGTCTGCCTCTGATCGTTCGGTGTGCGCATTACCTCAACGTGCGCATCACGGGCGGCATGCGCAAGAGACGTGAACGCGTCTTGACTCATTTCGCGTCGATCTGCGCGCAGACGAGACACGTTCGGCGCGCATTCGCGACGGAAAGTATCGACCGCGTAGAGAAACAAGTAACCTATGCGAGTCATGCCGCCGCCCGATATCACCGAACAGATGAAGCGGCTGCGAGAGATCGTCCGGCAGCGCATCGGTGAATACGACGCTCGCCATCGACGCAGATTCCCGCTTCGCAAGGTGGCCGGCGTGCTGCGAAGTCAGAACCCGCAACTGTCGACCGTCTTGCGCGGCGCCCGTGATCTCGAGACGACGGTCGGCGATCTTCTCGGCGAGCCGCCGCTCGGAGAAGCGGACTTGCGGAAACTCCGCGAGCTCGTCGAATTTCTCATCGCCCGGTTCGATCTGATGGGCACACAAGCGGCTGCGACGCGCGAGGCGCACACGATCACGGTGACCGAGGCGGAGTTCATCGAACGCGACTTCGACTATCCGCGCCCCCACCATGTTTGGATCGTTCCGCATGCGAAGGCTGCTGCGGGTAGCGGCATCGAGGCCGATCGCGACACCGAGACGACCGAGGTCCTGCACTCGATCCGTGACGTGTACAACGGACAACTGCGCGTCATCCGCGTCAACGGAAAGTCGATGTCACCCGTGCTGCTCGACGGCGACAAGGTGACGTTCGATACTCGCCTCGTTACGCCACAGGACGGCGACGTCGTGGCGGTGTACGACAGCGTTCGCGGCGGCATCGTCGGGTACTGGCGCCGCGGCGCGCGGGGGGAGTGTTGGCTCGACAAAGAGAATGACGCGTTCGACTCCGAGCGTCTCGACGCGGCTGGCGGGTGGACGTTATGGGGAACTGTGACGCGGAGAGTCGACACGCCAGTGCATCCGCGGCGGCCGCGTCGCCGCTGACGCTCCTCTCACCCACAAAGTCCCTCCCCTGGTGTCTTTCGATCAGTCCGACCGATCGGAAGGAGAAGGTGCCGTGACCGAAGAGCGTTCGTTTCTCAACGACGGGGGCGTGTATGTGTCGAATACGCGTGTCGTCATCCAGGGGACGACCTATGCGACAGCGAACATCACCTCGGTTCGCAAACACATTGTGCCGCCGAAGAGCGGGTGCGCGACCGTCATGGTGATCTTCGGCGCTTTGGGAGCTCTCGGCGGGCTGCTATCCGCGCTGGCCGGAAGCGGCGACGAGCGATGGTCGCCGCTCGTCATGAGCGCGACTCTACTGATCATCGGAATCGTCTGGCTCCGATCACTCCGTCCGACTTACCACGTCATGCTCGCCACCGCGGGCGGTGAACGGCAGGGACTGACATCGCAGGATGAGGGAGTCGTCGATCGTGTGACCACTGCCATCGCCGATGCCATCGTGCATCGCGGGTAATCGCAACCTGCCCCCAACTCTCCCGTGGCTCGCGGCACGCTTTGGATGAGCGAGGCGACATTTGCGCTAACCACGGGAGCGCTTCGGCGCGAGCCGCTCGAAGCGGGCGGTCGAATGCGCGCGGATGGCGTGACCGGTGAAGTCGACGCAGACTTTCGCTCCGATGGCGGTGGTCAGGGCGATGCTGTTCTTTCCGTCGCCGCCGCAATCGACGATCTCGAGCGATGTGATCACGCCGGCGGCGCGCGGCGAGACGCGGCCGGTCCAGAGGGGCTTCCCGGCGGCGAGTTTCTTCGGGTCGAAGACGAACAGCATGCTGCCGGATGTGGCGATGATCCTCGGCGCATGCCGATTCGTCGGGCGTCCGATCGTGACGCGGTCGATGTGCCGATTGGCGTCGAACGCGCCAAGGCGAGCTCCATCGGGGCCGTAGACCACGAGGCGTGATGCCTTCGAATGCTCGTCGCTCCGCAGCGCGATGACTTCGTTCGTGTGTTGGCGGAACAGATCGCCGGTGATGAACGCCGTCACCGTCATCGGCTCCCGCACGGACCAGAGGGGGTTGCCGATTGCATCCAGCGCCGTGACCGCGTCGCGCGTGGCAAAGACGACCTCGCGCCTGCCGTCGGCATCGAGATCCACGGCTTCGGCATGCGTCACCACGCCGCCGGCGTCCCGCTGCCAGAGCGGTTCGTTCTTTTCTGAAAGCGCGCGAATGGTCGTCCCGCCGGCAGTGGCGCGCGCGGGGCCCGAGCCGGGAGCAAGAGCCCAGCATTGCGCCAGCGGCATGTTGCGCGCTTCCCCGTCCATGCTGGCCTGCGTGGCGGAACCGACATTCGGATCGCGATTGTCGTGAATCCACGTGTGCACATTCCGCTCGACGTAGCCGGCAAGCGTCTCCGCCGTCACGACACCGCGCACCTTTGCCGCGCCGCAATCGATGCCTTCGATCACAGCCTTTGTGAACACGCCGTTGCGCGCTTCGGCATCGTCGTACGCCCACTGGCCGGCCGCCGCGGCATAGAAGACAGCCTGCCCGCGTGTGTGCCCGAGGCGCCGCACGATCGGCGCCGCGCTCACCGGATTTGCCAGCGCCGCGCGTGTGCCGCTCACCATCCGCTCGCGGCAGGCGTCGACGAAGACGAGCGAGCGCTGCGCCGCCGACGACGCGATCACTTCGAACATGTCCGCGGTGGAGAGCATCGTGGCCCGGTTGCGGACGACCGACGACGCGCCGAGGATGTAGCCGCTGCCTTCGTGCAGGAAACCGTGCGTAGCGATGGAGACGATGAGCATTCCGTCGCGGGCAGCCAGCGCTGCCTGCTCGCGGAGGGCAGCGCGGATGTCACCGGCGCCGGCGCGGAAACGCACGTCGGCGCCGGCGTCCTGCAAGGCGCGCAGGCGATCGCGCGACTCCTTCTTGATCGGCCGGCCGGAGAGTGCGAGCACGACGCGGCGGGGCGGCACGAGACTGACGCGCCGTTCGAGCGCGAAGACGTAGGCGAGATCGACCGCATCGTCGACGGCGTACGGAACCTCCTGGACGGAATCGCTCGTGAAGTGGCGCACGCCGACGAACAGCGCCGCCGCCTGCCTCCGATCGAACCGCGTGCTGGCGCTGCGCGGCGGCTCGATCAGCGTACGCACCGAACGCGCATTGTGCGTAGCGGCCGGTACGACCGTCGCCGTTGTGATGCCGAGGAGCAGGCTCCCCAGAGCCAACGGTTTCCAGCTCCTCACGTTATGAGGATGACACCAGGCGGTGGAGTTTGTAGCGTCACCCACAAACATCCTCCACGGAACGCACGAATGCGACCTCCGCCGCGGCGAGTGGCCGACTGAACGTGCCCGCAGCCGGCCGCTATCGCGCGGAGGTCGCATGGGGCAAAGACACCGATGCGGCACGTTTGTGGCGCGGACGGACCGACTCGATCACGAGCCGTTCGATCGACCAGGTGGCGGGCGTGAGGACGCCTGTCCCGCGCTCGGTCGAGCCGGTGAGCACCACAAGACGTTCGAGTGCCGTGGTTACTGTCGGCTTCGGACCGCGGACTCCGTCCCACTGCAGGATCCATGGATCCGCGAACGGCTCGTCCGTCGCCAGAAGGATGTATGTGTCGACACCATAGGGGGGCGCAACCTCGAACTTCGCGCTGAGCGGGATCACCGGCGGCGGCGGGGCGGCACCGGCGAGCGGGAAATGATTCTCGACCGAGCCGCTCACCGGATAGAGGAGCGTGCTTTGGCCGTAGCTGTCGATCGTGAAGACGTAGACGTGGCGGCGGCCGGTGCGCACGGCCATCGGCAATACGGCGCGGAGTTCGAGCGAGTAGGTGTCGTTGCCGGCGACGCTGCCGCCGTCCGCGACGAGTTGTCCATCGCGTTCCCGGCGGAGCGCGAGGCGATACGGCCAGCGCGCCTCAGGCGGCGACTCGAGGAGACTCCAAGCCTCGATCTTGTGCAGCCGCAGCGCCCGGTGGCGGAGGACGAACGCGGTATCGGCTCCGGCATCGGTGATCCAGGTGGTCCGCAGCGGCAGGCCGGAAGCGTGCCGGTCGCTGTGCCGCGCGTTGGGGCGCACCCACGCGTACTCGACGTGCCTCTGAACGAAACGGCCGGCGAGGACGTAGTCGGCGTCGTCAGCATTGTCGACCACGTCGATGACGGCGGGGCCGGCGATTTGTGCAGCGAGCATTTCGGTCGCGGGGAGCTGGACGAACAGCGACGTCCCGCGGGGAAGCCGTGCCAGTGCGTGGAACGCATCGTCGTCAGATCCGAACGAGCTCGCGTGCCCGGCGGCATCGAGGAGCTCCCAGCGCGCGCCGGTGCGGCGCAGCAGGTGTTCCGGCGTGCGAACCGTCGGATCGCTGATCCATTCGATCTCGTGATTCGCCGCGATCGCCGCGGCGCGGCGCGCAAATGAAGCCACGTCGTTCACGCCGGCCGGGAGCCGCGGGATCGCAACATGGAGCGGACGCGGCGGCGGAGCGGCCCAGCCGGTGAGCTCGAGCAGGGTTCCACTGCGGACGTGCGCCTCCGCGGGCACATGCGCCTCGCAGCGTCCGAGGCCGAGGAGTGCGGTGACCGTGAGCTGCGGTTGCGAGCGGTCACCGACGACACGCAGCTCGCTGCCGGCGGTGATGCCATGCGCCCATCCGCCGGAGATCACGGCCGTGCCGTCGCTGCGAACCCGCTCGACGGCCAACGTCATGCGCGCACCGCGAACGGCATTGCCCGTGCCGAGGAACGGGCGGAGACGCTGCTCGGCATCGCCGGCGAGGATCGGATTCTGGAACGGCATCTCTGCGCGCAGCCGCGCCTGCGCCCGCGTGAACGTCTCGATCGCCGGTTCGTCCGGCGCCGCGTCGCGCATCGCCCGCATCCATGCCCAGGTGAATGCGCCATGCATCGTATGCCGGTCGTCGCGGGCCTCCCTGGCCTCTTCGTCGTCATGCGACGCGCTGATGACGAGCGCGCCGCGGTTCTCCGGACGCGGGCCGTAGTCACCGCCGTCGGCGACGTCGCGCAGATCGGGCCGGATGCCGCGCGGCCGCGCCAGCGTGAGGAGCCCGCGCGCGGCGGAGCCGCTATGGCACGCGTCGATCATCACGGTGAGGCGTGCGCCGCGATCGAGGATGGCGTTGAAGATGCGCCGGAGCTCCTTGTCCCGGATGTCAGGCGCGCCGCGGCGAGAGTCGGCTGGGATGATCGACTCATCGAGTTTGTCCGGCTCGTCGGATCGAGAGTTCTTCACCTGCGAGCCGTGGCCGGCGAAGTAGATGAAAATGACGTCGTCCTTCGTCGCCGTCGCGGCCAGCCGGTTCGCGGCCCCGAGGATCGCGCTGCGCGTCGCCGACTGGTCGTTGAGCGTGACGATGTCGCGCGCGTCGAAGCCGTGCAGCACCAAGAGGAGCTCGCGCATCGCGGTGGTGTCGTTCACCGCGCCGGCCAGGTTCGGCCAGTCGCGGTCGGGGGCGGCGGCACCGATCGCCGGCAGCCGCGACGCCGTGTAATCGTTGATGCCGATGAGCAATGCGTATCGATGCGGCGCCGCAACCGCGGCGGGAACGACGAGGGCAAGGGCGAACATGATCGCCAGTCTCAGCGGCACGGCTGCAGATCCTCCGCCTCACCTTGCACGAGATTCCCGTACGTCCGGACGCTACCGGTGCGATCGCGATAGACCACGCCGCGGAAGGCGCGCTCGCGGGTGAAGCGCCGCACCCCCCCGTCGACCACGGCGTACGCCCCGGTCCCGTAGTGAATCGCCTCCGTTAGCGAATCGTCGAGCACCATCGAGGTGTCGACGAGGAGGACGCTGCAATCCGCGCCGGCGGCGGCGCCGCGGATCTTCCACTTGGCGAGCCGCGAAGCCGCGTAGCGCCTGGTGAACAGCAAGGCGGCGTCGATGCGGTCCTGCCGCCGCGGAGGTTGTTGCCGCGGCGCACACGCGATCAGGCAAACCGCGAGCGCTGCGATTCTGATGATGTCCATGTCGTTCTCTATGAAAGAACGGTTCGCCGCATGTGCGGCGAACCGTTCCAAAACTTATGGTTCGATGTAACCAGGCGGGCAGAGCACGCGGTCATACGCTGCACGTCCGATGTCCAGCCGCAGCGTGTTGAGGAGCGGCGAATAAACCGCCGACTGCGGATGAACGTCCGACCAATCGACCGTCGCGTATTGGGCTCCACCAGCGGCACCGGCGAGCGGCACGAGGCGCGTCTCCGTCGCCGGCGGGTTCTGCAGGAGGTCATAGTAGGCCTCGAAGTGCTTGCCAACCTGCGGCGCGTCGTTAGTCGCCGAGGCGGGTGGAACAAACGGCGGGAGATTGAGCACGGCGATCTCCATGGAGTTGTTCGCGTCGGGCGTGAGCGTCATCGACCGGCCTGAGTCGCCGTTGAACTTGCTCTCGACGATCTCGATGCCGCTGCCGGAGATCTCGATCTC
The DNA here is from genome assembly GCA_035482045.1 of Thermoanaerobaculia bacterium. Classification (GTDB taxonomy): domain Bacteria; phylum Acidobacteriota; class Thermoanaerobaculia; order Gp7-AA8; family Gp7-AA8; genus JADGNZ01. The sequence continues at coordinate 103,483 of DATHRD010000051.1, forward strand.
GGCACCGACCCACGTGGCGATTGCTTGCGAGTACGAAGACGCGCTGCCGGAGCCGTCCAGCCGTGAGAAATGGACCGGCGTGACGTTTGCCCCGATTCGTGCGATCGATTGCGTGAACACCCGTCCGCTGCGCAGATGGAATCGCGCAACGACGGTCGACGGCGGCTGCGCGGCGAGCACCGACGAATCGAGCGTGCAGCTGGACGGGCAGATCTGTTTGAGATCGGCGATCCAACTGATGTCTTCCCGCTCGGCGGACGTCGAGGGGATCAGCGACGGCTGACCATTGTTGAAGGTACGGGCGGTTGACGTGTATGAGAGCGCCGGCAGATCGGGGTCGTTCCCGCTGGCTCTCTGCAGCGAGACGTCGGAACCGGAAAGCGCCCACGCGCCACCGCCGCCGGCCGCGGCTTCGAGCGAGTCCTGCGCCGTCGACAGCGTCTGATCGGCGTAGACGATCTGCGCGACGTCGCCGTCGCGGGTCGGGCAGTCGCCGCTGCAAGAGCCGGCGCGCGCGATGAGGAGGGGGTTGTGCTGCTGGAGTGCGCTGCCGTCCGAGAGGTGATGACCGTGGTCGGCCGCGAGGAGGAGGACGGTCATTTCTTTGCCGTCCTGGCTGGGGGTGAAGACCATGAGACCGCTGAACAGAATCTTGAGAATGAAGCTCGTCAAGGTGGTTTCTCCTTCGTGATATCTCCTAACGACGCGAACGGCGAAGAGGCGTAGCCGATGACCTGGAAGGGCGCCCACGAGAGTCCCGACTTCAGTCCGAGGTTGTTGCTCCTCAGCAGTTCGAGTTGCGCGGCTCTGAGCGCCGACGCCGCATCGCTGCCCTGTCGATAGTGACGATGGAAAGACACGAGAAGAGCGGACGCTGTGGCGTCGTCAATGTCCCATAGAGCGCCGACCACGCCCGGAACACCGGCGCCGACGATCGGCCGAACGAGAGGGGCAATGCCTTCCACACCGACCGGCAGCCCTCCCGCACTGCTGCAGGCACCGAGCACCACGAGACGCGTCTTGTCGGTATGCAGCTGTTTCATGAGCGTCTCGGCGTTGAGCACGCCGTTCAATAGGAGGAACGACTGGGAAGGGGCGTCGCCGTTGACGATCGCGTGCGCCGCGATATGGATGAGCGCGTTGCCCCCGGCCAGCCGGAAGAATCGCTGGGGTGTTGCCGCCTCGCCGATCAGGACCTCGGACCGTGGATAGAACGAGCGGATTTGCTCCACTTCCTTCTCCGCGAACGGGAGCCGCTGCAGTCCTCGGGCAAGTATGGATTGCGGATCGAAGGCCGGGTCGCCGATCAGCAACGCCGAGGAGTCGCGTGCCGCGAGATCCCGGTCGCGCAGGACGGCGAAGACGTACAGGAGCGCGCTGCCGGAGCTCGACAGCGGATAGTCTTAAATGACGTATTTCTTCGTATCCGGATCGCGCAATGCGCCGAACGGCATGCCGCGCAACTCGCGATCCGGGACGATGACGATGTTCGCAGCGGCGCCGCCTGGCATGCGACGGACGACGTCGAGCGGCGTCTTCAGCAGCGATTCATACGGTGCATACAGGCCGGCTTCGAATGCGGTCCCATTCCTCATGCGCGCCGCATCCTGTAGTGCGGCCGTCCAGCGTTTTACGTCGCTCCGGCGAGCCGCCAAACGCAGCACAGTGAAGACGTCGCGGCTGAGGATCCAGGCGTACGTTTGATCCTCGAGAACGCGATATTCGATGAGGAACGTACCGGGCGGCAGATAACCCCGCAGCTTCGCGATGTCCAGGTTGTCCGGTTGCGCGGCGAGCTCGCGAAACGCAGCCGGTGCCGTCGGCAGCTTGCGGACGAGGTCGAGCGGCTCGAAGGCGCGAGCGCGCTCGGTATACCGGAATGCTTCATCCGCCCGCCCTTCTCCGATCAACTGTCGGATCAGCAGGTCATACGTCTCTTCGAAACGGGAGAAATAGACATTCCAGAGGTCGTCCGTCCGGCCGAGCCGCCGTTCGCGCAGCAGCCGCTCTTCCTCGCCGTGCAACTGTCTCAAGGCCTCCAGCATGTCGGCCTCAGCTTCCGCCGGCTGTCCGATACGGCGAAACGCCTCGGCGCGCTCCGCGAATAGCAACGCCCGGAACGTCGCGTACTCTCCTTGCGACGCGAGATCGATTGCATGCGTGAGCGTGGCAACGGCACCGCGCGGATTGACGTGCAATGCAGCCTCGCCTTCGACCTCGGCGAGACGCGCTTCCAATGCTCGGCGCACGCTTGGGTCCACGTCCTCAGCGCTGGCACGAATGGCAGCGTCGACGTCGCGTCGTGCGGCGTCATAGCGCTGCAACTTGAGCTCGATCGCGGCACGTTCGCGAAGGGCGATGGCGAGATATCCGCCCCCCGCATGCGTAGCGACATCGACCATCACGTTCTGATACAGCAGCGCTGCCGCGGGATGGCCGAGATCGAGCGCGGTGCGGGCAGTGACACCGATGAGCAGTTGCCGCGTTCTCCGATTCAGAAGGCGCGGCACGTCTCTTACAGCGGAGAAACCCTCGCGCCACGCAGCATCTTTGAGACCGACCACCGACATCGCGCTGATCGTTCGCGCGTCCGCCGCCGCACGATCCTCCCAGTCGCCGCTCCGGCCGTACGCCGTCATCGCAGCATCGTATGCGGCAAACAATTCGCCGTATCGATTGAGGTACTGATCCGGATAAAGCCGGTTTAGATCGACGCGCGCGGTGACGGACGGATATCGCCGCAAACGGGCAACCGCCGCGACGTTATCGAGCTGCCTGGATGCCGCGTCATAGTCATTTGTATTCAGTGCGTTCAGGCTTGCATACGCGATGCGGGCGAGCAGGTATTGAGGGCTTCCAGCCTGCTGCAGCAAACGCGCCGCGGTTGCGTAAAGCGGTACGGCAGCTTCGACACCGAGATTTCGATCCGCAGCGCGAGCATTTGCGAAAAGGATATGTCCCTGCTTCAAAGCGTCGACGACCGCCGGCAAATGTGCATTGATGGTTGCCGTCGCAACGTCAACGAAGTAGTGGTCATTGAAGAACTGCGACAGTGCCTCGGCGAAGGTCTTGACGCGGGAGACCGTCTGCGGCGAAGGCGAGGCCGCCCACTGTGGGAGCACGTCTTCCTCGAAATGGTTCTCCGACGTCGCCGGGAACGCCGCAATGAGACGCCGCGTTTGATTGACGTCGAGCGCATCGAGTGCCGCATCGATCTGCGCCCGAACCTGCGCCCACTGATGTTCGCCGTCTTGCGCGGCCGCGCGGAGAAGCGCCGTACGGCGCACACGCGCCTCGTCTGTCCAAAGACCTCCTTCGGTGTCCGCCGCCCGCCGCCAGGCCTCGATGGCTTCCGCATCGAGCGACAACGCCTCGAGAATCAACGCGCGATTGAATTCCGCGCCGGGCGGTCGCGGCGTCGTCGCCACGGCGCGTTGCGCTGCATCGAATGCCCGCAACAGGTCCGCCGGATTGTCGTTCCGCTGCGCGCGCACATAGTACGCGCCCGCCAGATCGCTCATCGCCGCAGCGTCCGCGCGCGAGAAGTTCTCCAGAGCCGCGATCGCTTCGTCGGCGCATTGAGGAAGCGACACCAGCATCCGATCCGCCTCCTGGCGCGAATCGATCACCTCGTCGCAGCGGCCGAAGAGAACCGGCGCGGCTTCGCATTGTGCATCGACGACGACATGGCCAGGCGATAATTTCCGCGTGCACGAGTGCCACGACCGCGTCGTCGTCAACCGCGGCTCGACCGCCCGCCCCCACATGCCGCCGGCGCCGGTGTCTTCATGATGGCAAGCGCCAGCGAGCAGCAGCAGCGCAACGGAGACAGTGAGGGCTTTCACGATGAGCGGACCATACAGAATGACGGCTGAGAGCGGCGGATCATGATTGTAGACGGCACAGGTCCATACGACGAGCGCTTCGAGGCGATTTTTCGGAAATGCTACGCGCGCGTATTTCGCTACTTCCGCACGAACCGCATCGCGGACGACGAGGCCCAGGATCTCTCGCAGGACACATTCAAGCGGCTTTACGAACGGATGGGGCAGATTCGCAATGACGACCCATGGCCATTCCTGGCCACGATCGCAAAGACCATCCTCCTCAACCGCGTCCGTGCGCGGCAAACGCAGAAGCGCAGCGCGCCGATGGTCGAGATCGACGATCCTGAATTGCTGTTTGCCGAGCCGGCCGCTCCCGCGGAGCCTGACTACGCCGACCGCCAGGCCGACGAGGCACGGTGGAGCCGCGTACGCACGGCCGTTGTGTCGCTGCCGCCGGGACAGCGCGCGTGTCTACGGCTTTGGATCCAGGGGTTCCAATACGACGAAATCGCAAAGATCCTCAGCATCTCCATGGATGCCGTGAAATCGCGCCTGTGCGACGCGAAGAAATACCTTCGCGAGAAGTTGGGAGAAAAACCATGATGAACCAATCCGACTGGAATGCCGTCCGCGACGCCTTGATCGCCGACGACCAAGCGAAGCTCGGGGAGCCCCCGGCTGTCGACGAGCTCCTCGCGTACGAGCGCGGCGAGCTCTCCCCGGAAGATACCGAACGCGTGCAGCAACTGCTCATTGCCTATCCCGAGCTCGCCCGCGCGTACGCCACGCCGTTTCCGTCCGACGATACGGAACTGCCGGCCGGCGTCATCGACCGTCAATGGAACGCCTTCCGCAACGGCAAGGGCTCCGGCGCGCGCGTGCTGCCGTTCTGGCGTAGCGTTGCCGCCATTGCCGCGACCGTCGCCATCGTCTTCGGGGCAATGCTTTGGCACACGCATACGGAACTGCTGCGGCCTCACGTCCTCCCGGAGGCAGTCATCCTCACACCCGACGGACGGCGCGGTATCGCGGAACCGGCGTACCCGATCACACCCACCGGCGATTCGGTCCTGTTCGTCGTATCGCTCATCGGCCCGACCGACTACGAAACGTATCGCCTCGAGCTGGTCCGCAGCGAGTCGCACCAGCGCGTCTGGTCCAGCGAGCCGCTGCGCGCGACGAACAGCAACAGCTTCAATGTCGACGTCCCGTCCCGCGCGCTCCCGGCCGGAACGTACCAGGTGATCGCCTACGGCCTGCGCGGCAACGCACAAGAACAGGTCGCGACCTACACGATCGATGTCCGCCGTCCGTCAGTTCCGTAAACCAACCTCCTTGTCTGCGATCTGCGCGGTAAGGAGACACATTGACCGGGTATTATTCCGGACTTATCCTTGTACTCAGATATCCGTACGTGGCCACGACGGCAACGAAGGGGCCATCGCCGGGAGACGATCATCGAGTGCCATCGAACGAAAAGGAGACCCGACATGAACCAGGAAGAAACAACACCCATCCAGCTCGACCTGAGTGTCGAGACCCTTGCCCTCCTCGGACAGAGTCAGCAGGAAGGTCCGCTCGGCACCGATTCGGTCCCCATCCGCACCTGCGGGTCTCATTCGGTTTGCTCGATACCGCTTTGTTGTCCGTAACCCGCATTTCTCACACTCTCACTGGAATCGTCGGCATCCTGTACCCCGTCGAGAGCCCTTCTCCCCCGCGGTTTCTTGCGGGGGAGAAGGTGCCGACAGGCGGATGAGGGGGCGGTTCTCGCGCTGAAGTTAATTGTTTTCATGAGTTTCCCACGCCCTTTCATGAAACCAGTCCACTGTTTGGCAGGCTCCAACGCCCCCTCATCCGCCTTCGGCACCTTCTCCCCCCCGCTGAAAAACGCGGTGGGGAGAAGGACGCTCGATTCACACTGTGCCTGCGATTCCACTCAGGTGGTGAGAAATCCAGGGTAACGGCGAAGGCAGCGACACCGTTTCCGCGAGCAGCATCTCGCACCCTCGCCGGTTCGTAGAGCAGATCAGCACGTCAAATCAGGAAGTGCGGCAGTCGAGTTTGAATTGACGGCATTAATGCCGTACTCTGCATCTCATGGAATGGCACCTCACGTACGCCGTTTCGCGGGCGCTCGTCCTCCAGATCGGCCCGGGCGGCCAGCTCCTGGCCCGCAACTCGGTCTCCCGCCAGCCATACGTGCTCGCTCTCGACGGTCTGCCGGTACTGCTCGCGTTTGCCGATGGCCGCACCCCCGCGGATGCGCTGGTTCGGCTTCGGGCCAAATGGAAGATCGACGAGGACGGGTTCGCCACGGTGGTGAGCGCGCTCGTCACGCAGAACCTCCTGACACCGGCCACCGACGCCGGGGCCGAGAGCTCGCTCGCCACCGGCGGCTTCGCCTCGCCGCTCAGCCACTTCATGATGGTCCGCGACAGCATGCGGGTCATGAGCTACCGCCGGGCCATCCAACGGCACTGCCAGGGCCGGAGCGTGGTGGAGATCGGCTGCGGCTCCGGAATCCTCTCGATCTTCGCCGCGCAAGCCGGAGCGCGGCGCGTGATCGCCATCGAAGAGAGCCGGATCGCCGATCTCGCCGCCGAGATGTTCCGCGCCAACGGCGTGGCCGACCGCATCGAGCTTCGGCGCGCCAACAGCCGCGATGTATCGCTCGATGAGCGCGCCGAGGTTGTCATTCACGAGGTGCTGGGCTCGGATCCGTTCGGGGAGAACCTGCTCCCCTTCATCGAGGACGCCCGCGAGCGTCTGCTCGCTCCAAACGGCAGGCTGATTCCGTCGGCGATCGAGGTCTGCTGCGTGGGCTTCGAAGTGCCAGACCGTCCGTATCTCGATTGCCAACGCGCCAGCGCCGAGCTGCTGGAGCTCGAGGGGCTCTACGGCATCGACTTCGGCCCATTCCGGCGCTCCCTGGAGGCCGAGCCGGGCCTCTTCCGGCGCCCGCTCGGCGATCCCGGTAGTTCACAGTTCGAGCCCCGGATCCTGACCGACGAGGTGCAGCTCTACCGCCTCGATCTCGCTGCCAGATCACCGATCGAGGTCCCGCCGCGGCAGGACCTCCGCCTCCACGCCGTCCGGGCGGGAAGCCTTGGAGGCGTGCTCGTCTACTTCCGTGCGCATCTCGACGAGGAAACCGTCCTCAGCACCTCGCCCTCCGCCCCCCGCACCTGCTGGCCCTGGGACGCACGTCCGCTCGACCGGCTCGTCGTCGTGAAACCGGGAGAAGACATCCCGATCATCACCGAGCTCCGCACGTTCCTCGGAGTGGAGCGCCTTCGCGTGGCGCTCGCGTGAGTGGGGGATCGATGCATCCACCATTCCCGCGAGAAGCCTGGCATCCGTGCCGGTCCAGTCCGCGAGAAATTACATTTCGTTAACACCATTGGCATTGACGATGCATCGTTATATCCTTATCCTTCTATGCACGTACTAGTGCGTTGCTTTGATGGAATGGAGGAATCGATAGAAGGGACCAAAGTTCGAACGTCATGTTCGGGCTGAACGCCGAGACTCTCGCTCCCCTCGCCACAACCAGCCGAAGGCCGGTGGGCGACATGTCGATTCAGACCTGCCTGGGCTCGGAGTACACACCGCATATCTGTTCCGTACCTTTGATCTAACGAAAAGGAGAAATCGACATGAATCAAGAAGAAAACGTCATCCAGCTCGACCTGAGCGTCGAGACCCTCGCCCTCCTCGGCCAGAACCAGGCACCCGGCCCGCTGGGCACCGACTCGGTCCCCATCCGCACCTGCGGCACGCACTCGACCTGCACTCCGCCGACCTGTTGTCCGTAAACGACCGAGACTTCGTGTAAGGCGCCGCTCCGCGGGCGGCGCCTTACATCTGCATCGAGCGGATGACCTGGACTCCCATACTCGACGAGGCGCCGGGCGAGGTCGCTCTGGCCGTTGTGCGCGACATCGCCGCCGCGCTGGCAGATTCTCCGCCGTGCAGCCTGTTGGAGGATGAGCCGGAAGATGCCGCCCGCGTAACGAACGCGAGCCTCGGCCTGGGGAAGGCCGGTACGGCTGTCGCTATCGGCTATTTCTCTCTCGTTCAGCCCGAGGAGCCGTCGCACGCCGCCACAGCACGGAGGCTCATCGCCGAAACCTCCCGCGTGATGGCTGCGGAGACGATGCGTCCGACGCTGTATGGCGGCTTCAGCGGCATTGCCTGGGCTCTGGCGAAGCTGCGCGCATGGAAGGTCCTGGACATCGCCGAAGACTCCTTCGCCGTCATCGACACGGCGTTGGCGGACTACCTCGATCACCGCGACATGCCGAGACCGTTCGAGCTGATTTACGGCGTCGCCGGCTATCTCGTATACGCGCTGGCCCGGCTCCCCAATCCCGCTGCGCTGCGCATCATCGAGAGCGGACTGAACGCTCTCGAGGCGACGGCGAAAGCCACGGCCGAGGGGATCACCTGGTTTGTGCCGGCTTCGCAACTGCACTCCACGACGCTCGAGCGCGCTCCGGAAGGCTGCTACAACCTCGGCCTCAGCCACGGCATCCCCGGCATCTTCTCCGTCCTGGCGGAGGTCCACCGCCTCGGCATCGACCCGCCGCGGACGCGGCGCCTGCTGGAAGGGAGCGTTCGCTGGCTGCTCGGGCAGGAGATCGGCGGCGGCTGGTTCCCGGCGCTGATCGGTCCCGGCGTCGATCCAAAACCTGCGCGCGTCTCCTGGTGCTACGGCTCACCCGGCATTCCCATCGCGCTGCTCCGCGCGGCGCGGGCGTTGGAGCGCGATGACTGGCGCGAGACGGCGCTGCGCCTGGCCATGGTTGCCGCCGAAGTTCCGTTCGAGAGGTCGGGCGTCATCGACCCGCCCTTCTGCCATGGCGCGGCCGGACTGATGCATCAGTTCAACCGGCTCTACCAGGACACCGGCATCCCGCTCTTCGCCGAGGCAGCGGGCACCTGGTTCGGTCACGCGCTCTCCTACCGCGTGGAAGGAGAAGGAGTGGCGGGATTCATGGCGCGCTCGATGCCGGGCAGCGGAAAGTATCCCGAGCCGGGCATGCTCTACGGGGCTGCCGGAATCGGAGCGGTCTTCGCCGCGGCAGTCTCCGGCGTCGAGCCGTCCTGGGACGCCATGTTCGCCCTCAGCGATGCGGGGACGGCGTGAGCCACGAGCATCGCTGCGGTGACTTCTTCGTCCTCCGCACACCGCTGCTGCCGTTCGACACGCTGCTCGATTGGGCCAGAGCCGGTCCCGACGAAGATGCGCTGCTCGCGCACCTCCGCGCGCTGGCGGAGCGTCCGGAGATCGCGGAGGCTCTGGCACTGGCGTCTGCCGATCTCGGCGCGGCGCTTGCGGAGAAGCCGTCGAAGAAGGTGCTGCTGGCGCTGGCGCGCTACATCACCCGGATGTCGTCGCGGGCGACACCGTTCGGGCTCTTCGCCGGCTGCAGCACCGGCACGCTCGGCGCGGAGACCAGTCTCGATCTACCGCCTCTCAACGAGTACGCACGGCGCACCGATCCCGGGATCGAACTGCTGCTGCGCGTCACGGACGCGCTGGATGAAGAGACGCAGCGGCGCGCCCCGCTGATTCCGACCTCGACGCGCTACGAGTTGGCCGGGCAGCTCCGCTATGTCGAGGAGCGTGGAAAGGATCATCCTCTTCGCGCCGCGCGCGCAGGACGCGAGCTGCACACGGCGCTTGCTCTGGCCACGCGCCGGCTGCCGGCGAAGGAGCTTGCCGAGGCGCTGGCCACGGAGCTCGGAGCACCGGCCGAGGCGGCCGAGCGGTATGTGGGGCAACTGGTCACCAATCAGATCCTGGTACCGGACATCCGTCCTCGCCCAACCGCCGCTGATATGGCCGGCGATCTCGCCCTTCGGCTCCACGCCATAGGGGCGCCGCAGGGGGCCGCCATCGATGCGCTCACCGCGGAGTTGCGGCGCATCGACGCCGCACCGATCGGCACGGCGGACTCCGCCACGATGCGCCAGCGGCTCGAAGCACTCGCCCCCGGCGCGACGCCGAACCAGGCGTTGCTGGCGGTGTTGCGCAAACCGGCGGCAGGTCTCGTGCTCGACAGGCGCCTCGCCGATGAGCTGCTCGATGCTGCCGACGTACTGCGCCGCCTGCAGGCTCCGCCGGAGAAGGATCCGCTGCTCCTCTTCCGTGAGAAGTTTCTGGCGCGTTATGACACGCAGTTCGTCCCCCTGCTGGAAGTGCTCGACGAGGAGCTCGGCATCGGGCTGGCCGGCTTCGGCCCGCCGGCCGCGGACGATCTGCCCCTGCTCAAGAACCTGCCGTTGCGCGAGAAAAAGGACCTGGTCACGTTCGCACCGATGCACGCGGTGCTGCTGGAGAAGCTCGGACCGTTGTTGCGCCACGGCGGGCAGGAGCTGCTCCTTTCTGATGCCGACATCGAGCGGATGGCAGTCACCGACCCCCTGCCGCTACCCGATTCCTTCGCCATGTTCGGCATTCTCTCCGCCGACGGCTCCTTTCTGCTTCATGCGGTCACCGGTCCCTCGGGTGCGCAGTTCGTAGCCCGCTTCTGCGGCGGAGACGAGACTCTCTCGCGCTGTGTGCAGGACTGGCTGAGGGAGGAGGAGCGGCTCGCGCCCGCGGCCATCTTCGCCGAGGTCGTGGCGCTGCCCGATCGCCGCGACGCCAATGTCGTCATGCGCCCGGCGTTCACCGGGCACGAGATCCCCTTCCTGGCCACCTCCAGCCTTCCTCCCGAACAGCAGATTGACGCCTGCGACCTTCTCCTCGGCGTCAGCAGCGGCCGGCTGCGCCTCTGGTCGCGCGCCCGGGATTGCGAGGTCATCGCGCGCGTGACGAACGCCCACAACTTTCGCACGCGCGGCGTCAGCGCCTACCGTTTCCTCGGCGCGATGCAGCGGCAGCGTGTGGCTGGGGTGCTGGGATGGGATTGGGGTCCGCTCTCGGAGCTCCCCGATCTGCCGCGCGTGCGCTATCGGAATGTCGTACTGTCCCGGGCGCGCTGGACCATCGCCCCCTCGGAGGTGAAGGAGCTTGGCGCCGAGGCGGCAAAACGCCGCGGGATGCCGCGGTTCGTCCTGCTGCAGCACCTCGACAACGAGTTGCCCGTCGACTGGGAGAATCCGCTCTCCATCGAAGCCTTCCTGGCCGTCGCCCACGACGACAAAGCCGTGTTTCAGGAGCTGCTGCCGCTGCCCGAGGAGATGGCGGTACACGGCCCGGAAGGACGCTTCACCAACGAGATCGTCATTCCGTTTCTCCGCCGCCAGCCGCGCAAGGCAGAGGCGAAAGTTTTGATCTCCCATACCCCGCCGGCCATGCGCAGCTTCTCGCCTGGCAACAGCGACTGGCTGTTCTGGAAGCTCTACACGGGCTATTCGACCGCCGACCGGCTGCTGGTCGAGTCGATCGCCCCGGCCATGCGGCGCCTTCAGGAGGAAGGGCGGATGTCGTCGTGGTTCTTCCTCCGCTACAGCGATCCCGATAACCATCTGCGTCTGCGCATTCGAGGTGGCGATGCCGGCGATCTGCTGAAGGAGCTCGGAACGCTTTTCGCTTCGCTGATGGATAGCGGCCGGGTGACGAACGTGCAGCTCGACACGTATACGCGCGAGCTGGAGCGCTACGGCGGCGCTGATCAGATCGAGCGCGTCGAAATGCTCTTCGCGGCCGATAGCGCCGCCGTGGCCGCCGCGCTGCCGTATATTCAGAGCGATGCCACGCTCCGCTGGCAGACGGCAGCGTGGGGAGCCGACCGCCTGATCGACGACCTCGGGGTCCGGGAGGTCCACAAGCCGGCGTTACTCGAGCACCTCTCGAAAGAGTTCGGGAGCGAGGTCGACGATGGCCGCACCACGCGCGAGGCGCTGGCGCGCAAGACGCGCGAAACACGCCCCGCCCTCGACGCCATCTTCGAAGACGCGACGCTCCGTCCCTGGGAGCCCGCCTACAGCCACCGCTCCCAGGTCATCGCCTCCCTCGCGCTCCGCCTGGACCGCGAGCCGCCATTCCAAGACGGCATCATCGCCAGTTTGCTCCACCTGCACCTCAACCGCGTCTTCCGCTCGATGAAACGGCAACAGGAACGGGTGATCTATGACCTGCTGCTACGCCGGGAACGGTCGCGTGTGGCCAGAATGGGCGCAGCGGTCCGCGCCTGAACCACGCCATCGCGAAGCCGGCGACATCGTAGAGCAGGCGTCCTCGCCTGCTACCGGCGGGCGTCCTCGCCCGGCCGCAGCAGGCAGGCTGCCCATACGCGCTAACCGTGCGCTAACCGGCATTTCTCACACGACGAGTGGAATTGCCCGCAGCCTGTCTGCCGATCGTGCGGCGTGATACCGATGAGCAGGACCGATGTGGCACAGACACTCTTGTCTGTGCGGGGTCTCGCCCGGCTCAAGAGACTGCAATCGCTCACGGCACGCGGCTTCGGCCTGAGCACAGACAAGAGTGTCTGTGCCACATCGGTCCCTGGCTTGCGGCGGCAGGCAGGGACGCTCAATCAGGTCGTGAGAAATGCGGGCTAACTTTGGGCTAACTTAAAGCCAACGGCAACCCGCCGCGATAGCGGCAGCGGAAGGTAGCCAGGGGTGCGAGCGCTTCTTGCGAGCACCCCTGGTAACGAGGCCCCATGGTTCTGTGCCGCGCCAGCGGCACTGGAGCGGAGTCACAGTCGTCCGATGACGTCCAGTGCCGCTGACGCGGCACGGCATGCATTCACATCGATGACCAGGGGTGCTCGCAAAAAACGCTCGCACCCCTGGCTACCGTCTTTGGCCGCTATCGCGGCATACGCAGCAGGGATTCCCGGAGGACGCCAGCGTAAGTTAGCGCGCATGGGCAGGATGCCCGCTCTCCGCGTCTTGGCCTCAAACCCGCGACATAAGTTGTCACGCCGGGCGGAACAACGGTTGCAGCACGGCTGGTCTCGCAAGGCGTCGAGCTTCGCGTCACCGGCCGCGGCATCACGTAGTGCAGGCGTCCTCGCCTGCTACCGGCGGGCGTCCTCGCCCGACGGGGGTTTCCGTGAAAGACCCCGTGACCTGCGCAGAAACCCCCGCCGGGCGAGGACGCCCGGCGGCAGCAGGCAGGATGCCCGCTCTCCGCGCAAACGCGCGCCATACGCGGTCAGAGCGGGTGGAACAACGGCCGCAGCAACGGCTGCCCCAGCAAGGCGTCGAGCTTCGCGTCGCCGACGGCCACGCCGTCGCGGAGCACGCCGGCAAGCAGCGGGCGCAACTCCGGCCGCAGATCGAGCGCGATCGCGCCGGCATCGACGAGGCTTCCGAGCGTCTCGAGGACCTGCGCCGGCGCATCGACCCCCGGAAGCAGTCCTTCGAGCGCCTTCCGGATCGGTCGCCAGGCGCGGAAGCTGAGCAGCAGCGCCAGCACGATCCGGTCGCGCGCGAGCACGACACCCGGCCAGTTGATCGACGCGAACACGTCGTAGTCCATCCCGGCGTGCTCCATGGCCGCGAACCACTCCCCCTGATGCTTCGCGCCGAGCGCGATCACATCCTCGAGCGCGCCGGTGCCGCGGAGGTAGCGCCAGTTCTCCATCAGGTGCCACACCGCGTCCCACGGTTGCTCCTGGCGCATCAGCAGCTTCACGTAGCCGACGCCGTCGGTGGACGTCCGCAGGCACTCGGCCATCTTGCGTGTGTAGGCGAAGCGCTTCGGATAGCCGACCGACAGCGAGTCATTGCGGAACACCTGTGTGGCGATCGACGGCCGGAGGTACTGGAATTGCCGCGGCGACGGCGTGAGCGGCGGCGTCCGCACCACCAGCACGACCGTCGGCAGGCTGATGTGCCACACCTGATGGATGAAACCCTCCCCCGCCTCGATCGTTCGCACCCTCCCCTCGCTGATCGCCTCGATGTTCTTCAACCGTAGCGCGCCAACGTGTACGGTCTCGTCGATCGCCTCGGCGCCGCCGAGCTCGTACGTGCAGTGGATCGTCACACCCGAGAGATTCATGAACGCGCCCGAGAAGTCGTGATCGTGGACGACCACTTCCGGAGTCGTGTACACGTAGACGTTGACGAAGAAGTGCGGATTCGACCAGACCGTGAACGCCGGCGGGCCGAGCGGCCCGAAGGGATTGCAGGCGTCGGGAAACTCCGGCGCCGTGAGGGTCCAGTCCGCGAGGGCGCCGAGATCGTACTCGCGGTCGGGACGGCTGTCGGCCAGCACGCGCGATGCGATCGCCGGCAGGTCGCCCGGCCCATAGCCCGCACCCTTCCACTCAGCATCGATCCGTTCGGAAAGTTTTCGGAGGGCGGCGATCATGGAGGTTCGACTTTCCCGAGGAATTATGGCAACTTCCCGCACATGGAACAACAGATGGAGGTCGCTGAATGCCGCTCCGGAGCAACGGTGTTCCGGATGATCGTCTCGAACAGGCCGGAATCCAGTCGCGTGGGCACGCTCGAGACCAAGGAGCCGGAGACAATCCGCTGGATCGCCGAGCAGTTCCGCGCCGGGGACACGCTGTTCGACATCGGCGCGAACATCGGCATCTATGCGATTCTGGCCGCCGTGCAGAATCCTGCCGGGACGGTTGTGGCGGTCGAGCCGATGGCGGCCACCTTCGCCCACCTCTGCGGCAATGCGCTGCTCAATGGCCTCTCCAATCTGCGGCCGTATTGCGTCGCCATCGGAGCGGAGAACGGCGTCGGCGAGCTCCAGTTGGCAAGCTTCGAAGCAGCATCATCAATGCATGGCCTCGGCGCCGCGGGGCTGACCGAAGCGTTTGGCGAGCGCGTGGTCATGCGCACCGGCATCGGTGTCGTGACCATCGACTCTCTCGCTGCCGCGGCCGGCGTCCCAACGCTGATGAAGATCGACGTCGATGGTGGCGAAGACGACGTCCTGGCCGGTGCCTCGGCCGTCCTGCACGACCCGCGGCTCCGCTCGATCCTGATCGAGTTCAACTGGCTCGCCGCCGCAGCGCAAACGCGGCGCGATGCGCCGCTCCTCCGCGCCGGGTTCACCCTCCACGAACTGGGAATCGAGTACGAGCGCGAGGAGGTGCGGTGGCAGAATGCGATTTATGAGAGGGGCTGAATCGCGTCTTGCGTAGAGGTTTCAGCCCCACCCTGCGGTTTGTTTCAATCGTACGGGTAGGGAAAGTCGCGGCTGGCATCCCTCCCCTGGTAGCAGAAGGGAGATCAGATGGACATCTCGAAGGTTCGCTCGTGCCGGATTCACCCGGCCATCGGTATCGCGCGCGTCGGCGGCAGCGCGGAGGGTTACTTCATCGGCCCGGAGATCCCGGGCGAGCAGCGTGTGCCGCCCGATCCGAAGTACGGCTTCAAGGACAAGCACGGACAGCTTCTGCGGCAGGTGGCGCGCTTCCGGGTCTATGGCTACGACGCCGCGGGGAACGTCGTCGGGGAGTTGAACGCCGGCAACGCCGAAGTGGCCTGGCAGGTCCATGTGGCCAACCATAAGGCAGCGTGGTACCAGTTCGACGAGGCCATGGACATCCCCAACTTCGACGGCAGCGGGGGGACGCCGCCGCAGAAGAGCGCGCGCCGCAACGCCAAAGTCATCGGCACCGCGCGCGAGAAGCTGGTCATCGATCCCGGCCCGCGCACCATCGCCGGCCGGAACACCAAGGGAAAGAAATACCAGTTCGACGGCGGCAAGTTCTTCGGCAAGCCGGTCTCCCTCGGCGAAGCGCGCACCGACGAGGCCGGCCGCCTGCTCGTCTTCGGCGGGCGGGGCATCTCCGCCTCGGAAGACGGAGCCCCCGCCATCACTTTCGCCAACAACAACGGCTGGCACGACGACGTCAGCGACGGACCGGTCACGGCCTCGGTTATGGTCAACGGCCGGAAGCTGGAGGCCGGCCACGCCTGGGTCGTCGTCGCGCCGCCCGACTATGCGCCGGGCGTCATCGCCCTGACCACCATGTACGACGTCATCCGCGACGCCGGCTGGCAGCTCGATCCCTCCATCCGCCCCGAAAAGCCGTCGTTCACCAACGACATCGGGCCGATCTTCCAGCGGCTGATGCAGAACCAGTGGGTCAACGCCGGCTTCGGCAAGATCTGGGGCTTCGGCAGCATTGACGACCTCACTACGGTCCTGTCGACACTCGCCGAGAAGACGGAGTACGCAAAGCCGCTCCGCCGCAGCTACTTCGCGCGATTCCGCAATCCGGCATTCAACAGCATCGAGCCCGGCCTCATCCCGCCGGTTTACGGCGACAGCGTGAACCTTCCCGCCCTCGATCCGCGCGAGTGGTACGCCATCACCAGCTTGCAGTACGAGATGATGCGCCAGTGGGCGGAGGGCGACTTCATCGCCGACTACAATCCGAAAGCCCAGCCGCCGGCGAAGTTCGACAGCATCCCTCTGGAAGAACAGCCGCACGCGCTCGACGTCGCCGCGCTCGACAACACCATCGGTGGCCCGTTCCACCCCGGCTGCGAGATGACCTGGCCGATGCGGCAGCCGATCATGTACGAGCAGCCATTCCGCCTCAAACTGCGGAAAGGGCCGCCGAAGGATTACGGCGAGACGCTCGACTCCGCGGTGGCGCTGGCGCCCGGCGGCCCGCTCGACGGCAGCGGCCCCGGCGACGTGAGCCGCTGGATGGCCGTGCCGTGGCAGACCGACACCTCCAGTTGCCTCTTCGCCTACATCGGATGGCAGGAGGGTGTGTTCCTCCCGACCTTCTGGCCGGTGCGCGTGCCGAACAGCGTCTTCACCGAGGAGCAGTACGCCACGGTGATGGACGCGAAGAAGACGTACTCGGAACGATTCGACGCCTTCCAATTCGACAACCGCGAGTACTGGCTTCGCTTCCTGGCACCGCGCGAAGACTACAAGTCCGTGATCAACGAATTCGTGAAGGAGTGGAACGGCGTCGGCGTGGTCACGCAGATGCCCGGCACCACCAACCCGAAGGATCCGTACCACAGCTCCTTCCCGTCGACGATGCACGTCGAGCGCGGCGTGACCATCGAGAAGAAGCGGAAGCAGAAGGCGGCGATCGCGATGGTGGCCGCGGACGAGTCGCGCGTCACCGAGCGGCCGGTCGACGGCGGCGTGCGGCCGCGCAACCTGCCCAACCCGAGGAAGTACCGCTGATGCGGACGCCGGTGGCTATCGTCGGAGGAGGCCCAGCCGCCTCGGCGGCAGCGCTGTCGCTGGCGGGGCGCGGCATCGCCTCGACCATCATCGAGCGCGGCGATGATCAAGGCGAGAAGCCGGGCGAGTCGCTCCCCCCTTCCGCCCGCCCGCTGCTGCAGGCGCTCGGCATCTCGCCCGACGATCATCTGCCGTCGACCGGTAATCGCTCAATGTGGGGAAGCGATGCCGTCGACGACATGCCCTTCATCTTCTCGCCGTATGGAAACGGATGGCATCTCGACCGTCGCCGCTTCGAGCGGGCGCTCATCGCCCGCGCCCTTGCCGCCGGCGCGACCCGCCGCACCAACACCCGCGTAACCTCGGTCGCCCGAGACGGCCGCAACTGGCGCCTGCAGTTGGACGACGGCTCGGCGATTGACTGCGCCTTCCTCATCGACGCCACCGGCCGCGCCTCCTGGCTTTCCCGCCGCCTCGGTGCACGCCGCGTGGTCCACGATCGCCTCATGGCCACCGTAGCCTTTCTCGACGGCGGCCACTGCGACGCCACCACGCTCATCGAGGCATCCGAGGTTGGCTGGTGGTACAGCGCCCCGCTCCCCGATTCACGACTCGCCGTGATGCTGATCTCCGACACGCCGCGCCCGTTTACTCCGTCCCCACTGACACAGTCGCGCATCGATGCCGGCGGCTATGTCATGGCTGCCCCACCGCGCCGCGTCGACGCCGGAAGCGCGCGCCTCGACCGCGCCGGCGGCGACGGCTGGCTGGCCATCGGCGACGCCGCCATGTCCTTCGACCCGATCTCCTCGCACGGCCTCCTCACCGCCCTCTCCACCGGGCTGGCTGCCGGGGAAACATCGCTCGCCGATTACCAGGCCTTCGTCGACACAACCTGGCGCGCCTACGCGCGCATGCGTCACGCGTGCTACGCGGGGGAGGGGCGGTGGGCGGGGGCGCCGTTCTGGCGAAGGAGGAGGGTCGCTGCTTCTCAGGCAACCGGCTGAGAGTGGCAATCTGCGCTTCGCGTCTTCGCGTCTTCGCGTGAAATCGATCTCACGCGAAGCCGCGAAGGGCGCGAAGGAGAACGGATCACCTGATTGGATATCCGCTAGTCTTCGGCTAGCCTTCGGCTAGCCTGGATTTCTCGCGACCTGATCGAGCCTCCTCCCTGCCTGCCGCCGCAAGCCAGGGACCGATGTGGCACAGACACTCTTGTCTGTGCTCAGGCCGAAGCCGCGTGCCCCGAGCGCTTGCAGTCTCTCGAGTCGGGCGAGACTTAGCACAGACAAGAGTGTCTGTGCCACATCGGGCCTGCTTATCGGCACCACTCCGCAGTATCGGCAGACAGGCTGCAGGCAATTCCACTCGTCGTGTGTTCGAGGCTAGATATCCTATTGCGATGCGCAAGGTTCTCGTTTCGCTGACTGAGGCAGATCTCCAGGTCATTGACGCTGCGGCACGCAGAGTTGGCGAGACGCGTAGCTCGTTCCTTCGCCGAGCCTCTCTCGCCGAGGCCTACCGTGGGCGCGGCCCCATCGATAACCGAGCCGGTCGGGTCTCGAGATTGCTCCGCAGGGCCGAGCACCGCAAGCCCATCTCCACCGCAGAAGCACTGGAGGCCCGTGATCGGGGGCGTCGCTGATCGATTTCCTCACACGGCCTCGCAACCGGCTGAGAGTGGATATCTGCGCTTCGCCTCTTCGCGACTTCGCGTGACATCGATCTCACGCGAAGCCGCGAAGGGCGCGAAGGGGAAGACAGTCTCACTCTGTTATCCTCGCAGACGCATGACCAACATCGAAGTCATTGAGCGTGAAGTGGAGAAGCTCAGTCCGGAAGAGCTGGCCGAGTTCCGTGCGTGGTTCATCGAGCACGACTGGGAAACCTGGGACAGAGAGCTCGAACGGGACGTCGCCGAAGGGCGCCTGGAACGCTTCGCCGCGGAAGCTCTGTCGGAAATTGAGCGAGGCGAAACGAAGGAGCTGTGAGTCATCGCACCACGAGCCGCTTCTGGCGCGCGTTTGAGAGGCTTCCACCCGAGCTCCAGAAACTGGCACGCGAGAATTTCGCGCTGCTCAAGAGTGA
Organism: Thermoanaerobaculia bacterium; assembly: GCA_035482045.1. Classification (GTDB taxonomy): domain Bacteria; phylum Acidobacteriota; class Thermoanaerobaculia; order Gp7-AA8; family Gp7-AA8; genus JADGNZ01. The sequence goes on from DATHRD010000051.1 coordinate 122,494, forward strand.
TCCTCGACACCCATCACTTCGATTGAAACGGGTCGGAAAGTATTGGTCGGCTCGGATCGGGGCCTCGCATCGGGTTCTCGGCCTCGACTCTCCCATCGGAATCACCTGGTTCTGGATCGGTCAACATGAAGAGTATCTCAGGCTCATCAAAGAGTCGTAACCTCTTGACCAACAATGGCTTGTAGCCGACATCTCAGCCATTCTTTGCTTTCGGCCAACGTCCCCAGACGAGGTTGCGTAAGACGCACGAACCCGGCAAGCCACACATCCACAGGGACTTAGCTTCTGCGATCCAGCCGGCCCATCCCTAGGGAAGGCAACGCGTACAATTCGCGCAAGTGGCTGACGACACGAGATTTATGCGAGAACCGCCCATCGCCTGCAGAAGACCGAAGGTCTGGCCCCAGAGCTACTTTCCCAGCATCAAGCGCGCCTTCCGACGAGTAGCGTAGTCTCCCGTATACGGAACTCACACTCACGTCGCGTAATCTCAATCCCTCCAGCCGCGAACGCATCCACGATCAATTGTTCGCGCCGCTTGTGGTGTTCTTTGAATTCTGGATCGGGAAATGACTCCCCCGCCAGGAGGACAATCCCGGACATATCCTCAAGCGAATAGGTGTACGGGAGCGCCGGACCATCCGGGCTTCCCATGCGAGAATCAAACGATGCACTAAGGACGGATACGATGGCCGCCGCGAATTGCGGAGCGTCAGGCGGATTTGGTAGCGGAACAACGTTGACGCGCCGCGGTCCCATCATCTTCCCACGGATTGTGGGCATATTGTCTTTCAGGTGCTTAGCAATTAACGCACGCTGTTCTGGAGAAATATCTCGCGGCGTAGCGTCGCGTAATTGTTTCGCCAACTCCTCCTTGAGCCGCAGGATTTCCTCCTGCTGGCGTGCAGACTGCGTAACCACACCGCTACCTACGATGACGGCAACCATGCCACCGAATGACGTGGGTCCGGGACGGTGTATGGCGTCAACCCCAGCAAGACGAAAGGCATCCAATAGCGCCTGATCGAGCGGCTCGCCGGAGTGCTCTGTCGTGTCGGAACCCCATATGGTTATGTTCGCGTCGTGAGCGTTCAGGAGGTGTTGATTGACTTCTGCGTGCTCTCCGGCCAGATATGTCTCATCGCCGTGTGTAAAGTCGATTACTTCTTCAGCCCAAATCAATCCACGTTCGAGCGCTAGGCGAATTTGGCCTGCATAATTCTTGGCGTCGTACCCCTGTGGCGATGCAAGCACAATCGCGCGCCTGTTGTATGGCTGATCCCTATATGCGGGCCATGCCTTTAGACACTCTGCGATCTGCCGGCTTTGGTCGGACGTGATGATTCTAGGGCGTTCATCCGTGAGTATCTCTACCTGCTCTGTCAAACGGTTAATTTCTTCTCGCTGCCTATCGGTATCGTTTCGGGAATGCATTAAGGCTTCCTGCATTGCGGACACGTCTGGCACTGGAGCCAACTTCAACTGATTGATTTCTAGCTGTCCCCTTTCGCGCCCCCGATACTCTTCCGCCCACGCTAGGAATACTGCCACCGGAAGTCCCACGCCGACCAGCGTCCAGAGGTACGTCTTCAACTGAAGCGCCTCGCGAGTTGCCAGTTGATACACCGTGAGGCCAACGCTGATTACAACGCTGCTAGTCAAGGCGCCCCTCCAGTGATGAATGACCGACAGGAGAAACTCCAAGACCTCATCAAGGAAAGTACCGACCTTGCGAACGAAGGGCATCCCGCTACCCTACTCCTCCTCGTCGCCGGGAGCGAAATCCCAGAAAGGCTTGACGCGCATCCCAGCAAGGTAGATCCTACCGAAGGGTGATGGCAAGCGCTAGACATCGAGCGCCCCACGAATGACGCAGAGCAGGCCAATGACCAGCAGGAACGCGCCGATGACAGCTCGCGGGCGGGTCAGTCGCCCCACCCATGCGAGCGCAATCACATGGTAGAACCCAATCAGGGCCAGGAATCCGAGCACGATCAGCGCGGGACCCTCCGCCGGTTGTCGCTCGTGGAACTCCTCTCCGTCATCTTTAACGCCGTTCTTGCCGTGACGGCTATCGCCGGCTCGTGCTTCCTCTACAGGCAGACTAACGCGACGGAGGAACAGCTCAAGGCGATGCGTGGTCAACTCGCGGAGATGAAAGGCGGAAGCGCCGATACGCACAATCTCGCAGCCGCCACTGGCAGCTATGCTTCCGATATGAAGCATCTCACCGAACAGACTACCTCGCTCGCTATGTATGCCGGGAAATCCGCTGTTGCTATGGGGAGCCTCGTCGCGCGGACTACGACGCTCGCCGACCAGACCACATCGCTCGCCCAATACGCAGGATATTCCGCCGACGCTGCCAAAATCCAAGCCACGGGAATCCGCGATCTCGCGATCGCCACTAAGCGCGCCTATCAGATTACCAATAAACCATCGCTCGCTGCGTATCCATCGCTCACGGCTATCGCGGGCGAGTTGCCAACACTCTTCATTGAAATTGTGAATAACGGCAATGCTCCGGCGGTGAACGTCCAACTTGTACCGAGCGAAATATATGTTGAGGTAGCCTATACCATGTCCAGTACTACTGCTTATATCGCAACGACGACGACGATCCCTATCGGGGTACCAGCGGTAGCAGCGAAACCGGATATTGGGGTCGGATTGTCTTTGCCGCCGCCGACCCATGGACGCGAGGAAGGGGATTTGCCTAAGTTCTTTGGTTTGGCAGTAGACCCCAATGAACAAAGCAGTATACCCATTCCTGATTTGAGAATTGATCAGTTCAAAGGAATGCAGCCAGAGTGGTTGACTGACGTGCGACACAACCCCCAACACCTCACAGTTTCCGTGACTGGGTGCGTCGTGCGTTACGAAGATTTGTTTGGTGGTGTATACACGGTTGAAGTCGAGAAAGTCCGACCTAGCGGGCCTAGCGGCGATCAGAATCACAAGCACCAACCATAAAATAACAATAAGCCTGAAGTCGGCGTGTGCGTCAAGTATGTCAATACCCAACTTCGCCCTCATGACGGCGGCGGATCTGCTGGGCATGACCCTCAACGAGCTGAAACGGGAGATCGAGGATGGGGCGATTGTAGCGGTTTGGACGGCCATCGGGGAGCGGATGACGCGGGAGGAGCTGGTGGCGGTGGCCATGCAGAAGTGGGAGCAGTCGGTGATCGAAGATGCGCTCGGGAAGGATGCCCCGTCGGTGCTGCCGGAGGCGATCCGGCTGGTGGAACTTCGAGCGAGGGTGCCGCGGTATCAGCGGGAAGTGCTGCGGGCTCTGGCGCGGCGGGAGGGGACATCGGTCGATGCGGTGCTGACGCGGGAGCTGGAAGGCGTCGCTTGTGCGTATCGCGACGAGCTGGTTGTCGAGATGCCGGAGATCTTGTGCGATGCTTCGCACATGGCAACCAACCTTGCGATCGATCCGGACCTCCTTGATCGGGCCGTCGCGGTCAGCGGAGAACGCACGAAGACGGCAGCCGTTACGCGGGCGCTGGAGGAGTTCATTGCCCGACGACTCCAAAGCAAGATCGTCGATCTTTTCGGCACCCTCGAGTGGGATCCGAAATACGACTACAAGACCGCACGGTCACGAGATTGAAAGTCCTCGTTGACACCAGTGTCTGGTCGCTTGCCATGCGCCGCGATCATAGCGAGGGTCATCCCAGCGGCAGATCTTCGCAACGACTGTCGTCGTCGCGGTCTCCAGGTCGGCACGATCGATGCCCTCCTCGCCCGGCTCTGCATCCGGTACGAACTCGTCATGTTGAGTACAGACAGGGATTTCGAGAACATAGCCGCGATTGCGCCCCTCAGGGTCTGGGTGAGTCAGCCTCGGCCACATGAGTGAGGCTCTTTGCTGCCACATCGGTCCCGGCGATTCGGGCGATTGGCAGTTGAGATCGGCATCACACATCGTCCCGAGTTGCCGAAGATCGGTGTTTCCTGAGTGGCGCGAGCTATCTTCGTTCACGGCGGTCGGTCGAAGACCGTCGGACTCTCCCCCGCAAAAACCCGCGGGGGAGAAGGGCTCTCGATGGGAGGGAGGCGCGAGCTCAAGATCTTCCCGTGTTCCACCGCCTGCGTGTCGCGTTTCACCGCCTGTGTATCGCGCTTCACCGCCTGTGTATCGCGTTTCACCGCCTGTGTATCGCGTTCCTGCGCGTACGTATCGCGTTCCTGCGCCTGTGTATCGCGTTCCTGCGCGTGCGTATCGCGTTCCTGCGCCTGCGTATCGCGTTACACCGCCTGGTGTGTCGCGTAACTCCGCCTGCTGTGTCGCGTAACTCCGCCGGTGTGTTGCGTGACTGAGCCGGGGAATCGCGTTACTCCGCCGGTGAATCGCGTGACTGAGCCGGTGAATCGCGTAACTCAGCCCGGTGTGTCGCGTGACTGAGCCGGTGAATCGCGTGACTGAGCCGGTGAATCGCGTGACTGAGCCGGTGAATCGCGTGACTGAGCCGGTGAATCGCGTGACTCCGCC